>NZ_VJYZ01000019.1 GCF_007018965.1 Paracoccus marinus
TCGGCCTGTTCCCGTTTCCCATAGAACACCTCCTGGTTCCTCAGTTGGTGCTCTCCACATTTTCCGGGCAAGTCCAACAGCCGGATGCAGACGCCTGCACTGCTCAAGGGGCTGATCTTCAGCGAAACCGGCGCAGCCATGACGCCGACGGCCACGCGCAAGGGAACCAGGCTCTACCGCTACTATGTCTCGATGGATGTGATCCGGAACCGCGAGGGTGGCGAATCCGAAGTGCCATCGCGGCTTCCGGCGGGAATGATCGAGGACGCGGTGGTGACGGAAGTCCGCCGGATTGCGCAGACGCCCGAGGTGGTGACAAAGGTTCTGGACGCCTTGCAGCAGGATGGCCCGCAGGTTCGAGAAGCCGAGGTCATCGCGGCGTTGAACGATTTCGGCGCGCTCTGGAACCAGCTCTTTCCTGCGGAACAGGCGCGGATCATTCAGTTGCTCGTCCGGCGCGTCACCGTGACCGCTGGCGGGCTCGCGGTCGATGTCCGGGCCGAGGGAATCGGTGGGGTCATCCGCGAGATGATCGCACCCACTCGCATGGAGGCTGCTGAGTAATGACACAAGCCAATGACACGATCAGGGTGCTGATCCCGTTGAAGGTGCGAAAGAAGAACGGGCGGCCGAAACTCCTGCCGCCGGTGGATTATCGCCCGAGCGAGGACCGTACTCCCGATCCTCACTTCCTGCGCGCCATCGGCCGGGCGTGGAGTTGGCGTCGCCGCATGGAAGCCGGAGAGTTTGCCACGGTCCATGATCTCGCCAAGGCTGTCGATCTGGCGGAGCGGCATGTCAGTCGCCAGTTGCGATTGGCCTATCTGTCGCCCGCCGTCCTCAAACGCCTGACCTGCGGCCGGGAGTCTCCGGCGGTCAGCCTCATGTCCCTCGTCGAAGCAACGGCCGCGCCGTGGCCGGAGCAAGCCAATAAGGTGTTCGGCTGATCGTCAGTGAAAGCTCGCCTGAAACGTCGTCGCAGTGAGAGCGACATGCGCATCGAGCGGCGGGTGAAGCTCGAAGGCCTTCGGCTCGCGCGAGAAGTTCCAGAGCCGGAACAGGCGCCATTCCGACCGGCGTTCCTCGGCCACGGCCAGTTCGTTGCGGGTGATCAGGAACGGCGTGCGCTCCCATCCGTTCGTCGTCTTCACCTCGATCAGGCGGGACCGCCCATCCGGTGCAAAGCTCTCGATATCATAACCTGCGCCGTCGCCATCCTCTTCCGATACCCAGCGTACCTTCCGCGCCAGATCCTCGCGCCCTACGGCCTGAAGCGAAGCCCGCTCATGCGCCAGCACACATTCCTCGCCCGCGCGACCGAGAGCGCGGTTTCGCTCGTCCCGGCCCGCGACATCGAATTTGCGGGCGATATGCAGCATCTGCTCCAGCTCCTGCGGCGGTGGCTGGTTGGACAGCGTAGGAGGTGGGCCGATCCAGAACCGCGCGGCCTCCTGTAGGCCGGTGACCGGACGCATGCCCGGCATCCGGCCGAGCCAGTCGGGATGCAGCGCGAGCCAGCGCGCCACCGCATCGACCAGCGTCATCTGGAAATTGAACGCCGGCTTGTAGCCGGGAATCCAGTCCTCGCCGAGCCCCTTCAGCACCGTAAGCGCGAGGTCGTTGCCCTATGCGGCGATGCTTGACGGCTGGTTGAAGCGCCAGGGCATGAGGTCCTCGATGGC
>NZ_VJYZ01000002.1 GCF_007018965.1 Paracoccus marinus
CCAGAGCCCCATCGCCTTCGAGCGAAAGGCCCGCGAAGTGAGCTAAACGCTCTCCACAAAAGCCGGGCAAGTCCACTCGGGCGGGCTCGACTCCTTCGCCGGAGCGCTCGAGATGCTGAACACGAGCGACAAACATGTGGTTCTCGTCACCCATCGCTCATCGCAGAAGGCGGCGACGCGTCAGAGGAAACTCGGCGATTATCTCAGAAACCGCTTTCCCGGCAGGGTCCTGCAGATCCATGTCGCTGCCAACAGGGTCGGCGGCGAGGCCCGGGAAGCAACACAGAGGTCCCGCTCCTTCCTCTTCGCAGCGCTGGGCCAGGTCGTGGCGCGAATGTTCGGCGCGCATCAACAGAATTTCTTCGAGAACGGGATCATCGGGCACAACCTGTCGCTCTCGCCTCAGGTGGTGGGCACGATGGCCACGCGCACGACCCACCCGCTCGCGCTCCGGAAGCTCGAGCATCTGATGATGCTGGTGGGCGACGGGTCCGGCGCTGCGATCCGGAACCCCTACCAGTGGCTGACCAAGACCGATGTGGTGCGCCGCATCGCCGAGCACGACGCGGCCGACCAGATCCGACACGCCGTCAGCTGCACCAGCATCCGCGAGCAGAACACGCTGCACACGCATTGTGGCGCCTGCTCGCAATGCCTCGATCGCCGGTTCGCGATGCTCGCTGCAGGTCTCGCCGCCGAGGATCCCTCGGAGATGTATGGTACCGATGTTCTGTTCGGTCCGCGCGAGAAGGACCGGTCCCGGACGATGGCGCTCGAGTGGACCCGGCACGCTGTACGACTGGCGGGCATCGACGACCGCGCCTTCATGAGCACCTTCGGACAGGAGCTGATGCGCATCGCCGGCGGCTATCCGGACCAGCGCCGGGCCGACCTCATGCGCCGGATCCTCGACCTCCATCGACGGCATGGCGGGCTGGTCGTGGCGGTCCTTGAACGAGCCATCCGCGACAATGCTGATCGGCTGGCCCGTCACGAGCTCCCCGACAGCGCGCTTGTCAGGCTCCATGTCGCTGACGCTGCTGCCGTATCGCCGGTGCTCCCTGCCGATCCTCGCGCGACCCCGCAACGGCGACAGCCGCCGGCGCAGACTTCCGGCGATGCGCCCGATCTGGTCCCTGATCAGGATCGTCCGCTCGAGGTCACCTTCGGGATCGAGAACGGCCGTCACGTGATCAGCGTCCTGGGGCTCGGCCGCGTCGAGGGCGCGCCGGCGCGCACGGCTCACGAGCTCAGGTCCGAGTTCGACGAGGATCGTCAAGCTGGGCTTCCCCGCGCCGAACACAGGTATGTCCAGACGGGTGCGCTGGCGACCCGTCTGGAGACCAGCAAGGACGCCGTCGCGCAGCACGTCGGCCGCTGCCGGAAGGAACTGGCGCAGTACCATCAGCTCGTGTTTGGCAGCCCACCGCCGCGACACCTCCTGATCGAGAACAAACCGGGGCGCGGCTACCGTCTCGATCCCGACATCCGGATTCTCAGCCGCGAACCTCGGTGACCAGGAATACCCTCCAGCTGGCCGTCGCACCGGGCTTGTTATGCTGCGGCTGGTTGCTTGTCAGACCTTGCCACTTGCATCATCGTTTTGCTGAAGAAATCACTTTGATTTTGTCAGACCTGCATCAATCGTTGTCAGCCTCCCGCGAGTGAAAACGGGCGTCCTCTGGTCCACCATCAGGGTGTGATCAAGGAGGCCCACGATGGCGATCCCTGCAGCCAAGCCGGTCCATGAACCCGACGCCCTCCTGACGGAGCGCGCGCTCGCGAGCCGCTGGAAGATGTCGGTGCGCAGCCTGCAGCGCTGGCGCTCAAGTGGGACGGGTCCAGTCTGGATGCGGATCGGCGGCTGCATCCGTTACCGTTTCGAGGACATCCTCGCCTTCGAGCAGAGCTGCCGCGTGCCCGAGGCGACGCCATGACAGCGGATGCCCGCAGTCCCTGGATCGACCCTGGTGCCATCACCATGTTTACCGAGGTGGTGTTCGGCGGCCTGACCGGGTTCGTGCCGATCCGCATGCTGGCGGAGACCGGCACCCCGGACCAGAAGCCGCAGTCGAGGTTCATCGAGGTGCCGAAGCTGGCTGCGGCGCTGCCGGACCTTGCCAGTGGCGCAGCTCGAGCGGCCCGCGGCCTCTATGTGGTGCCCGGCACCGTCAGCAAACCCGGCTCCGCCCGTGCCCGGGACATCAGTGCGACGCAGGTTCTGCTCGTCGATATCGACAAGGGCGACGTTCCGCTCGCCCGAGAGCACCTTTTGCACCACCTCGGCGAGCCGAGCCTCGAGGTCGCCTCTGGTGGCCGCACCGACGGCGGAGACGCGAAGCTTCACCTGTACTGGCGGTTGAGCCAGCCCGCGACCGGCGATGATCTCGAGCGTGTCCGGGCGCTCCGGGAGACGGTGGCTCTGAAGGTTGGTGGCGACGACTCCTTCGCCAGCCTGCACCAGCCGATCCGGGTGCCCGGAAGCACCCACGGCAAGAACGCCAAGCTGAGCCCGGTTCGTCTGCTATCCTCGACTTCAGCGACGTACGCGCTCGATGATCTGGTGGCACGTGCCGCCGGGATGGCGCAGCTGGTCGACGTCGGCGCGACGTCCCCGCGCAAGAACCGGCCGTCCGCCGGCGAACTCATGACCCGCAAGACCCGCGCGGGCGGTGCCGACGATGTCACCCGCTTCGAGGCCTTGTCGCGAGTGATCGGACATTGGATTCGTCAGGCGCGGCAGGGCCAGTGCAGCCTGGATGAGGCACGACAGGCGGCTGTCGATTACAACACCGCGCTGATCGTCCCGCCATGGGACGCGTCCCGCCTCGAGCGCGAGTTCGATCGGCTGCTCGAGAAGGACATCCATCGACACGGCCCGTTCGGCGCCCCGGGTCTGCAGGCGCCGCCGCTCAGCGAGGACGCAATCGCCGCGGCGTTCGTCGCCCGCCACGCCGAGGATACCCGCTACTGCGCGGCACTCGGCGGCTGGATGTGGTGGTGCAGCACCCATTGGCAACGCGACGACCGCAGCCTCGTGCGGGAGTTCATGCGCCAGGTGTGCCGATCGGTGGCGAGCAGCGCCGACGCCAAGCCGATCGCCCGCCGCATCGCCAGCGACAGGACCGTCACTGCCGCACTGCGGCTCGCCGCCGCCGACCCGGCGATCTCCTCGACTGTCGGCGCATGGGACAACGCGCCCATGTGCCTCAACACCGCCGCCGGCCTCCTCGATCTCGAGACCGGCGAGATGCACGACCACGATCCCGCCCGCCTGCTAACCCAGGTTGCCGAGGCCTTACCCGGCGGATCGTGCCCGCGCTGGCTGCGGTTCCTCGACCGGATCACCGACGGTGATCGGGAGTTGCAGACCTATCTGCAGAGGGTGGCGGGCTACTGCCTCACCGGTTCCACGCGCGAGCAGGTGTTCTTCTTCTTTCATGGGACCGGCGCGAACGGGAAGTCGGTCTTTCTGCAGACCCTCTCGGCGGTGCTTGGCAACTATGCGGCGACCGCGGCACCGGGCACCTTCACGGCCAGCCGGAGCGATCGCCACCTCACCGAACTGGCCGGCCTGCGTGGAGCCCGGCTCGTGGTCGCCTTCGAGACCGAGTCGGGTCAGAGCTGGGCCGAGGGACGCATCAAGACGGTCACGGGCGGCGAGCCCATCCGCGCGAACTTCATGCATCGCGACCATTTCGAGTTCCGGCCACAGTTCAAGCTGATCGTCGCCGGCAACCATCGTCCTGCCCTCACCTCGGTGAACGAGGCGATCCGCCGCCGGCTGCACCTGGTGCCGTTCCCCGTCACCATCCCCGACGAGGATCGCGACCTGCTGCTCTCGGACCGCCTGCTCGAGGAACGCCACGGCATTCTAGCCTGGGCGATCGAGGGTTGTGCCGAGTGGCAGCGGCGCGGCCTTGCCCCGCCCCCGGCCATTACCGGAGCCAGCGCAGGCTACATCGCCGACGAGGACACCGTCGGCGAATGGATCGAGGAATGTTGCGTCACCGGACCCGGCTTCAAGGCTGCGGCGCGGACGCTCTACGCCAACTGGGTCGCCTGGGCCGAGGCCGCGGGGGCGACGAAGGGCTCGCAGAAGTCACTTGGCGAAGCGCTACGCGAACGCGGCTTCCAGCCTGCCAAGGTCGGTGGCGCGCGCGGGTGGCTCGGCATCACGCCGCGGCATTCGCAGCCGCAGCGGGAGGCAGTCTAATGAACCCGCTGCATCCCCGCCACCTTCGGCCGCTTGAACGCCGGGCGGAACTCTGCCGCCTCCTGGCGCTCGGGCTGATCCGGTTGCGGATGAAGAAACGAGGCGAAGTATCTGATGAGACTGGAGAAAGCTACCTACACTATCCGCCCGACCAATGCCGTCATGCAACTCCAGCTCACTGGAGAACTGCATGAACAAGCCCGATCCCATCCCCGCGCGCCTGGCCGCGCTGAAGACCACGCCGACGCCCGACCTGAAGCAACAGTGGCGCGAGTTGTTCGACAGCGAGCCGCCGCCGTTCAACCGCCGCTACCTCGAAAGCCGGCTGGCCTATCGCATCCAGGAACTCGCCTATGGCGGGCTGAAGCCGGAGACGATCCGGCGCCTTGAGCGGCTCGGCGAGGAACTGGACGGCGGCGACAGGAAGAAGCGCGGCATGCGCGCCGACCGTGACCGCCCGATCACGGGAACGCGGCTGCTGCGAGAATGGCAGGGCGTCGAGCAGATCGTCACCGTAACTGCCGACGGCTTCGAATGGCAGGGGCGGCCCTACAAGTCGCTGTCCGCCATCGCACGGGCCATCACCGGCACGCGCTGGAACGGCTGGGTGTTCTTCGGGCTTAAGAATCACAGGGGGCGGACATGACGAAGCCGCCCGAAAAAACGAAGGTCGTTCGCAAGCTGCGGTGTGCAATCTACACCCGCAAATCCTCAGAGGAAGGACTGGAGCAGGAGTTCAACAGCCTCCACGCCCAGCGCGAGGCATGCGAGGCTTACATCGCCAGCCAGCGGTCTGAGGGCTGGGTGCTGGTCCGCGATCAGTATGACGACGGCGGCATCTCCGGCGGCACGCTGGAACGCCCCGGCCTGCAGCGGCTGCTGGAGGACATCGAGGACGGGCTGGTCGACGTGGTAGTCGTCTACAAGATCGACCGCCTCAGCCGCTCGCTGGCCGACTTCGCCAAGCTGGTCGAGGTGTTCGACCGGAACGGCGTGACGTTCGTCTCCGTCACCCAGTCGTTCAACACGACCACCTCCATGGGGCGGCTGACGCTGAACATCCTGCTCTCCTTCGCCCAGTTCGAACGCGAGGTGACCGCCGAGCGGATCCGCGACAAGGTCGCTGCCAGCCGGAAGAAGGGGATGTGGATGGGTGGGGTGCCGCCCTTCGGCTACCGCGTCGAGAATCGAAAGCTGGTGGTCGACGAAGAAACCGCCGCGCATGTCCGCTGGATCTTCACCACCTTCCTCGAGATTGGGTCTTGTACGGAACTGGCGCGGGAGGTCGGCACGCGCGGCCTCCGCACGCCGCGCGGCAACCAGATCGACAAGAAGTATCTTTACCGGATGCTCAACAACCGCGCCTACATCGGCGAGGCAGTCCACAAGGGCGAAAGCTATCCCGGCGAGCACGACGCGATCATCGACCGCGCGACATGGGACCGGGTCCACGCCATCCTGCAGGAGAGCCCTCGCAAGCGCGCGGCACGCACCCGCGCCGAGACGCCCGCGCTGCTCAAAGGGCTGCTCTACGGCCCCGACGGTGCAGCTTTCTCGCCGACCCATACCCGCAAGGGCGACAGGCTCTACCGCTACTACGTCAGCCAGACAGTGCTGAAGCACGGTGCCGGGTCATGCCCCGTGGGCCGCGTGCCAGCAGGGGAGATCGAGGCCGCGGTCATCGACCAACTCCGTGCCGTATTCCGCCAGCCGGAGATCGTGGCGGGGACGTGGAAAGCTGCACGCGTCCGCGCCGACGACGTCTCCGAAGCCGACGCCCGTGCGGCTCTGCAGCAGTTCGATCCGCTTTGGGACGAACTTTTCCCCGCCGAGCAGGCCCGCATCGTGGCGCTGCTGGTCGAGCGGGTGGACATCGGCACGGATGGGCTCAACGTCCGGCTCCGGATCGATGGCCTTGGCGACCTCGCGCGCGAGATGCAGGCCAGCGATATCGGAGAAGCTGCATGACCCGCGCGACGTCGATCCCCGAGACGGTGACGCTCCATGTCCCGTTCCGTATCGTGAAGCGTGGCGGGCGGAAGGAGATGCAGCTCCCCGAAGGCGCCACGCAATCGCAGCGGACTGACAACACGCTGGTCAAGGCGCTGGCCCGCGCGTTCCGGTGGAAGCGCATGCTGGAGTCAGGGGAGTTCGCCACCATTGCCGAACTGGCCGAGCGCGAAGGGATCGCACCGTCCTACATGACCCGCGTCCTGCGGCTGACCTTGCTCGCGCCCGACATCGTCGAGGCGATCCTGGACGGGAAGCAGGGGCCGGAGGTAACGCTGGCGCGGATGATGGAGCCGTTTCCGGCAAACTGGAGCACCTACGGCTGGGCCGACGCCGAGCAGAACCTTTGTGGCGCTGCCGCCCCACGACGAGAACCATCTCTCTACCAAACGGCTGACTGAACCTATACAGCACCGACGGCTTCGACATGGATGAAGGCCCTCAGCGAACGAGCGCGGCAGCCTCTAGATGTGGTAGTTTCTTGCTGCATCGCCCACGATATGCGTCCAGGGTGAGGAAGATGATAAGTATGAGTCTTCTTCCACGGGAGTGCGATTCGTGAAAATCGGGGGCAGCCCTTGCATCAAGGCGATGAACACATCAGACAAAACAAGAGCCTCCGGCACCAAGGACGGCAATAGAGGAGCAGAACATTGGTCAAATGCGTGAGTATCTTTTCAGGGGCCGGCGGTCTGGACATCGGAGCGATCAATGCCGGTGCGCAAATTGTCGTCTGCGTTGAGAACGATCCCGACGCTGCCCAAACTCTGCGACTCAATAATATTGGCGGCCATCAATCGGCGGTTTTGGAAAAGAGCGTAGAAACGGTCGACTTCACGCACTGGCGAGACGACTCGGAGACCATCCTTATTGGCGGCCCACCGTGCCAACCCTTTTCAAAGAATGGATATTGGGTCAAAAACGACAACCGTCTTATTGCGGGGGATCCTCGCAACATGCTCGGGCAGTACCTCCGTGCGGTTAGCGAACTGCAGCCGACAGGGTTCCTATTTGAAAACGTCGAGAGCATAAGACATCCGACAAATATAGCTGTGTTTGAGCGTTTTCTGCACGACGCGGAGGCTATGGGTTACGCGTGCACAGTATATCGCGCAAATTCTGCCGATTTCGGCGTCCCGCAAAAGAGGAAGCGGGTGTTTGTATTCGGAATTCGGGGAGCCAAGAATCCTATCCCGCATCCACACAAAACGCACAGCGACCCGGGAAAGCCGGAACTTATGAACGGCTTCGCTCCTCATGTCGGAGTCGGATCGTTCATAAAAAAATACTCCAGTCAGCGATACGCAGAGCCTCAAGAGGATGCCTCTAACGGCACATATTATCATGAACTCATCCACGTTCCGGCAGGAAAGAATTACATCGCTCTTTCCGGACTAGACAATTACAGCGGACGCACCTTTCGGGCAGGAGGGCGCTTCTGGAACTTTCTGCAGAAGCTTCATCCAGAAGAGCCAGCAATCACGATTGCTGCTCAGCCGGGCCCATGGGTCGGTCCGTTCCACTGGGACAATCGTCGCCTTCGCGTTCCCGAGGTCGCGGCAATCCAGACATTTCCAGACGACTATAAGTTTGCGGGCAACCGACGATCGATCCAGAAGCAGATCGGAAATGCCGTACCGTGCCTATTGGGCGAGGTGATGGTCCGCCACCTGCTTGAGAAGCTGTAAACATGGCAAAGATTAGTAAGCAAGCAACTGCGGATGGGCAGATCGTTGATGACTATGACCCCAGCCACCCGACAATGCAGCAACGAGAAGACGTACTGCGAGACGGCTTTTCAGCGCGGGGCTGGTCAATTACCAACATGGCCTCAGACGAACAGAAAAAGCTGACAGTTATGGAGGTTGCGTGCGGCAATCGATCATACAAACTAAATGTGTTTGTTTTTCCGAACCTTGCCTATGCAAGCCGACATGTAGAGGAGAAACGTATTCAGCTCAGCCGCGACTATGCTGAACACAAGCGCGAGTTTGAATTGCCAAACACGGGACCGGAGCGGTGTCTGCTGCTCGGCATGTATATTCGTGACGGCAAGACGGTGGTCTCGGCCTGGGATGCAAGCGCCTATCGTGATCACAAGCAGCCCAGCAGTTGCTATGTGCGTGTACCGGCATTGGCAGACGCTATGCGGAATGGTTTTGGCCAGTCCATAGACGGTAAGGATCGGCTGGTTTGTTGCTTTCAACCCGACCTTCTCGCGTACTACCTTGAGAATATGCGCGATCTTCATGATCGCGTCGTGGTGGATCAGAACTTAATCAAAAAGTCGCTTGACGGTGAACCCCAGGAGATAGCAACGAGCAAAGAAGGGCAGCCTACCGACACGTTGGGCGCGCCCCCTAACCCAATTGCGGCCGAACTTCCTCGCAACCGTATCCTTTACGGTGCGCCCGGCACCGGAAAGAGCCATAAACTCGATGTCGAGGTTGGAACCTACTTCGGCGCTGACGAATTGAATGAGCGTGTAACGTTCCACCCGGATTATACTTACGGCCAGTTTGTGGGAGCATACCGACCGGTTCCGATCTATCGCGAAGGAACCGTCCCGCTTTTGGCGGCTGACAGGGTTACTGATGCTGGAAAATTTGAGCCGCTGATAGATTATGCTTTCGCGCCCGGCCCATTTCTTCGCCTGCTCGTTCGCGCATTAAAGAACCCCGAACATAATTTCGTGCTAATTATCGAAGAACTGAATCGCGCAAACGCGCCAGCTGTTTTCGGTGAAGTATTCCAGCTCCTCGACCGCGACAATGGCGGAAATGGCAAGTTCCCAGTAGTGATGCCAACTGAAGCATGCGACTATCTTCGCTCTCACGGCTTGCCCGTGTCGGTGCGCCTTCCAGCGAACCTTTACTTATGGGCGACCATGAACAGTGCCGACCAGGGCGTCATGCCCTTAGACGCCGCCTTCAAGCGTCGCTGGACTTTCGAATATGTCGCTTTGAATGCGTCCGAAGATGTAACCGCAAGTTGGATGGTTCACTTGAACTTCCTAGGAGGAAGCGTGCCATGGAATGTCTTTCGAGCGGCAATAAATGATCACCTTCGGAAAAGAGATATTCCTGAAGATCGACTTCTCGGACCATTTTTTATGCGCGAGGAGGAACTGACGAACGCCCAATCCTTTAAAAACAAGCTACTTCTGTATCTGCGTGATGACGTGGTGCGGCACAATCCTGAGGCGCTATTCAGGGGTTCTTCGCTGAGTTACGGCGCACTCGCGGATGCGTATGATAGGGGCGAGCAAATTTTTGCCGAGGGGATGCAGTTCGGTGCGGTCGACAAGGCGATTTGAAGTCCTAACCGAAGAAGAGGTGCTGCCTCCTGCACGGCTTATGGAACTGTTTCCTGATCCGGAAATGAGGAGAACGCTGATCCAGAACGGGGTGCTTACTCCGGATAAAAACGGAGCGTTACGCGTGCGTTTCGTTGGTGTCGCTGTCGCTGGTGGTTGCTCAATCCAAATATTGCCGAAGATTTTTTCTGCGTCGCAAGGTAGTGTCACATCCACCATGCGCCAGGTCGTTCGCGCTTTGCGCCGATATGCACGTTGGCAGCCGCAGCACAGAGACGAGGCGCCATTTCTTGACCCTATGGCGGCTCATACTGAACTTAATGCGCTCGCACTCGCCGACTGGCTCATTCGAGACTACCACAACGTCGGGATTTATCGTCGTCTCCGCGAGCGGGAGGTATTCGGCGGAAATGGGCAAGTCAACTGGCGCCGTACAATTGAGCGCACTGTACCCGTGTTGTCTTCGGGGCGCCCGGTATACGTTGAGACCATCTCGCGGTCGGCCACGAGGGACCATGATTACTTCGTAAGTCGGCTTCATCGGCAGATCGTTGAGACCGCCGCGCGCACATTCGGACACCTTCTAGGCTTCGGACCTCTCAACCTTGACCATGAGCCATACGAACCTTTCGGCGAAATGCCGGCGCTTTCACTCTGTCAGGTACGCGTTAGGCAGGAGATGCAGGACGCGTTCTCTGATCGAGCAATGCAGCTTTTGCCGATGCTGCTCGCGTGGTTGGTCGCGATCGACAAGGCCGAGAATGCCGACCTTGCCCTATATGGCACGAACGCGTTCTATGATGTTTGGGAGAAGGTTTGCGCGCAAGCGCTAGGAAATGAGCGCGACCAATGGCAGGGGTACATACCCCGTCCGACGTGGTGTTCCACAGAAGGGCACGAGCAAGCGGCCGATACCTTCCAGCCGGATATAGTTACTCGTATCAAGGACGGTGCGGTTCAGCATCTGGTTATAGCCGACGCCAAATACTATCGGTTGTCCATGCCGCCGTATCTTCAAGGCCAGCCAGGCGTGAACGATGTCGCCAAGCAACTCTGGTATGAGCGATGCCTTGTCGGTGCCGCGCGCGACCGTGGCCTTTCTCGGGTATACAACATCTTCGTTGTTCCAGGCCCCGAGCGCGAGGAGGGCTTCTGGTGGGACGGCCAAGTTGATCTTCCCGGGCTACCCGAGACGACGGTGAAGGTGATGCGGCTGTCCGCCTTGCAGGCACTCGTTCGCTATGGCGATGGAGTTCCCCACGACGCAGGCCACATCAGGGCTGTCGTGATGGCGGCATAGTATGGTGCGCGACAGAAGGTTTGCCTTGAACAAAAAGAGAACATGTGCCACTCACTGCGTAGCGTTTGCGGATGAGAGCGGCGAAAACAGGAAAAGATGATGGACGGATCGACGCCCGCACAGTGGATTTCTCGGCATGACCAAGACGGGTGGCTCGGCGCGATCGACCGGGCAATCTTGGCGGCGGAGGCGGCGGAACTTGAACTGTCTCGCCATGGCGGCAATGATCCGTCGCAGCAGCGCAAGGCAAGTGGATCCTACTACACGCCTTCCGACGTGGCAGGCCACTTCTGGGACCTGTTCTTCCGGCTCCACCGTATCCGAGACCTGCGTTCGCTTCTTGCTTTCGTGGCTACCTCGGACCTTGTGGAGCCATCGGCTGGCTCCGGGATGTTTGTGTTCAGCTTTCTTCGGAAAGCGGCGCAGCTAGGGGCTACCCCAGAGAGCCTCGCTGGCGTGCGCTTTCACGTCGTGGACATCAACCTGGCAGCGTTGCGGTTCTTCTCTGAGCGATTGCGCGAGGTTGAGGATGCGGCAGGTGTACGCTTTGACGGTATCCGCCTGGTTCAAAGCGATTTTCTCGCGTGGGCGAAGACGGGCACCACCACAAATGTCATTTTCGCGGGGAACCCACCGTTCGTCACCAACCCGCGCGGTTCCCGCTGGAAAAATCTGTATGCAGACTTCTTGGAGGCGATGCTGACGTACGAGGATTTGAAGGGTGTGAGTTTGATCCTCCCTCTCTCGATATGCTTCAGTCGCGACTATTCCGACCTGCGAGTCCTAATCCGGTCGGCCGGGATGGGCATCAGCGCATCCAGCTACGACAACATCCCCGACTGCCTCTTCAAAGCCGGTAAGCCAGACAGCACCAATACGAACCGGGCGAATAGTCAACGTTGCACAATACTAAATCTTGGAGGCCCTGATCCGTCGGTCCGGGAGGCGTCCCCCCTGCAAAGATGGCCTGCAGCAGAACGTGCCTCGATACTATCTAGCACACCCGTATTCCGCGCTTTCAGCGACCGTGATGCCAGCGGACAAATACCTAGGCCCGCGTCGGAGACGCTAGTCGACTATATGCGCGGAACGGCTGGTGCGCGCCCACTTCGTACGTTTTTGTCCAACGCAGGACGCGTGGCATTTGCGGTTGGGGGCGTCGCGCGCAACTACATCGGCATTAGGGACCATAACGTCGCTACGCCCGGCAGCATCCCAATCAAGGTTGCATCCGGCGATGCAGGTGCACTGGTCCTGCAGGTTCTTTCCTCCAAGATCTTCTTTGACTACTGGCAAACCTACGGAGATGGGTTTCATGTAACCGTTAATCTTATTGAACGGTTTCCCGTGACGTCTGCGTTGGAAGAAGATTGCATGCGCAACCGAGACAGGACCCGCAAAGTTTGGGCCGATCGTGCCGCCTACGCGAAAGAGAAGCTCAACTCGGGTCGGGTCGTTCGCTCCTACGATTTCCGTGCAGCGTTCGAAGAGGCGTAAGCAAGTTGTACTCAGGAGAGGCTGGTCATTTCGTTGGCATGGTCAAGAAGCCTCCATCGACGTCCTGGTATAGAGGCCAACCTCGCCGGTTGGCCTCGTGGTCGAACCCTTAATCCGATTTCAGTTCCTTTTGGTGAACGCCCCTGAAATCGACGTGTTCAGCGGGACGCCTCGTAAAACGCTGTTTTATCAAGTGCTTGCCGAAAATTCACCGAAATGGCGCAGGCAACAGGTCCGGAGAATATCGCCCCTGAGAGACCGCTTTCGGGCCTGCTGGCGCAGAGGCCAGTGCTCAGCCGCACCCGCATAACCCTCGAAAACAACGGAAAAATCCGGCCGGAGCCGGATGGGGAGAACGCTTTCGCGAGGGCAAGTGGCGGAGGGAAAGGTCCTGACGTCTAACCTTCTCTGGACTAGATAATTGATTGTTAACAGAATTTCTGCTGACATCAGGTGCTTCTGCCGCAAATCCACTGCGATCCCGCCGCATTCACGCGGTCACCAGATTCGAACGACTGAAGACGTCCGAATCTGACGTAAGCACAGCTTATCTTCTCTTCATCAACGGAGAGAATGGATGACTACCGAAAAGTACCTCGCCCTCGAACTCGTCGCCGCCCTCGCCGATCGCTTCGGCCCCGGAAGCAAGGTGGCCAAGGAGGTGCCGGGCTGGATCGAATACCTGACCGACGTCGAATGCCCTGAACGGCCGCGGAACCGGCCAGGAGCCGCCTGGTGGGGGAGAGTACGCGGAATGCTGGAGGACGTGCGCGGCGGTGATGACGCCTGCGAGGAAAACCTCGTCCGGATCAACGCGGCGCGCCTCGGGCAGCATTTCGGCCTGACCGGTGTGGAGGCGCGGATCCTCGAGTTCTTCGCCAGCTATCACAGCTTCGACATGTTCGAGCATGTGGTCGACCGGGCACTACAGACGCAGGACGTGACCCTGCCGTTCCTCATCGCCCAGTTCGCCGGTACCGATTACACTGCCGTCCGTGCGGCGCTTCGGCCCGATGGCCGGCTGCGGACTTCGGGGCTCTTGCAGAACGACGGGCGCAGATGGTCGCGCCAGACCATCCCCTACACCGTATCGGATCGCCTCGCCGGTGCGCTGAGGACCAACTTCGGCGATATCGAGGAACTCGTCGCGCTCCTGTTCCCGCCCGCCCCGCCGCCCGAAGCGGAATGGGGAGACTTCACGGGGATGGGCGACAATGCGGAAATCATGCGCAAACTCCTGCAGAAGGCCCTTGCCGAGGGCACGCCCGGGGTGAACATCCTGCTCTACGGGCCACCGGGGACGGGCAAGACCGAGTTCTGCAAGGTTCTGGCCCGTGAACTTGGCGCCAGTCTGCGGGCAGTCGGCGAAGCAGATGACAGTGGTGAAGAACCGTCGCGGGGCGAGCGACTGGCCGAACTGGGCATCGCGGGCCGGATGCTCGCGTCGCGGCGCGACACAGTGCTCTTGCTGGATGAGATGGAGGATCTCTTCGGGGGCGCCGTCAGCTTTCCCTTCTCACGGCCGCAGCACACGTCGAAGGTCTTTGCCAATCGGCTCCTGGAAACCAATCCGGTCCCGACCTTGTGGACTACCAATTCGGTCGAGGCCTGCGATCCGGCTTTTCTGCGCAGGATGACCTTCTCGGCCGAGATGCGCCCGCCCGCAGGACCGATCCGCAAACGGATATGGCAGCGCCTCGCGGATCGGCATGTCCAGACCGAGGATGCCGCGGCGATCACGGCTCTGGCGGAAGTCCATGACCACGCCCCCGCGCTGGTGGCAGACGCAATGCGGGTCGTGCGGGCCTGCTGCGGGGGGATCGTCACCTTCGAGCAGGTTCTGGGTGCTTCGGCCAAGCTGACCAATGGCGGTGTCGCGCCGCCGCCCCGACACCACTCCGAGGCCTCGTGGGTTCCAGCACTGGCAAACACCGATACCAACCTGACCCTGCTGGAAGCGCGACTGGACGCCACCCCCAAACCGCTGCGGCTGTCCTTCTGCCTCGACGGTCCGGCCGGAACGGGCAAGAGCGCCTGGGCCCGCCACCTTGCGCGGCAGCTGGGCCTGCCGGTGATCGAGAAGCGAGCCTCGGACCTCTTGTCGATGTGGGTCGGTGGCACCGAGAAGGCCATCGCCCGCGCCTTTGCCGATGCCCGGGCCGAGGGCGCGCTGCTGATCTTCGACGAGGCCGACAGCCTGCTGGCCGACCGTCGCAATGCCGCGCATCAGTGGGAGGTGAGCCAAGTCAACGAGATGCTGACCTGGATGGAGAGCCACCCCCTCCCATTCGTCTGCACGACAAACCTGGTGGAAAACCTTGATCCGGCCACGCAGCGCCGCTTCACCTTCCGCATTCGGTTCGACTGGCTGCGCCCCGATCAGCTGGCGGTGGCCTGGCGCGCGCATTTCAAGCCGCCGGTGCCTGAAGAACTCACAGCGCTCGATCGCCTCGCGCCCGGCGACTTCGCCAATGTCGCGCGCAGGATGCGGGCGCTCGGCCAAAACGATGCGCCGTCGATCCTGGTCGAGCTGCGGCGTGAATCCGAGGCGAAGGAGGGCAAGGCGCGGCCCATCGGCTTCGGCCGTTGACGGCCTGCGCATCCGCAAGGAATATGGCGGCGAAAGACGAGAGGCAAGATGCGCTACTCACGCCAGGAAGACCTTCTCAAACTGGCCCTGATGATGCAGGGATCGGCTGAAGGGCTTTCTATCGGTGATATCGAGCGCGCCTTTGACGTCTCCCGCCGCACAGCGGAGCGGATGCGCGATGCCGTGCTGCGCGCCTATCCGCAACTCGAGGAACGCTCGGGCCCCAATGGGCAGAAGTACTGGCGCTTCCCGACCGGCACCTTGGGACGGATGGAGGAACCGACTCTCCACGAACTGACCGCGGGTCATCGCGCGGTCAGCCTTGCCCGGCGCGAGGGCGATCTTGCCACGGCTGAAACGCTGGAGCATTTGCTGGCCAAGGTGCAGGCGATGTTTCGCGCCGACCGCCGCCGCCGCGTCGCCGCCGATCTCGAGGCGCAGCTGCTGGCTGATGGCGTCGCTTTCCGCCCCGGCCCGCGCGAGCGCATCGCGCCCGAAATCCTGTCCACCTTGCACGACGCGATCCTTGCCGGGGTGATGATTTTGGCCGACCACCGCGCCCGAGCTTCGGGCAAGCTCTCGCGAAACACCCGCCTTGGCCCGATCGCCATGCTGTTCGGCGAAGGGCGACAGTATCTGCTCGCCTGGAGCGAATATCAGGACGACCTGCGCCTGTTCGCCTTGGCCGGGTTCGAGCGGATCGGGCTGGAGGATGACGTCTTTGAACGCCCAGAAGGGTTCGATCTGCAGGATTGGCTGGCCGAAAGCTTCGGCATCTGGCGCGAGGATCCCCAGGACGTGGAATGGCGGTTCCTGCCCGACGTGGCAGACGAGGCGGCGACCTATGTCTTCCACCCCAGGCAAGCAACGGAGCGGCGGGAGGATGGCTCACTGGTCGTGCGGTTCCGGGCCGGTGGGCGGCAAGAAATGGAATGGTACCTGGCGCGGTGGGGGGGTGGAGTAGAGGTTGTTTCGAAAAGGAGGTCTCAATGATGTGTGACCAAAGATATCAAGCATAAGGGTGAGATAATAAATGCTTCATGCGATAAATGCAAAAAAAGCCAGGCTTGATCGTGTGATCGACGGGATTGGAAAACAGCCCCGCGAAAACTTGATAACATCGGCTCTGTTTGGCACGATCGAGTTTCTTTCTGCGCCAGCACAGAAACTGGCACTGCGGGCGCTGATTGGATTGGAGCTGCCTGGAAATGCTGAAATCTTTCTTTGGCCATATCTGAGGCACCTGAAAGAAAATGCAGAGCCGGATGTGGTCCTGCGAGTCAGTACCGAGCGTGGTCCTGTCTATTGGGTCGTCGAAGTGAAATGGGGAGCGCCCTTCGGGAATGAACAGATCGGTCGAGAAATCCGAACTCTTCGTGACGGCGAATGTTACCGGGGCGGCTTGCCCGCCGAATATCGCAAAGTGATCGGCTATGTGCTGCTTGGAGCAGAGACGAAGCATGCGGAGGCCATGCAGGAAGCCGAAGGAGAGCTACCCGATCTCTCATTCCACAGCGTGACATGGCCAGAGGCAACGAATCGGTTGCGTCGGCTCGCTGCCGAAAGCTGCGGCGATTCCGGGCTGGCCGCATGGGCTAGGACAGCAGGAGATTTTCTCAGGGGCACTCCGAGGGGAAGTGTGCTGGTGCCATGGCCTCCTGATATCATGATGCCACGCGCCGAGAGCTTCACTTTCGCAGCAGGTAGGCAGTTCGATTTCAAAAATTCGGTCGGATCAGTGACCGCGGCGCAATCCAACTTTACTAAGAGGGACATATGACCGCTGATGAAGCCATCTGGCAATCCGCTCAAAATCTACTGAGATCGTCCGATAATCTCGACAAACTCTGGAAGGCATTCGATGTGATCGAATGCAAGGAGAAGCAGCTCGTTATAGAATATGGTGATGCAGGCTCTGAAAATAGTGGATGGATATATCCTGTCTGGGAAGCTTATTACAAGGTCAGACAGGCGCCGAACGGGAATATGAAAGATACTGGCTGGATTACTCTGGCCATCCAGCTCACCTGCGAGGTTGGAGTTGAAGGCGACTGGCAACACGGGAAACGCGCCAAGGTTCTGGCGGGGTATGCGCCGTTCAAAAGTTTAGATCACGCATGGGGATTTGATACTGAAGACCCCAACTCGTCAGGCTATTGCGAAGAATGTATTACTGACGAGTATCGTTGGCTTCATTCAGACGAAGCAAGCTGGTTCTTCGCGGTTCCCCTTGACGTTCTGACCAGCACAGATGCCGTGGAAGCGTATATTGCCAAGCCTATGCAACGGATTGTACAAGGCGAAGATCCAAACGTGGTCCTCCGGGAGATACGCGAAAATCTGTGCCTGCCACCGCGCCCTTGATCCATCGCAGCCGGATCGGGACGTGAGCACCTGATCCGGCCATCTTGCGCTGATTTCGCCGCGCCCGTGCCCATCACGGCGGCCGGAAAACTCGGATCAATCGGCGACTGACCCAGCACCCTCAGCCGCCTCATGCAAGCTGGAAGGCGACAACAGCATGGCGTCCAGTTCAGCTTGATCCGCGCTGACAGGGGTAAAATTCCACTGATCGACACCGACATTCACCTGGCCCCGGGCGCCGCGCCAGCGGGTGTGGACATGGCCGAAAAGCTGGATCGCCCCGGCCCGCGCACCGTTCCATGTGACCAGTGGATAGTGACACAGGACAAAGCGGCGATCTCCGATGTCGAGTTCGACCAGATCATGAACCGATGCCCAAGGCAGCGCTTGAGCCAGCCAGTCCGGATCGTGGTTGCCGCGCACCAGATGTTTTCGCCCGGGCAGCGCGCCAAAGGCTGCTTGCGCAGCCCTGCGTCCGGCTTCGGTCTCGCAAGCGGCGAAATCGCCGATGATCCACAGATCATCATCGGCTCCGACAATGCCGGCACGGGTGATCATCGCGGCATCCATCGCCTCGACCGAGGCAAAGGGCCGGCCAAAGAAGCGCCGCACCGGGTCGTCCGTGAAATGCGTATCGGCGGTAAAGAAATGGGTCATGTGTGATCTTGCTGGCGGGGGCGGGGTGGCTCTGGCACGGTCATCGTGCCTTGAAGTCATTGATGTGCCAAGCTGGGGTTTGCAACGATCCAGTTTGGGAGGTGGCCGTGATCGGTGATCACCATGATTGTGTATGAGATGGTGAAGACAGTACTTGGACTTGCCCGGAAAATGTGGAGAGCACCAACTGAGGAACCAGGAGGTGTTCTATGGGAAACGGGAACAGGCCGAC
>NZ_VJYZ01000020.1 GCF_007018965.1 Paracoccus marinus
CTCCGCCCCATGCCCACCCGCGGAGAATGGACCGATCAGATCAGCAGCGGCAGGAGGAGAGCGCCGTGGCGCTTACGGCTGATCCTCGAACCTCATCAGTGCAACTGGCGGCGACCCGTCACGGATCAACATAGCTTTCCATTTTCCGAGCTGAGGCGAGACATCTAGAAGCACGCGGAACCGGCCGTGATTGTCGTCCTTAAGGATCAGGCAGCGCCACTCCCATCTTGCCGAACATGGGCGTGTGTGAGGGTAAAGGCTAAAACGTGGTTGCAAGTCATCATTCCTCCAGCCGGTATCTTTGACCACCTCCTTGCGACATGTCAGATCGGCACGAACGATACTGTGCTTCAACCCACTCCCCCTTGCCCCAAGATCTTGATCTGCGCCGACTGGGAAGCGGTCACCCCATCGACCCGCGGCGCCAGCATTGGCCCGAATGTTACCCAGTCAAGGAAAAACAAAAGCCGCCCCGCGGGCGGCCTGCGTAAACCGCAGATTGTCTCGGTAATTTTGGCTCCGGCGGTAGGGATCGAACCTACGACCAATTGATTAACAGTCAACTGCTCTACCGCTGAGCTACGCCGGAACACGGGGGGCGATGTAGCACCGGGTTTCGGGGGCGTCCAGTGCCATGCGACGAAAATTTGTCACCCGGATGATGCGTCAGGCGGCGTGCCAGATCGCCGTCGAAAGCTGCGCTCCTTCCGCGCGCACGGCCCCCAGATCGCAAAGCGCGATAAGGTGGGCCAAGACGTTGCGGGCGGCGGCCGGCAGCAGTTCGGGCGGCACGTCGTAGATGCGCGCGGCAAGGCCCGCCGGGTCGTCCGGGGCGTCCCGCAGCGCGGCCATGACCTGCGCGGTGCGGGCGCGGCGGTGGGTCGCAAGTTCGGCCAGCCGCGCGGGCGGGTCCGTCACCGCCGGGCCGTGGGCCGGCAGCAGCCGCGCGGGCCCACGCGCCGCCAGCCGGTCGAGCGAGCGCAGGAAGTCGGCCAGGTCCCCCTCGGGCGGCGAGATCAGCGTCGTGGCCCAGGCCATCACCAGATCGCCGCAGAAGATCGTGTCGGTGGCGGCGAAGCTCAGATGGTTTCCCATGTGACCCGGCGTGTGGATGGCCGTCAGGCGCCACTCGGCCGTCTCGACGACCGCGCCGTCGGCAAGCACGATGTCGGGAGCGAAGTCGCGGTCCACGCCCTCGCCGCCCTCTATCCCCTGCCCCGCCAGCCGCGCCATCGTAGGCGAGCGCCCCGCGCCCGCGTCCCCGAATGCCAGCACCGGCGACCCGGTTATCCGCGAAAGCGTCCGCGCGCCGCCGCTGTGGTCAAGATGCGCGTGGGTGACGAGGATGTGGCTGATCCGCCGAGGGCCGCCCGCCGCCACAACGATCGCGTCGAGATGCGCGGGGATGTCGGGCCCGGGGTCGATCACCGCGACCTCGCGCGTGCCCAGAAGAAAGCTGTTCGTCCCCGGCCCCGTCAGGGCCGAGGGGTTGGGGGCAAGGACCACCCGCTCTTTCACCGCATCGCTCATCCGACTAGGCTAGCGGCCGGCGTGAGGGGTTGCCATGGATTTCAGCTGGCTCAAGAAGATGATGCCGAACCGGCTTTACGGGCGGGCGGCGCTGATCCTGTTCCTGCCCGTGGGCGTCGTGTCGCTGGTCGTGACGGTCATGTTCCTGCAGCGCCATTTCGAGGACGTGACGCGGCAGATGACCGACAGCATGGCCTTGGAACTGGCGCTGGTGGCGGACCTTGCCGGCGACCGCTCGCCCCGCTCGCTCGCGGCGGCGAACGCGGTCGCGGCGCCGCTGCGGATCGACCTCGCGGTCGCCGGCGGTCCGGTGCCCGAGCGGCGGACCTTCATCGACTTTTCCGGCCGCGTGGTCATCGCGCGGCTTCACGACCAGCTGCCGCAGGTCACCGGCGTCGATCTGTCCGACCTGCGCCAGGTGCGGGTGTCGCTGGCGGGGTCGGCCGCGGGCGCGCGCCCGCTGCCGGCGATGGTGATGGAGTTTCCGCGCCGCCGCGTCAGCGCCTCGAACCCGCACCAGCTTCTCGTCCTGCTGCTGGGGACGTCGCTGCTGATGACCGGCATCGCCGCGATCTTCCTGCGCAACCAGCTGCGCCCGATCCAGCGCCTCGCCCGCGCGGCCGAGGCGTTCGGGCGCGGGCGGATCGAGCCCTACCGCCCCGCCGGCGCGGTCGAGGTGCGCAGCGCTGGCGCCGCCTTCCTCGACATGCGCAACCGGATCGAGCGGCAGAACGAACAGCGTGCGCTGATGCTGTCGGGCGTGGGGCACGACCTGCGCACGCCGCTGACGCGGCTGAAGCTGGGGCTGTCGATGCTGTCGCCGGACCTGCCACCCGAGCCGGGCGAGATCGCCGACATGGAACGCGACGTGTCCGACCTCAAGCGCCTCGTAGACGCGTTCCTGGACCACGCGCGGGACGCAGCACAGGACGCGCCGGCCGAGCCGCAGCCGGCGCTGCCCTTCGTCACGGCCGTGGTGGCGGACGCCCACCGCGCGGGCCAGAACGTCACTCTGGCCGCGCTGCAGGGCGACGCCGCGGCCGAGGTGACGTTCCGCGCCGACATGCTGCGGCGCGCGCTGGAAAACCTGATCGGGAACGCCGTGCGCTACGGCTCGCGGGCCGAGGTCGAGGCGGCGATAGGCCCGCGCAGCTTCCGCATCTCGGTCGAGGATGACGGCCCCGGGATCCCGCCGGAACGGCGGGACGAGGCGATCCGCCCGTTCACGCGGCTGGACCCCTCGCGCAACCAGGACCGGGGCGGCGGCGTGGGGCTGGGGCTATCGATCGCGGCCGGCGTGGCGCGGGCGCATGGCGGCCAGTTGCGGCTGGTCGATGCGGTGCGCTCAACGGGGCTGCGGGCAGAGATCGTGATCCCGCGCTGACCGCCGGGGCGTCACGCGGCGCCGTAGCCGGTCGTCATTTGTCTTCCAGCGCCACCACGCGGATCGCGCCGCCCGCCGCCGACAGCGCGATCCTGCCTTGCGCCAGCCGGATCGCGTCCTGCCCGAACACCTCGGCCCGCCAGCCGCTGAGCGCCGGCAGGTCGCGCGCCCCGGACGCAAGCGCGTCCAGATCTGCGGACGAGGCGATCAGCCGGGGCGCCACGCCCGCCGCGTCGGCCTTGGCCTTCAGCAGCACGCGCAGCAGCTCGGACAGCGCGGCGTTGCCGGGCTTACCCTCGACCTCGACCGGGGGCTTGGGCAGGTCGGTCGTCTCGACCCCCGCCTTGACCGCGGCGAGGATGCCCTGCGCGATCTCGCCCCGCCGCGCCTCGCGCAGCAGCAGGCGCGAGCGGCCCAGATCCTCGTCGGTCAGCGGCTTGGTGGATGCCAGCTCGATCAGCGCGTCGTCCTTGTAGACGCGGCTGCGCGGCACGTCGCGGGTCTGGGCGTAGGTTTCGCGGAACTTCGCAAGCTCGCGCACGACGGCCAGGAAGCGGGGCGATCCCGACCGGGTGCGGACCCGTTCCCACGCCTCGTCGGGGCGGCTGATATAGGTCTCGGGATCGACCAGCACGCCGGCTTCTTCTGCCACCCAGGCCTCGCGCCCGGTCTTGGCAAGCTGGGCCGCGAGGTATTCGTAGATCGCGCGCAGATGCGTCACGTCGGCCAGCGCATAGGCCGCCTGCACGTCCGACAGCGGCCGGCGCGACCAGTCGGTGAAGCGCGACGACTTGTCGAGGTTGTGGCGCGCGATCCGGCGCACCAGCGTCTCGTAGCCGACCTGTTCGCCGAAACCGGCGACCATCGCCGCGATCTGGGTGTCGAACAGCGGGTCGGGAAAGACGCCCGCGTCGTGGAAGAAGATTTCCAGGTCCTGACGCGCGGCGTGGAACACCTTGACCGTCGCGGTGTGCCGGAAGAGGTCGTAAAGCGGCTCGAGCGACAGCCCGTCGGCCAGGGGGTCGATCAGGACGGCGGGCCCGCCCTCGGACTTCGGCCCGGATGCGGGCGGCAGCGCCATCTGGATCAGGCAGAGCTTGGAATAATAGGTCCGTTCGCGCAGGAACTCGGTGTCGAGCGTGACGTAGGGCTGTTCCTTGGCCAGCGCGCAGAACGCGGCGAGCTCGTCGGTGGTGGTGATCGTTCGGATGTCCTGGGACATGTATGCCTTTCGCATGGGCGGTTCGTCCGCCTTTGCGCCCCGTCTAGGCCGATTTTGGCTGGCTTGCCACAAGCCACGCGATTTTGATGAGCCCGCGTGGCAGCGGCGCGACAGGGCAAAGGCGGCCCGCGTCAGAGCGGCGGCAGGTCCCCCTGCGCGCGGCCCGCGTGAAAATCCGCCACCCAGTCGTCCAGCCGGCCCGCGGCGATCGCGTCGCGCATGCCCTGCATGATCTCCTGAAAGTAATGCAGGTTGTGCCACGTCATCAGCATCGAGGCGATGATCTCGCCCGAACGATAGACGTGGTGCAGGTAGCCGCGCGAATAACCGGTGCAGGCGGGGCAGCTGCAATCGGGATCGAGCGGCCGGGAATCGTCCGCGTGCCGCGCGTTCTTGATGTTGACGACGCCGTGGCGGGTGAACGCCTGGCCCGTGCGCCCCGACCGCGACGGCAGCACGCAGTCCATCATGTCCACGCCGCGCTGGACCGCGCCCACGATGTCGTCGGGCTTGCCGACCCCCATCAGGTAGCGCGGCCGGTCCGCGGGCAGCAGGTCCGGGGCATAGTCGAGAACCTCGAACATCGCCGCCTGCCCTTCACCCACCGCAAGGCCGCCGATGGCGTAGCCGTCAAAGCCGATCCCCCGCAGGGCGGCGGCGCTTTCCTCGCGCAGGTCGCGCAGGACGCCGCCTTGCATGATCCCGAACAGCGCGTGGCCGGGCCGGTCGCCGAACGCGTCGCGCGACCGCTGCGCCCACCGCATCGACAGGCGCATCGCCTCGGCCTGCCGTTCGGGGGTGGCGGGCAACGCGGGGCATTCGTCAAAGGCCATCACGATGTCGGACCCCAGCAGGCGCTGGATCTCCATGCTCGTTTCCGGCGACAGCATGTGCCGCGAGCCGTCCACGTGGCTGGCGAAGGTCACGCCGTCCTCGGTCAGCTTGCGAAGGCTTGCGAGGCTCATCACCTGGAACCCGCCCGAATCGGTCAGGATCGGCCGGTCCCAGTTCATGAACCGGTGCAGCCCGCCCAGCCGCGCCACCCGCTCGGCCCCGGGGCGCAGCATCAGGTGGTAGGTGTTGCCCAGCAGGATGTCGGCCCCGGTCGCGCGAACCGATTCCGGCAGCATCGCCTTGACGGTCGCGGCGGTGCCCACGGGCATGAAGGCGGGTGTCCTGATCTCCCCCCGGGGGGTGGAGATGACGCCGCCGCGCGCCTTGCCGTCGGTCGCGTTCAGGGTGAAGGAAAAGCCCGCCATTGCCAGCCTCGCAGGTGAAAGGCGGGGTCTAGGCCCGGTCGGCTGCGCGCGCAACCGGACGGCAACCGGACGGCTCGACCCTCAGCCCGCCACCGCCCGCAGCAGGCGCTTGCGCGCGGGCGGGATCGCCCGGATCTCGAGCCCGGTAAAGACGTGCAGCGTGTTCAGCTGATGGTCCACGACCGCGTGGTTGCTGACCCAGCCGCCCATCAGCAGGTAGGTCCGCAACAGGGGCGGCATCGCGGCCATGGCCCGACGCGCGTCGGGCTTGCGCCGCCTGAGCAGCCGCCCGAACCGGAACACGTCGGGCGCCTTGACCCGGGGCAGCCAGCGGCGCGGGGCGATGTGGCGCGCGCGCAGCATGGCGAATGCGTCCTCGTAATCCTGCGTCTGCGTTCCCATGAACGACGAGCAGCCGAACAGCAGTTCGACCCCGGTGTCGTCCACGTGCCGGGTCAGCGCGGCCCAGGCCACCCGCAGGATGTCGGGGTCGTGGTGTTCGGGATGGATGCAGAAGCGCCCGATCTCGGCCATCGCGCCGCGAAAGCCGCGCAGCCGCGAGAGGTTGTAGTGCCGCGCGGAATAGCTTTGCCCGATCTCGGCCCCGCTGGGCAGTTGCAGGATGCGGAAACAGGCGACCAGCGCGCCGCTGCGCTGGTCCTCGATCAGGACATGAAGGCAGCGCGTGTCGTGGTCGTCGGCATCAAGCAGCGACGCATCGGCCGCCGCCGCGCTTTCACCACCGCGATTGCCGATGAAGGCCAGCCAGCGCAGCCGTTGCGCGGCCCGCAGATCGTCGTCGCTTTCCGCGACCCGGACCCGATAGCGCCCCTTGTGAAGTCCCAGCATCGCCACCGCCCCTGCAGCCTGCCCCGCGCCCGCGCGTCGTCACGCCGCCGCGCATCTTGTCGCGGATCGTGCGCGGACTATCTTGCATTGGCAAGCAACGGGAACATGTCACATGACCGAAAAGATCACCCGAACCGACGCGGAGTGGCGCGAAATCCTCGATGCGGAGACGTATCGCGTCACCCGGCAGGCCGGGACCGAGCGCCCGTTCTCGCATGAAGGGTTTCCCAAGGGGCCGGGGCATTATGTCTGCGCCTGCTGCGAGGCGACGCTGTTCGACGGCGACCAGAAGTTCGAGAGCTTCTGCGGCTGGCCCAGCTTTTCCCGCGCGGGCGGCAAGATCGACGAGATCCGGGACGTGAGCCACGGCATGGTCCGAACCGAGGTGCGCTGCCACCGCTGCGACGCGCATCTGGGCCACGTCTTTCCCGACGGCCCGCCGCCCACCGGGCTGCGCTACTGCATCAACGGCGTGGCGATCCGGTTCGTGCCGGACGAGGTGGGAGCGTCGTCCGGGGCCGCGGCCGAGGATGCGCCGGGTCAGGCGGGCTGACGCGCCCTCCCCGGCCGTGGCACGCGGTGGCGGCCCGGGGCGGCGGTCCTCACTCGTCCGAGATGATGCTTCCCGCGTCGAAGTTGCCGAGGTTGCCGAGAAGCTGGCCGGCAAGGCTGACGGTGGTCACGCCGGTGTCGGTCACGCGGCTGGACAGGGTGACGACGCGGCCACGCTCCAGCCCGAAGCGCTCGACGTTGGACACGGTCCCGTTCGGGTCGAAGCTGATCGCCACGACCTCGCGGTTGATCTCTTGCGGCTCGAACGCGCCATATGTGCGCCAGCGCGACCCGACATAGTACCACGCCGACCCGGTCAGCAGCCCCTGTGAGCTGGGGCGACCGATCAGCCCTTCCAGATCGCCCTGCGTGGTCTGGCCGACGACGACCTGCGCCAGCTCGTCGTCGGGCGGGACGTAGCCGTGGTTGCGGTACAGCGCCGTGCAGCCCGAAAGCGCCGCGGCGGCGGGAACGGCCAGGGCAAGTGCGATGAACCGTCGCCGTGTTGTCGTCATCCGTGCCCCGTCCCCGTTCGCGCAGACTGATGCTGCATTTTTCCGCGCGATGTTGACTGCGCGGGCCACGCTTAGCAAACTCGGCCAGCCCGCTCAAGAATGTCGCAGGCGGCGCCTGTCGCCACGGTTGGACCGATCCTGGAAGCCGTGGCGAACGAACACCGAAAGGCCCTTGCCCATGTCCGCAAACGATCCTGCCCGCGACGCGTTCGCCCGCCGCCTGCGGGTGTCGCAGCTGAACCCCCGCAGCCCGACCGCGCTGGACCTGGCCCCGAACGCCGAACAGCGCGCGGGGATCGCGGGCGAACTGGGGCTGATCTCGCTGCCGGCGCTTTCGATGACGGGCACCGTCGCGCCCGCCGCGCACGGCACGTGGGAACTGTCGGCGCGGCTGACGGCGCGGGTCGTCCAGCCCTGCGTCGCGACGCTGGACCCGGTCGAGACCGCGATCTCCGAGGATGTCCACCGCATCTATTCGCCGGACGTGACCCCGCCCGATGCCGACGAGACCGAAATGCCGGACGCGGACCTCGAACCTTTGGGCCAGACCATCGACCCCGGCGCGGTGATGATCGAGGCGCTGGCGCTGGCGCTGCCCGAATACCCCCGCAGCAAGGGCGCCGACGCGGCAGCCGCCGAGGGTCCCGCGCCGGACGGGGACGGCGATGGCGATACCCGCCGCCCGTTCGCGGGACTGGCCGACCTGCTCGCCGGGAAGCCCAAGGGCTGAGGGCGCGCGCCTTCGCCTCCCCCGGCCGCAATGGCGTGAGCGCCGCCCTTTGTCCTTGCGGCGCGGGGCAATGTGCCGTATCTGCGCGGTTCGATTGCAAACACTCCGCGGGGCCCATGCGCGCGCCCCATAACTATCGAAGGTTTCGACATGGCCGTCCCACAGAACCGAGTAACCCGGTCCCGCCGCGACCAGCGCCGTTCGCACGATGCGCTGACCGCCGGCAACCCCAACGAATGCCCGAGCTGCGGCGAGCTGAAGCGCCCGCACCACGTCTGCCCGTCCTGCGGCCACTACGCCGACCGCGAAGTCGTGGCGCAAGCGACCACCGAAGTGGACGACGACGCGGCCTGAGCCGCCGCGACGCCGCTTCAGGTCGCCGGCCGCAAGGCCGGGCGACGTTGATCCGGCCCGATTTCTTCAGCTTGGCAGCGGGTTAAGATGGCCACTTCGCGCATGGCGGAACCGACCGACGGGGGCGAACGCCCTGGCAGCGTGGTCATATCCGTCGATGCGATGGGGGGCGATCGCGGCCCTGCGACCGTCGTCGCCGGCATCGCCGCGAGCGCCGACAAGAACCCCGAGATCCGGTTCATCGTCCACGGCCCCGAGCCCGAGCTGCGCCGCCTGATCGGCCGCCGCAAGGGGCTGGCCGAACGCTGCGACATCCGCCACGCGGCCGGTGTCGTGACCATGCACGACAAGCCGAGCCAGGTGATCCGCAGCGCGCAGGACACCTCGATGTGGTCGGCCATCGAATCGGTCCGCGCGGGCGAGGCCACGGTGGCCGTCAGCTGCGGCAACACCGGCGCGCTGATGGCGCTGTCGATGCTGCGCCTGCGCAAGCTGCCCGGCGTGAACCGGCCGGCGATCGCCTGCCTGTGGCCCTCGCGCAATCCGCAGGGGTTCAACGTGGTGCTGGATTGCGGCGCCGACATCCGCGCCGACGCCCCCGACCTTCTGCAATACGCGATGATGGGCGCGAGCTATGCCCGCAACGGCCTTGGGGTCGAGCGTCCGCGCGTGGGCCTGCTGAACGTGGGCACAGAGGAACACAAGGGCCGGGGCGAGCTGAAGCTGGCTCACGAGCTGATCGAGGGCGCGGCCGCGGACGGCGGCTTCGACTATGTGGGCTTCGTCGAGGGCGGCGACATCATGGGCGCGCGCGTTGATGTGATCGTCACGGACGGTTTCACCGGCAACATTGCATTGAAGACAGGGGAAGGGACGGCCAAGCTTGTGGGCGACTTCCTGAAAGAGGCGTTCGAAAACTCCGTCATGTCCAAGTTCGCAGCCCTTCTCGCCATGTCGTCGCTCAAGCGCCTGCAAAAGCGGATCGACCCGCGCCGGGTGAACGGCGGCCTGTTCCTGGGCCTGAACGGCACGGTGGTGAAGTCGCACGGCTCGGCCGACGAGACGGGGATTTCGGCGGCGATCAAGCTGGCGTTCCAGCTGGCGCGGGCGGGGTTCCAGGACCGGCTGGCCGCGCGGGTGGCGCAGGCCGCCCCCGCCGCCTCGGCGTCGCTCGCGTCCGACGCGCCGACTGGAACCGCACCGACCGGGCTCGCGTCGTGACCGCGGCCGGACAGCAGGGTTCCGTGCGGCGGGCCGTCGTTCGCGGCACCGGCCACTACCTGCCCGAGCGCGTGGTGGACAACGACTTCTTCGCGCAGACGCTGGATACCTCGGACGAATGGATCCGGTCGCGCACCGGGATCGAGCGGCGCCACTTCGCAGCCGACGACCAGCGCACGAGCGATCTCGCCATCGCCGCCGCCCGCGCGGCGCTCGACAATGCCGGGATGCAGGCGGACCAGATCGACGCGATCGTCCTTGCGACATCGACCCCCGACTTCACCTTTCCGTCCGTGGCCACGATGGTGCAGGCGGGGCTTGGCATGACGCGCGGCTTCGCGTTCGACGTGCAGGCCGTCTGCGCGGGGTTCGTGTTCGCGCTGGCGAACGCCGACGGGCTGATCCGGTCGGGCCAGGCCGACCGGGTGCTGGTGATCGGGGCCGAAACCTTCAGCCGCATCATGGACTGGACCGACCGCGGCACCTGCGTCCTGTTCGGCGACGGCGCGGGCGCGGTGGTGCTTGAGGTCGCGGACGGCGACGGCAGCAGCGACGACCGCGGCATCCTTTCCACCGACCTCAACAGCGACGGCCGCTACAAGGACCTGCTGCACGTCGATGGCGGCGTCGGCTCGACCGGGACCGCCGGCGTCCTGCGGATGCAGGGCAACCTCGTCTTCCGCCACGCCGTCGAAAAGCTTGCCGACACCGCGCATCGCGCGCTCGACAAGGCGGGGCTGGATTCGGACGACGTAGACTGGCTGGTGCCGCATCAGGCGAACCTGCGCATCATCTCGGCCACCGCGCAGAAGATGCAGCTGCCGATGGAAAAGGTCGTGCTGACCGTGGCCGACCACGGCAACACCTCGGCCGCGTCGATCCCGCTGGCGCTGTCGGTCGCGGACCGGCAGGGCAAGTTCCAGGAAGGCGACGTGGTCGTGGCCGAGGGCATTGGCGGCGGGCTCAGCTGGGGCAGCGTCGTCCTGCGCTGGTAGGGGCGCCTATTTCAGCTGACTGTCCTTCGATCCGCGCCGGTTGATCCCGCCCGCAGGCGCACGCCGCTTGTCCTGCTCGCTCGCGCAGTCCAGGCACACCCTCACGCCTGGCAACGCCGCGCGACGCGGCTCGGGGATCGGCTCGCCGCATTCGGCGCAGTCGCGCAGGCTTTCGCCCGCGGGCTGCCTGCGCCGCGCGCGGGCCAGCGCCTCTTGCGTGCTCACCTCGATCTGGTCGTTCACGGCGCCGTCCTGCGCCCATCCGCCAGCCATGTCACACCTCATCATTGCTTCACGCATAGGTGGTGACGACGCGTAAGCTTTCCAAGCGGTGCGGGAAATCGCTGCAATATCAGCGTGCGCCGGAACGATGCGGCGGGTGGTGCCGTTGACTCGCGCAGGGCCAACCCTCATGCTGCCTCCATTCGAAAGGCAATTTTTTATGAGTGAGAAGACAGTCACCCGCATGGATCTGGCCGAATCCGTCTTCCGCGAGGTGGGCCTGTCCCGCCACGAATCCGCGCAGATGGTGGAAAGCGTGCTGGATCATATTTCCGACGCGCTGGTCCGGGGCGAACAGGTCAAGATCTCGTCGTTCGGCACGTTTTCCGTCCGCGACAAGAACGAGCGGATCGGCCGCAACCCCAAGACCGGGGAAGAGGTGCCGATCACGCCGCGCCGCGTCCTGTCATTCCGCCCCTCGCACCTGATGAAGGAACGCGTGGCGGCCGGAAACAAACGCTAGGCATGCAAAAGGCCCCCGACGCCTTCCGTTCGATCGGAGAGGTGGCCCAGCTCGTCGGCGTCGCGCCGCACGTGCTGCGATACTGGGAAGCGCAGTTTCCCCAACTGTCGCCCGTCAAGCGCGCCGACGGCCGCCGGTATTACCGGCCCGAGGACGTGCAGCTTGCCGCCGGCCTGTGCGAGGTCATGCGCGAGGAAGGTCTGACCATCCGCGGCGCCAAGCGGCTGATCGCGATGGACCGCGGCGCGGCGCTGCGCCAGCGGGGCGAACGGCGCCTGGGGGAACAGATCGGCGGTACGCGGACGCCGAAGCCGCGATCCTCGCGCAAGACACAAGACAAGACACCCGACAAGGCGGCGGGCAAGCTGCCCGCCAAGGCGGCGAAACCCGCCGCGCCCTTGCCGCTGGCCGGTGCGACGGCCGCCGGACCCCCCACGGTGACGGCGACGGCCACGGCGGCGGGCACGGGCAAGCCCGCGGCAGCCGACGCGCCCCGCCGCGCGCGGCCGGACGCCCCCGCCCGCGCCCACACGGCACCCCCTCCGCAGTCGTCCGCGCGTGACCTGCCCCTGTTCACCCTGCCGGGCGACGATCCGCCCGCGTGGTCATGGCTCGCGCGCCTGACCGCCACCGCGAGCCACCTGCGCAGCCGCGCCCAGTCCCTGCCGCCCGAGGCGCGGCCGCTTGTCGCCCGCCTGCGCGCCGCGCGGACGCGCTGAGGGGCGCGCGGGTCGCCCCTGCCCCGCGCGGCAAATGCACCCGGCCATCCCGGCGGCCGCGCGACATTTTCCGGACGCGTCCCCTTGTGCAGCGCAAAGGCTTCGATCTATATGGCCGGCGTCGGGCCGTGGCGCAGTCTGGTTAGCGCGTCCGTCTGGGGGGCGGAAGGCCGCGAGTTCGAATCTCGCCGGCCCGACCATCATGAAACCGCCCGCCCCCGTTGGCGGGCGGTTTCATCGTTCAGGGTTCGCCCGGACGAGCTTTCCCGCACCGGGAACACGGTGGGAATGAGGGGGATCATGGCCGGCGTTCTTCCTGACCGCGACCTTCGTCGCCTGATCGACGCGGGCGCCATTCGCGCCGACGTTCCGTTCACCGAAGGCCAGGTCCAGCCCGCAAGCCTCGACCTCAGGCTCGGCACGACCGCGTGGCGCGTGCGCGCGTCGTTCCTGTCGGGCAAGGGCCGCACGGTGGCGGAACGCCTGCCGGGGTTCGAGATGCACCGGATGGACCTCAGCGGGGGCGCGGTTCTGGAAAAGGGCTGCGTCTATCTGGTCCCGCTGGCCGAACGGATCGCGCTGCCCCAAGGGGTCGAAGGGGTCGCCAACGCCAAGTCCTCGACCGGGCGGCTGGACCTGCTGACCCGCCTCGTCACCGACGACGGGACCGAGTTCGACCGCCTGCCCGAAGGCTATGACGGCCCGCTTTACGCCGAGATCTGCCCGCGCAGCTTTTCCGTCCTCGTCCGCCCGGGCATGCGCCTTAACCAGCTGCGGCTGCGGGCCGGACACGCCGTGCTGGACGACGTCGAGCTTGCGGCGCTTCACGCCCGCACCCCGCTGGTGGGCGGGGCGCCGCCGCTGATCGACGGGGGCCTGGGCTTTTCGGTCGATCTGCAGCCCGCGACGGGCGATCTCGTCGGCTACCGCGCCCGGCCGCATACCGGCGTCGTGGACCTTGACCGGATCGCCGCCTACGACGCGCGCGATTTCTGGGATCCGCTGCATTCGACCGACGGGCGGCTGATCCTCGATCCCGGCGCCTTCTACATTCTCGTCAGCCGCGAGGCGGTGACGATCCCGCCCGACCACGCCGCCGAGATGTCGCCCTATCTCGCCATGGTGGGGGAGTTCCGGGTTCACTACGCGGGCTTCTTCGACCCCGGCTTCGGCCATGGCGCGGCCGGCACGGGCGCGCGCGGCGTTCTCGAGGTGCGCTGTCACGAGGCGCCGTTCGCGCTGGAACACGGGCAGGTCGTGGGACGCCTGATCTACGAACGGATGCAGTCCGCGCCCGAGCGGCTTTACGGCACCGGGATCGCGTCGAACTATCAGGGACAGGGGCTGAAGCTCGCCAAGCAGTTCCGCTGACGCGGGGCAGCGGACGCGGATACAGCGGTCTTGGGCGCTTTCCATCGCCGCCGTTCCACGCCACGATGCGCCGTTATCAGCAAAGGCCGCCCGCACGTGAACGACGCATCCCCCGCCCTGGCCGAGATCGCCCACGCGCGCGGCATCCACAAGACCTATCACACGCCGGGCGGCGAGGTTCCGGTGCTGCGCGGCGTGGACCTGTCGGTGCGCCGGGGCGAAAGCGTGGCGATCACAGGCGAATCCGGCAGCGGGAAAAGCACCCTCCTGCACCTGATCGGCGGCCTCGATGCGCCCGACGACGGCGCGCTGTCGGTGCTGGGCACCGACCTGCGCGCGGCCGACGACACGGCCCGCGCGACGCTGCGCCGCAACGGCATCGGCATGATCTTCCAACAGTTCAACCTGATCCCGTCGCTCGACGTACGCGCGAATCTCGGGTTCCAGGCCCGGCTCGCCGGCCGGTTCGACGCCGCGCGGGCCGAGACGCTGGCCCGCGATCTGGGCCTCTCCGCGCTTCTGGGCCGCTACCCCGAACAGCTTTCGGGCGGCCAGCAGCAGCGCGTGGCGATCGGCCGCGCGCTTGCCGGGAACCCGCCCTTGGTGCTGGCCGACGAGCCGACCGGCAATCTTGACGAGGCGACGGGCGACGCGGTGGCGCAGCTGATGCTGGCGCTGGTGCGGCAGCGGGGCAGCGCGCTGGTCCTTGTGACCCACTCCGCGCGGCTGGCGGATCTGTGCGACCGCCGGGTCCACCTGCGCGCCGGGCGGCTCGCGTGACGACGGGGCGGCTCGCGCGCTGGCGGCTGGTGCTGGGGGCGCTGGTGTCCCACTGGATGCGGCGGCCGCTTCAACTGGCGATGCTGCTGGCGGGGCTGATGCTGGCGACCGCGCTGTGGTCCGGGGTGCAGGCCGTCAACGCCGAGGCGCGGGCGAGCTATGCCACCGCCGCCGATCGGCTGGGCACGGGCGCCCTGCCCCGGCTGGAGCCGGCAGGGGGGCAGGCGCTGACGACCGCCGACTTCGTGGCGCTGCGGCGCGCCGGCTGGCAGGTGTCGCCGGTGGTCGAGGGGCGGCTGCGGAACGGCACCGCGCGCGTGTCGCTGCTGGGGATCGAGCCGGTGACGCGGCTGGGCCTGACGCCCGCAGCAAACGACGGCGGGGATGCCAGCGCCGGGCCGGGTCCGCAGGCGGACCTCGGCGCCTTCATCACCCCGCCCGGTCAGGGCTACGCCACGGCCGCCACCGCGCGGGCGCTGGACGGGGCCGACCTGCGCGGGCTCGCCATCGTCATCGACGCCGATGCGCCGCCGAACACGCTGATCGTGGACGTGGGCATCGCGCAAGGGCTTTTGGGGATGGGCGAGAACCTGACGGCGCTCGTCGCCGCGACGGCGCAGCCGCCCGGCGCGCCGCCGCTCGACCGGATCGCGCCGCATCTCACCCTCAGCGACCCGCAGGCCGGATCGGCCGCCGATCCCGCCGCGCTGACCGACAGCTTCCACCTGAACCTGACCGCCTTCGCGCTTCTCAGCTTCATCGTCGGGCTGTTCATCACCCAGTCGGCCGTCGGCCTCGCGTTCGAGCAGCGCGGGGGCGTGCTGCGGACCCTGCGCGCGCTCGGCGTGCCCCGGGCCGAGGTGCTGGCGTTGATGGCCGCCGAACTGGCGGTCGCGGCCCTTGTCGCGGGGGCGGCGGGGATCGTGCTGGGCTGGGCGATGGCGGCGGCGCTGATGCCCGGGGTCGCCGCGACCCTGTCGGGGCTATACGGCGCGGATGTCGCCGGATCGCTGCAACTGCGGCCCGGCTGGGTGCTGTCGGGGCTGGGGATGGCGCTGGCGGGCACCGCGCTTGCGGGTGCGCGCGGCCTGATTCAGACGGCGCGGATGCCGCTGCTGGCGGCCGGGATGGCGGCGCCCTGGGCGCAGGCGACCGCGCGCGGCCTGCGGCTGCAGGTGATCGCCGCGGGCGTGCTGGTGCTGGCGCTACCCCTCTGCCTCGCAGTGGGAGGCCTGGTCGGCGGCTTCGCGGCGCTTGCCTGCGGGCTTCTGGCGGCCGCGCTGGTGCTGCCTGCGGTCCTCGACGCTGTACTGCGGCTTGCGGCGACGCGGGCGCGGGGCGTCCTCACCGGCTGGTTCGTCGCGGACACGCGCCAGCAGCTTGGCGGACTGTCGCTCGCGCTCATGGCGCTGATGCTGGCGCTGGCCGCGAATATCGGTGTCGGCACCATGGTCGGCAGCTTCCGGTCCACCTTCACCGGCTGGCTGGACCAGCGCCTGTCGGCCGAGCTTTACGTCACCGCGCGGACCGAGGATGAGGGCCGCGCCATCCGCGACTGGCTGGCCACCCGCGCCGACGCGATCCTGCCGATCTGGAACGCCGAGGCGAGCCTTGCGGGCCAGCCCGGCCGCATCTACGGCGTCGCGGATGATCCGACCTACCGCGACAACTGGCCGCTTCTGGCGGCGGCGCCCGGCTTGTGGGACAGCCTTGCCGAAGGGCGCGCGGTGCTGGTGAACGAGCAGCTGTCGCGGCGCGCGGGGCTGGATATCGGCGACCGCATCGACCTGCCGGGCGGGGCGCTGCCGATCGCGGGCGTCTATTCCGATTACGGTAACCCCAGCCCGCAGGTGATGATGGGGCTGGACGACTTCGGCCACCGCTTTCCCGACGCGCCCCGGCTTTATCAGGCGGTCAGGGTCGCGCCCGACCGGGCGGGTGCGCTGGCGGCCGGGCTCGCCGACCGCTTCGACCTGCCCGCCAGCGCCATCGTGGACCAGTCGCAGGCCAAGCGGGTGTCGCTGCAGATCTTCGAGCGGACCTTTGCCGTGACGGCGGCGCTGAACGTGCTGACGCTCGCGGTGGCCGGGATCGCGCTGCTGACCGGGCTGCTGACGCTCGCGTCGATCCGGCTGCCGCAGCTGGCGCCGGTCTGGGCCGCGGGCATCCCGCGCAGGCGGCTGGCGCGGCTGGACCTGCTGCGGACGCTGCTGCTTGCGGTCGCCACGGGCGCGTTCGCGGTGCCGGTGGGCCTGGGGCTTGCGTGGATGCTGCTGGCGGTCGTCAATGTCGAGGCGTTCGGCTGGCGCCTGCCGATGGATGTCTCGGTCCCGCTGCTCGCGCGGCTCGGCGCGGCCTCGGTCCTGACCGCGCTGGCGGCGGGAGCGCTGCCGGCCCTGCGGCTCGCGCGGATCACGCCGGGGCAGCTGTTGAGGGTGTTTGCCGATGAACGCTAGACGCGCGGGCCTTGTCGCGGCGCTGCTGCTGGCCGCCCTGCCCGGCGCGGCGCAGGAACGCGGCTTTGCCGGTCTGGGCGGCGACAACGCGGGCTACGCCCTGCCCGACCGGGCGCGCGGCCTGACCTTTCCGCGCGACCACGGCGCGCACGAAGATTTCCGCATCGAATGGTGGTACCTGACCGCGAACCTGCGCGGCGAGGACGGGCGCGACTACGGCGTCCAGTGGACGCTGTTCCGGTCGGCGCTCGCGCCCGAAGGGCCGCTTCAGGGATGGGCCGCGCCGCAGGCGTGGATGGCCCACGCCGCCGCCACCTCGCCCGACGGGCACCACTTTGCCGAACGGTTCGGACGCGGCGGCATCGGCCAGGCGGGCGTGACGGCCGCGCCGTTCGCGGCGTGGATCGACGACTGGCAGATGGCGGCGCCCGAAGGTGCCGCCGGAATCGACCGGCTGCGCGTCACGGCGCGGGGTGGCGATTTCGGCTATGACCTTTCCGCGACCGCCCACGGACCGCTGGTTGCGCACGGGCAGAACGGCTTCTCGGTCAAGAGCGCGAGCGGCCAGGCAAGCCACTACTACAGCCAGCCCTTCTACGACATCGAGGGGACGCTGGCCCTGCCGGGGGGCGAGGTGAAGGTGGCGGGTCAGGCGTGGCTTGACCGGGAATGGTCGTCGCAACCGCTGGACCGAAGCCAGCGGGGGTGGGACTGGATCGCGCTGCACCTGGATGACGGGCGCAAGCTGATGGCGGCGCAGGTGCGCGGCGACGCGCCGTTTCTGTTCGGAAGCCTGATCGCCCCGGACGGGACGGTGCAGCCGCTGCGTCAGGGCGACCTGATGCTGGACGCCGGACGCGGCTCGCCGCCGACACGCTGGCGGGTGCGGGTCCCCGGCGCGGGGATCGACGTGACGATCGACGCGGTGAACCCCGACAGCGGCATGGCGACCAGCGTGCCTTATTGGGAAGGACCGGTCACGGTCGAGGGGTCGTCCAGGGGGCGCGGCTATCTCGAAATGACCGGCTATCCCGCGCGCTGAGGCGTATCCGGGCCAAGCGCGCCCTTGGGATCAGCGGCCGAGACGGCGGGTGATCTGCGCGGCCTGGCGCGCGCGCTTGGCGGTCTGGCGCATGTTCTTGGCCTGCTTCTTCGACGCAGGCGTCGGCTTGCCGGCAGCGGTCTTGCCGCCGGTGCGCTTCGACGCGTAGTCGATGCCCTTGTTCATGCCCCAGTTCATCGCCCGGCGCGTGACCATGCGGGCGAACATGCCGAATATCTGGTTCAGGTTCATCGTGATCCCCAAGGAAAGGCGGCCGCTTTCGCGGTCAATCGTCATCGAACAGGTCGCCGGACAGCCCGGCGTCGCGGTTTCCGCCCCCCTGCCCGTCTGTGTCATCGTCCCCCATATCAGAGCCTGCGCCCCCCGGCGCAAGGGGCAGTCCGGCCGCCGCCGGGCGCGCATCCAGCAGACCGGCCGCGCGCAGTTCCGACAGGCCCGGCAGGTCGCGGGTGCTTTCCAGTCCGAAGTGATCGAGAAATCCGTCGGTGACCACGAAGGTCACCGGCCGGCCGGGGCTTTGCCGGCGGCGGCCGACGCGGACCCAGCCGATCTCGATCAGCTGGTCCAGCGTGCCACGGCTGACCGCGACGCCACGGATTTCCTCGATCTCGGTGCGGGTGACGGGCTGGTGATAGGCGACGATGGCAAGCGTCTCGGTCGCCGCGCGCGACAGGCGGCGCTGTTCGACCGTGTGGTGCTGCATCAGAAAGCCCAGGTCGCCCGCTGTGCGGAAAGCAAAGGCGTCGCCCACCCGGACCAGTTCGACCCCGCGTCCGGCGTAGCGGCGGCGAAGCGACGCCACCGCCTCGGCCGGGTCGCAGCCTGCGGGCATGCGGGCGGCAAGGTCGGCGATCCGCAAGGGCTCGGTCGCGGCGAACAGAAGCGCCTCGGCCATGCGTTCCTGCTGGTCGAGGGGCGGGGGCGGAAAGGCGTGAGGCCCGCCGGTGGTGGCGTCGGTCGTGGCGTCTATCATGGCGCGTCGGTCATGGCCCGCGCCGACGGATGGCGATCGGCGCGAAGCTGCCTTCCTGCCTGATCTGCACCCGCCCCTGCTTGGCGAGTTCCAGCGAGGCGGCAAAGGTCGCCGCCGTGGCCGAGCGGCGGCGGGCGGCCGACGCGTCCCACCCGTCGGGCATGAAATCGGCAAGGTCGGTCCAGCCGCCGGCAAAGCCGATCAGCCCGCGCATCCGCTCCAGCGCCTGTTCCATCGTGTAGATGTCGCGCCGGTCCAAGGCGTAGGGGCGGAACTCGTCACGGGTCTTCACCCGGGCATAGGCCCGCATCAGGTCGATCAGCCCCGCCTGCCATTCCACCCGCCTGACCCGCAGCGTGGGATCGGGATCGCCCCGGCGGAAGCGGTGGGCATCCAGCCGGTCGCGCGCCATCAGCTGCGCCGCCGCCTGCCGCATCGCGGCCAGTCGTTCCAGCTGGAACGCGAGATGCGCGGCCATGTCGAGCGCCGACGGCCCTTCGGCCTGCGGATCGGGGGGCAAGAACAGGCGCGATTTCAGGAACGCGAGCCACGCGGCCATCACGAGGTAATCCGCCGCCAGCTCGATCCTGAGCGTCCGCGCCTGCTCGACAAAGGCGAGGTACTGTTCCGCCAGCGCCAGCACGCTGATCTGCATCAGGTCCACCTTCTGCGTCCGCGCGAGCGTCAGCAGCAGGTCCAGCGGCCCGTCGTACCCCGGCACGTCCACGATCAGCGCCTCGTCCTCGGCCGGCGCCGGAACGGGCGCGGGATGGGGATCGGGCGCGGGCACGGGGTTCAGATGCGGGGGATGTTTCATCGGCAAAGCGTCCGCCAAGGCGGCGGACCTGTCAACGCCGCGCGAGGCGCGGCGGAACGAAAAGGGCCGCCCCGAAGGACGGCCCCGCCGCAAAATCGAACCCTGAAGGGATCAGTTCTGCGCGTAGTATTCGACGACCAGGTTCGGTTCCATCTGGACCGCGTAGGGCACGTCGCCCAGGGCCGGGGTCCGCACGAAGGTCGCGGTCATCTTGTTGTGGTCGACTTCCAGGTAGTCGGGGACGTCCCGCTCGGCCAGGCCGACCGATTCCAGCACGATCGCCAGCTGGCGCGACTTGTCGCGGACCGAAACCACGTCGCCTTCCTTGACGCGGTAGGACGCGATGTTCACGCGCTGGCCGTTCACCTGCACGTGGCCGTGGTTCACGAACTGGCGCGCGGCGAAGATGGTCGGGACGAACTTGGCGCGGTAGACCACCGCGTCCAGACGACGCTCCAGCAGGCCGACCAGCATCTCGCCGGTATCGCCGCGCAGACGCTCGGCCTCGGCATAGATGCGGCGGAACTGCTTTTCGGTCAGGTCGCCGTAGTAGCCCTTGAGCTTCTGCTTGGCGCGCAGCTGGGTGCCGAAGTCGCTGAGCTTGTTCTTGCGGCGCTGGCCGTGCTGGCCGGGGCCGTATTCACGCTTGTTCACCGGGGACTTGGCGCGGCCCCAGATGTTTTCGCCCATGCGGCGGTCGATCTTGTACTTGGCAGCGGTGCGTTTGGTCATCGCTGATCTCCTTCGTTTCGCAGTGTGAAGGGCGTTGTCCTTTGCGTTGCCCGTATGGACGGGCGCGGCCGACAGGTCTCCCCTTGCGGGGTCCACCAACACCAATGGAAGCGGCGCTTATAGCCGCGGTCGCGCGGGTGTCAATGACCCCCGCGCGAAGGATTTTCAGTGCATCATCCGGCCCATCAGCAGCCAGGCCAGGGTCGAGCAGACGAAGGCCGCCGCCGCGACCGGCATCGCCGTGCCGTCGAACGCGAGTCCTACCGGGGCCGCGATCACCACCGCCAGCAGCGTGGACACCGCCGACACCACCGACGCGGTCATGCCCGCGATGTGGCCCTTGCGCTGCATGGCGAGCGCATTGAGGTTCCCGAAGGTCAGGCCCGCCATCATGAACAGGCTGACCGCCCACAGGAAGAACGCGGGGAACCGAAGGGCGGGCGGCAGCACGTCGGTCCAGAGCGCCAGCATGAACAGCCCCGACACGATGATCTGCATCGCATAGGCGCCGCGCGCGATCCGCCGCATCCCCAGCCGCATGACCAGCCGCGCGTTGATGAACGTGCCGAGCGCGGCCAGCAGGGCCATCACCGCGAACCACAGCGGGAACTGCTCGCCCGTGCCGTAGGTGTCCGCGAACAGCTGCTGGGCCGACGACAGCAGCGCGAACATCTGCCCGAACCCCAGCGAGATCACGACCGTGCACAGGACGATCTCACGGTCCGACAGCACTTCGCGCGCCCCGGCCCACAGCGTGCCGAACTCCAGCGGCCGGCGGGCGGCTTGCGGCAGCGTCTCGACCTGGCGCAGCATGAACCACGCAAAGCCGGTCGCGCCGAACAGCAGGAAGCCGCCGAACACGCCCTGCCACCCCATGAAGTGGATGAACGCGAGCCCGATCGAGGGCGCCACCGCCGGCACGATCATGAACACCATCATGATGAAGCTGGTGATGCGCGCCATCTCGCGCCCCTCGTACATGTCGCGCACCAGCGCGGTGCCGACGATGCGCGGGCCGGCCGCGCCCAGGCCCTGGACGAACCGGATCACCAGCAGCGTCTCGAGCGAATGCGCGAACAGCGCCGCGGCCGCGGCGGCGAGGTAGATGCCGAACCCGATCGCCATCGCGGGCTTTCGTCCGATCGCGTCCGAAATCGGCCCCGCGAACAGCGTGCCAAGCCCCATCCCCGCGACGAAGCTGGTCAGGATCAGCTGGGCGCGGTTCACGTCATCGGGCGACAGCTCCGCCGCGATCTGGGGCAGCGCGGGCAGCATGGCGTCGATGGAAAAGGCGACGGTGGCGAACAGGAAAGCGAGCAGCGCGATAAGCTCGCCCTGCGGCAGCCGCCGGGCGGCCGTAGCGGTAAAGGTGGACATGCGGGATTCCTTTCAGGCAAGACCTACGTGCTGCGACGGACTGCCGCAAGGCGGCGCCCGGGGCTGCGAAGGGCCCGAGGAGAAAGCGGCCGACGCACCCGCCTCACGTGTCGCGCGCGAACCCTGTTAACCTTCTCGACGCCTCCCTATATCGGCCGCATGACAGCCTCTTTGCACATGATGAAGCTGTGCGTCGGCGCCAGCGGCCCTGACGAACTTGCCCGCTGGCAGCGCGACCGCTTTGGCGGCGCGCCCGCGCAGCACGTGACCCGGATGTGGCCCAAGCGCTGCGACGAGCTGCTGGCGGGCGGGTCGATCTTCTGGGTATTCAAGGGCACCATGCTGGCCCGTCAGCGCCTGATCGGGTTCGAGGAACGCAGGGGCGAGGACGGCATCACCCGCTGCGCGCTGATGCTGGACCCCGTCCTGGTCCCGGTCGCCGCAGTCCCCCGCCGCCCGTTCCAGGGCTGGCGCTATCTCAAGCCGTCGGAGGCCCCGCCCGACATGCCCGCCCACCGCGCGACCGAAGCGGCCCTGCCCCCCGCCCTCGCCCGCGAACTGGCGGCCATGGGTCTGCTGTGACCGCTTGACCGGGCCCGGCCGGCACGGTATCGCCGGACACACGCGGGTGTAGCTCAATGGTAGAGCAGAAGCTTCCCAAGCTTACGACGAGGGTTCGATTCCCTTCACCCGCTCCAATCCATCATCGCTCCCGTGCCGCGCGTCGTGCGATGGGCCGCATCGCTCACGGCGTGCGGCACCGGCCGAAACCTGCCGTTTCAAGATGCCGGCTGCCGCGAGGCATTGCGGAACAGGGCCTTCTACCGCATCAAATGCGTGCATTGCAGCCGACGCCATTTCAAGCACGCAGGAGCCGCGGCCATGGCCTGCCTCGGGATCGATCTGGGAACCAGCAACTCGCTGATCGCCGTCTTTGATGATGACGGGCCGCGGCTTCTGCCGAACGCGCTTGGCGAATATCTGACCCCGTCGGTCGTGGGCCTCGCCGACGACAACCAGACGCTTCTGGTCGGCAAGCCCGCGAAGATGCGGCTGGTGCGCCACCCCTCCCTCACGGCTGCGCGGTTCAAGCGTCTGATGGGCACCCCCAAGCAGATCAGGCTGGGGCGCCGCAGCTACAGCGCCGTCGAGCTGTCGGCAATGGTGCTGAAATCGCTCAAGGCGGATGCCGAGGCGGCGCTGGGGTGCGCGGTGACCGACGTCGTGATCTCGGTGCCCGCCTATTTCAACGCGCTTCAGCGCCAGGCCACCAAGGACGCAGCCGAGATTGCCGGGCTGACCGTCCAGCGCCTGATCAACGAGCCGACGGCAGCGGCGCTGGCCTCCGGAGTCCAGAACCGCGACGAGGAAAGCAGCTTCGTCGTTCTTGATCTCGGTGGCGGCACCTTCGACGTGTCGATCCTCGAGATGTTCGAGGGCGTGATGGAGGTCCGCGCGAGCTCGGGCGACGCGTTCCTGGGCGGCGACGACTTCACCGAGGCGCTTGCCCGCCACGCCGCGACGAAGGCCGGGATCGACTGGTCCCGACTCGACCCCGCGGGGCTCGAGGCACTTCTTGCGTTGGCCGAGGACGCGAAGCGGCGGCTGGCTGCCGGCCGCAGCGTCACCGGCCGGGCGGCGGTCGGTGGACGCGAAGTCGAGCTGACGATTTCGGACGACGAGTTCGCGGCGCTGACGGAGCCCCTGCTGGAGCGCATGCGCCGCCCGATCGAGGCCAGCTTCTACGATTCGGGGTTGTCGGCCGATCAGGTGGACCGGGTCATTCTGGTCGGCGGCGCGACCCGCATGGCGGCGGTGCGCTCGCTTGCCGCGCGCGTCTTCCGCCAGCTGCCCGACGGCCGCGTGGATCCCGACCACGCCGTCGCGCTTGGCGCCGCGGTGCAGGCCGGGCTCGTGTCGAAACACCAGGGCTTGCGCGACGTGGTCATGACCGACCTCGCGCCCTTCTCGCTTGGCATCGACACGGCCAGAAGGATCAGCGGAAAGCGTTACTCGACAAACCGTTTCGAACCCCTGATCGAACGCAACACCCTGCTGCCCGCAAGCCGCGCAGAAACGTTCGTGACGATCGCGGACAATCAAAGCGAATTCGCCATGCAGATCTTTCAGGGCGAATCCGCGATCGCGTCCGAAAACATCAAGCTTGGCGACCTTTTCGTCTATCTGCCGCGCGGACCGGCGGGGCAAGAGGCGGTGAACGTGCGTTTCACCTAGGATCCCAGCGGGCTGCTGGCGGTGGACGCGACGGTCCTGTCAACCAACCGCACGTTCTCGAACGTGATCGACAACCTCGCATCCGCCATGCCGGCCGCAGAAAAGGCGAAGCGCCTGAAGGAGATGGAGGCGCTCAAGCTCGACGTCCGCGAGCAGGCCGAGAACGTGACCCTGCTCGAGACCCTGAAGCACCTTCACGAAGTGCTTCTTGGCAACGACCGGCTGCTTCTGGCGCGGCTCTTGGATGAGTTCGACAGCGCGCTGGCATGCCAGGACCCCCGGGTGATCGCCGCCGAGCGGACGCGTGTTTCCGAACTGGCCCGCCAGATCCAGGAAAACTATGTCCGGTAGCGGCGTGTCGTTCAGCCACATGGGCGAGATCTGGTCCGAGCTGGGGCTGGACGAGCCGGCCGAAAGCGCGCGCGACGTGCGTCGGGCCTATGCGCGCCGCTTGAAGGCGGCCGGTCCCGACCAGTCTGCCGAGGACTTCCAGCGACTGCGCGATGCCTATGAACTGGCCCTGAGGCTGACGGACGACGATGAGCCAAGGCGGCGCGTGAGCGTCGTCCCCGCCGCCGCCCTGGATGGCCCGGCCGCTCCGCCACGCCCGACCTATCGCAAGGCGCGAAGCGGCGGCAGCACCGCGCCTCAGGACGCGACCGACGCCGGCGCGCGGGTGCCCGCATACTCAGCTCCGCCACCGGATGACGATACCGAACCGCACGACGATGCGAACCCGGAACCGCCGATCTCAGTGGCCGCGCCCTGGCTCGGCGAAGCGCAAGGGTCCATTGCGCAGGAACCCGGGCAGGCGCACCCGCGCGAAGGCGCGAACGAGCTTGACCGGCAGCCCCCTCCGGACGAGGCGACCGATGCCCTTTCGGCGGACCATTCCGCCCCGTTGCCCTCGCGCCGCTTCACCGCAGCCCCCGCCCCGACACCCTGGGGCGGAGCGGCACCCGAAGCGATCCTGCCCCGGATCGACAGTCTGTTGCGGTCGCGCGTGTACGATCCCGAGGCATGGCGGCCCATCTTGGCCAGCGTCGCGCTGGAGGATCGGTTGGTCCGCGACCGGGCGGAAGCGATGATGGTGGCGCATCTCTCCGAGGTTCGGCCGCCTGCCGAATGGGTGCGGCTGATCGACCAGCGGTTCGGCTGGCGCAGCGACTTCGTGGGGTTCCGCCGCCGCTTCCCTGACGCGGTGGAATATCTCGACAGGATCGACCCGGCTTCGGCGCCGATGCGACCGGCCGGTGTCCAATCGGGTATCCGCCCGGCATTCATTTGGATCTTCGCGGGCATCCTGGCGGCCACGCTCTACATCGGAAACGTAGGCGAAGTTTTCGTGCTTGAAGCGTTTGGCGCAGCAATGTTCTTCGCCGTGATGGTGACGGCTGTTCAGGTCGTATTCCTTCGATTCCTGCTGTCGCTCATGTCGGTTGTGGTGCGCTACTTGCCCATCGTCGTCCGCAAACGTGTATCGAGGCTGAGACTGTGGTGGGCGCGTCCGATCCGGGGGCAGGAAAAGCTGGCCGTCTTCGCCTGCGCCCACGTGGCGCTTGTCTTTGTGGTTGCGCTTTACCTGCTGTTCTAGGTGCTGACCGGGATGCAAGCGTGGTGCCGGGCTCTTTCCCCGGACACCCGTGGTCCCATGACCCCGGCAACATTCCGCCTGTACATCCCCCTCCTCCCCGCCGCGCAGGTTTACATCCGCGCACCCGCCCCCAAAGTCGGCCCTGCCCGTATCGCGGGGCGGTTCACCGACAAGGGATTCATCATGAGGCGATTTCTTCTGCAGGCGGTCTGCTGCGTGCTTCTGGTGCCCGGCACCGGCGCGGCGCTGGCGGGTACCGAAAACGCGGCCGGGTGCGAGGTCGTGGCGCCGATGATCGCGCAGATCGTGCGGCTGCGCGCCGGCGGCTACGACCAGGCGCAGGCCGCCGACTACATGGGCAAGTCGCTGACCAAGTTCATGTCGCAGTTGCCGGCAATGCCCGACGCGGACCGCAAGGAGATGCAGCGGCTGCTGGTGTTCTCGGTCGAGCAGGGGATCCGCAACGCCTACGCCATGCCGATGAGCGATCCGTTCTTCTCGCTCGACGGCAAGGCGCTGGATACCGAGGTCTACAAGGAATGCCTCAAGGCGTGAGCCGAGGGTAAAGGCGCGGGCGAAGCGCCCGGTGTTCGGAATTGTCGAACGCCACGATCCGCTTCGTACCCGTTTTCCCGAAGGCTGGCAGACCCCATCTCTGGCGTCAGCAGAAGGGAGACCCGCCATGGACCTTACCGGTATCCACCACCTGACCGCCGTCACGGCCGACGCCAGCGGCACCGACCGCTTTTATCGCCAGGTCATGGGGATGCGGCGCGTCAAGAAGACCGTCAATCAGGACGACACCTCGTCCTATCACCTGTTCTACGCCGATGGCGCGGGCAGCGCCGGGACCGACCTTACCTTCTTCGACTGGCCCACGGGCCGCGAACGGCGCGGCACGCGGTCGGTCAGCCGCACCGGGCTCAGGATCGACCCGGCAAGCCTTGACTACTGGGCCGCGCGCCTGCGCGAGGCTGGCGTCGAGGCGACCCCGATCCGCGAGGTGAACGGCCGCGCCACGCTGGATTTCGAGGATCCCGAGGGGCAGCGCCTGCGCCTGACCGCCGACGCTGGCCATGGGGCTTCCGCCCGTCCCTGGGACCGCAGCCCGGTTCCGGCGCAGCACCAGATCCTTGGGCTGGGGCCGATCACGATGGCCGTCCGCGACCTCGCGCCCACGCGCGCGGTGCTGACCGACGTCATGAACATGCGCGAGACGGCGGAATATGCCGATCCCGACGCGGGTGCGGATGGCACGGCGGCGGGTGCCCGCGTCCACGTCTTCGAGATGGGTCCGGGCGAAACTGCGGCCGAGCTGCACGTTTCGGTGCAACCTAGCCAGGCCTCTGCGGCGCAGGGCGCGGGCGGGGTTCACCACGTCGCCTTCCGCGTGCCCGACGCACCGTCGCTGCTGGCATGGTCCCGCCGGGTGGCCGATCACGGGATGCGCACCACGGGCGAGATCGACCGGTTCTATTTCCGCAGCCTCTATTTCCGCGAACCCGGCGGCGTGCTGTTCGAACTCGCCACCGACGGGCCTGGCTTCGCGCAGGACGAGCCGGCCGGGACGATGGGCGAGGCGCTGTCCCTGCCCCCGCAGCTTGAACCCCGGCGCGCCGAGATCGAGGCGCAGCTGAAACCCATCGACTGACGCCTGCCGCTACCCCCGGCAGCGCTTGCAACGGCGCGGCCGGGCCGCAGCGTCCGCCGCCGACCCCTCTGGCGGCCCGGCGCGGCTCGCCTATGGTGCAGGCGGATGCAGCGCTGAAGGGATGGCGGATGGACTACGACTGGGTCGCCTTGCTCACGATGGTCGGGGCGGGTTTCGTGGGCGGAATGCTCAACGCCGTCGCGGGCGGGGGGACGTTCATCACCTTTCCCGCCCTCGTGTTCGTGGGCCTGCCCCCGGTCACGGCAAACGCCAGCACCACGGTCGCGGCGTTGCCCGGCTATCTCGCCTCGGCGATCGGGTTCCGCCGCGATCTGGCGCGGGTGGACCGGCGGCAGGTCGTGCGGCTGACCGTGCTGACCGCGCTCGGGGGCGCGCTCGGGTCGGTCCTGCTGCTGGTTTCGTCGAACGACGCCTTCTCGGCCGTGGTGCCGTTCCTGCTGCTTGCCGCGACGCTGGTGTTCGTGTTCAGCGCGCAGGTCCGCCGCTTCGCCTCGCGCTTTCGCGGCGGCGTCACAGCTTTCGGCGCAGGCAGCATGATCCCGGTCGCGATCTATGGCGGCTATTTCAACGGCGGCCTGGGCATCATCCTGCTGGCGCTGTTTTCGCTCTGGGGAATGACCGACCTGCACGCGATGAACGGCCTCAAGACCTGGCTGAGCTTCGCGCTTGCGACCATCTCCGCCCTGATCTTCGCCGCCGGGGGCGAGGTCGCCTGGCCCGAGGCGCTGTTGATGAGCGTGGGCACCGTCACCGGCGGCTATCTGGGCGCGCCGATCGCGCGGCTGATCCCGATGCCGGCGCTTCGGGCCTTGATCGCCGTGGTGGGCTTCGGCATGACGGCGGTGTTCTTCTGGCGATATGTGAACGGAGCATAGGCACATGGCAGACAACACGGCGGCAGCGCGGACCGAGATCACGCGGATCGAATGCGGCGACCGGATGAGCATGGCGGTAGTCGCGAACGGCACCGTCTATCTGGCGGGCCAGGTCGGCGCGCCGGGCGAATCCGTGGCCGCGCAGACCCGCGCCGTCCTGGTCGAGGTGGACCGCCTGCTTGCCGCCGCAGGCACCGACAAGACCCGCATCCTTTATGCCCAGATCTGGCTTGCCGACATGGCCGACTTTGCCGAGATGAACGGCGTGTGGGACGCATGGGTCGCCAAGGGCCACGCCCCCGCCCGCGCCACCGGCGAGGCGAAGCTCGCCACGCCCGACTACAAGGTCGAGATCATCGTCACAGCGGCGCTCTGATCGCGCCCAGAACGGAACGGGCCGCCCGCAAGCCGGGCGGCTCGCCCCCGCGGCCAAGCCGGTCCATCGTCAGGTCCATCGCCGCGATCTGGGCCGCGCGCGCCGCGTCATCCTGAAACAGCTTCGCCAGCGCGTCGGCCATCGGTCCCGGCCTGCATCTGGCGCCCAGGTATTCGGGCACCGCGCGCGTTTCGCTCACAAGGTTCACCAGCGTCACCGTATCGGTCCGCAGCATCCAGCCGATCAGCGCCCGGCTGACCGGGGCCATGTCGTAGCCGATCACCATCGGCACCCGGTTCGCCGCGAGTTCCAGGCTGACGGTCCCCGACGCGGCCAGCGCGATGTCGGCCGCGGCAAAGGCGGACAGCTTTTCGGCCGCATCCTCGACCAGCACAGGCACGGTGGGCCAGCCCTGCGCCATGTCGGCGATCTGTGCGGCCACCCCCGGCACCGTCGGCAGGGCGACCCGCATGCCGGGCACGCGGTCGCGCAACAGCGCCAGCGTCCGGCCGAAGCGGGGGCCGAGGCGCGCGATCTCGCCCCGCCGCGATCCGGGCAGGCACAAGACCAGCGGCGCGTCGGGCGCGATGCCGTGGCGGGCGCGGAACCGGGCGGCGGCGGGCGGGGTCGCGCGGGGTTCGGCGACGACGGGGTGGCCCACGAAATCGCAGGTCATCCCGGCCGCGCGCATCAAGGGCGGCTCGAACGGCAGGATCGCCAGCACGTGATCGATCGACCGGGCCATCTTGGCGGCCCGGCCCGGCCGCCACGCCCAGACCGAGGGCGCGACGTAGTGGATCGTGCGGATCGACGGGTCCGCCGTGCGCACCAGCCGCGCGACCCGCAGCCCGAAGTCGGGGCTGTCGATGGTGACGAGCGCGTCAGGCTTCCAGTCCAGCACCGCCTGCGCGGTTTCGGCGATCCGGCGCTTCAACGCGCGGTATTTCGGCAGCACCTCCCAGATGCCCATCAGGCTCAGCTCGGCCATCGGAAAGCGGCTTTCCAGCCCGTGCGCGGTCATCTGGGGCCCGCCGATGCCGCGAAACTGGGTGAGGGGGTCGAGGTCGCGCAGCCCCCCCATCAGCGCGCCGCCCAACCGATCGCCCGAGGGCTCGCCCGCCACCACGAAGATGCGCGGCGCGGCGGCTGGAGGGGCGGCAGGGGCATCGGGTTCGGGCGCGGTCATGGGCGCGCCCACAGGAACAACCCGGCCCCTTTCGCGGCGGCAACGGCGGCGGCGCGGTCCAGCACAATGACGCCCCCCGCTTCCCATGCGATGCCGGACAGGCCCGCGCGGGCCGCGGCCTCGATCGTCGCGGGCCCAAGCGTCGGCAGGTCGATCCGGCGGTCCTGCCCGGGCTTCGGCGCCTTGTAGAAGACCCCGCCCGCGCCACCGGGGCCCGCAGCCCCCGCCCGGTGCCGGGCCACGAAATCCAGCATCGCGTCGGTGCCGGGCAGCGTCTCGACCGCCACGCACAGCGCGCTTGCCACCACGGCGCCCTGCCCCAGATCCAGCGGTCCGAGCGCGGCCAGGATCTCGGCCGCGCGGTCGGCGTCGCGGCGGTCGGCGTCGGTCGGGTCGCCCGCCAGCACCCCCGCGCCGGGGACGAGGTCCGGCAGTAGGTCCTGCACGCCGACGACGGCTAGTCCCCAATCCTCGAAGATCGCGATCACCTCGCGCAGCGCGCCGTCGTCGCCGGACTGCATCGCGTTCAGGATGCGCGGCAGCAGCGCGGCGGTGCGCTGGTCGAACAGTTCCGGGTCGAGGCGCGGCCTGCGGACCGCGCCCGCGAACACGACCCGCCCGACCCCCTCGTCCACCAGCCGGTCGAGCAGCGGCACAAGCCGTTCCAGCCGGAACGGCTCAACCGCGAGGCCGTCGGGGACGAACCCTTCAAGGGCAAAGACGCGCGGTTCGGCGCCCACGTCACGCAGCGCGGCGACCACCACCGCCGCCAGCGATCCCTGCCCCGCGATCACGACCGTGCGGGCGGGCGTCTTGCCGGTGACGGTCATGCCTGCGGCGTCAGAAAGCTGCGCTCGGACGGCGCGAGGATGAAGTCGAGCACCTCGCGTTCCATCGCCGACACGCGGCCGACGGCGCGTTCGCGCGCGGTCTCGCGCAGCGATCCGCCCGACAGCGCGGCGAGCAGCTGGCGCAGCGCCAGCACGTCGGCGCGGCCCGCCCCGCGGCGCTTGAGGCCGATGAGGTTCAGCCCGTCCACCTGCCCGCGCGGCCCCTGCACCAACGCATGGGGCAGAACGTCGGCCGTCACCATCGTGACCGCGCCGATCATCGCCCCTCGGCCGATCCGCACGAACTGGTGAATGCCTGACAACCCGCCCACGATCACCTCGTCCTCGATCACGCAATGGCCCGCGACGGCCACGTTGTTGACCAGGATGACGTTGTTGCCCACGCGGCAATCATGCGCGATGTGGCTGCCCGCCATGAACAGCCCGTCATCGCCGACGACCGTCTCGCCCCCGCCGCCCTCGGTCCCGGGGTTGATGGTCACGTATTCGCGGATGCGGTTGCGCGCCCCGATCCGCAGGACCGTGCGCTCGCCCCGGAACTTGAGGTCCTGAGGCGCCTCGCCGATGCAGGCAAACGGGAAGATCGTCGTGCCGGCCCCGATCCGGGTGTCGCCGGTGACGACGACATGGCTTTTCAGGACCACGCCCTCGTCCAGTCGCACCTGCGCGCCGACATGGCAGAACGGCCCCACCTCGACGCCCGCGCCCAGCACCGCGCCGGGCTCGACGACCGCAGAGGGGTGGACCGATCCCTCAACCATTCGCCGGAAGGTCCATCATCGCGGTGAAATCCGCCTCGGCGCACAGCTTGTCACCCACCATCCCCCGGCCGCGGAAGCGCCAGATGCGGCCGCCCGCGCGGGTGATGTCGATGTGCAGCTCAAGCACGTCGCCGGGGACGACCATGCTGCGGAACTTGCAGTTGTCGATCGCCATGAAATACGTGAGCAGGTTGCGGTCCGCCACGTCCAGCGTGACGCCGACGAGGACGGCGGCGGTCTGGGCCATCGCCTCGACCACCAGGACGCCGGGCATGATCGGCGCGTTCGGGAAGTGGCCGGGGAAATGCGGCTCGTTCGCAGTCACGTTCTTGATGCCCACCGCCGACGTCCCGGGCACGATGTCGCGCACCTTGTCCACCAGCAGGAACGGATAGCGGTGCGGGATGATCCGCTTGATCAGGGCAAGGTCGGCCTCGGTATGTGGGGCAGGCGTGCGCTCGGTGGCGGCCATCGGTTCCTCCGGTTTTCGACCAGCTATCAAACGGGGGGCGCGCTTGGCAAGCTTGCCCCGCCTGCGGGCGGGTGGCGCGGCGCGCCTGACCGCCGGGCGGCACGGATCGCGGCCGACGACACGGGCGACATCGGCACGTCGATCAGCACCCAAGCGGGCGGCTTGCAGTCGGCCAGCAGCGCCGCGCGGGCCTGCGGCAGGCGGTGGCGTTCCAGCGCGTGCGCGGCGTGCGAGAACCGCGCGGGCAGGCGCGATCCGGGCCGGGCGATGACGCCGATGGGGACGCGGGCCGCGATCTCGCGCCAGCGTTCCCAGCGGTCGAACTGGACCAGGTTGTCGGACCCCATCAGCCAGACGAAGCGCACGCCCGGCCAGCCATGCTGCATCGCGGCCAGCGTGTCGGCGGTCTTGCGGGTGCCCAGCCGCGTCTCAAGGTCGGTGACGACGACGCGGGGATCGTCGAGGATCGCGCGCGCGGCGGCGATGCGTTCGGCGATGGGCGCGGGTCCATGCGCCTTGAGCGGATTGCCGGGCGTGACCAGCCACCAGATGCGGTCAAGCCGGAACCGCCGCAGCGCCAGTTCGCTGATCTGGACATGAGCCTTGTGCGGGGGATCGAACGATCCGCCAAGCAGGCCGATCCGCATGCCGGGCAGGCCCACGGGCAGCCCCGCGCGCGATCCTGGCGCCTTTGGCGGTCCCGAGCGGAAGCGGTGGCCGCGCGACAGCACGGACCCGGTCAGTTCCCCGCACCCGGGGCTGCGGGCGCGCCCGACGGCGCGGACAGATCGGGCGGGATCGGCGCGGATGGAGAGGTTGCGGCATCAGGCGCAGGCTGGCCTGCCGGAGTGTCCCCCGGCTGGCCCCCCGGCTGGGCAGGCGGCTGGCCCTCCGGCTGGGCAGGCGGCTGGCCCCCCGGCTGGGCAGGCGGCGTGAACGGATCGATCCCGCCCGCGTCCCCCTCGGTGGGACCGGCCCCTGGCGCGGCTTCGGTGCCCGCCGGTTGCCGGGGCACGACGGTGGGCGGCTGAACCTTGCCCGCGCCGTCGCCGATCTCGCCGTTCAGGCGCGACACGGCGGCGTCGGTGATGTCGATCGCCTCGGCCGACAGAAGGACGGTGCGGGGGTCCAGCACCACCACCGCGCCGCGTTCGCGCATCAGCGCGCCGATCACCGGGATTGCGGCGGCGAAGAACGTGCTGCGCTCGGCGTCCGACAGCGCCGCGACCTCCAGCGAGGCCGCCTCGCGTTCGCGCCGCAAGGTCGTCACCCGCTCGTCGAAGGCGGCGGCTCGGGCGCGGAAATCCTCGGCCGGAAGCGTCGCGCGCTGATCGGTCAGCGCCGCCTCTTCGGCCGACAGTTCCTTGACCAGCCGGTCGTTTTCCGCCTCGAGCGCGCGCAGCCGCTCGGCCACCAGCGCCTCGGCCCGCTTGCCCCATGCGGACCGGCTGTAAAGCTGTTCCTGGTCCACGGTGACGATCGCCTTGGACATCGCCGCACCGTTCGTCGGTGAAGGTGAAGTCGGTGCAGGTGAGGTGAGGGATGGTGAGGCAGGCGCAGGCGAGCCCGCCCCCGCCGCGTCCGCCCCCGGCGCCTGTTGCGCCAGCGCGCCGATCGGCGCGAGGCTTGCCAGCAGCGCGGCCCGGATCAGCAGCCGCGCCGCCATCAGAACCGCGTGGACAGCGTCAGGTCGAACGCCTGTTCCTCGTCATAGTCCTCTTTCTGGACCGCCTTGGCGAGGTTGAAGCGCAGCGGCCCGACCGGCGTGGTCCAGAACAGCGACACGCCGACCGCCGCGCGGACGCGCATGGTGTCGTCCACTTCGACGCCGTAGGCGCCGGTCGTCTCGTCAAGGCCCCAGACCGAGCCCGCGTCGGCGAACAGCCCCGCGTCGATCCCGTATTCCTCGGGCAGCCCCAGCGGGAAGCGCGCCTCGGCGCGGGCGGCCCAGTAGAAGTTGCCCCCCAGCGCGTCCTCGTTCGGGGCGGCCAGGTCGCGCGGACCATAGCCGTTCGGCTTGAAGCCGCGGACCTTGTTGTTGCCGGTGAAGCGGTCGGTGATCCGGCTCACGTCGTCTTCCAGCATGTGAACCGCGCCGCCCTCGACCTCGGCCAGCAAGGTCACGTTGCGCCGCCACGCGGTGCTTTCGACGCCCGCGATCAGCGTGGTCGTGACCGAGTTCACGTCGCCGCCCAAGCCCGCGAAGTCCTGCGCGAGGTCCAGCTTGTAGCTGGTCAGCGGATCAAGCCCGGTGCGGCGGGTGTCATAGCTGTAGTTGTAGCCTAGGGACGACGACAGGCGCGGCCCCTGCTCGAAGTAGAGGATCGGCGACGACCCATCCAGCTCACCCGTCTCGGGATCGACCTCGATCGGGTCCACGTCCTTCAGCTCGTCCTGTTCCAGACGGTAGCGCAGCTCGACCCGGCCGTTCTCGCTGACGGGGAACTCGATCCCGGTCAGGAACCCCGCCCCTTCGGTGTTGTAGTCCGAGTTCAGGCGGTCGGTGGTCTGGTACCAGGCCGAGAACCGCGCGCGAAGATCGCGGTCGAGGAACGCGGGTTCCACGAAGTCGAAGGCGAAGTTCTGCGAGCCATCGGTGGTGGACAGGCTCAGCCCGACCTCTTGCCCGCGGCCCAGGAAGTTGCGTTCCTGCAGCGCGACGTTCAGGCCGACGCCGGCGGACGCGCCGTAGCTTGCGCCAAACGACAGGCTGCCGGTCGGCTGCTCCTCGACGTTCACGTCCACGATCACCTCTTGCGGCGAGGTGCCGGGGCGGCTTTCGACCTGCGCGTCGGCGAAGTAGCCGAGCGCGCGGATGCGTTCGGCCGCGTTCCTGATCTCGCGCGGGTTGAAGGGGTCGCCTTCGACGGTGCGGAACTGACGCCGAATCACCTGGTCCAGCGTGGTCGTGTTGCCCTCGATGTCGATCCGCTCGACGAAGATGCGGGGGCCGCGGGTCAGCGCGAAGGTCAGGCCCAGCGACTGGTTGCGCTCGTTCTTGACGACGCGCGGCTCGATGCTGATGAAGTCGAGGCCCTGCTGGATGGCGACGGTTTCCATGCGGCGGATCGTGTTCTCGACCGCTTGCGGGCTGTAGACCTCGCCGGGGCGGACGCGGTTCTGGGCCGCGAACGGGGCGGCATCGACGCCCGGCACTTCGCTGATCGTGTCCACCTGCGCGAAGGTGTAGCGCGGCCCCTCGTAGATGTCGTAGGTGACGAAGAACGCGTCACGTTCGCGGCTGATTTCCGGGGCGACGGCGCTGACGCGGAAGTCGGCGTAGCCGCGCGAGCGGTAGAAGTCGATCAGCAGCTGCTGGTCAAGCTGCTGGCGTTCGGGGGCATAGGTATCGCGCTGGATGAAGGTCCGCAGCAGGCCCGCCTGCTTGGTCTGCAGGACGTTGCGCAGCTGGCGGTCGGAAAACGCGCGGTTGCCGGTAAAGCCGATCCGCTCGATCTCGGTCACGTCGCCTTCGCGGATCTCGAACACCAGATCGACCTGGTTCTGGCCGCGCCGGATCACGCGGGGATCGACGCGGGCGGCCAGGCGGCCGCCGGCGGCGTAGGCGGCGGCGATCAGCTGCGCGTCCTGTTCAGTCTGCGCGGGCGACAGCACCCGGTTCGCGCGCGAACTGACGATCTCGGCCAGGTCCTCGTCCTTGAGGCGGCGGTTCCCCTCGAAGCTGATGACGCGGATGGTCGGGTATTCGGACACGCGGATGACAAGCGTGCCGCCCTGCGGCACCAGCTCGACGGTCTCGAACAGGCCCGACTGCTGCAGGCGCTGCTGCGCCTCGTTCAGGTCACCGGCGCTCAGATCCTGGCCACGGTCGATGCCGGCGGTGGACAGGATTGTTGCGGACTCGATCCGCTGCGATCCCTCGATCTGTACGTTGCTGAAGGTATAGGCCATCGCCGGTGCCGGCACCGCGACCAGCGCGGGCGCAAGCGCCAGCACCGAAACCAGCGCCGCCGCGCCCCTGCCGAAAGTCCGTTTGGTCATGGCCGCCCCTCATGCATCCGCCGTGCGCGGGGTTCCCCCGTCGCAATTGCGGCGATGGTTAATCACCGCCGCGCGCGCTGTCAAAACAAAGCCCTCGGTCAGCGGCACAGAATGTCGTTGGAGAGACCGAAAATCATCAGTGACAGCACCGCCGCCAGCCCGATCGAGGTCAGGATGCGCAGCGCGCGGGGCGACGGCGGGCGGCCGGTCACCGCCTCCCACGTGAAGAAGGCGAGATGGCCGCCGTCAAGGACCGGGACCGGCAGGATATTGAGAAACCCGATCGCCGCCGACAGGACGCCGATCCACAGCACGAAGCTGGTGAACCCGGTGGTGGCCGCCTGCCCGGTGCTTTCGGCGATCGAGATGGCCCCGCCCAGGTTGCAGCTGCCGATCTGCCCCGACAGCATCGCCCACAGCCCCGACACCGAGCCGACGATGATCGACCAGGTCTGGGCGATGCCGGTGCGCAGCGCCTCGAACGGGCCGGGCGCGCGGGTCGCGGGGGTGAAGTAGCCGCTGTCACCCGTGACGCCGATCAGCCATCGCTTCTCGTAGCCGTCGGCGGTGGGCAGGTCCTGCCGCTTGGGCACAAGGGTATAATCGGCCTCGCCCGCGCCGGGCCGCCAGACGCGCAGAAGGATCGCGCCGCCGTTCGCCGCCTCGACCCGCTGGCGCAGTTCGTCGAAGCGGAAGACGGGCGTGCCGTCGATGGCCCGGATCACGTCGCCGGGCCGAAGCCCCGCGCCGGATGCGGCGCTGCGCGGGGCCACGCCCGCGATCAGGGGCGGCGCGGGATGGGGGCCGCGGACCGTGACCTCGGCCCCGTCGCGGCGCACTGTCCAGTCGAAGGCCGCCGCCGCGGGCAGGTCGCGCCCGGCGCTGAACAGCGCGGGCCAGTCGGGGACGGGGCGGCCGTCGATCGACAGGATCTCGTCGCCCGGCCGCAATTCGTTGACGATGCCGGGCGGGGTCGGTGCGACCTCGCCCACCTGAACGCGGTCGACGGCCACGCCCTGAATTGCGATCACGGCCGCGAAGATCACGGTCGACAGGATGAAGTTCGCAAGCGGCCCCGCCGCGACGGTGGCGAAGCGCCCCCACAGCGGCGCGCCTTCGAGGGTCTGGCGCCGCAGGGCGGGATCGACGGGGCGTCCGGGACCCGCGCTTGCGGCGTCCGCATCGCCCAGGAACCGGACGTAGCCCCCCAGCGGGATCGCGGCCACCTGCCACAGCGTTCCGCGCCGGTCGCGCCGCGACCAGAGCCGCGGGCCGAAGCCCAGCGAGAACACCTCGGCCCGGATCCCCGACCAGCGGCCGACGATATAGTGGCCGTATTCGTGGACACCGACGATGATCGACAGGGCCACGACGAAGGCGACGATGGTCCAGGCAACGCCGCCCAGCTGGCTGATGATGTCGATCATTGTCGTGCCTTTCCGGGCCGTCGCCTGAAATTCGCCGTCAGCCCCTGCGGGCGGCCCAGTCGCCCGCGTCGCGGCGCGCGGCCCGGTCCCAGGCCAGCACGGCGTCCAGATCGCCGGGACTGTCGCCGAAATGGGGACGCCCGGCGGCGATGTCCAGCGCATGCTCGACCGCCGGGGCCATGTCGGCAAAGCCGATCCGCCCGGCCATGAAGTCGTCGAGCGCCTGTTCCTTGGCCGCGTTCAGCACCGCGCCCGCCGCGCCGCCCTGCGCGATCACCTCGCGCGCAAGCCGCAGCGCGGGCCAGCGCACCTCGTCCGGGGCGCGGAAGGTCAGCTGCCCCAGCGCGGCAAGGTCCAGCGCCGCGACCGGCAGCGCAGCGCGATCGGGCCAGTGCAGCGCGTGGCCGATCGCGTGGCGCATGTCGGGCGGACCCATATGGGCGAGCGTTGCCCCGTCGCAGTACGTGACCATGGCGTGGACGATGGATTCGGGATGCACGAGGACCCGGATGCGGTCGCTGGAGAGCCCGAAGAACTCGTGCGCTTCAATGACTTCCAGCGCCTTGTTGAACATGCTTGCGCTGTCGATGGTGATCCGCTGGCCCATCGACCAGTTCGGGTGGCACGACGCCTCGGCCACCGTCGCGCTCGCCAGCCGTTCCAGCGGCCAGTCGCGGAACGCCCCGCCCGACGCGGTGATCGTCACACGCTCGACGCCGTCGAGCTTGCCGCATCCAAGACATTGAAAGACGGCGGAATGTTCGGAATCGACCGGCAGGATCGCGGACCCGCTGGCGCGCGCCTTGCCCATCAGCAGCGGCCCGGCGGCGACCAAGCTTTCCTTGTTCGCCAGCGCCAGTGTGCCGCCCCGTTCCACCACCCGCAGCCCCGGCATCAGGCCCGCCGTGCCCACGATCGCGGACAGCGACCAGTCCGACGGCATCCGCGCCGCCTCGTCGATCGCGACCTCGCCCGCCGCCGCCCTTGTGCCCGACCCCGCCAGCGCGTCCCGCAAGCCGCCCAGCAGGCTTTCGTCGGCGATGACGGCGACCTCGGCCCGCAGCGCGCGCGCCATCTCGGCCAGCCGCGCGACGTTGCGGCCGCCGGTCAGGGCGATGGTGCGGTAGGCGTCGGGGCCGCCCGCCCGCATCAGCAGGTCGAACGCGCTTTCGCCGACCGATCCGGTCGCGCCGAAGATCGACAGGGTTTTCATGTCAGCTCCCCAGCCGCGGGATCAGCGGCGCAAAGACAAGCGCGACGAGGAACGCGGCCGTCAGCGCGTCGAAGCGGTCCATGACGCCGCCGTGGCCCGGGATCAGGTCCGAGCTGTCCTTGATGCCCGTGCGCCGCTTCAGCGCGCTTTCGGCGATGTCGCCCATCTGCCCGGCAAAGGCCAGCAGCGGCGCCACCGGCAGCATCCACCAGCTGCCATAGCCCGCCGCGATGAACAGGACCGCCAGCACCACCGCGCCGATCCAGCCGGCGAGCGTCCCACTCCACGTCTTGTTGGGGCTGATGGCGGGCCAGAACTTCGGCCCGCCAAGCGCCTTGCCCACGAAATAGCCCAGCACGTCCGACTGCACGGCGGTCACGGCGATCCACAGCGCGACCGCCAGCCCTGCATCCTCGCGCACCTGCAGAAGCGACAGGCAGGCGAGGAAGAACGACAGCGCGAACGCCACGAACTTGCCGCGATGCGCGGGATTGGTGCCGCGCCAGCCGATGACGACCGGAACGGCGACCAGCAGGACGGCGTATTCGAACGGATAGAACGACACGAACAGGAAGATCAGCGCCGACATCAGCGCCAGCAGCCTCGAGCGGCGCGAGGCGGGGCTGGAATAGCGCTGCGACGCGGTGATCCGGGTCAGTTCCCACATCAGCCCGGCGATCAGGACGGCCGCGCCCACGTGCAGCGGCAGGTGCCCCACGACCAGCACGACGACGCCCACGACGGCGACCATCAGCCCCGAACCGAAGCGCTGGGTCAGGTCCGCCCACCGTCCCGCCACCCGTCCCTGCGCTGGCGGGGGCCGAAGGCTCCGCCTCATGCGGCGCCGAAGCGGCGGTCGCGCATGCCGAAGCGGTCGAGGATCGCGCCAAGGTGGTCGGGGGTGAAGTCCGGCCACAGCGTCGGCGTGAATTCGTACTCGGCATAGGCGGACTGGAACGGCAGGAAGTTCGAGATCCGCGTCTCGCCCGAGGTGCGGATCACCAGGTCCGGGTCGGGGTGGCCTGCGGTGTCGAGGCAGGCGGCCAGATCGGCCTCGGTCGGGGCCGCGATCTCGCCCGCGGCGATCTTTGCGGCAAGGCGGCCGGTTGCGCGCGCAAGCTCGGCCCGGCCGCCATAGTTGATGGCGACGGTCAGGTTCAGGCGCGAGTTGCCGGCGGTCTGGACCTCGATCGTGTCCATGAGATTGCGCAGCTTCTTGTCCAGCGGTCCGCGGTCTCCGATGAAGCGCATCCGCACCCCCTCGGCCGCCATCACGTCCGCCTCGCGCTTGATGTAGCGCGCGAAGATGCCCATCAGGCCCAGCACCTCGGCCGTCGAACGCTTCCAGTTCTCGGTCGAGAATGCGTAGATCGTCAGCCAGTTGACGCCCATGTCGGGGCAGGCGTGGACGACCTGCTTGACCCGCTCGGCGCCCTTGCGGTGCCCGACGAGGCGGGGCCAGCCGCGCTCGGTCGCCCAGCGGCCGTTTCCGTCCATGATGATGGCGACGTGGCGCGGGCGCGGAACCCCGGCCGTGCCCGCGGGATCTGCGGTCAGTTCGGATGCGGGAACGGCCATCGTCCTAGACCTGCATGATTTCGGCTTGCTTGGATTCAAGCGCCTTGTCTACCTCGGCGATCATCTTGTCGGTCAGGTCCTGCACGGCGGTTTCCCAGAACTTCTGGTCGTCCTCGGCCATGCCCGAAGACTTCGCCTTCTTGATCTGGTCCATGCCGTCGCGGCGGACGTTGCGGATGGCGACGCGCGCGCTTTCCGAATACTGGGCGGCGACCTTGGTCAGCTCGCGCCGGCGTTCCTCGTTCAGTTCCGGGATCGGCAGCATGATGATGGTGCCGTTCAGCTGCGGGTTGATGCCGAGGCCGCTTTCGCGGATCGCCTTTTCGACCTTGCCGACCAGCGCCTTGTCCCAGACGTTGATCGTGACCATCCGCGGCTCGGGGACGTTGACGGTGCCGACCTGGTTGATCGGCGTGGGCGAGCCGTAGGCGTCCACCATCACCGGATCGATCATCGAGGCCGAGGCGCGGCCGGTGCGCAGCGACTGGAACTCGTGCCGCAGGCTGTCCATCGCGCCCTTCATGCGACGTTCAAGATCGTCGGTGTCGATTTCGATGTCGTCCGCCATCACTGCTGCCTTCTGCCCGTCTTTCGCGTGTTCCAGCGCTAATAGCCAAAGCCCCGCGCCAGTGCAAAGGATTCAGCCATGCACCCGCGTATAAGTGCCCGTGCCGTCCAGGATCGACCGGAACCCGCCCGGCTCGTCCAGCGAGAAGACGATGATCGGCAGGTCGTTGTCGCGGGCAAGCGCAATGGCCGATGCGTCCATAACGCCCAGGTGCTTTTGCAGCACCTCGTCGTAGGTCACGGTGTCGTAGCGGGTGGCGTCGGCGTGCTTGACCGGGTCGCGGTCATAGACGCCGTCCACCTTGGTCCCCTTGAAGATCGCCTCGCAGTTCATTTCGGATGCGCGCAGCGTCGCGGCAGTGTCGGTCGTGAAATACGGGTTGCCGGTGCCGGCCGCGAAGATGCAGATGCGCTTCTTTTCCAGGTGCCGCACGGCGCGGCGGCGGATATAGGGCTCGGCCACCTCGTCCATGCGGATCGCGCTGATGACCCGCGTGTGGATGTTCTTGGCCTCGAGCGCGGCCTGCATGGCAAGCGCGTTCATGACGGTCGCGAGCATCCCCATGTAGTCGGCGGTCGTACGTTCCATCCCCTGCGCGGACCCCTGCAGGCCGCGGAAGATGTTGCCGCCGCCGATCACCATGCAGATCTCGACCCCGGTGCGGTGGACCGCTTCGACCTCGTCGGCGATGCGCGCGACGGTCGGCGGGTGCAGGCCGAAGCCCTGATCGCCCATCAGCGCCTCGCCCGAGATCTTCAGCAGCACGCGATTGTAGCCGCTGCGCGCAGGGCCGGGCTGGCCCGACTGGCCGGACCGGGTGGAGGCAAGGCCGTCATCGGGGGTTGTCGCTGTCGCTTCGGTCATCTGGTCCCCGCATTCGTGCCGGCTGTTTCGCTGCCGGGGAAAATGTCCCAAATGGGCTGCATGTTCAACCGGAAGCTCCGATGTCCGCAGTCCAGGTCCCCGCCAGCCCGCACCCGATCCGGCTTTCCGGCGACCTGCCGCCGATCGACCCCGCGCGGCATGTGGTGATCGCGGGGCCGACCGCATCGGGAAAGTCGGCGCTGGCGCTGGCCATCGCGCAGGCGCAGGGCGGCGTCGTGGTCAACGCCGACGCGCTGCAGGTCTGGTCGTGCTGGCGCGTCCTGACCGCGCGCCCGGACGCGGACGATGAGGCGGCGGCGCCGCACGCGCTTTACGGCCACGTCGCGCCGGGGCGCAGCTATTCGGTCGGCGACTGGCTGGCCGAGGTGGCGGCGCTTCTGAGCGGGGGCGAGCGGCTGATCGTGGCGGGCGGGACCGGGCTTTACCTGTCCAGCCTGACGCGCGGGCTTGCGGTCATCCCGCCGGTCGGCCCCGACGTCCGCGCCCGCGCCGACGCATGGATGGCGCAAGGCGGGCTGGAAGCGATGGCCCGCGCGCTCGACCCCCGCACCCGCGACGGGCTTGACCTGCAGAACCCCGCCCGCGTCCAGCGCGCGTGGGAGGTGCTGGAGGCGACGGGACGCGGCCTTGCCGAATGGCAGGCCGACACCCCCGCCCCGCTGATCGCACCCGGCGACGCGACCCGGCTGGTGCTGAACGCCGACCGCGACGCGCTGGCGGACCGGATCGCGCGGCGGTTCGACGCCATGCTCGCGCAAGGCGCGCTGGACGAGGTCGCGGCGATGCTGCCGCACTGGCGGGAAGGCGCGCAGTGGACCCACGCGATCGGCGCGCCGGAACTTGCGGCGCATCTGTCCGGCGGGTCGAGCCTAGACGCGGCGCGCGAGCAGGCGGTGATCGCCACGCGCCAATACGCGAAGTCGCAGCGGATCTGGTTCAGGAACCGGATGCGGGACTGGGATCACGTCGCCGTCCGGTTGAAATGACTGGCGGAATTACTGGAACGTTCACGCGTCGTTAACGTTTGTTGATCACAGTCGCTTTCGCGCTGAACGACAGGACCCGATGCTGAACCCCGACCCGCATCTTCTCGACGAGAACCGGCTGCCGTGCCCGGTGCCCGGTAGGGTGGACGACGGTTCGGCGTCGGCCCAATCCGTGTTTCCGGCCCCTAGCCTTCCCGCGATCCCCGACCGTGCCGCGCAACCGCCCGCGGTCGCCTATTCCGGCTTGACGGCCCATGTCCTCGACGGGTTGCGGGTGGTTCCGCTCGCAAGCTTCTGGTGGGGCGGCACCGGTGTCACACGGCGGCCGCGGGTCCGCAGCGACCACGTCCTGATGCTGGTCGATCAGGGCGGCGTGCGGATCGACCTGCCGCGTTCGGGCCAGTCCTGCGGTGCGGGGCAGCTGGTGTTCGTGCCGGCGGGCAGCGCGTTCGCGGTGCAGCCTGCGGCCGACGCGCAGGGCGCCGTCCTGCGGATCCCGTCGGCCCTGACGCGCGACCTGACCCCCGCGCTGCCCACGCAGCTGCTGGCCGGCCACTTCTCGGCCGATCTGCGGGCCGAACTCGGCGCGCATCTGTCCGCGATCCAGCGCGACGGCGGGCTGCCGGTCGCGAGCGCCCGGCAGGCGGCCGACGCGCGGCTGCGCCTGCTGTCGATCCTGCTGCAGCGGGGCGATCTTTTCAGCCAGCCGCAGGATACGCGCACCAGCGTCACGCCGCTGCAGAACGGGTCCAAGCGGATCATGCGCGACTTCATCGACCTTGCCGGGCGCGAGCTTGGCCGTGGCCGGACGCTGTCGGACCTGGCCCAGGCGATCGGCGTGAACCGCGTCGATCTTGACGCGGCCTGCCAGGCGCAGCGCGGGCAAACCGCGCTCGAGATGCTGTACGACCTGCGGTTCGAGGGGGCGATGGCGCTGCTGCGGGGCACCCATGACAGTCTGGGCAGCATCGCCACGCGCATGGGATATACCGGCGTCGCGCATCTCAACCGCGCCTTCGTGGCCGCGACCGGCCGCCCGGCCGAAAGCTTCCGCGCGCCGGGCCGGGCCTGAGGGCCGCGTCAGTCCTCGTCGCTGCCCGATGGCTCGGGTTTGCCCCGGAAGCCCTGCGCCACCACGAACTTCTCGGACGAATCCGCCCGGCTCGCCGGGGGTTTCACGTTCGCCACCTTGTCGAAGTTCTGCTTGAGCAGCGTCTGCAGGCTCAGCTCTGCCCCGCCCGCCAGCACCTTGGCCACGAACGTCCCGCCGGGGGTCAGCACGTCGAAGGCAAAGGCCGCCGCCGCCTCGACCAGCGCGACGATGCGGATGTGGTCAGTGCCCTTGTGGCCCGACGAGGCCGCCGCCATGTCCGACATCACCACGTCGGCGGGACCGCCCAGCCATGCCTTGACCTTGGCGTCGGCGTCGTCGGACAGGAAGTCCAGCTGGTGCAGTTCCGCCCCTGCGATCGGGTCGATCTCTTGCAGATCGACGCCCAGCACGGTGCCCTGCTTGCCGCCGCGTTCCCCCAGCGCGTTCACCCGCGCGACCGCCACCTGCGACCACCCGCCCGGCGCCGCGCCAAGGTCCACCACCCGCGCGCCGGGCACGAGGAAGCCGTATTTCTTGTCCAGTTCAAGGATCTTGTAGGCCGCGCGCCCTCGATACCCCTCGCGCTTGGCACGGGCCACGTAGGGATCGTTCAGCTGCCGTTCCAGCCACAGGGTCGAGGACAGCTTGCGCCCCTTGGCCGACTTCACGCGGACCCGCAGGTCGCGCTGCCCGCGGCCCGAACTTTTCCGCGCCCGGTCGCCGGGCTTCTTTCCTTCGGTCATCTCATGCCACCCCGTTCACCCCTTCGGGCGTCAGCACGCCATCGCGCACCATCTGGGCGTAAAGCAACCCCTCGCGTAGCCCGCGGTCCGCAACCGACAGGCGGTTGGTGGGCCAGACCCGCATCAGCGTCTGCAGGATGGCGGCCCCGGACATGATGAGCGCGTGCCGCTCGCGGCCGATCCGCGGGTCCGCCCGCCGCCCCTCGGGGCCGAGCGCGAGGTAGTCGCGGATCACCTTGTCGATCTGGGGCGAGGTCATCGTCAGCCCGTCCACCTTGGTCCGGTCATAGCGCTTGAGGCCCAGAAAACTGGCCGCGACCGTCGTGACCGTGCCCGAGGTGCCAATGATCTGGAAGTTTTCGCCCGCGCGCCCCTCGGTCGCGTAGGGGACGAAGTCGGCCAGCATCTCCTCGAAATGCCAGCTCATCAGGGCGAAGCGGCCCTGGTCGTCCTCGACATCGGCGAATTGGTCGCGCAGCGTGGCGACGCCCAGCGGCACGCTGATCCAGTCCACCACGCGCGCGGCGCCCGGCTGCGGGTTCCCGAACCCGTCCCCCAGCGCCATGATGGCGCGCGGGCGTTCGGCCGGCTCGACCCCGCTCACGTCGATCCAGACCAGCTCGGTCGAGCCGCCGCCGATGTCCACGATCAAAAGCTGTTCCGTCCGCAGGCTGACCAGCGGCGCGCACGAGATGACGGCTAGCCGCGCCTCTTCCTCGGGCTGGATGATCTCGATCGGAAGGCCGGTCTCGCGCCGGATCGTCCGCATGAAGTCGCGGCTGTTGCGGGCGCGCCTGCACGCCTCGGTCGCGACAAGCCGCATCCGCGCGACGCCGTGCTTTTCCAGCTTGCGCCGGCAGACCTGCAATGCGTGGACGGTGCGCGCCATCGACTGGCGCGACAGGCGGCCCGACGCTTCCAGCCCCTGCCCCAGCTGGACAGGTTTGGAAAAGCTGTCGATCACCTGGAACTGATTGCCCGTCGGACGGGCGATCAGCATCCGGCAACTGTTCGTGCCCAGATCGAGAGCCGCGTAGAGCGTGCTTTCGTCGGGTTGGCGGGCGGCGGAAGGCTCGACCGATGGATCCGGGAACGCGTCCGCACCCGCGGGACGCTTGGGCGTCATGGCAACGCCCTCCGATTTCAAGTTGACTCGAACGTAATCCCCGGCCCTTGGGCGTTCAAGTCCCGATCCCTTGTGGCGTCGAAACCTCGCGTCAACGAAACAGGGGGGCAAACGCCCCCCCGACATGCAAACGCCCGAACGAGGTTACTGCATCGCGACGCCCGCATGGCGCTGAGCGAGCCCCCGCGCGGCGCGCCCGGGCAGGAACGGCCGCGCGCCGCTTTCGGGCAGGCCATCCGCGATTTCCGGGAACAGCGTCATGATCTCGCGCAGCGAGGCGTCGGGCAGCGCCGCCAGCGCCTGTTCGCCCAAAAACAGCGACTCGGTCTGCGCGCCCTCGGACCAGATCACCTCGTGGCGATCGAAGAGAACGTGGTGATAGGACACCGAGGTGATGTCGGCCGCAATCTCGATCCCCTCGACCGCCAGCAGGTGCTTGGCGGCGACCAGAACCTCGTCCTGCCCCGACAGTTCGCGCGCGAGGTCCGACCTGACCATGACGCGGTGCTGCGGCGATACCATCAGGTCACGCTCGGGCAGACCCGCCCCCAGCGCGCCCGCGCCGATGCGGATCGGCAGCAGCGCCGAAGACGCGGCCAGATCGACCGCGTCGAGCGTCCGTGCCCCGACCCAGCGCACCGGCTGCATCCCGTGATCCACCGTCTGCACCAGGTCGCCCGGTCGGATGTCCTCGACCGGGCGCAGGCCGTCCGCCGTCAGGATGCGCGTGCCGCCGGCAAAGCAGGGCACGAAGTGGATCTGCGGCCGGTGCGTGTCGAGGTTGTTGTTGAACGGATTCAGCTCGGCCAGGTTGGTGATCTTGAGCGACTTGATCGGACCGGCGGTGAGCGCATCGTTCTTGCCGTCGAGATTGGGGACCAGGAAGGTGCGGCCCAGATCGTCCTGCATGACGGTGACGAGCGCGTTCTTGCACTGGCTGCCATCGAGATAGGTGATCGTGGCGCGGTACTGCGTCACGCCGTCGAAGTTGAAGTTGTCGTCGGTCTTGCCGGTGCCGGTGACAGGCAGGGGGCGGTCGGTGGTGAACGTCTCGAACCCCTTGCGGTCGAAGATGCCGTTTTCCCCGAACAGCCGGCCGTCGTGGTTGGTGTCGTTCGCGGTGACGGTGACGATGCCGTTCGTCAGCGGATCGGCGACGCTGCCGAAGGTCTTGCCCAGCAGGGTAAAGCTCGTCTCGGTGCCGGGCAGCCCCTCGAAGCGGTCGATGTACTGGCTGGAGTCCACGTCGCCAAGATAGATGGCCTGGAACTGGTTGGCGCAGGCGGCGCCATCCGACGGAATCGTCGGCTTCGGCGAATTGGTCATGATCGGTCCTCGTCAACAAACAGCCAAAAACAGCGGCACGCCGAAGATACCGCGCAACCGCTGCGTTTGCATCGGGATCGCTAAAATCCTAACTTAAAACATAGTGTTGCAGGATTACCCTCAACCCTTGCGGGCAGCAGGCCCGTGATTTCCGACGTCACATCAATGTCCTCGCCACCCGGTTGAGTCCGCGGCGATCAATCGGGAATTGATCGGTCCGGGGCCGCTTGCGGCCCGTGGGCGCAAGCCATAGATCAACCGCACCGCCCTACCCGGCGGCGGAGCTTCGCATGATCATCGCAGCCGCCCTCGTCCTCGGCGCCCTTCTGGGCGATTACCGCGCCCGCAAGGCGGGGGGCCGGCGCGCCGACCGCATCCAGTACGCCGCCGCCCATGCGCTCGCCTTCGCGCTGCTGGGCCTGTTCCTGTCCATCGCGCTGGACCGCGCGATGCGCGGCTGATGTTCCGCCCCTTCCTGGGATCGCTGCGCCGGCACGGCGTGCCCGTCAGCCTGCGGGAATGGCTGGATCTGATGGGGGCGATGCAGGCGGGCGTCGCCGGCTGGTCGGTCGAGGAGTTCCACACCGTCGCCCGCGCCATCCTCGTCAAGGACGAACGCCATATCGACCGCTTCGACCGCGCCTTCGCCGAAGCTTTCGCGGGGCTTGAGACAGTCCCGGTCGAAGCCTTGGTCGAACAGGCGGACCTGCCCCGGGAGTGGTTGGAAAAGCTGGCCGAGAAGCTGCTGACCGACGAGGAAAAGGCGCAGATCGAAGGCGCGGGCAGTTTCGAGGCGCTGATGAACAAGCTGCGCGAGCGTCTGGCCGAACAGCAGGGCCGCCACCAGGGCGGCAACAGGTGGATCGGCACCGCCGGCACCTCGCCCTTCGGCGCTTACGGCTACAATCCCGAAGGCGTCCGCATCGGCCAGGCGACCAGCCGCCACCGCCGCGCCGCGAAGGTCTGGGACAGGCGCGAGTTCCGCGACTTCGACGACCAGGTCGAACTGGGCACCCGCAACATCAAGGTCGCGCTGAAGCGCCTGCGCCAGTGGGCCCGCCACGGGGCCGCGGACGAGCTGGACCTGCCGGCCACGATCCGCGCCACCGCCGATCACGGCTATATCGACGTCCAGACCCGGCCGGAACGGCGCAACGCGGTCAAGGTGCTGCTGTTTCTCGACGTGGGCGGCAGCATGGACGACCACATCCGGGTGGTGGACGAGCTGTTCTCGGCCGCCCGGGCCGAGTTCCGGCAAATGAAGCACTTCTACTTCCACAACTGCCTTTACGAGGGCGTGTGGCAGGACAACCGCCGCCGCTGGGACGCGCAGACCCCGACCTGGGACGTGCTGCACACCTATGGGCGCGATCACAAATGCATCTTCGTGGGCGACGCCTCGATGTCGCCCTACGAGATCGCGGCGCCGGGCGGCGCCAGCGAACACTGGAACGCCGAGCCGGGCGAGCTGTGGTTGCGCCGCGCCTGCGCGACCTGGCCCGACCACGTCTGGCTCAACCCGGTCCCCGAACAGCACTGGGGCTACACGCCGTCGATCGGCATGGTCGGCAGCGTGTTCGAAAACCGGATGATGCCGCTCACCCTCGACGGCCTCACCCGCGCGATGAGGCTTCTTGGCTGAGGGCATCTTCTGTCTCCATCCATCCCGGGGTGAGGGGCCATCGGCCCCGAGGGGCAGCGCCCCTTCCTTTCCGCCCTCCGCCGCAACCCCGGATTGACGCGCCCCGCGCCCGACCCCAGATTGCCGCCATGCTGAAGCTTCTCCCGATCCTGCTGCTGATCGCGTACTGCGCCGCGGTGTGGTTCTTTTCGGCGTGGCGGCTGAAGCAGGACCTGACCCGCAAGTCCACGCCGCTCGACCACCCCCGGCTGGTGCCGATGCTCGCGCGGCTGGGCGAGGCGCTGGACCTGCCGCCGATCCGCGCGCATGTCTACCATGTCGAGGCGATCAACGGCCTCGCCGCCCCCGACGGGCGGATCTTCCTGACCGCGGGTTTCCTGCGCAAGCTCGACGCGGACGAGGTCACGGCCGAGGAACTGGCGTCGGTCATCGCCCACGAGCTGGGGCACGTGGCGCATGGCCACGCGCGACGGCGGATGCTGGATTTCGCGGGCCAGAACGTGATCCGCACGGTCCTTGGCGGCACACTCGGGCGGTTCGTTCCGGGGATCGGGCCGTGGATCGCGAACATGGTGGCCAACATGGTCGCGGCCGGGCTGTCGCGGAACGACGAATACCAGGACGACGCCTATGCGGCGGCGCTGATGACCAAGGCGGGGTTCGGCACCGGGCCGCAGACCGACCTGCTCGCGCGGCTCGAACACCTGGCCGCCGGTGGCACGCCCGGGGCCAAGGGCGATGCGGCGCCCCGCGGGGGCATCGCCTGGCTTGCGTCCCACCCGCCCACGCACCGGCGCATCGCGGCGATCCGCGCCCTCGACGCGCGCTGGCACCGGGCGTGAGGGATCGGGCGTGACGGACCGGGCGACACCCGAATGCGGCGCGCCGTTCCGCCGCAAGGTCCTTTACATCCCCGGCTACGACCCCATGCCCCCGCGCCGCTACCGCGAGCTTTACCGCCGCGAGGGGGCCGAGCAGGCGCGGATCGCGGGCTACCATCTGACCATCGGTCCGCGCCGCGACGGCACCTCCTTCGGCTGGACGGTGCAAGGCGACTTCGCCGGCCGCCGGACCGAGACCGAGTTCGAGGTGCTGGTCTGGGCCGACCTCGTGCAGGCGTCGATGGGCCGGTCGATCGCGGCGACCTACTGGCAACTCGCGCGGACCGCCTGGGCCTATCTCGCATCCGGCGCGTTGATCCGCCTGATGCGGCTGCGGCGGGGGCCAGTGCTGGCGGCGCTGTATCCCGTGGCGATGTTGCTGGCGCAGGGGTTGGCTGCGCTGGCGCTCGGTGCGCTGACGTTCCGGGTGGCCGCGCTGGCGCTGCCGGGCTGGGCCGCGGCGGTTCCCGCGCTCGCCGTCGGGTGGGCGGTGCTGGCGGCGTTCGAGCGGCATGACAACCGGCTGTTCGCCTATTACCTCATGCATGACTATGCCTTCTCGGCCCGGCACGGCGGCGCTTACCCCGCCATGCTCGAGGCGCGGATCGCGGCCTTCGCGGACCGCGTTGCCCGCGCGCTGCAAGGCGATGCCGATGAGGTGCTGGTCGTCGGCCATTCCTCCGGCGCCTGTCTCGCAGTATCGGTGCTGGCCGATCTGGTCAGGTCCGGGCGGGCACACGCGGACGGCAGGCTCGCGCTTCTGACGCTGGGCCACGTGGTGCCGATGGTGGCGTCCCTGCCCCGCGCGGACCGGCTGCGCGCCGATCTGGGCTATCTCGCGACGCGGCCCGAGGTCGACTGGGTGGACGTGACCGCGCCCGGCGACGCCTGCTGCTTTGCGCTCTGCGATCCGGTGGCGGTCGCGGGCCAGCACCCGGCCGCGCGGCGCGGGCCGCTGGTCCTGTCGGCCGCGTTCAGCCGGACTCTGTCCCCCGAACGCCAGCAGGCGCTGAAAGGGCGCTGGTTCCGGCTGCACTTCCAGTATCTCTGCGCCTTCGACCGGCCGGGTCCCTACGATTACTTCGCGATCACCGCGGGTCCGCTCAGCCTGTCGCAGCGGTTTGCGGGCCGCAGCCATTCGCCCGCACGCATCACCCGCAGCGCGGTGTCCGCCCGATGATCCCGCCCAAGCCCGCCTCGTCCGACAGGCGCGGCACCGTTGCGGGCCTCGCGCGCGGGTTCCGGCGCGACCTTCTGTCGGCCCTGCCCGCGAAGCTTTACCGCGCCTGGATGGCCGAGTTCCGCAGCCCGCTGATCCGCACCGCGCTGTGCAACGATCCCGCGCTGGTCAGGCTGGTGCTCCAGGACCGCCCCCAGGACTTCCCGAAATCGGCGCGGCTCGCGCGCGGTCTCGCCCCGCTTCTGGGCCGGTCGGTGTTCGTCACGAACGGCGAGGAATGGGCCTTTCAGCGCCGGATCATCGACCCCGCGTTCGAGCGCGGGCGCCTGCGCGAGACCTTTCCCGCGATCCACGACGCCTCGGTCGCGGCGGTCCGGCGGCTCGAGGCGCGGGCGGCGGGCGGCCCGGTCGAGATCGACATCGAGCCCGAGGCGAGCCACGCCGCCGCCGACGTGATCTTCCGCACGCTCTTCACCCTTCCGATCGAACACCGCACGGCGGCGCAGGTCTTTGCCGCCTTCCGCGCCCATCAGGACGCGCAGCCGATCGTGAACCTTGCCGCGATCCTGCCGTGGCCGCGCTGGTTGTCGCCCCCGCATTCGCGCCGCACGCGCGCGACCGCGCGGACGATCCGGCGGCTGATCGCGGACCTTGTCGGCGCGCGCGCGGCGGCGATCGCGGCGGGTACCGCGCCGGGCGACCTCGCCACCAAGATCATGACGACCGCCGATCCGGTGACGGGCCGCCGCTTTACCCCGGCTGAAATGGTGGACCAGGTCGCGATCTTCTTTCTGGCCGGGCACGAGACGTCGGCCAGCGCGCTGTCATGGTCGCTGTGGTTGCTGGCCGCCGCGCCCGAGTGGCAGGACCGCGTCGCGGCCGAGGCGCGCGAGGTTCTGGCGGCAGGCCCCGTCGACCTTGCAGCGGTGTCGCGGCTGCCCGTCGCCCGCGCGGTCTTCCGCGAGGCGATGCGGCTTTATCCGCCGGTGCCGATGGTGGTGCGCGAGACGACCCGGCCCGAGCGGCTGCGAGACCGCGACCTGCCGCGCGGTACCCAGGTGATCCTGTCGCCCTGGCACCTGCACCGGCACGAGCGGCTGTGGGCCGACCCCGACGCCTTCGATCCGGCCCGCTGGGACAGCGAAGCGGGCCGGGCCAGCGCGCGCGATGCGTATATCCCTTTCAGCGCCGGGCAGCGGGTCTGCCCCGGCGCGGGCTTCGCCATGATCGAGGGGCCGCTGATGCTGGCGCTGATCGTGGCGGCGCTGCGGATCGGACGCGGCGCGGCGGACCCGGTGCCGGTCGCGCGGCTGACCGTGCGCGGCCGCGACGGGATCCGGCTGCGGCTGTCGCTGCGCGACTAGCGCAGGACGATTGGTTTAAGGCTGGTGGCGCAGGGAGACTAGCGCAGGATCGGGGGACCGCCCGGGGTGCGGGTCTGGACCGCCATCCGCAGCCCCGCCCCGATCCGGTGCGCCAGCGCGGACCAAGCCTGCGCGCTGTCCCTGGGCAGGGTCCGGGCGAGCGTTGCGTCGAACAGCATCAGCCACGGCTCGAAATGCGCGGGCGTCACGTCGCCCGCGCCGCGATGGACCAGCGTCGGGTTGCCGTCATAGCCCCGTTCGGCCAGGATCGCGTTGCGCCAGAACGCCGCAATCCGCGCCTCGTGCGCGGGCCAGTCCGCGACGTGGCGGGCAAAGATCGGGGCCAGCACCTCGTGCCGGCGGACGGCGCCGTAAAAGACGCGCACGACCTCGTCGATCTGCTCGGGCGTGACGGGAAAGCGGGGCGGGATCGTCATGCGCCGAACCTGGCGTCGCGCGGGCGGCCGTTCAAGCCCTTGCGGCGACAACCGCGTCCAGTTCGGCGCGCAGCGCACGCGGGTCGGCGTCGTCGGCCGGACGGCGGCGGGCAAGCGCCGCCTCGGCCCGGCGGGCGGCGGCCGGGGTCATGCGGCCGGCGGCGGCCACCACCTCGGCGAACTCGGCGCGGGTCGCGTTGCAGTGCAGGACCAGATCGCAGCCCGCGGCGATGGCGGCTGCCGCGCGCTGGCCGGGCGTGCCCTCAAGCGCGTTCATCCCGATGTCGTCGGTCATCAGCAGCCCGCCGAAGCCGATCCGGTCGCGGATCAGGGCGATGGCGGCGGCGGACGCCGTGGCGGGGCGGTCGTCCAGCTGCGTCAGCCGGATATGCGCGGTCATCCCCATCGGCAGGTCCGCCAGGGCCCGAAACGGGGCGAAGTCGGTCCGGTCCAGTTCGTCCAGGCTCACGTCCAGCACCGGGGTGTCGTGGTGGCTGTCGACGCGGGTGCGGCCGTGGCCCGGCATGTGCTTGACGACCGGCAGAACGCCCGCGGCGATCAGCCCGTCCGCTGCCGCGCGGCCCATGCGCGCGACGGTGCCGGGGTCGGTGCCGAAGCAGCGGTTGCGCAGGAACGGGTGGGTGCCGTCCTGCGCCAGATCGAGGCAGGGCGCGGCGTCGCAGTCGATGCCCGCCGCGCGCAGTTCCTGCCCCAGCAGACGATAGCGCAGTTCGACCGCGCGGGCGCCGTCGGCGGCGCTGTCCTGGGCCGAGGGCCAGTCGGTCCAGTGCGGCGCGCAAAGGCGCTGGACCCGCCCGCCTTCCTGATCGGTCATCACGATGGCGTCGCGCCCGACGCCGTCGCGCAGGTCGCCGGTCAGGCGGCGCAGCTGGTCGGGGCTGTCCACGTTCCGCGCGAACAGGATGAACCCCCACGGGTCCGCGTCGCGCAGGAACGCGCGCTCGTCCGCGCCCAGCGTCAGCCCCTCGACGCCCAGGATGGTCGCGCCATGAACCGGTGCGCTTGCAGGCGCGTTTGCAGGCGATGACGCCCCGTCGCGGGGCGACGAGGCGTTGCGGTGGCGTGGCAGATCGGCAGGCGTCGTCACTTGGCGACGGCCGGGATGCAGTCGCCGCCCGCCTCAATCAGCGCGGCGCAGAACTTTCGCGCGTCGTCGCGGCCCGCGAAGCCTGCCACGCGCAGCCGCCAGAAGGTGCGGCCGCCCGCCTCGTGCTTCTGCACCACCGGCGACTTGCCGGCGAAAAGCGAGCTGTAGCGACCCGACACCCGGTCCCATTCCGCCCCGGCGATGGCGTCGCTGTCGAACGCCCCGATCTGCACCAGCGCGGCCCCCGAGGCGACGCTGGCGGACTTGACGGCGGCGGCGGGTTCGGCAGCGGGTTCGGCGTTAAGTTCGGAGGCGGGCGCTTCGGCAGGCGCGGTGGCGGCGGCGGCTTCTGGCGCGGCCACGGCCGCAGCTGCCGCGATCGCGGTGCGGCGCGGACGGGGGGCCGGGCGCGGCGATGCGGCCAGCGCCCCGGGCGCGGCCTCGGCCCCGGCCTCAGCCAGCGCCTCGGTGATCGCGGTGCCTTGCGCGCGTTCGCCGGCGAGATCCGTCACCGCCTCGTTCACCGGCGCCTCGGCCGCCGGCGCGTTCGACAGCACCGCGACATCGGTCGCGACCATGTCGGCAGCCCCGGCTTCGGCCGATTCCAGCGCCGCGTCGGCGGCCGCCTGCGCGGCGCGGGCGGCGTCCGCGTCGGACATGGCGACCACGTCGCGGGCGTTCGGATCGGCGGGTATTTCCTCGGTCAGCGCGGTCGGCCGGGCGGTCGCGCCCAGCTTGCCCATCGCGACGTCGTCGGCGGTCAGCGAGACCGGGCCGGGCGCGATCGCGACCTCGGACACACGGCGCTGCTCGGTCCCGGCGGCGATCTGGTTCACGGCAAGGCCGCTGCGCTCGGACAGCTGCCCGCCCGGCTCGTCGGGGGCGGTGCGGGAATCGCCCTGCACGGCGCGGATCACCGGCACGCCCGACACATCGCGCACGACCAGCCGGTAACCCCAGACGGCCAGCGAGACCATCAGCAAGACGGAGATCACCGCGCCGAGGTAATGGGTAAGCCGCGCGACGCGGCCGACGATGGTGTCGCGTTCCGTCAGCGCGGTGGCGCCGTCATCGGTCGCGAACCGCTCGTTGTCCCAGTCGTGGTCCTCGGTCCAGTCGAGATCGACATGGCCGTGCCCCGCGTGCCCGGGTGCGTAGTCGTGATCCGAATAGACACCGGCGCCGCGATGCGAGCCGTCGAATCCGCCAGAGCGGAAATCCACCACTGTCATGTTCTGTCCTGCCCACTTTGCCGGTTGATCCGGCTTGTCCGTTGACCGCTCGAGTCCCCCGGGCAGGCCACGCCTTGTTCAGCGCATTTCCTTGGCCGGAGTGACGCCCAAGATACCCAAACCCGCCGCGATTACAACGGCGACGCTTCGCACCAGCGCCATTTTCGCAGCGGTAGTGGCAGGATCGCCATCCTGCACGAACCGTAGCGTCTGGTCATCGTTGCCCCGGTTCCAGAGCGCGTGCAGGTCGGACGCGAGATCGTACAGGTAGAAGGCGATCCGGTGCGGTTCGTGGGCGCGGGCGGCGATGTCCACGGTGCGCGGCCATTCGGCGATCCGCCGCGCCAGCGCCAGTTCCGCCGGATGCTCGATCAGGTCCAGATCGGCGCCCGCCAGCGCCGCGTCGGACGTGTCCACGCCCGCCTCGGCCGCGCGGGCCAGCACGCTGTTGATCCGGGCGTTCGCATACTGGACGTACCAGACCGGGTTGTCCTTTGACTGTTCCAGCACCTTGGCGAAGTCGAAATCCAGCGCCGCGTCGTTCTTGCGCGTCAGCATGTGGAAGCGGGTGACGTCGCGGCCTGCCTGTTCGACCACGTCGCGCAGGGTGACGAAGGTGCCCGCGCGCTTCGACATCTTGAAGGGCTCGCCGTTCTTGAACAGGCGGACCAGCTGGATCAGCTTGACGTCCAGCGGCACGCGCCCGTTCGACAGCGCCGCGACCGCCGCCTGCATCCGCTTGACGTAGCCGCCGTGGTCGGCGCCGAAGATGTCGATCAGCTGGTCGAAGCCGCGGTCGATCTTTTCCCAGTGATAGGCGATGTCGGGCGCGAAGTAGGTCCAGCGCCCGTCCGACTTCCTGACCGGGCGGTCCACGTCGTCCCCGTACGAGGTCGACCGGAACAGCGTCTGCTCGCGCGGTTCCCAGTCGTCGGGCAGCTTGCCCTTGGGCGGTTCCAGCACGCCTTCGTAGATCAGCCCCGCCTGGTCCAGCCGGGCGATCGCGGCCTCGATCCGGCCGGTGCCGTAAAGCGCGCGTTCAGACGAATAGACGTCCATGCGGACGCCCACGAGTTCCAGGTCGGCGCGGATCATGTCCATCATCTCGGCGATGGCGATGTCGCGGATGCGGTCCAGCCAGTCCGCCTCGGGCAGGTCCAGCAGGCTGTCGCCGAACCGCGCCTTCAGCGCCTCGCCCACCGGGATCAGGTAGTCGCCGGGATACAGCCCCTCGCTGATCTGCGGCTCGAGCCCGTGCGCCTCGCGGTAGCGTTCAAAGGCCGACCGCGCCAGCACGTCCACCTGCGCCCCGCCGTCGTTGACGTAGTATTCGCGCGTGACCTCGTGGCCCGCGAAATCCAGCAGGTTCGCCAGCGCGTCGCCAAAGACCGCGCCACGGGTGTGCCCCACATGCATGGGGCCGGTCGGGTTCGCCGACACGAACTCGACGTTGATCCGCTCGCCGTGGCCCTTGGGCACGCTGCCGAAGGCGGGGCCTGCCGCGATCGCCGCGCGCAGGACGCCCCGCCACTGCCCGGTTCCAAGCCGCAGGTTCAGAAAGCCCGGTCCCGCCACCTCGGCCGAGGTGATGCGCGGGTCGGCGGACAGCCGTTCGGCCAGCCCCTGCGCGATGTCGCGCGGCTTCATCCCGGCGGGCTTGGCCAGCACCATCGCGGCGTTCGTCGCCATGTCGCCATGGGCCGGGTCGCGCGGCGGCTCGACTGCGACGGCGGCAAGGTCGAGCCCGCGGGGCAGCGCCCCGGCGTCCGTCATGGCGTTGAGCGCGTCGATCACGAGGACGCGAATATCGGCGAAAATGTTCATCATCAGGCCCCGTCTGTTGCCGATCCGATAGCGAATGCGCCTGCCCGCCGCAACCGCGGGGCGCGCGGCGCGGGATGCGGGTGGGGTGCGGGCGGGGTGCGGCAGCGGCGCCACGCCGGGCGGCGAACCCGCCGCCGCGTCCTTGCGGTCGGCCTTGCACAGCGGCAGACGGGGCCGGCAGAGGCGCGGAGCGGATCGCGGGATGACAGCACCGGACCCGACCGACGCGACCGACGCGACCGCGCTTGTGGACCTGCGGATCCTCGCCACCAGCGACCTGCACATGCATCTGGCGGCGCGCGACGATTTCACCGGACGCCCTGCGCCGGGCCGGGGGCTGGCGGCCGTCGCCACGCTGATCGCGCGGCAGCGGGCGGCGCATCCGAATATCATCCTGCTGGACAACGGCGACGTTCTGGACGGCGCGCCGGCGGCGGATTTCATCGACCCCGCTCGCCCGCATCCGATGATCGCGGCGATGAACGCCACGGGCTACGACGCCGGCACGCTTGGCAACCACGACTTCGACCGGGGACCTTCGGCGACGCTGCGGGCGCTTGAGCGGGCGCGGTTCGGGATCGCCCTGACCAACGCCACGCTGAAGGGCGCCGAGGGGGTGATCGCGCCTTTCGTCATCCTTGATCGCGAGATGACCGACCGCGCGGGCGCGCCGCGACGCCTGAAGATCGGGATCATGGGCTTCGTGCCGCCCCGCACGACCGATTGGAACCCGACGCTCGCCCGCCACCTGCGCATCGCCGATCCGGTCGAGGCCGCGCGCGCGGCGATCCCCCGGCTGCGCGCGGCGGGTGCCGACCTGATCGTGGCGCTGTGCCATTCGGGGATCGGCGCGCGCGAGGCAACGCCGCTGATGGAACACGCGGCGACCGCGCTCGCCGCGCTCGACGGGATCGACGCGCTGGTCGCGGGCCACACGCATCTGGTCTTTCCCGGCTCCGACCACGACCACACCGACGGCGTGGACCCGGTCCGGGGCACGCTGTGCGGCAAGCCCGCCGTGATGCCCGGTTTCTGGGGATCGCACCTGGGCGTCATCGACCTGGCGCTGCGGGAAACCCCTGACGGGTGGACGGTCGCCGATAGGGCGGCGCGCGTCGAGCAGTCCCGCGCGGCCCCGCCTGCCGCCCTGCCCGCGCCGGTGGTCCGCACCCTCGCCGATGCGGCCACCCGCATGTCCCGTCCGCTGGCCCGCACCGCGCGGCCGATCCACACGCATCTGGCCCTGCTGGGATACGATCCGGCGTCGCAACTGCTCGCCCGCGCGCAGGCCTGGCACGTGCGGCGGTCGCTTCGCGGCCGGGCGGCGGCGCTGCCGGTTCTGTCGGTCGCCTCGCCCGGCCGCGCGGGCGGACGCGGCGGCCCGGACAGCTTCACCGACATCCCGCCCGGCCCGCTTGCGACGCTGGCGCTGTCGGACCTGTGCCCATGGACGAACCGGCTGTGCGCGGTCGAGGCGAGCGGCGCCGACCTTGCCGACTGGCTTGAGCGTGCGGCCTCGATCTTTCGCCGCATCGTGCCCGGGGGCGCCGACCAGCCGCTGATCGACGCACGGTTCCCCACCTACAACTTCGACGTCATCCACGGGCTCGACTGGCGGATCGACCTGACCCGGCCCGCCCGCCATGCGCCCGTCGGCAGCCTTGCCGACCCGTCCGCGCACCGCATCCTCGACCTGCGCCATTCGGGACGAGCCGTCGCGCCATCCGACCGCTTCGTGATCGCCACCCACAGCTTCCGGGTGGCGCAAGGGGGCATGTACGGGGCGCTCGCATCGGGACTGCGGCCGGTGCTTGATGCCGGGCCGCCGCTGCGCGAGGTGCTGCGCCGCTATCTTGCCCGCCGGCGCCGGCTGGACGACCCGGTCCGCACGCCCTGGCGCTTCGCCCCGCTGCCCGGCACGACCGCGCTGTTCGACACCGGGCCGGGCGCGCTGGCCCACCTGGACGCGGCGCCGATCCGCTGCGAGCCCGCGGGGATGACGGCCGACGGGTTCGCCACCCTGCGGCTTCACCTGTAAACGCCCGATTTCCGTCCCTCGCCGCAACGTGCGGATGGTACCGACAGGAACCATGACCTCAGAAGGACACGCCATGTCACGCGCCGATCAAGCCGCCCGCCTTGCCGCCCTGCACGTTCCGGGCGATCCGCTGGTGCTTTACAACATCTGGGACGCGGGCGGGGCGCGGACGCTGGCCGAGGCGGGCGCGCGCGCTGTCGCCACCGGCAGCTGGTCGCTGGCGGCGGCGCATGGCTATGCCGACGGCGAGGCGATGCCGCTGGACCTGACGCTCGCCATCGTGGCCCGGATCGCGCAGGCGACCGACCTGCCGCTGACCGTCGACTTCGAAGGGGGCTACGCGGCCGATCCGCAAGCCGTCGCCGCGAACGTCGCCCGCGTGATTGCCGCCGGCGCGGTCGGGATCAATTTCGAGGATCAGGTGGTCAAAGGCACGGGCATCTATCCCGTCGATGAGCAGTCGGCCCGGATCCGCGCGGTCCGGCAGGCGGCGGACGCGGCCGGTATCCCCCTGTTCATCAACGCCCGGACCGACCTGTTCCTCAAGGCAGACGGCGACCACGCGGCGCTCGTGCCCGAGGCGCTGGCGCGGCGCGCGGCCTATGCGGCGGCGGGCGCGAACGGCTTCTTCGTCCCCGCCCTGACCGACGCCGCCCTGATCGCCGGGGTCTGCCGCGAGAGCGAGTTGCCGATCAACGTGATGATGATGGGTCCGCTCGCATCGGTGGCAGAGGTGGCGGCGCTGGGGGTCGCGCGGGCAAGCTGGGGCCCGGGCGCCTACCGGGTCGCGCAGACCGACTTCGCGGCGCGGTTCCGCGAGATCGTCGGCTGAGGCGGTTGTCGCGCGCTGCCGCCTTCCGCGGCCCGCGCTGACAGCGGCGTGATGGCCAGACCGCCGAGTACGGTTGCACGGCGGCAGGTCTCGCCCGCCAGCAAGCCGGATCGCGCCCGCTCGATCCACGGCCTTGCATCCCCGCCGCAGGGGGGCTATCTGGTCCGCGAGAGGTTGGCGCGGGCGAGCGCCTCGCCAACCCGGTCAGGTCCGGAAGGAAGCAGCCGTAACGAGCCCCGCTTGGGTCGTTGTCCAGCCTCTCACCTCTTTCCTCATCTTCGTCACCTCCCCATCCGCTGACCTGACCTCGGTCTGCGGCGGCAGTCAGGCTCCGTCCCCCTTCCGCGCACCCCTCATGCGCCATCCAGCCAGCCCCGGATCAGCCAGCCCGCGATCGGCCCCCGGCGGGGCGTGCGGATCGTCGGGTGCGCGCCGTCCATCACCTGTCGGACATCGGAGCGGGGCAGCCACAGGGCGTCGTCCAGTTCGACCTTGTCCAGCGTGATCGCCTGCGTCTCGGCCACGCCCGCGCAGCCGATCATCAGCGAGGCGGGGAACGGCCAGGGCTGGCTTGCGACATAGCGGACCGATCCGACGCGGACGCCGGTCTCCTCGAACACCTCGCGGCGGACGGCGGCCTCGACCGTCTCGCCGGGCTCGACGAAGCCGGCGAGGCAGGAATACATCCCCTCGGGCCAGCCGGGCGAGCGGCCGAGCAGCAGGTGGTCGTCGCGTTCCACCAGCATGATGACGACCGGGTCGGTGCGCGGGAAATGCACCGCGTTGCAGGCCGGGCACTGGCGCTGCCAGCCGGACTGCGCGGGGGCGGACTGGTGCCCGCAGGCCGCGCAGTAGCGGTGCGAGACATGCCAGCCCGTGATCGCGCGCGAAATCGCCGCAAGCGCCCCGTCGGCCGCATCGAAGCTTGCGATCGACGCCCGCAGGTCGACGAAGCGCGCGTCCTCGATCGCGGGGTGGCGCTGCTCGGACGGGTCGATGAAAAGCTCGGTCTCGGCCAGGTTCGGCGGCGTCCAGCCCGAGATGTCGCGCGTCCCGACCGGCTGCCCGTCAAGCGTCCCCAGGAACACCGAAGGCCCGCCGCCATCGAGCGCCGGGTGGTCGGGCGGCAGCCAGGCCAACCCGCCCGCGTCGCGGCACAGCACCTTGCCGCGCCAGACCGGGGTGATGCGCGCGGACGCGGTCCAGCCGTCATCGCCGCGCAGATGCGCCGCGCGGTCGAAGCGGGCGGCGTCCGCACCCTCGGGTCCGGCAAAGGCCAGCATCCAGTCGTCGGCCATCCGCCACCCCCAATCGTTCAGGTCGCGGGCAACCTGCCCCGGACGCGGGGTGCGGACAAGCGGCGGTTTACCTTGCCGCACCACGCACCTAGATTGCAGCCGTCATGGAGATCGCGATGCCCGACGCCACCCCTGCCCCGGCGCCCGCCTATCAGGTGCTGGCCCGCAAATACCGGCCGGAAACCTTTGCCGACCTGGTGGGGCAGGACGCGATGGTCCGCACGCTCAAGAACGCCTTTGCCGCCGACCGGATCGCGCAGGCGTTCATCATGACCGGCATCCGCGGCACCGGAAAGACCACCACCGCGCGGATCATCGCCAAGGGCATGAACTGCATCGGCCCCGACGGCACCGGCGGCCCCACGACCGAGCCCTGCGGCGTCTGCGAACACTGCCGCGCCATCATGGAAGGCCGCCACGTCGATGTGCTGGAGATGGACGCGGCCAGCCGCACCGGCGTGGGCGACATCCGCGAGATCATCGAGAGCGTGCATTACCGGGCGGCGTCCGCGCGCTACAAGATCTACATCATCGACGAGGTTCACATGCTGTCCACCAGCGCGTTCAACGCGCTGCTGAAGACGCTCGAGGAACCGCCGCCGCACGTGAAGTTCATCTTTGCCACGACGGAAATCCGCAAGGTGCCGGTCACGGTCCTGTCGCGCTGCCAGCGCTTCGACCTGCGCCGGATCGAGCCCGAGGTGATGATCGCCCTGCTGCGCCGGATCGCGGGGGCCGAGGGGGCGCAGATCAGCGACGACGCGCTCGCGCTCATCACCCGCGCGGCGGAAGGTTCGGCGCGGGACGGGACCAGCCTGCTGGACCAGGCGATCAGCCACGGCGCGGGCGAGACCACCGCGCCGCAGGTCCGCGCCATGCTGGGACTGGCGGACCGGGGACGCGTTCTCGACCTCTTCGACATGATCCTGCGCGGCTCGGCCGCCGAGGCGCTGGCCGAGATGCAAAGCCAGTACGCCGAGGGCGCGGACCCTTTGGCCGTGCTGCGCGACCTGGCCGAGATCACGCACTGGATCAGCGTCGTGAAGATCACGCCCGACGCCGCCGACGATCCCACCATCGGCCCCGACGAGCGCGAGCGCGGCCGCGACATGGCCGCCCGCATCCCCATGCGCGCGCTCAGCCGGATGTGGCAGATGCTCCTCAAGGCGCTCGAGGAGGTGTCGGTCGCCCCGAACGCGATGATGGCGGCCGAGATGGCGATCATCCGCCTGACCCATGTCGCCGACCTGCCCGACCCCGAGGCGCTGATCCGCAAGGTGCAGGCGGCGCAGGCGGCGGGCGAGTTTACCCGGCCCGCGACGACCGCGCCTGCGCCCTCAACAACGCATGCCGGCAACGGCCACGCCGCAGGGGTCGCGCCTGTGATGCATGCGGGCGGCAGGTCCGGGCCGCTGGCCGCGCGCCAGCCCGCCCCCGTCGATGCGCTGACGCCGCAGGCCAGCCCCGAGATCCTCGCGAGCTATCCCGATTTCGAGTCGGTCGTCGATCTCATCAAGCGCATGCGCGACATGGCGCTGCTGTTCGATGTCGAGAAGTCGGTCCGGCTGGTCCGCTATTCCCCCGGCCGGATCGAGTTCCAGCCTGCGCCGGACGCGCCCGCCAGCCTCGCCGCGCGCCTGTCGGACCGGCTGCGCGGCTGGACCGGGGGCACGCGCTGGACCGTGTCGGTCGTGGACGCGGGCGGCGGGCCGACCATCGCCGAACGCCGCGCCGAACGCGAAACGGCCGAGATCGAGGCGGCGCGGCAGAACCCGGTCGTGCAGGCGATCCTGTCGATCGTGCCCGGCGCCGCCATCATCGTGCGCCACGAGACCCCGCCCGCCCCGGTCCTCGATGAGGACGGCGAGGCGGTGACCGAGGATCTGCACGGCCCCTCGGATGGCCCGGTCGCGGCCGTCGAGGAATGGGACCCGTTCGAGGATGAGGACTGAGACGATGAAGAACCCCTTTGGCGGCATGGGCGACCTGTCGAAGATGATGCAGGCCGCGCGCGAGATGCAGGACAAGGTCGAGGGGCTGCAGAAGTCCCTGGACGAGATCACCGTCACCGGCGAGGCGGGCGCGGGGCTGGTACGCGCCACCGCGACCGCGAAGGGCGACCTGACCGGGCTCGACATCGATCCGTCGATCTTCGTGGCCAGCGAAAAGCAGGTGGTCGAGGACCTGATCCTTGCCGCGATCAAGGACGCGCAGCGCCGCGCGGCCGACCGCGCCAAGCAGGAAACCGAGCGGCTGGCGGGCGGCATGGGCCTGCCCCCCGGCATGAAGCTGCCGTTCTGACGACCGGCTGAAAGGGAAAGCCATGGCGCGCGAGGGCAGCGACGACATCCAGGCGCTGATCGCGCAGGTGGCGCGGCTGCCGGGGCTGGGGCCCCGTTCGGCGCGGCGCGTCGTGCTGGCGCTGATCCGCCGCCGCGCGACGCAGATGACGCAGCTTGCGGCGCTGATGGCGCGGGTGGCCGAAACCTCGCGCGAGTGCGTCCGCTGCGGCAACATCGCCGAGGCCGAGCTGTGCCCGATCTGCGCCGATCCGGGCCGCGCCAACGGCGAGCTGTGCGTCGTGGAAAGCGTGGCCGACCTGTGGGCGATGGAACGCGGTCGCGCCTTTCCGGGCCGCTACCACGTGCTGGGCGGGACGCTGTCGGCGTTGGACGAGGTCGGCCCCGACGACCTCGGCATCCCCCGCCTGCTGGACCGGATCGCCGAGGAAAACGTGACCGAGGTGATCCTTGCCCTCAACGCCACGGTCGAGGGGCAGACGACCGCCCATTACATCGCCGAGGCGCTGGAAGGGGGCTCGGTCGCCGTCACCGGCCTTGCCCACGGCGTCCCGATCGGGGGCGAGCTGGACTTTCTCGACGACGGCACGATCAGCGCGGCCCTGCGCGCGCGGCGGCGGCTGTGAACGCGTCCGCGCCGATCCTGACCGCCGAGCAGGTCGTCCGCAACGAATGGACCGACTACAACGGCCATCTGAACATGGCCTATTACAACGTGCTGTTCGATGAGGCGGTGAACGCCGCGCTGAACGGCCTTGGGGTGGGCCCCGACCAGGCCGCGACCGGCACCATGTCGGTGTTCACGGCCCAGGCGCATGTCCATTATCTGCGCGAACTGCATGCGGGCGACCGGGTTCGCGTGTCGCTGCGGGTGCTGGGGGTGGACGCCAAGCGGCTGCATTACGTGCAGACGATGATGCGGGCCGGCACGCACGCCGGCGAAGGCCTCGTGGCGGCGGTCAGCGAGAACCTGACCCTCAGCGTGGATCTGTCCACGCGGCGGGTGACGCCGTGGACGGCGCCGGTGTTCGCGCGCCTGCAGGCGCTCGCGGTGGCGCATGCGGACCTGCCGGTCCCGCCGCAGGTCAGGCGGGTGATCGGGCTGAACCGGCCGCCCGCATGAAGAAGGGGCGCGGCGCCCGAATGGCGCCGCGCACCGATGATCCGGGCTTCAGCCGTGGATCAGTTGGCGAGTTGCTCGACCTGCTCGGGCTGCGCGTCCACGGTGCGGGCGGGCGTGCGCGAAATCGCGATCTTGCGCGGCTTCAGCGCCTCGGGAACCTCGCGCAGCAGCTCGATGTGCAGCATGCCGTCCACGTGGCTCGCGCCCTCGACGCGGACGTGGTCGGCCAAGGCGAACTTGCGCTCGAACGCGCGGGTCGCGATGCCGCGGTGCAGGTAGGTGTGCTGCCCGTCATCCTCGGCCTTGCGGGCCGACACGATCACGGCGCCGTCCTTCATCTCGACGTTCAGGTCGTCGGCCGAGAAGCCGGCGACGGCGATCGAGATGCGATAGGCGTTCTCGCCCGTCTTTTCGATGTTGTAGGGGGGATAGGTCGGGGCCGCGATGTCGGCCGTCAGCGCCCGGTCCATCAGGTCCGCCATGCGGTCGAAGCCGACCGAGGCGCGGTAGAGCGGGGCAAGATCCATGTTACGCATGTTCGCATCCTTCAAAAGCGATGTGAGTTGCCGCCCCCCGGTTTGCCGGGCGGGCCACATGCCGGCGCGTCTTCGCCATCCGGCACAGGCATGAATCTAGAACCCCGAAGGCCCCGTTCAAGACCTTGCGGATGCAGCCGCTCGGCGCTGGCCCGCGCGCGCCCGCGCGGCTAGTCTGACGGGATGGAGCTTCTCGACAACCTGCCCCTGACGCTCACCGCCGCCGATGTCGCGGCGCTGGCGCTGCTGGTCGTCACCTGGCTCGGCGTCGGCCGGCTGATCGAGCATCCGCCGCGCGGCCGCCCGTCCGTCTCGTTCCTGATGAAGCGCTATCGGCGCGACTGGATGTTCGAGATGCTGACCCGCGACAACCGCATCTTCGACGGCAACACCCTGACCGGCCTGCGCGAGGGCACCGCGTTCTTCGCCTCGGCCTGCATGATCGCGATGGGGGGCGGGCTCGCGCTGGTCGGCAACACCGAGCCGCTGACGGGCATTGCGCGTGAACTGGATGCCGCCGCGATCCCGGCGCTGCTCCTGAAGATCAAGCTGCTGCTGATCCTCGGCTTCGTCGCCAACGCATTCCTCAAGTTCGTCTGGTCGCACAGGCTGTTTGGTTATTGCGCGATCATGATGGCGGCGATCCCGAACGACCCCGACGACCGCCGCGTCGCCGTGCGCGCCGGCGCCGCGGCCGAGATCAACATCAACGCCGCCCGCAACTTCAACATCGGGCTGCGCGCGGTCTATTTCGCGATCGGCTCGGCCGGCTGGCTGCTTGGCCCCCTGGGGCTGGTGGCGGGCACCGTGCTGGTCACGTCGATGACGCTGCGGCGGGAATTCACGTCGGCGTCGCGGCAGGCGATCATGGACGACGTGCCTTAAGGCACTCAGGCGCGCAGCCCGGCGAAGGTCGCGGGGTCAAGGCTCACCTGCTCGAAGGTCGGGCCTTCGGTCAGCAGGCTGACCGCGTCGTGCGAGTGCAGCGATTCCTGATGGCTCGCGATCACGCGGAAGTCGCCGATCCGGGGGTCGGCCTCCAGTTCGTGGGCAAAGGCGCGCACCGCGTCCTCGACGAAGATGGGGTTCGCGGCGTTCAGTTCCGCGAACGCCTGCTCGTCCTCGCGCTTGACCATCACCTGCGTTTCGGTGGCGACGGCGCGGCGGCAAAGGGCGACCATATCCTCGAACCACAGCTTGTCGTGGCCGTTCATCACGACCGAGATCCGGGCGATCGAACGCTGCGAATGGGGCGTCGCCAGCTGGCCGCGGCTTTCGCGGGCATGTTCGCTGAGTTCCAGCGAGCAGGGGCAGGTCGAGGAATAGACATAGTCGAAGTGCATCACCCGCAGCCGCTCGCCGCCCTGGTCGATCAGCTCCATCGCGATGTCGTAATACTGCCACCCCTCCAGCCCCGACCGAAGCGAGCCGACCCGCATCGGATAGCTGAGCCGCATCTGCAGCCGCGCGTCGAACGCATCGAGGTGGTCCTTGTAGTCGCTGACCGCGGCCGCCAGCACCCCTAGCGAGAACTGCTGTTCGGCATGGGCGTAGAACGAGCGCATGATCCGCGACATGTTGATGCCCTTGCGTTCCGCATCAAGGCTGACGGTGCCGGTCACGCTGGTTTCCAGCACGATCTCCCCCCCGTCCTTGCGGCGATAGCGGATCGGCAGGCGGAAGTTCGAGATGCCGACATGCTGGATCAGCCGTCGCGCACCGACGATCAGGCTCGCCGGGCCGTTCTGCAGGTCGGGCAGGCTGGCGCGGTACTGGTCGTCCACGGTGAAGTCGGACGGGTAGCTGCGGTTCAGCGGCGGATAGACCGGGTTCAGGGGGCGGTTCTGGGTCATGCGAGGCTCCTGCCCGGAAAAGACGCGGCCGCGGAACATATGGGAAGCGGCGGGATGTTTTGTAAGCCGCCCCCCGCCCCTCAGCCGATCGCCTGCATCAGATCGGCCAGGATGTCGCCCGCATCCTCAAGTCCCACCGACAGCCGCACCATCCCCTCGGTGATGCCCGACGCCGCCCGCACCTCGGGCGACAGGCGCTGGTGGGTGGTCGTCGCCGGGTGGGTCACGATCGACTTGGCGTCGCCCAGGTTGTTCGAGATGCTGATGAGCCGCAGCCGGTTCAGGAACGCGAACGCCGCGTCCTTGGACCCCAGGTCCAGCGCGATCATCGTGCCGCCCGTGCCCATCTGCCGCATCGCGAGATCGTAGTGCGGATGCACCGGCAGCCCCGGATAGATCACCCGCACCCCTGCCCCGTCGAGGCCCGAGGCGATCCGCATCGCGCTGTCGGCCATCGCGCGGACGCGAAGGTCCATGGTGGTGAGGCCGTTCAGCATGACCCAGGCGTTGAACGGGCTGATCGCGCCGCCGGTGTGCTTGAGATACGGCTCCGCCACCTCGCGCACGAACTGGCGCGTGCCGCAGATCACGCCGCCGAGGCAGCGCCCGCCGCCATCGACGTGCTTCGTGGTGGAATAGATGATGACGTCGGCGCCCTGCTCGGCCGCGCGGGAAAAGACCGGGGTCGTGAACACGTTGTCCACCACGACCAGCGCGCCCGCCGCGTGCGCGATGCGGGCGATGCCGGCGATGTCCATCACCTCCAGCACCGGGTTCGACACGCTTTCGAAGAACAGGGCGCGGGTGCCAGGCGTGACCGCCGCCTGCCACTCGGAAAGGTCGGTGCCGTCCACCAGCGCCACATCGACCCCGAAGCGCGCGAGGATGTCGAGAACGTAGAGGCACGATCCGAACAGCTGCCGCGCGGCCACCACCCGGTCGCCGGGTTTGACCAGCGCCATCATAGCGCCGTTGACGGCCGCCATGCCGGACGCGGTGGCGAAGGCGTCCTCGGTCCCTTCCAGCGACGCCATCCGGTCCTCGAACATCCGGCTCGTCGGGTTGCCGTAGCGGGCATAGATGAACTCGTCGGGGCCGGACTGCTGGAACCGGCCCTCGGCCTGTTCGGCGCTGTCGTAGGCGAAGCCCTGGGTCAGGAACAACGCCTCGGCCATCTCGCCATACTGGCTGCGGCGGGTGCCGGCGTGGACGGCGCGGGTGCGGGGATGAAGGCTGTCTGACATGTCATCCCCGTTAGCGCCGCACGCAAAAAAGCGCAACTTTGTCTTGAAAGGACGGTTGAGTGGACTAAGTGGGGACGAGGCCGGGCCCCTCTGGCGATCCTCGCGGATCGTGATGTCGGTCGCTTTTCGTGACCGTCAGGGGAAAACTCATGGAACTCTCAATGCTCATCATGGGCCAGCCCGCGTGGATGTGGCTGACCTTTCTGGCTGTGGTCGTCGTGCTGTTGGTTCTCGACCTCGGCGTCCTTAACAAGGGCGACGAGGAAATCGGCGTCCGCAAGTCGCTGATGCTGTCCCTGTTCTACATCACGATCGGCGTGGCCTTCGGCGGCTTCGTCTGGATGCAGCTTGGCCAGCAACCGGCGCTGGAATACTGGACCGGCTTCGTGGTCGAGAAATCGCTGGCGATGGACAACGTGTTCGTCATGGCCACGATCTTCGGTTTCTTCGCGGTGCCGCGCCACCTGCAGCACCGAGTGCTGTTCTGGGGCATCCTGGGCGTCATCGTGCTGCGCGCGATCATGATCGGCTTCGGCGCCACGCTTGTTCAGCGCTACGAATGGGTGCTGCTGGTGTTCGCCGCGTTCCTGATCTTCACCGGGATCAGGATGCTGATGTCGGGGCACGAGGATGACGCCGACCCCAGCGAAAGCTGGATGCTGTCGTGGCTCACGCGCCACATGCGGGTGACGAACGGTTTCGTCGGGAACCGCTTCTTCGTGCGCCAGCCGGGTCCGTCGGGAAAGGCGCTGCTTTACGCGACGCCCCTGTTCGTGGCGCTGGTGGCGATCGAGTTCGCGGACCTGATCTTCGCCGTCGATTCGGTGCCCGCGATCTTCGCGATCACGACCGATCCCTATCTCGTCTACACCTCGAACATCTTCGCGATCCTGGGCCTGCGGGCGCTTTACTTCGCGCTGGCGGCGATCCTGCACCGCTTCGTCTATCTGAAGCCCGCGCTCGCGATCCTGCTGATCTTCATCGGCGGCAAGGTGGTCGTGGCAGACCTGATGGGGATCGAGAAGGTGCCGCCTGCGATCTCGCTCGGCGTGACCTTCGTGATCCTGGCGGCGGGGATCGCCTGGTCGCTCATCAAGACGCGCGGCGACAAGCCGGCGCACTGACCGGGCCGGTACCCGCGAACGTAACAGGAACGCGGCCTTCCCACGGAAGGCCGCGTTGTCTATGCTGGAACCCATGAGCGAGTTCGACGACTTTGACGCCTTCGAGGCCGCGGCGGCCGCCCCCGCCCGCATCCCCCTGTCGCAGCGCGCGATGGGCACGGGCGGCGGGCAGCCCGCCCCCTATCTCGACGGGCTGAACCCGGCGCAGCGACAGGCAGTCGAGGCGCTGGACGGCCCGGTCCTGCTGCTGGCGGGCGCGGGCACCGGCAAGACCCGCGCGCTGACGACGCGGATCGCCCACCTGCTGACGCAGGGCCGCGCGACGCCGGGCCGGATCCTTGCCGTGACCTTCACCAACAAGGCCGCGCGCGAGATGAAGAACCGCGTCGCCCGCCTGCTGGGCGAGACGGTCGAGGGGATGCCGTGGCTCGGCACCTTCCACTCCATCAGCGTCAAGATCCTGCGCCGCCACGCCGAGCTGGTCGGCGCGGGCGACCTGCACCTGAAGCCGAGCTTCACGATCCTCGACACCGACGACCAGATCCGCCTGCTCAAGCAGCTGATCGCGGCGGAAAACATCGACGAGAAGCGCTGGCCCGCGCGGATGCTGGCCGGGCTGATCGACGGCTGGAAGAACCGCGCGCTGACGCCCTCGCGCGTCCCGGCTGGCGAATCGCACGCCTATGACGGCCGCGGCGCCGCGCTTTACGACCAGTATCAGCGCCGCCTGCTGGAACTGAACGCGGCCGACTTCGGCGACCTGCTGTTGCATTGCGTCACGATCTTCCAGGCGCACCCGGACGTGCTGGCCCAGTGGCAGGACCGCTTCCGCTACATCCTCGTGGACGAATACCAGGACACGAACGTCGCCCAGTACCTGTGGCTGCGGCTGCTGGCGCAGGCGCACCGCAACATCTGCTGCGTGGGCGACGACGACCAGTCGATCTACGGCTGGCGAGGGGCCGAGGTCGGCAACATCCTGCGGTTCGAGCAGGATTTTCCGGGCGCGCAGGTGATCCGGCTGGAACAGAACTACCGTTCGACCCCGCATATCCTTGCCGCGGCGTCCGGGCTGATCGCGGCCAACAAGGGGCGCCTTGGCAAGACGCTGTGGACGGAATCGGAGGGCGGCGAGAAGCTGCGCCTGATCGGCCACTGGGACAGCGAGGCCGAAGCGCGCTGGATCGGCGAGGAGATCGAGGCGTTACACGGCGGCCACCGCCACGCGATCGGCAAGCGCAGCCTCAACGACATCGCGATCCTCGTCCGCGCCACGCACCAGATGCGCGCGTTCGAGGACCGCTTCCTGACCATCGGCCTGCCCTACCGCGTCATCGGCGGCCCCCGCTTCTACGAGCGGCAGGAAATCCGCGATGCGATGGCCTATTTCCGCCTTGCCGTCAGCCCCACGGACGACCTCGCCTTCGAGCGGATCGCGAACACGCCCAAGCGCGGCCTGGGCGAAAAGGGGATGCAGACGATCCAGCGCGAGGCGCGCGCCAGCGGCCTGTCGCTGGTCGAGGGGGCGGCGGCGGCCGTCGCGGGCGGCGCCCTGTCGGGCAAGGCCGCATCGGCGATGCGCGCATTCACCACCCAGATGGGCCGCTGGCACGCCGACGCGCTCGACACGACCGTGAACCACGTCGAGCTGGCAGAGCGCATGCTGGACGAATCCGGCTACACCGCGATGTGGCAGAACGACAAATCGCCCGACGCGCCGGGCCGGCTGGAAAACCTCAAGGAACTCGTGAAGGCGCTGGAGGAGTTCGAGAATCTGCAAGGCTTTCTCGACCACGTCGCGCTGGTCATGGACGCGGCCGAGGGCGAGCAGGCCGAGGAGGTGTCGATCATGACGCTGCACGCCGCCAAGGGCCTGGAATATCCGATCGTGTTCCTGCCGGGATGGGAGGACGGGTTGTTCCCCAGCCAGCGCAGCATGGACGAATCGGGGCTGAAAGGATTGGAGGAGGAGCGGCGGCTGGCTTACGTCGGCATCACCCGCGCCGAAGAGCTCGCGACGATCACCTTCGCCGGCAACCGTCGCATGTACGGGCAGTGGCAATCCTCTCTGCCGTCCCGCTTCATCGACGAGCTGCCCGACGACCACGTCGATGTCCTGACCCCCCCCGGCCTTTACGGCGGCGGTTTCGGGGCGGCGGCCCAGTCTTTTGCCCAGCCCTTCGCACCGTCGATGATGCACGAACGCGCGGCCAGCGCCGACGTCTACAACTCGCCGGGCTGGAAGCGGATGCAGGAACGCGCGGGCGCGCGGCCCGCGCCCGTCCACCGCACCCCCATCGTGATCGACGCCGAACCGGCCGCGCGGTTCACCGTGGGCGACCGGGTGTTCCACCAGAAGTTCGGCACCGGCACGATCATGGGCATCGCCGAGGACACGCTGACGGTCGAGTTCCCGGCCGGGTTCAAGAACGTCAAGGCCTCCTACATCCAGCCGGCTACCGCCTCCGCCGACGACGTGCCGTTCTGAGCAGCGGGCTCAGTCGGGCGGGCCTAAATATCCCGCGGGCTTCCGAGCGCCCGGAAAACGATCACGTGGACCATTTTCAGCGAGGAAGGCCGCGGCAGTGGCCGAAGGCGCGACTCCCCGGGCTGGCGCCACCAACTGCACTTGACCTGCCCCCCGCCCCGCCCTACCTCCCCCCTCGCGCGGATGGCCGGATGACCGCGGGCGGCTTGTCCGTTCGAGGAAAGTCCGGGCTCCATGCAGGCACGGTGCCGGGTAACGCCCGGCGGGGGCGACCCCAGGGAAAGCGCCACAGAGATGAGACCGCCGCGCAGCCTATCGCGCGGCAAGGGTGAAACGGTGGGGTAAGAGCCCACCGCGGGACGGGCAACCGGACCGGCAAGGCAAGCCCCACCGGGAGCAATGCCGAATAGGGATCGCGCGCAAGGCTCGCCTTGCAGGGCCGCCTGCGCCCCAGCAGATCCGGGTTGGCAGCTAGATCCCGCCGGCAACGGCGGGACCAGAGGAATGGTCATCCACGGGCTGTCCTGCAAGGGGCCGCCCCGGACAAAACCCGGCTTACAGGCCATCCGCGCAAATACGGCCCGACCTGTCGGAATCCGGGAACGATCCGCGAATGTTCGCGTCCGGCTGTTGACTCTGCCCCGCGCATGCGTAAAAGGCGGGCTTCACGGAATTACACGGGTGCCCCACGGTTCAAGACGGCCGCGCCCGAGCAGGAGCGACGACCATGGCGAAGCCGACCACCATCAAGATCCGCCTGAACTCCAGCGCGGGCACCGGCCACTTCTACGTGACCAAGAAGAACGCGCGCACGATGACCGAGAAGATGACGGTCAACAAGTACGACCCCGTCGTTCGCAAGCACGTCGAATACAAGGAAGGCAAGATCAAGTAAGATCCGCCGCATCCGACCGGTCCCAAGGCCGCGCCCCGTGCGCGGCCTTTTGCGTCTCCGGGCGCGTGTCACGCAGCCTTCATCGCGCGGTCACCGGGGCGTCGCGGCCCTGCGGCATCCTGTCGCCATCGCAATGGACAGGAAGACTGCCGTGGCGCTTCACGCCATCAACGCAGGCCAGCCCCTTACCCCCGCGATCCGGGCGGCCGCCGCGGGTCTCGCCCCCGGCGCGCCGGTCGTCGTCATGGTCCACGGCTTCCGCTTCTCGCCCGCGTCCACCCAGCACGACCCGCACCGCCACATCCTGTCGCTGACCCCTACCGCGGGCGAACGTCGCGCGGTGTCGTGGCCCGCGGGCCTGGGCTTCACCGCCGCCGGTGACGAGGGGCTCGCGCTCGCCTTCGGGTGGGAAGCGCGCGGCAAGCTGCGCCACGCCTACGCGCAGGCGGGTGAGGTTGGCGCGGGCCTTGCCGCCCTGATCGACGAGGTGTCGGAGGCGTCGGGGCGCGCGGTCGCGGTGATCGGCCATTCGCTTGGCGCGCGCGTCGCGCTCAGCGCGATGGCGCGGGTCCAGCCGGGAAGCATGGGCCGCGTTGTCCTGCTGGCGGGCGCCGAGTTCCGCGACCGGGCCGAGGCCGCGCTTGCGACCCCCGGCGGCCGCCGCGCCGAGGTCATCAACGTCACCACGCGCGAGAACGACCCCTTCGATTTCGCCGTGGAACTGCTGCTGGGCCGCGGCCAGGGCGCCACCATCGGGCTGGGCCTGTCGCAGCGGGCGCGGAACTGGATCGACCTGCAGATCGACCAGCCCGAGGTGCTGGCGGGCCTCGCCGCGCTCGGCTTCGCGGTTTCGGCGCCGGGGTCGCGCGCCTGCCACTGGTCACCTTATCTGCGCGCGGGAATGTTCGACCTGTACCGCGCCGCGCTCTGCCATCCGTGGTCGCTACCGCTGCCGCTGATCGCGCGGCACATCCCCGACCGCCAGGCGCCGCGCTGGTCGCGGCTGTTGCGGCTGCGCCCGGCTCAGTCGCCGTCCCTGGGCAGGGCGTGACGCGCGAATAGCGGACCGTTCGCGATGAAGAACAGGAAGGTCGCGGCGAGGATGCCGAAGGTCTTGAAGTTGACCCAGGCCTGATCGCTCAGCACCAGCCCCATGAACCCGCCCGGGTCGGTCGCGCGCCGCAGCACCTCGTTCAGCGCCGCCAGCGCCACAAAGAACCAGATCAGCCGGATGGTGAGCAGCCGCCAGCCCCGATGGGTCAGGGGCAGCGCCGCGTTCATCACCAGTTCCAGCCAGTTGCGGCCAAGCGCCAGGCCAAGCGCCAGCAGCCCCGCGAAGATCGCGTAGATGATCGTGGGCTTCATCTTGAAAAAGCGCGGATCGTTGAGCCAGATCGACAGCCCGCCGAACACGACGACCAGCACCAGCGTCAGCATCTGCATGACCGACAGCGTGCCGGTCAGCGCCCACTGCGCGGCGGTGCAAAGGACCAGCACCGGCACGAACACCAGCGTCGCGCCGACGACGCCGCTGTAGTCGGTGCCCATCAGCGTGATCGTGTGTTCCTTGAGCAGCAGGAACGCGACGAAGAACACGACCAGCGGGCCATATTCCAGCAGCGCCTTCAGCTTGGGGTCGATCGTTCGCATCGGCGTTATCCTTGGTGACGGCGGGCGTGTTGTCGCGCACTCGCGCCGGTGCCGCAAGCGCGGCGGGGCTCGCCGTCGGGGCGAGGCGCGGATCAGTCCAGCCTGACGGCGGCGAGGATCGGCCCCGGCATCCCGCCCTTGCCGGGCAGCGCCTGCTGGGCGAGGATCGCGTGCAGCGTGTCGGCCGGGAAGCTGCCCTTGGCCCCGCCGCCGGGCGACACGGTCAGCCGCAGCGGCGAATGGGCGTCCCATGTCGCAAGCTCCTCGGTGCCCAGGACGATGTTGGCGTAGGCCACGGTCTTGCCGCGGTTCTCGCCCGCCCGGATCGTCACCTCGCGCAGCGGCGCATAACGGACCAGCACGACCCTGACGCCGCCGGGGATCGCGGCGCGCGGGGTCAGCTGGATCACGTGGCGTGGCCCGTCGTCCGAGGCGGTGACCATGATCGCGGCCGGACGGGCGCGGTGATCCTCGATCATCGCCATCAGGTCGGCGTGACGCACGCTCAGAGCCGTGTCCTGACCGCCGACGATCATCTGCGGCGTGTAGACGCCCTGCTCGCCCACAGCGCGGGCGTAGCCTTCCTGGCGGTCGGTGTTTTCCGGGCGCGCGAACTGGTCGGCCCAGCCGAGATAGTCCCAGTAGTCCACGTGCCAGGCGAGCGGCAGCACGTCGGGGCGCGCGGTCAGGCTTGTGAACATCCGGTCCGCCGGCGGACAGGACGAGCAGCCCTGCGCGGTGAAAAGCTCGACCACGACCGGGCCCGCGTTCATCGGGGCCGCGGGCGCGGACGGCGGCGCGGCGGCGGCACCCATCATCGCGGCGGCGGCGCCCCAGCCTTCGGGCGCGGCACGGCGGACGGGCGGCAACGTGTGCGCGTCGGAAGCCGCCTGCGGCGACACGGCCACGTCGCCGGTCGCGTCCATCAGCGACAGATCGGCCACGTCCGAGCCGGACATGAGTGCGGCCCCCTCGGGCGCTTCGATCAGGCCGGGGGTGTCATCAGGGGGCGTGTCGCCGGGAAGGGCTTCGTCAAAGGGCATGTCGCCGGGGTCGCCCACAGGATCGGGACCGCCAGGGCCGCCTTGAGGATCGCCGTTCCCGGCGTGGCCGCCCGGGGCCGGCCCGCCGACATCTGCCGGTCCGCGCCCGTCATGGCCGTTGTGCCCGCGCCCATCGGGGGCCGCGGCCCCGGGGTTGCCGTCCCGGCCCGGCTGATCCTGCGCCCAGGTCGCGCCGGGCGCCGCGGCAAGCGCCAGCAACGCGGCGGCCAGCAGCCCGGCGCGGCGCGCCGGAAGCAGCCTGGCGGCGACGGATCGCAGACAGGTCGGGTGGCCTGACGGGCCGGAAGGAATGTTCGATCGCATGTCTTTGGAAGTCGGCCCTTGGCGGCCCAATCGCAAATCAACGGTTCGTTAGGACCCGCGTGAACCGCGCGCCGTGTGCAGAACTTGCCACACCCTACGGCGGCCGCCGGGATACCCCGGCCAAGCGACGTCCTCGCCCGCTTGCAGCCGCTGGTGGACGAAGGTATACCACTGCATACATTGCTGCCCGCCTTGCAGCGCCCGGCGATTCCGGGCAATTCGGTGGCAGCGCAAGACCAAGCCAGCCGCCGACCTGCCGGCACCGCCAGAGGGAACGAACATCATGCCCATCGTCACCGGTACAGACACCGCCAAGACCCGCCGCGACCTGACCGTCGGCGGCAAGACCGTGTCCTACTACTCGATCCAGGCCGCGACCGACGCAGGCCTCGGCGACTTCTCGCGCCTGCCCGCCGCGCTCAAGGTCGTGCTGGAAAACATGCTCCGGTTCGAGGATGACGGCCGCACCGTCAGCACCGATGACATCAAGGCTTTCGCGGAATGGGCCGCGAACGCGGGCAACTACCCGCGCGAGATCGCCTATCGCCCCGCCCGCGTGCTGATGCAGGACTTCACCGGCGTTCCCGCCGTGGTGGACCTTGCGGCGATGCGCGACGGGATCGTGGCGCTGGGTGGTGACGCGCAGAAGATCAACCCGCTGAACCCCGTGGACCTCGTGATCGACCACTCGGTCATGGTGGACGAGTTCGGCAATCCCCGCGCCTTCCAGCGCAACGTCGATCTGGAATACGCCCGCAACATGGAACGCTACCAGTTCCTGAAATGGGGCCAGGGCGCGTTCAACAACTTCCGCGTGGTGCCGCCGGGCACCGGCATCTGCCACCAGGTGAACCTGGAATACCTCGCCCAGACCGTCTGGACCGACACCGACCAGACCGGGGCCGAGGTGGCTTACCCCGACACGCTGGTCGGCACCGACAGCCACACCACGATGGTCAACGGCCTTGCGGTCCTCGGCTGGGGCGTCGGCGGGATCGAGGCCGAGGCGGCGATGCTGGGCCAGCCGATCTCCATGCTGATCCCGGAAGTCGTGGGCTTCAAGATCACCGGCGCGCTGCGCGAGGGGGTGACGGCCACCGACCTCGTTCTCAAGGTCGTCAAGATGCTGCGCGACCACAAGGTCGTCAGCAAGTTCGTCGAGTTCTACGGCCAGGGCCTCGACAACATGCCGCTGGCGGACCGCGCGACGATCGCCAACATGGCGCCCGAATACGGCGCCACCTGCGGCTTCTTCCCGATCGACGACGAGACGCTGCGCTACCTGCGCCAGACCGGCCGCGACGAGGACCGGATCGCGCTGGTCGAAGCCTATGCCAAGGCCAACGGCATGTGGCGCGACGCGTCCTACGAGCCGGTCTACACCTCGACGCTGGCGCTTGATCTGGGCGATGTCGTGCCCGCGATCTCGGGCCCCAAGCGCCCGCAGGACCACGTTGCGCTGGACGCCGCCGCGCAGACCTTCAAGGCCTATATCGAGGGTCTGAAGCCCGCCCCCTCGGTGCCTGCCGACCAAAAGTTCTTCATGACCGAGGAAGGCGGCTCGCCCGCCCCGTCGAAGTCCGAGATTCCGGGCGAGGTTCACCACGGATCGAGCGTCATCACCGGCGCGCCGGTCGAGGGGCACGACTTCACCCTGCGCGACGGGTCGGTCGTGATCGCGGCGATCACGTCCTGCACCAACACCTCGAACCCCTATGTGCTGATGGCTGCGGGGCTGGTGGCGAAAAAGGCGAACGAGTTGGGCCTGACCCGCAAGCCGTGGGTCAAGACCTCGCTCGCGCCCGGGTCGCAGGTCGTGGCCGAATACCTTGAAGCCGCGGGGCTCCAGAGCGAACTCGACGCGCTTGGCTTCAACCTCGTGGGCTTCGGCTGCACCACCTGCATCGGCAACTCCGGCCCGCTGGAGCCCGAGATCTCGCAGTCGATCAACGACCACGACCTGGTCGCGGTGTCGGTCCTGTCGGGCAACCGCAACTTCGAGGGTCGGATCTCGCCCGACGTGCGCGCCAACTACCTTGCCAGCCCGCCGCTGGTCGTGGCCTACGCGATCGCCGGCGACATGAACATCGACATCACCCGCGAGCCGATCGGCACGTCCAAGGACGGCCAGCCGGTCTACCTCAAGGATATCTGGCCGTCCTCGCGCGAGGTGGCGGAACTGGTCGAACGCATCGTCACGCGCGAGATGTTCCAGGCGAAATACGCCGACGTGTTCAAGGGCGACGAGCGCTGGCAGGCGGTGGAAACCACCGACAGCGAGACCTACGACTGGCCGGCGGCATCGACCTATATCCAGAACCCCCCCTATTTCCAGGGCATGCCGCGCGAGGCGGGCGTCATCAGCGACATCAAGGACGCTCGCGTGCTGGCGATCCTTGGCGACATGATCACGACCGACCACATCAGCCCGGCGGGTTCGTTCAAGCCGACCACCCCGGCCGGCCAGTACCTGACCGAACGCCAGGTCGCGCCCGCCGATTTCAACAGCTACGGCTCGCGCCGCGGCAACCACGAAGTCATGATGCGCGGCACGTTCGCCAACATCCGCATCAAGAACGAGATGCTCGAAGGGGTCGAGGGCGGCTACAGCAAGGGCCCCGACGGGCACGAGACCTCGATCTACGACGCGGCGATGGCGTGGAAGGACATGGGCGTTCCGCTGGTCGTCGTGGGCGGCGTGGAATACGGCGCAGGGTCCAGCCGCGACTGGGCGGCCAAGGGCACGAACCTGCTGGGCGTCAAGGCGGTGATCGCGGAATCGTTCGAGCGCATCCACCGGTCGAACCTCGTAGGCATGGGCGTGATCCCGTTCGAGTTCACGAACGGCGACACCCGCAAGACGTTGGGCCTGACCGGGGACGAGGTGATCTCGATCGACGGGCTGGCAGGCGACTTCAAGCCGCTGTCGCTGGTTCCCGCGACCATCCGCTTTGCGGACGGCAGCGAAAAGACGGTGCAGCTGAAGGCCCGCGTCGATACCGAGGTGGAAATCGAGTACCTGCAGAACGGCGGCGTCCTGCACTACGTGCTGCGCAACCTCGCCCGCGCCTGATCGCCGGGCCATCGGATGAACGAACCCCCGGCCTCGCGGCCGGGGGTTCTTCGTTGCGCGGACGGCCTGTCAGCCGCCGATGGCGATCCCTTCGCGGCGGGGATCGGCGCCGCCTTCCAAGCCCTCGGGCGTGATGACGATCCCGTGCAGGCCGGACGCCAGCGTCGCCTCTTCGACCTCGAAGCCCATGTCTGCCAGCGCGGCGGCCAGTTCGGGCGCGCGGCCCTTTTCGACCTCCATCGTGCCGAAGCGGTTGACGAAGTGCGGCGCGTCCAGCGCCTGCTGCACGTTCATACCCCAGTCCAGCTGGGCGATCAGCGCGCGGGCGACATAGCCGATGATCCGGCTGCCGCCAGGCGAGCCGATCGCCATCACGGGCTTTCCGTCCTTTATGACGATGGTGGGCGACATCGACGACCGCGGCCGCTTGCCCGGCGCGACGGCGTTGGCGATGGCGTAGCCGTCGTCGTCATGCGTCTCGAACGAGAAGTCGGTGAGCTCGTTGTTGAGCAGGAACCCCGCCGCCATCATCCGCGATCCGAACCCGTTCTCGATCGTCGTCGTCATCGACAGCACGTTGCCGTAGCTGTCCACGATCGAGATATGCGTCGTGGACGGCAGCTCCAGCGCGCTGTCCTGCCCCCAGTTCATCGCGTGGGTCCAGCCGGGCTTGCCCGCAGTGACTTCAGGCAGGCTGTCGTCGCCGGCCAGAAGCTTGCCGCGTTCGGCAAGATAGCCCGGATCGATCAGCCCGGCCGTGGGCACCGGCACGAAGTCGGGGTCGGCCATGTAGCGGCCCCGGTCGGCGAAGGCGAGGCGCGAGGCGTCCCCGATCAGCCGCCAGCTTTCGGGGTTGTCGGCCCCGAGCGACGCAAGGTCGTAGTCGCCGAGCAGGCCCAGGATCTGCCCCACCGTCAGCCCGCCCGACGAGGGCGGGCCCATGCCGCAGACGTCGTGATCGCGGTATTCCACGCAGACCGGCGGGCGCTCGATCACCCGGTATGCCGCCAGGTCGTCCATCGACAGCGTGCCGGGGTTGTCGGTGGCGCCCCGAACCGCCGCGACGATCGCCCGCGCGGTGTCGCCGCGGTAAAAAGCGTCCGCGCCACCCTGCGCCAGCTGCCGCAGGGTCTCGGCATAGGCCGGGTTCTTCAGCTGCGACCCGGCCGCGACCGGCTGGCCGCCCGGGAAGAAGTAGTCGGTCGTCGAGGGATAGCGTTGCAGCGCCTCTCCTTCGTCCGCAACGAGGTTCGCGAGCTTCGGCGACACGGTGAAGCCTTGGTCCGCCAGCCGGATCGGGTCCTCGAACAGCGCGGCCCAGTTCATCCGGCCCCAGCGGCGATGCGCTTCCTCCATCAGCCGAGGCGTGCCGGGGGTGCCGACCGAGCGGCCGCCGACGACCGCCGTCATGAACTCCAGCGGCTCGCCCTCGTCGTCGAGAAACAGCTGCGGCGTGGCCCCGCGCGGCGCGGCTTCGCGCGCGTCGAGCGTCGTCATCTGCCCGCTCGCGGCATCGTACCAGACGACGAACGACCCGCCGCCAAGGCCCGAGCTTTCCGGCTCGACGAGGCCGAGGACGCTTTGCACGGCGACCATCGCGTCGGCCGCGCTGCCGCCGGCGTCAAGGATCCTGGCGCCCGCCTCGACCGCCAGCGGGTTGGCGGCGGCGACCATCCAGTCCTTGCCGGTAACGGGCCGCCCCTCGGCCTTGGCTGTCATCGCCGCGCGCGCGGCGTCGGTCAGCGGGCCGAACGCATCAAGCGGCGGGGCCGCCCTTGCGCCGTCGGGGGTTTCGGGCACGTCGCTTGCAGGCGCCGAGGCGGGGGCGGCGTCCGACGGGGGCGCGGCGGTCTGCGGGTCGGTCGTGGGCGCAGTCGCGGGCGAAGTGTCGGGCGCAGTGTCGGGCGCAGTCGCGGGCGCGGCCTGCGGCGCCACCACGTCCTGGCCGAACGCCGCGGCGGTGCTGCCCAGCAGGACGGCAATCATCAATCCGTATCGCATCTGGTCCTCCTCAAATCCGTCGATCAATGAACGGACTTTGCGGCCGGGGGAGTGGTCGCGCAACCGTTACCGTGACCGGCACGGGCGCCTGCGGGTCTTTCCAACCCGCCCGGCGGAGCTTAGCTAGAGGACCATTCGCACCAACGGGGACGGCCGATGCCTTATGCCACGGGACGGGACTGGCGTGACGCAAGCTCGCGCCGCGTCATGCTTTTCGGGATGTCGGGCCTGGGCAAGACGCATATCGCGTCGATGCTGCGCCGGTCGCGGGCGTGGTTTCACTACAGCGTCGATTACCGCATCGGCACCCGCTACATGGGCGAGCTGATCGCCGACGACTTCAAGCGTCACGCGATGGCGGTGCCGCTGCTGCGAGAGCTGCTGCTGACGGATTCGGTGCGGATCGAATCGAACATCACCTTTGACAACCTCGCGCCGCTTTCGACCTATCTGGGCAAGCCGGGCGATCCGGCGCGCGGCGGCCTGCCGTTTGACGACTACATGCAGCGGCAGGACCAGCACCGCGCGGCCGAGATCGCGGCGACGCTGGACAGCGCGCATTTCGCGCAGCGCGCACAGGCGATCTATGGCTATCCGCATTTCGTCTGCGACAGCTCCGGCTCGATCTGCGAGATCGTTGACCCGGACGATCCCGCCGATCCGGTGATGGCGGCGCTGACGGGGCTGCTGCTGCCGGTCTGGATCTGCGGCAGCGACGCGCACACGGCCGAACTCGTCCGCCGCTTCGACGCCGCGCCGAAGCCCATGTACTACCAGCCCGCGTTCCTTGGCGCGGCCTGGGCCGATTACGGCCGCGACCACCCTGGCCCGGTCGATCCCGACGCTTTCGTCCGCTGGACCTATGCCCGCGCCCTGGCCCACCGCCAGCCCCGGTACGAGGCGATGGCGCGGCACGGCGTCACGGTTCGGGCCGACGACGTGGCCCGCATCCGCACGCCCGACGACTTCATCGACCTGATCGCCGACGCGATCGACGCGCGCGCCCGCGCCGCAGGTCCGTCCCCTCGCCTCGCACAAGGAACCGCCTGATGCCGATCACCCTGCCCGAAGACCTGCCCGCATACGACATCCTGTCGCGCGAGGGCGTGATGGTCATGTCGCCGGGCCGGGCCGCCACGCAGGACATCCGGCCGCTTCGGATCGCGCTGCTGAACCTGATGCCCAAGAAGATCCAGACCGAGAACCAGTTCGCCCGGCTGATCGGCGCGACGCCCTTGCAGATCGACCTGTCGCTGATCCGCATGTCGGATCACGAAAGCCGCAACACCGCCGCCGATCACCTCGAATCCTTCTACCGTCCGTTCGCCGAGGTCGAGGCGTCGGGCGACCGCTTCGACGGGCTGATCGTGACCGGCGCCCCGGTCGAACAGCTGCCCTTCGACGAGGTGACCTACTGGGACGAGCTGCGCCGCGTCTTCGACTGGTCGCAAAGCCATGTCCATTCGACGTTCGGCGTCTGCTGGGGCGGGATGGCGATGGCCTGGCATTTCCACGGCCTGCCCAAGCACGCGCTGGATGCCAAGGCGTTCGGCTGCTTCCGGCACGCGAACCTGCAGCCCGCCTCGCCCTTCCTGCGCGGCTTTTCGGACGACGTGCTGGTGCCCGTGAGCCGCTGGACCGAGGTGCGGCAGGCCGACGTGGACGCCCGGCCCGAGCTTGCGACGTTGCTGGCTTCGGCGGATGCGGGCCCCTGCCTGATCGAGGACCGGGCGCGGCGGGCGCTGTATATCTTCAACCACCTGGAATACGATTCCGGCACGCTGAAAGAGGAATACGACCGCGACGTCGGGGCCGGAAAGCCGATCGGCGTGCCCGCGAACTACTATCCCGACGACGATCCGGGGCTGTGCCCGTCGAACCTGTGGCGCGCCCACGCGCATCTGCTGTACGGCAACTGGATCAACGAGATCTACCAGACGACTCCGTTCGACCTGCGCGACATCGGCCGGGCGTGACCCGGCAGCGCGTGACGCGGCTTGCCGCGCCGCGGGCGCCGCGCCAGACTGGCGCGGAACGTCACGCCCGTGAGACGCCATGAGCAAAGATCAAGCCCCGCCCCGCCTGCCATTCGTCGGCGAGATTACCGCCTATCTCAAGAACGATGCGCCAGAGGAGGTAAGAACGCGCCTTCGCGAGGCCGACAAGGACGACATCATCGACGCGGGGTATCCGTACCGCCGCGAGATGGACAAGGACGACTACGAGGACAGGATGGAGGCGCTGCAGGTCGAGCTGGTGCAGATGCTGCATGATGTGATCGCCACCGGCAAGCGCGTGGTCGTGCTGTTCGAGGGGCGCGACGCCGCCGGCAAGGGCGGCACCATCGAGGCGCTGCGCGAGAACCTGAACCCGCGTTCCGCCTATATCGTGGCGCTTCCCACCCCGACCGAGCGTGAGGCCGGGCAGTGGTATTTCCAGCGCTATGTCGCGGCCCTGCCCGGGGCGGGGGAAATCGCGCTGTTCGATCGCAGCTGGTACAACCGCGGCGTGGTCGAGAAGGTGTTCGGCTTCGTGAAGAAGCCGGACCGGGAAAAGTTCTTCCGCCAGCTTCCCGACTTCGAGCGGTTGCTGGTGGATGACGGGGTCATCCTCGTCAAGCTGTGGCTCAGCGTGGGCCGGGCCGAGCAGTTGCAGCGCTTCTTGGACCGCGAGAAGGACCCGCTGAAGCAGTGGAAGCTCAGCCGGATCGATGTCGAGGGGCTGGCGAAATGGGACGACTACACCGCCGCGATCCGCGAGACGCTGTCGCTGTCGCACAGCCCCGTGGCGCCGTGGACGGTGATCCGGTCCGATGACAAGCGCCGGGCGCGGATCGCCGCCATCCAGACGGTGCTGCGCGCGGTCGATTATGTCGGCCGCGACGACCAGGTGATCGGCCTGCCCGACCCCCGCATCACCGGCGGCCCGGAAATGCTGGTGGTCTAGTAGGTCGAGAAGCTGAAGCCCACGAACGTCTCCCTCTCGGTCGGCTTGTGGCTAAGCCGGACAGAGAGACCCGTCTTGCGGACGGGCGCCGACAGCATCAGCGCGGGCACCCGGTCCCCCTCGTCGTCGTCATAGACCGAGAGCTGCCCGCCGAGGCCGGATTTCAGATGCGTGACCCCCGCGACGGCCAGCTTCGCCTGCGCGATGCTGTTGTAGTCGGCCATCAGGTAGACGCCGACCGTCTCATACGATTTCCAGCGCTCCGCCTGCAGCCGAACGCCTGCGCGCGCCGCCTTGCAATGCTCGATCCAGTCGTCGCACCAGCGATAGCGGAAATCCATCGCCTCGTAGGGCGCGATCTCCTCGATCTTCAGGCCCGATCCGGCCCGCAGCTTCCACGGCGCCCGTTCGTCGCCCAGCTGCCAGGTGCGCAGGAGCGACAGGGCCAGCCACGCCTCGTCATCGTCCTTGCCCGCGACGAGGCCATAGACGCTGCGCCCCTTTTCCACGTTCGTGACCAGAAGCGCGGCTTCGCTGGACGCGTCCAGCTGGGTCCACGTTCCGTCGCCCGCGAGCGCGCGAAGCGGCAGCAGGAAAAGCGCGATCAGGATCGGGACGAGGTGACGCACGCGACGCAGCCCTTTTGCCTTCGATGCTTCATGGCGCCGAACCGTTTAAGAATGGTTAACGGCGCCGTCTTTTCGCACGCCACGGAACCACCCGAACCCGCTTGTCCAGCCGGTGCGCCCCTGACTAGGATCGCGCCGCACCGACATGAAGGAACCTTGCATGGACCTGACCGCAACCCGCGCCATCGTTACTGGCGGCGCATCCGGCCTTGGCGCCGCGACCGCGCAGCATTTCCGCGACCGCGGGGCGAAGGTCACGATCCTTGACCGCGACCCGGCGGGCGAGGGCTTTGCCGCCTCGATCGGCGCGGGCTTCGCGCAGACCGACGTCACCGACGAGGGCAGCGTCGCCGCCGCCATCGCGCGCGCGGTCGAAACCATGGGCGGGATCGACGCCTGCGTGAACTGTGCGGGCATCGCCGTGGGCGAAAAGACCGTGGGCCGCGACGGGCCCCACAAGCTCGACAGTTTCCGTCGGGTGATCGACATCAACCTGGTCGGCACCTTCAACGTCCTGCGCCTGGTCGCCGTCGAGATGGCGCGGAACGGGCGCGAGGAAAACGGCGTCATCGTCAACACCGCCTCGGTCGCGGCGTTCGACGGGCAGGCCGGTCAGGCGGCCTATGGCGCGTCCAAGGCGGGGATCGCCGGCATGTCGCTGCCGGTCGCGCGCGACCTTGCCCGGTCCGGGATCCGCGTCTGCGCGATCGCGCCGGGCATCTTCGGAACGCCGATGCTGCGCGGCCTGCCGCAGGACGTGCAGGACAGCCTTGCCGCCGAGGTGACGTTCCCCAAGCGCCTGGGCGAGCCCGAGGAATACGCCCGCCTCGCCGCGTTCATCGTGGAGTGCGGCTATCTGAACGGCGAGACGATCCGGCTGGACGGCGCGCTGCGGATGCGCTGACCGGGCGCGGCGGGGCGCGGCGGCGGCGGCACGCGACCGCCGCCGTCATCGACGCCAGCGCCCCCACCTGCCCGCCCGTGCGAAACGGATTTACAACAATCGAAATCGTGACGTAGGTCATGTTGACAAATGGCGGAGCCATAAGCGGATCGACGTGATGTCGATGAAGCCCAGGAAGCTTTCGGCGGTC
>NZ_VJYZ01000021.1 GCF_007018965.1 Paracoccus marinus
TGGACTTGCCCGGCTTTTGTGGAGAGCGTTTAGCTCACTTCGCGGGCCTTTCGCTCGAAGGCGATGGGGCTCTGGAAGCCGAGCGATGAATGCCGCCTGACGGGATTATAGAACCCGTCGATGTATCTTGCGACGGCGTTTTCGGCCTGTTGGCGGTTCTGCCATGCGACCGGCCAGATGAGCTCCGACTTGATGGTTTTGAAGAAGGTTTCCACCATCGAGTTGTCGTAGCAGTTTCCGCGCCCGCTCATGGAGATCAGGATGCCACGTCTGCGGAGCAGCGCCTGATAGTCGACCGAGCAGTATTGCGATCCACGGTCGGAATGGTGAACCAGCCCCGGCGCAGGGTTGCGAGCCACCAGAGCACGGCGCAGGGCTTCGACCGCGAGATCGCGCTTCAGGCGGTCACTCGTGGCCCAGCCAACGACGCGCCTCGAGAAGAGGTCCAGCACGACAGCGAGGTAGAGCCAGCCCTCTGCCGTCCAGATGTAGGAGATGTCCGCTC
>NZ_VJYZ01000022.1 GCF_007018965.1 Paracoccus marinus
AGAGTGCGTTTTTTCTCGTAAGTGCGATCGGGCGGATCTGGTTCTCGACCGGGTTGGTGTCCAGCTCGAGTGTGCCGTCGTCGAGAAAGCGGATCAGGCCGGGCCAGTGCGCGAGGGTGTAGCGGATGTCCTCGGCCAGCTGGGATTTCTGCGGGATGCGCGACAGCTGCATCTCCAGCCAGGGTTTGAGCGCGGCGACGATGGGGGCCGCATGTTCGCGCCTTGCCGCGAGACGCGCAGCCGCGTTCGTGCCGCGCACGGTCTTCTCGACCTGATAGAGCAGCGCGATCTGGCGCAGCATCTCCTCGGCGATGGGCGAGCGGTCGCTCTCGAAGCGTTTCACGAAGCGGCGGCGGACATGGGTCCAGCAGTAGACCAGCCGCCAGGGGCCACCCTCGCGCGCGATCTCGGTCATCGCGTTGTAGGCCTGGTAGGCATCGCATTGCAGGAACCGGCCCCGATACCCGGCGAGGAAGTTCAGCGGATGCTCCTTGCCCCGACCGGGGGCGTAATGAAACAGCACGATGGGCGGGCCGACACCGCCATGGCCGCGATCATCGGACACCACGGCCCAGAAATAGCCGCTCTTCGTGGTTTTGCGCCCCGGATCCAGCACCGGCGCGCGGGTCTCGTCGACGAAGATGCGATCGGCGCGGCGCAGATGGGCCTGCATGTGCCGGATGATCGGCAGCAGGTGGAAGCAGGCGCGGCCGACCCAGTTGCCGAGCGTTCCGCGGTCGAGATCGATGCCCTGCCGCTTGAAGATCCCGGCCTGGCGATAGAACGGCAGATGGTCGCCGAACTTCGAGACCATGATCCAGGCGATGAGCTGCTCCGTGGGCAGCCCGCCGGGCACGACATGCTCGGGGGCATGGGCTTGCGCCATGCCCTGCGAGCAGCGCCGGCAGGCGTATTTCGGGCGCCGCGTCACCAGCACCCGGAACCGGGCCGGGATGACGTCCAGTCGCTCGGACACGTCCTCGCCGATCCGGGCCATCTCGCCACAGCCGCAGGGGCACAGGATGCTGGCAGGCTCGATCACCCGTTCGACCCGCGGCAGATGCGGTGGCAGATGCCCCCGGTTGCGCCGGGGCTTGCGGGGCGCATCCGTGCCCTTGGCAGCCCTCAGGGCGGCCTCGGCCTTTTCCTGTGCTGCCTCGAGCACGCCCTGGGCCAGTTCGGCATCCTCGAGCGGCAGATTGAACTGGTCGGGCGACAGCTTCTCGGAGCTTTTGCCGAACTTCTCGCGTTGCGCCATGCGCACGATGTCTTCCAGCCGGCGATTGGCCTCCTGCACCTCCGCCAGCACCGCCTCGACCTCGGCCAAGCGAGCCTTCAGCAGAGCGTTTTCGCGGGCGAGAGCGGCAGCATCCATGGGGTGAAGTGAATCATGGAGCGCGGTATATGACCAGTAAAAACAGGGCTTTCCCGCACCATCACGCTCACCCTGCCGCCAGCGGACGACGCGCCCGCTCCGGCCGGACCAGTCGCCAGTCCAGCCCCTCGAACAAGGCGGCGAGTTGCGCGGAGGACATCCGCATCACCCCGTCCCGCACCTGCGGCCAGACGAATTTCCCGCCCTCCAGCCGCTTGTGAACCAGCACCATCCCGGTCTGATCCCAGGCCAGCAACTTGATCCGGTCCGCGCGTTTCGATCGGAACACAAAGACCGCCCCGCAGAACGGGTCCAGCCCGAACATCTCCTGCACCGCCAGCGCCAGGCCATCGATGCCCTTGCGAAAGTCCACCGGCCGTGTCGCCACGAAGACCTTTACCGGCCCGCTCTGGCCGAGCATCATGACATTGCCGCCCGAGCCGCGCGGATCGCCCGCGTCAGCTGGCCCTCATGGGCGTCAGCACCGGCGCGGATCACGACATCGCCCACAACGATCTCCAGATCGAACCCGGCATGGGCCGGAACCGCAGGCGGCGAGGGATCCTCGACGACCAGTTCGGCAAAAGCAGGCAGCGCCGCCATGCTCTCGGGAACCAGCAATTCCCCCGCCCGCAGCTTCTTGCGCCAGTCGTAGATCTGCCAGCGGGTCGCGCCATGCCGGCGCGCGACATCGGCCACCGTCACCCCGGGCATCAGGCTTTCCACCCCGATCCGCGCCCGCTCGCCCTTCGTGCGTCGGCGCCGACCGCTTGGTCCCTCAATCACCTCAAGCCGGGAAACCCCACCGTCGATCGAGCCGTCCAAATGGACGCCCATTTTGCCGTCTATCTCCAAAACCACCCCTCCGCCCCATGCCCACCCGCGGAGAATGGACCGATCAGATCAGCAGCGGCAGGAGGAGAGCGCCGTGGCGCTTAC
>NZ_VJYZ01000023.1 GCF_007018965.1 Paracoccus marinus
TTTTCCTCATTCGTCTGCTCCTTCAGGTGGGGCAGACTCTACATCAGACTGAGGGATCGCGTGGGGGGCAGGTCACAGCCGAACCGCCGCCAGCCAGAGGCGCGCATCCATTCCACCCAGTCTTTCCAATAGGGCAGCCATTCACAGTCGCGATGGACGAGGCCGAGGTTGACCAGCAGCTGCGCGTCGTCGGCGACCGGAGCTGCGGTGAACACGCCCCGCATCAGCGCATCCCAATCGCCGAGCTTTTCCTTCGCGGCGCCGTAGTCGCGCTGTTGGGCATAGGGCGGAGAGGTGAACATCAGCGTGGCCTGATCGCCCTGCGTCAGCCTGGCCACCGCGGCGGGGTCGGTGGCGTCGCCGCAGCAGAGCCGGTGCTGGCCCAGCGCCCAGATGTCGCCGGGGCGGGTGATCGGTTCGGGCGGAGCTTCGGGGATGGTGTCGGCTGTGTCATCGTCGATGGGCGCGCGGTCTTCGCTGTCGACATGAAGCAGGGCGTCCAGTTCATCGTCGGGAATCCCGATCAACCCGAGGTCGAAATCCTCCGTCAGCAGCCTGCGCAGTTCCTCCAGCAGCAGCGCCTCGTCCCAGCCGCCCAGTTCGGTCAGCTTGTTGTCTGCAATGCGATATGCTCGCCGCTGTGCCTCGGTCAGGTGTCCGAGGACGATCACCGGCGCCTCGGCCAGACCAAGGTGCGCGGCGGCGAGGACGCGGCCATGCCCAGCAATCAACTCGCCGTCGGCGGCGACGAGGCAAGGAACGGTCCAGCCGAACTCGGCCATGCTCGCGGCGATGCGCGCCACCTAGTCGGCGTCGTGGATCTTGGCATTACGGGCGTAGGATTTGAGGTGGGCGAGCCGCTAATGTTCGATCCGGCCCGGCAGCAGCGGCGCTTTCATGCCGGGAGCCGCTTGGCCTTGAGGGCGGCGAAGCTCTCGCCGGTCTCCGCCAGCACCGCGTCCTCGCCAGGGAAAGACTGCCAGCGTTCGATGGCGACGTCGACATAGGCCGGGTTCATCTCGACGCCGTAGCAGACGCGGCCGGTGGTTTCCGCCGCGATCAGCGTGGTGCCGGATCCCATGAACGGTTCGAACACCGCCTGTCCGGGGCTGGAATTGTTCAGGATCGGGCGGCGCATGCATTCCACCGGCTTCTGGGTGCCGTGCACGGCGTCGGCATCCTGATCGCGGTTGGCGATGGCCCAGAGCGTCGTCTGCTTCCAATCTCCTGCCCAATGCCCAATGCCCCTTGCCCTTGGCCCGCACCGCATACCAGCAGGGTTCGTGCTGCCAGTGATAGTCGCCGCGGCTCAGCACCAGCCGGTCCTTGGCCCAGATGATCTGCGACCGGATGGCAAAGCCAGCGGCGGTGAGGCTTTCGGCCACGGTCGCCGCGTGCAGGGCTCCATGCCAGACATAGGCGACATCGCCAGGGAACAGCGCCCAGGCCTCGCGCCAGTCGGCGCGGTCGTCGTTCAGGACCCTGCCGGTGCGTCTGGTCTTTGCTGCACCCGCCTGGTTGCGCCAGGACGGATCGTATTCCACGCCATAGGGCGGATCGGTCACCATCAGCAGCGGCTTCACCTCGCCAAGCAGCCGGCCGACAACATCGGCTGAGGTGCTGTCGCCGCAAATCAGCCGGTGCGATCCCAGCTGCCAAAGGTCGCCCGGCACGGAGACCGGCGTGACCGGTTGTCCGGGAATGTCGTCCTCGCCTTCGACCGGGCCGTCGCCGCCCAGCGCCTCGGGGTCGCGCAGCAGCGCATCCAGATCCGCGTCGGTGATGCCCAGCAGCGACAGGTCGAAATCCTCGGCCAGCAGCCCCGCGATCTCGTCGCGCAACATCGCCTCGTCCCAGTCGCCGAGCTCGGTCAGCTTGTTGTCGGCGATGCGGTAGGCGCGGCGCTCGGCCTCGTCGAGATGGCCGAGCCGGATCACCGGCACGTCCTTCAGCCCGAGCAGGGTGGCGGCCAGCACCCGGCCGTGCCCGGCGATCAACTCGCCGTGTCCACGATCAGGGTCTGCCCGCGACCTAGGCCGAATGGCTGGGCGAGGTGCAGGACTGGTTCGTCGCCACCAGCGAGAGCGGCGAGGTGCCGGATGAACGCACGATCCGCCGCCGGCTCACCCCGATCTGGAAGGCGCTGCGGGGATCCGCGTGATCGCTCGAACCGGTGACGCGCGGCGGTCAGGCCGACTTCCGCGCCTCATCGGCATCATGCACCAGCTTCGGCCGGGGCCGGAACGCGCTGGCCACCGCATCGACACCCGCCCGCAAGGGCGAGTCCATCAGGTGCGCATAGCGCTGGGTGGTCTGCATCTGGCTGTGACCCAGCAGCTTGCCGATCATCTCCAGCGAAGCACCGCCGCTGACCAGAAGCGACGCGAAGGCGTGACGCAGATCATGGATCCGCACATCGTGAATGCCGACCGTCTTCTGGATCGCCGTCCAGAAACAGCGGATTTCCTTCACCGGCTGGCCGGGCACGTCGCCGGGAAACAGCAGCGGGCAGCCGCGCGGCACCAGCAGCTGGCGCTGGCGCACAATCGCCGCCGCCTCATCCGAGATCGGCAGCCGATGGATCTTGCGCTGCTTGGTCATGCTGGCGGGCTTCGTCCAGTTCAGGTGCTCAAGGTTGAAATGTTCGAACCGGGCCTGCCGCACCTCGCCCACGCGCGCGCCGGTCAGCATGCAGAGACGGATGGTGTCGGTCGCACGGCGGTCCTCGGCCGCGTCAAGCGCCTCGGCCAGCCTGCGGATTTCCTCGCGGCTCCCACAGCGTGTCGTCGACGATCCGCAACCTCGGCACGTCGGTGATGACCCAGTCGTTTTCCGAGTTCAGGCGCGAGATCCGCTTGCCTGTGCCCGGATCTTTGACGTAGCGGAGCCGGTTCCAGACCCGGCGGCCGACGTAGAGCTCGTTGTTCAGGATCCCGGTGCCGCGCTCGCGGTTGCCGAGGATCGTCGAGGTGCCCCAGTGTCCGCCATTCGGGCCGGCGATCTTCTGCGGCGAGGTACCCTTGGGGTAATCCTCGAAGATCCGTCGCATCACTACCGCCTGAGCCGGATCGATCGCGCGGTCGCCCCGGACCGGTTCGCCTGCCGCGTTGAACCGGGTGACCGCCTTGTAGCCGTAGGTCAGCCCGTCCGCGGACTTGCCCGCGAGCGCCCGACGAGATATTGCAGAGGATCAACCGCTCGGCCGCCCGGCCCGCCATCGTCCGGGCGAGGTCAGCGTGCCAGTCGCGGAGCAGGCCGGTATGGGCCACGCGGGCGGTCCAGGCCTTGCGGCCCTCCGGCTTGAGCAAGAGGCGGGTGACGCGACCGATGCCGAGCGCGGTCGCGACGATAGCGTGGCCGCACTCGTGCAGAGCGATGCGATGCTCGGTTGCCGGCTGCGCCGAACGGTCGCCGAGCGCCGCGACCAGGTCGTCGACCCGCAGCTTCCGTCGTGCTGCCCGGGCGCTGGACCGGCGGCGCGGAGCGTGGCGTCGATCGTCGCGGCGCTCTGGCCACTGCCGGCGCGGGTAAGCCGCGCGATTGCTCTGGCGTCAGGTTCAAGTCCAGCGCGCATGAGGCCCGTCGCGTAGCGTCCGCTTAATCGCTTGCCGCCCGGGCGGCGGCACCTGAACCTTGCTGCCGAAAACGTTCGGCCGCAGCACCGACGGGTCGATCGCCTGCGGGTGGTTGCAGGTGCCGACGACGAGCACGCCCGGCATCCGGGCGAGCCCGTCGAGATCCTCGAGAAAGCCGTTGATGACCTGCCTGCGGTAGTTCTCGTTGTGGGTGTCGGGTGCCGACCGGCTTCCCACGGCATCGATTTCGTCGATGACGAGGACCGCGGGAGCGGCGGCGCGGGCCTCGGCGAAGGTCCGGCGCATCGCCCCCAGCATCTGGCCAAGATGGCCGGCAGCCTGCCACTGAACGAAGCCACCGTGCACCAGCTTGGCGCCGGCGCTGCCGGCCATGGCACGGGCGAGGAAGGACTTGCCGGTGCCCGGCTCGCCGAAGAACAGGACCGAGCGCTGCACCTCGGCCGTCTCGGCCTGTCCGCCGGGGCAGCCTAGCCGAAAACTACAGCTTCAAACGGTTCAGTTTTCAGGAGGTAGAGCAGTGCGGGAACAACCGGATTCGCTGACCCGAGCACCCCTCTCGCAGCCTTGCCGATCAGCCGATACCGCATCCGGTGGTCTAGCGGCCCGGTGCGGTCGATGGCGATGGGCGGCTCGCCGACGGAGATGAAGTGGGAAACGTCAAGGTGATCCTGCGCTCGCGATTACTAGTAGCCCGGACGGGGCGCCGGCGCGCCCGTTGATATTCGGGGCGCCCCATCTTGATAATGTGAGGCTACAGGGGCCACCATCATGCCCTGCAACAGCGGCAGCACCTGAAGTTCGCACCCGTAGACCTTGTTGAGGCGCGGTGCTGTCAGAACCTCGCCCGGTGTTCCGAAGGCCGCCACCCGGCCGCCATGCAGCAGGAGCACGTGATTGACGTGGGCCGCCGTGAGATTGAGATCGTGCAGCACCGCGATCACACCGCCACCCTCGGCCGCAAAGCTGCGCGCGAGGCGCATGACCATCAGCTGGTGGCCGATATCAAGGCTGCTCACCGGCTCGTCCAGCAGCAACCAGCGCGGGCCATCGGTACCAACTGCCGGTCCCGCCTGCGCCAGTACCCGCGCCAGATGAACGCGCTGCTGCTCGCCTCCCGACAGCTGCTGGAACAAGCGGCCGCCGTAGCCCGCAAGGTCCACGCGGGCAAGGGACTGCTCGATGGCCGACCCGGTGTTCCTGGCGCCGCCCGCCTCGGCGCCAAGGCGCACGACCTCGGCGACGGTGAAGGGAAATGACAGCGGCGTCGATTGTGCCAGCACGGCGCGCATGGTCGCCATCAGGGACGCAGCCGTGCCCCGCATGTCGCGGCCGTTCAGGGTCAGCCGGCCCGTGGAGGAGAGCTCTCCGGTGATCGCCCGCATCAGCGTCGTTTTGCCCGACCCGTTCGGGCCGATGATCGCAGTGACCTCGCCCGCGCGGGCGGTCAGGTTGATGCCGGTCAGCACGTCGCGACGGCCGAGCTTCACGCAGAGATCGCGGACAATCAGGCTCACAGGTCCAGCACTCCGCGCTGGCGCAGCAGGATGGCGATGAAGACAGGCCCCCCGGCGATTGCGGTGATGATGCCGATCGGCAGTTCCGAGGGCGCGACGATGGTGCGGCTGATGAGGTCGGCGAGCACCAGAAGCACCGCCCCGAGAAGCGCCGCGTTGGGCAACAGGCGGCGGTGATCCGGCCCGGTTGCAAGCCGCAAGAGATGCGGCACCACCAAGCCAACGAAGCCGATCCCGCCAGATATCGCCACCGCAGCGCCGATCGAGGCGGCGACGGTCAGCACCGCCATGCGCTTGGTGCGCTCTACCGGCAGGCCCATGTGGAACGCCGCGGCCTCCCCCAGCGCGAGGCCGTTCAGCCCGCGTGCGAGGAACGGCGCGGCGACCAGCGCCGCCATCATCAGCGGGCCGGCGGCGATGAGTTGCGGCCAGCTGGCCCCGGCGAGGCTGCCCATGCTCCAGAAGGTGAGCGTGCGCAGCTGGCTGTCGTCGGCGAGATAGATCAGCAGGCCCGAGGCCGCACCGGTCAGCGCTGCCAGGGCGATCCCTCCCAGCAGCATTGTTGCGACCGAGGTCCGGCCATGTCGTGAAGCAATGGCATAAAGGACCAGCGTCGCGGTGAGCCCGCCGACGAAGGCCGCGAGCGGGACCAGATGCACTCCGGCCACGGCCGCGAGCGCAGGGGGCAGCGCCCCGCCCAGCACGATTGCCGTGATCGCCCCCAGGCCCGCGCCGGCAGACACGCCGACCAGTCCCGGATCGGCCAGGGGGTTGCGGAAGAGCCCCTGCATCACCGCGCCCGACACCGCCAGCGCCGCGCCGACCAGCAGTCCCATCACGAGGCGGGGCAGACGGATCTGGAACAGGACAAGGCTTTCGGAAGGTTCCAGGGCCTCGCCGCGCGACAGCGCCGCCAGTGTATCGACCAGCGACACGCCCGATGCCCCGGCGCCAAGCGACAGAAGCGATACCGTCAGCACCGCTGCGACCAGAACCAGTGTCATGCGCCGGGCAAGCCCGCCGCGATCGCCGTCGGCCTCGATTCGAATGGCGGCGGGATCTGCGGCAACCACGTCCGTCACTCCGCCAGGGCGCGGGACAGATCGCGCACCGCGTCGGCGGTGCGCGGACCGAAGCCCAGAAGATAGAGCCCGTCCATCCGCACTACATGCCGCTCGCGTCCCGCAGGGGTGGCTGCCAGTGCGGGGTTCGACAGCAATCCGTTGATCGCACTGTCGTCGTCCGGCTCGCTTTCCGGATCCGCGGCGCCCCGGTTCATCATTACGATCACCTCGGGTGCGGCCCCGGCCAGCGCCTCGCTGGTCAGCGGCTTGTAGCCCTCGAACCCGGCGACCGCGTTAACGCCGCCCGCAAGCCGGATCATCGCGTCCGCCGCGGTTCCGGTGCCGCTGACGAGGATGCGCCCTCCGTCCGCCGCCATCACGAACAGCACGCGGCGATGGGGTTGGCCCTCCGCCTTGGCGGTGACCTGCGCCAGCTCATCGGTCACGGCGGCGGCGAGCGCCTCGGCCCGGTCCCCGGCCCCGAGCGCATTTCCCACGACGCGAATGCGCTCGGCCACGCCTTCCGCGTCGAAAGCCTCGGGCACGGTGACGAACGGCACGCCGCCGGATCGCAGCAGTTCGACCGTGGCCGGCGGACCCGCGCCTTCCTCGGCTAGGATCAGGTCGGGGCGGACCGACAGCACGCCTTCGGGCGACAGAGCGCGGACATAACCGAGGTCGGGCAGCGCGCGGACAGTCTCCGGCATCGTCGAGGTGGTGTCGCGGCCGACCAGCCGGTCGCCCTTGCCAAGCGCCGCTACGATCTCCGTCACCGAGCCGCCCAGCGAGACCACCCGTTCCTGCGCCGCCGCGCCAAGCGGCGCCACCGCGAAGGCGAGGCCGAGAACGGCGCGGATCACGCCGCAAGCTCCGGCAGGGCTGCGACGCGGGCCGCCCATGCCTCGGGATCACCGGCCCGGTCGGCGCGCAGGCCGAAGACCTGCAGGATCAGCGAGCCTCGGGCGTCGAATGCCTCGACCGAGATTGCCGGCCCGCGCTGGGTGGGCTTTTCCACCGCCCAGACTTCGGCCACATAATCGGCGCGCAGATGCAGGTTGAATCGCGGGTCCATGACGTTCAGCCACGGACCCGTCGGTTTCAGCGTATGGATCGGGCCCGAATGGATCTCAATGCAGCCCATGTTGCCGACGAAGATCATCGACCCCATGCCGTCGCCAGCCAGCTGCTCCAGCAACAGCGACAGCGCCTGGGGAGCAAGCGGGCGGGTGAAGGGCGCGCCCGCGATGCGATAGGCGCCGAGGCGGTTCATCTTCATCTTGCGGACCAGCGTGTTGAACTGGTGCGTGTCGGTCATCCGGGTCCATTCGCGCCGGAGGATGTCGATCTTCTCGGGCGCGGATTTCGCCGGTTCGACAGCGGCGCGAGGGGTGAAAGCCGCACTGTCCGACTGATCCTCGACTGCCAGCGCCTGCTTCAGCGTCTCCCACGCGGCAAGGTTGGACGCGGCGCGCAGGTGGATCTTGTGGACCGCATCGCCCGTCGCATCGAACACCTGCACAGAACGGCGCGGGCCGGCCTCGCCCGGCACCTCGACCGCGAAGGCATGGACCCACCGCGACGGAAAGATCCGCAGATCGATTTCCTTGTCCAGCGTCATCGCGGCGTGGTTGCCGGGGTGGTAGTCCCGATAGACGCCCACCTTCTCGATCACGCACGAGGGATTGCGGGTCAGCGCCATGACCTCGCCCAGCGGCTCGACCAGCGGGATCAGCCGGTCGGGCGTCGCGTCGATTCGCACCGCACCATGACCCACGCGGGCGGCGACCAGCGCTCCCTCGGGGATACCGAGGTTTGCGGCGAGGTCATGCGGGCGGACGGTAGAATTTGCCAGCTCGGCCCGCAGCGCGGAGGGGTCGGCAGCGGTTTTGATCGGGCTTTGATCGGTCATGTCGTCCTTCCGGGGCTCACTCAGCTACTGCATCAAACGGACGCGGCACGTTCTTGACTGAAACTATCGGGTTCTCTACCCAACGCAAGACGGAACCCGCAGCCGCCTCCCGCAGCCACGGAGATTCCCCTGTAGATCCTCGTGGCATGGGAGCCAAAGATGACCATGACTGCCCGCCGCGCCGTGCTGCTTGCCGGTGCCGCTTTCCTTACCCCTCTGACTGCCCTGGGGCAGGAATCCGACAGCTTGACGCTGGACACCATAGTCCTGCGTGCGGGCCAGCCGCGCGTCGCCTCGGGCGTGCCGCAAGCGGTGACGGTAATCGACGAGGACGAGCTGACGGCGATCGAGCCCGCCACCATCGGCGACGTGCTGGACGTTGTGCCGGGCGTGTCCGGCGTCGGCTCGTCCAGCTTCTTCGGGCAGTCCTTCAACATCCGCGGCATCGGCGAGGGGATCGCCGCGTCGGAGTCGTCGATCGTGCAACTGCTGGACGGCGAGCAGAAGTACTACGAAAGCTACAGGCAAGGCTCGCTGTTCGTCGAACCCGACTTCCTCAAGCGGGTGGAGGTGCTGCGCGGGCCGGGGTCGTCCACACTCTACGGTTCGGGCGCGCTCGGCGGCGTCGTCGCTATGGAGACGATCGAGCCCGAGGACCTGCTGACCGAAGGCCGCAAGGTCGGTGGCCGCGTCAAGCTGGGTTACGCCACGAACCCCGACACCCGCTTCGGCAGCATCGCCAGCGCTTGGCGCGCGGGTGAGCGCACGACGGCGCTGGCCGCCTTCGCGCTGCGCGACCTGGGCGACAGCACCGACCCCGACGGCGACCGGCTAATCCGGTCGAACTCGCTGGCGCCGAACCTGCTGCTGAAGCTGAACCACGACCTGAACGACGAGCAGCGGCTGCGCTTCAGCTATGTCGGCCTTCGCGCGGACGGCGAGGATCAGGACTTCAACCAGCAGGAAGGACCCCAGATCGGCCTGTTCCCCGGCTTTTCGGGCTGGGGGGTCGGCGACATCCTGACCGAGGACCACACGGCTCGCGCGATCTGGGAATACGATCCGACGGACAACCCCTTCGTCGATGTCGCGGTGACGCTGTCCTACAGCGACACCTTGAAGCGGATCGAGCAGGGCGATGATCCCGACGAGCCGATCATGCCCAGCCTGCTGGGCGAGCGCAGCTACGGGCTGTGGAAGCTGAAGGCGGTCAACGTGGCCGACCTGTCCACGGGCGAGGTCGAACATTACCTGACCTTCGGCGCCGAGATATCGACCCAGGACCGGACATCGACCGTGCCCTCGTCCTCGCATCCCGAGGCGACGACCGATAGGCAGGCCGCCTATGCGCTGTCGGAACTGACAAGGGGACGGCTGACGATCAATACCGGCCTGCGCGTCGAGCATCAGGAGACGACGCCGGCCGGCAGCGTCACCGCCACGGACGAAAAGGTCAGCGAAACCGCCATCGAGCCGCAGATCGCCGCGATTTACCGGCTGAACGACAGCTGGTCGGCGTTCGGCTCCCTCGCGCGGGTCGAGCGGTTGCCGACCGCCGACGAGCTTTACGACAGCTTCATGGGCGGCGCGCCCTCGCCCGACCTGAAGCCGGAACGCGGCGTCAATACCGAGATCGGCCTTTCCTGGCGCGGACAGGACTTGTTCGGCGCGGGCGGCGAGGCGGCGGTCAAGGTCACGCTGTTCCACAACGACATCACCGACCGCATCACCCGCACCAACGCGCCCTTCCCGGTCCCAGCCTATGTCAACGTGGCCGAGGTGACGCTGAAAGGCGGCGAGATCGAGGCCAGCTACGCCAGCGGCCCGCTGTCGCTGAACGCCGGTCTGTCCGTCGTGGCCGGGGAAGACGGCGACGGCGAGGTCGTGGACTCGCTTCCCAACGACCGGATCGGCATCGGCGCCTCCTGGCAGGCAGGCCCCGCCTGGAAGGTCGGCGGCTTCAGCACCTTCGCCGCCGGCCGCGACAAGGCCGACGGGACGCATCGCGGAGGCTATGCGGTTCACGACCTCTTTGCGATCTGGTCCCCGCAGCAGGGTTCGCTTTCGGGTGTGCAGATGAGGTTCGGGATCGACAACGCGCTCGACAAAACCTACGTGCCGGCGACCTGGACCACCGGCCCGGCGCCCGGCCGGAACTTCGCCGTGTCGCTCACGCGGGCGTTCTGACGAAGGCACAGGATTAAGCCTGACCGGAATAAATCCTGCCCCCGCAACCAAAAAGAAGACCAACCCCGCTGCATCCGCCGCGGGGTTTTTGCTTGTCGGAAATCGCCTTGGCTTTGGATTAGGCTATGGACCCGCAGGGTAGGGGCGGCGCGCAGAGCGGAAGCGGCGTGCGGGATACGAGGACACGGGCGAACCGGGTCTCAGCAGCGGGCGGTATAGGGACGGATTGCAGGTCCTGCAGGCGCCCTCGATCGCGCTAGGTCAGCTGTCCACGGGTACCCCGATCACGGCATTCATCGCGGTCTCCACTGCCAGCTCCACCCGCCTGCCTGTCCACCGGCAGCGGCGGCCGCCCCTGACCCGAGACTGCCGCCACCTGTCCTCAGCCGCAGATCAGCCCCCGAACCCCCGCAGGCAAAGCCGCTCCAGCGATCGCACGTCCAGCTCCTCCAGCCCCAAAGGCCCCAGCAGGTCGTTGTCACCCGCCAGGTCGCGCCCCACCGCGCCAGAAAACAGCGCGATCCCGGCCTCGTGCAACCGCGCAGGAACCCCCGCGATCCGGCCAAGCAGCGCCGTCGAGACAAGCCCGTACGGCACGTCCTCGAAAATGTAGCGGCTGTCCATCGTCGACGGGCCCGTCCCCGCGTCGCCACGCCGGAACATCTGCTGGTTCATCTCGTGAACGCTCCCCTCGGGAACGTGAAACGACAACGAAAAATGCTGGAAAACCGTCCGCACCTGCAGGCCGAAGCGGTCGGCAATGGCAAGGCTTACCGGAGCCCGCCGGTGATCAACACGGCGCGGGGCAACCGCGACTAGGCGTCCCCTTACGAGCAATCAACATCTGTAGCATTTGCCGATGAGCTTTTGCGCCGTGCCGCTTGGCGGCCGGCGCAAAAGCATGGTGGCTTATCGCTCACGCAAAGCCCCACGCTGTGAAGCGTGAAGTAACTCTCGCTGATATCTCAGTCGCGGGCAGCCCCGCCCAGCACGACCACGCGCGGGTCGGTCGGCGGGAACTCGGCCTTGCCGTACTCCTCTTCGAGCTTCGCGCGCACGATCTTCAGCGTGGGGGTCAGGCAGCCGTTCCCGGGGGTCCAGTCGTCTTCGACCAGCACGGCGAGGCCCAGACGCTCGTGGGGTTCCAGCGTGGTGTTCACCTCTGCCAGTTCCTTGCGGATCAGCGCCGCGATCGCTGCGCGTGCCGCCGGGTCCGCCAGCTCCGCCCGCTTCTCGGCCGAGGGAAGCAGCAGGGCGATGGGGGCGCTGCGGCCGGCGCCCATGACGCACACCGCCTCGATCCCCGGCAGCTGGATCGCGTTCTCGATCGGCACGGGGGCCACGTATTTCCCCTTGGCGGTCTTGAAGATGTCCTTGGTCCGCCCGGTGATCGTCAGCGCGCCGTGGCGGTCGATCGTCCCGCGATCGCCCGTCCGCAGGAAGCCGTCGGGCGTCATGGCCGCGGCCGTAAGTTCGGGTTCGCGGTGATAGCGCAGCATCTGTCCCGGGCTCCGCACGAGAATCTCGCCCGTCTCGTCGATCCGTGCGTCGACCCCCTCAAAACAGGTCCCGACCTGACCGGGGACAATGCGGCCGTGTTCCGTGAAGTGCGACATCGCGAAGTTTTCCGACATGCCGTAGCCTTCCAGCACCTGCAGCCCCAGCCGCTTGTACCAGTGGATGAGGTCGGGCGAGATCGGGGCTGTTCCCGACGCGGCCATGCGGACCTGATCCAGCCCCAGTTTGCGCAGGATCTTGCGCTTGATCAGCCGCGACACGCCGGGAATCGCGAACAGGATCGCCTGCTTGCGCGGCGGCAGCGCCTCGTCCACGCCCTGGCGGAACTTGGTCCACAGCCGCGGCACCGACAGGAACACGGTGGGCCGGGCGCGGGCGATGTCTTCGGAGAAGGTCGCAAGCGACTGGGTGAAGAAGATGTGCAGCCCGTAGTAAAGGGCCATCCCCTCCATCATGCGCTCGGCCACGTGAGCGAGGGGCAGGTACGACAGAAGCCGGTCCGAGGGCAGGACGCCGTTGCGGCCCTCGAGCCCCCGCTGGATCGCCAGCATGGAGGCGAAGCTGTGGACCACGCCCTTGGGGCGGCCGGTGCTGCCCGAGGTATAGACGATGGTGGCCACGTCGTCCTTGCCGGGCGTCGCGACATCGGTGAGCGGCGCGTGGGCCATGACTTCGGCCCAGCTGGTGCCGGCCTCGGAAGGCGCCATGGGCAGGGCGACGAGCGGCAGGTTGGGCGGGAGCGATTGCTTGATCTCGGGCCAGTTGTCGCTGGTGCCGTCCAGCTTGCCGATGATGAGCAGTTTCGTCTCGGCGTGGTCGAGGACGTAGCGCGCGGTTCCGCCCGACATGGTGGGATATTGCGGAACGCTGATCATCCCGGCCATCATGATCGCGACGTCCGCAATGACCCAGTGCGCGCTGTTCTTGCCCAGCAGGGCGACATGGCTGCCCGCCGGCAGGCCCAGGGACCGGATGCAGGCGGCAAGGCGACGGGCCTGGTCGCCGACCTCGGCCCATGTGTAGTCCGTCACGCCGTCGGTCGTGGGCTGGGTCAGGAAGACGCCGTCGGGCTTTGTCTTTTCCCAGTGCAGGAAGCTGTGCAGCAGGGTGGGGGCGGACTGTCGTGCCATCGTTCCTCGTTGTGTCATGAGCTGCGTCCGGGCACGCCCTGCCCGCCGGGGTCGAACGAAGCGGCCGGCGCGAGGTCGCGCCGGCCGTTGTCTGTCAGGTTACCAGCCGGCGGGAATGCGGAACCGCTCGCCGTGTTTGTCGGCCAGTTCGTTCGCGCGCTTGGTGAACGCCTCGCGGCCGATCTGGTCGACGAAGCGGTGGATGCCCCCGGTCCAGGCCGGGAAGCCGATGCCGAAGATCGAACCGATGTTCAGCTCGCGCGGGCTGTCCAGCACGCCTTCGACCTGGACCCGGATCGCATCCACGGCCTGCGCGTAAAGCAGCCGGTCGCGCAGTTCGGCCGGGTCGAAACGGCTTTCGGCGGCGGGGAAGTGCTGCGCCAGTTCGGGCGACAGACGCTTCTCGGCCCCTTCGGCATAGTCGTAGAAGCCCTTGCCGCCGGCTGCCCGGCCGCTGCGGCCGTTCGCGACCATCTTTTCCAGCACCAGCATGCCGGGATGGCGCTGGTTCGATGCCGCGGCACCCGAGGCGACCGCCGTCTTTTCGACCTGGAGCGGCAGGGTCAGCGTCACCTCATCGAGCACCGCGAGCGGGCCGACCGGCATGCCCGCCTGCCGCGCGACGTTCTCGATCATGGCCGGGGGAACGCCCTCGGCGATCATCGCGGCGCCTTCGCTGATGTACTGGCCGAACACGCGGCTGGTGAAGAACCCGCGCGCGTCGTTGACCGTGATCGGGACCTTGCCGATCTGCAGCACGAAGTCGATCGCGCGCGATTCGGTGTCGGGGCTGGTTTCCTTGCCGCGGATGATCTCGACCAGCTGCATCTTGTCCACGGGGCTGAAGAAGTGCAGCCCGATGAAGCGGTCGGAATGGGCGCTGGCCTTGGCCAGGTCGGTGATCGGGATGGTCGAGGTGTTCGATGCGAAGATGCCGCCGTCCGCCAGGAACGGCTCGGCCTTCCGGGTCACGTCGGCCTTGATCGCGGGATCCTCGAACACGGCCTCGATGACAAGGTCGCAGCCCTGCAGCGCGGCGAAGTCGGTCGTGGCCGTGATCCGGTCCAGCACCGCCTGGCTTTCCGCCTGGTCCATCCGCCCGCGCGAAACGCGCTTGGCGAGCAGCTTTTCGGAATAGCCCTTGCCCTTGTCGGCGCGGTCCTGAGCGGTGTCGATCAGCACCACCTCGATCCCCTTGATCGCGGCGGAATAGGCGATGCCCGCGCCCATCATGCCGGCGCCCAGAACGCCCAGCTTGCCGACGACCAGCTTGTCCACGTCGGTCGGGCGGGCGTCGCCCGACTTGAGCGCGTTCAGGTCGGTGTAGAACGTGCCGATCAGGTTATGAGCGACCGGGTCCTTCAGCAGCTTGACGAGATAGCGCGTCTCGATCCGCAGGGCGGTGTCGAAATCGACCTGCGCCCCTTCAAGGGCGGCCGCCAGGATCGCTTCGGGCGCGGGCATGGTGCGCAGCGCCTTGGCGGTCAGCATCGCGGGCGCGACCATCTGCAGCTGTATGACCGAGGGCGACATGAACGGCGCGCCGCCCGGCAGCTTGTGACCCTTGGCGTCCCACGGCTTCACCGGCTTGGGGTTCGCGGCGATGAACGCCCGCGCCTTGGCCTCGGCGTCGGCGCGGTCGTCGGCGAGGTCAACCAGCCCTTGCGCGGCCGCCTCTTGCGGCGCGATCTGCCTGCCTTCGGCCAGCATCGGCAGCGCCGCCTGCAGGCCCAGCATGCGGACCATGCGGACGACCCCGCCCGCGCCGGGCAGCAGGCCAAGCTGCACTTCGGGCAGGCCCAGCTTGGTGCGGGGATCGTTCACCGCGATGCGGGCGTGGCAGGCGAGCGCCAGTTCGAACCCGCCGCCAAGCGCCGCGCCCTCGATCAGCGCGACGACCGGCTTGCCCAGCTTCTCGATCCGGCGCAGCTGCGCCTTGATCGTCTCGACTTCCTCGAAGATCGCTTCCGCCGGCTGCTGCTGCGCGTTGGCGAATGCGGTGATGTCGCCGCCGGCGAAGAACGACTTCTTGGCCGACCGCAGGATCGCGCCCTTGACGTCGTCCTGCGCCAGCCGGTCCACCGTGGCGGCGAAGGACGGCACGAAGCCCGCGTCCATCAGGTTGACCTGGCCCGGCCAGTCCATGGTGCAGGTGGCGATGCCGCTGTCGTCGACCTCGATGGTGATGTGGTTCACGCTGCTCTCGGTCACTTCGTTTCTCCGTTCACGAAATCGGTGACGCGCTCGACGATCACCGTGTTGCCCATGCCGCCGCCGACGCAGAGCGTGCAGAGGCCATAGCGCTTGTCCTGCCGTTCCAGCTCGTCCAGCACGGTGCCGACGAGGATGGCGCCGGTGGCACCCAGCGGGTGGCCCATGGCGATGGCGCCGCCGTTGACGTTCACCTTGTCATGGCTGACGCCCATGTTCCGCATCATCTGCATGGGGACGATGGCGAACGCCTCGTTCACCTCGAACAGATCGATGTCCTCGACCGACAGGCCGGCCGAGGCCAGCGCCTTTTCGCTGGCCGGGGTCGGGCCGGTCAGCATGATCGTGGGCTCGGTCCCGACGCGGCCGATGCTGACGATGCGCCCGCGCGGCTTCAGGCCCAGTTCGCGCCCGATCGCCTCGGACCCCATCAGGACCAGCGCCGCGCCGTCCACGATGCCCGAGCTGTTGCCGGCGGTGTGGACGTGGTCCACGCGCTCGACCTCGGGGTATTTCATCTGGGCGACGGCGTTGAAGCCGATCGCGCCCTGCTCGGCGAACGAGGTGCGCAGACCGCCCAGCGTTTCCGTGCTGGCGTCGGCGCGGGGCAGCTCGTCGCGTTCAAGGATGGTGATGCCGTTCATGTCCTTGACCGGCACGATGCTGCCGGCAAAGCGATCCTCGGCCCACGCGGCCGTGGCGCGGCGGTGGCTTTCGACGGCATAGGCGTCCACGTCCTCGCGGGTGACGCCTTCCATCGTGGCGATCAGGTCGGCGCTGATGCCCTGGGGCACGAAATACATCTTCATCGCGCTGGCCGGATCGAACAGCGACCCGCCGCTTGCGCCCATGGGCACGCGGCTCATGCTTTCGACGCCGCCGGCGACGATCAGCTGGTCCCAGCCCGACCGGATGCGCTGCGCTGCCTGCTGCACCGCTTCCAGCCCCGAGGCGCAGAAGCGGTCGATCTGGACGCCGGGAACCGCGTGGTCCCAGGACGACAGCAGGACCGCACCGCGGCCGATGTCGAAACCCTGGTCCATGACCGGGCTGACGCAGCCCAGGACAACGTCATCGACCCGCGAGGTGTCGAGATCGTTGCGTTCCTTGAGCGCGTCGAGCAGGCCCGCGGCCAGCGCCGTCGGCTTGATCTCGTTCAGCGCGCCGCCGGCCTTGCCGCGGCCGCGCGGGGTGCGGACGGCGTCGTAGATATAGACTTCTTCCATTCCTAAACCTTTCAGGAAGCGTGGATTGCGCTGATCGGCAGGTCGTGTGCCTGCGCAAGCGCGCTGGCGTCGGCGACCGTCCGGGCGGCGAAGAACGATTCGGGGTCCGCGCCGACTTCGTTCGAGAAGGCGGCGGCGAAATGCGGTTCCAGCGCGGCGACTGCGGCCCAGCCGTCCGCCAGCCGATAGATGCGATAGCCGGGGATCACGCCCGACAGGATGCCGCCGTCGCCAGTCATTCCGTGGCGGACGGGCGCGGCAAAGTCCTGCGCCGCCTGGCGCAGCCCGACGCGGCGGTGCCGCAGCGCCGATCCGCGCTCACGCCCAAGCAGCAGCAACAGCGCCGTCCGGGCCGCGTCGCGCGCGCCGGCAAGGTCGGCCACCAGCGTCCGGGGCATGGCGGGCGGCGCGACCAGCCCGGCCTCGATCTGATAGGTCAGGTCGTGGCCCGGCACCTCAGGCGCGTCGCAGTCGCCGACGATCTCGACCCAGCAGAGCCGTGGATTGACCCGCGCCAGCGATTCGACGGTGACGCCCAGACGGGCGAGCGCGCTTGGCCGCTGGCTGGTGATCAGCAGGTCGGCACCGCCCAGCAGGCGGTCCAGTTCCGCCTTGCCGGCTTCGCTGCGCAGGTCGATCTGGCGGGTGTCGATCCCCTGGCCAAGTTCCGCATACCAGCGGGGCGCGGCATGGCTGAGCAGGTCCCCGGACGGCGGTTCGACCTTGATCGCGCCGATTCCATCGGCCGCCAGCATCTCCAGCGCCAGCGGTCCCGGCAGGTTCTGGGCCAGCGATACCGCGACCAGACCGGCAAGCGGCCGCTCGTTCTGATGCCCGTTCCGGCTCGGCGCGCCAGTGGCGGCGTCTGTCATCTTTCCCCCTTGCGGCGCTGCTGGCCGCCGTATCGCGCATCGTTGACAAGGCGCTCTCGTCCCTTCAACATGCTGAACGATCAGAATGTAAGTTGTCAAGCACCTCACCCGGTCGCGCCAACATCAACGGAGAGCCTTTCATGGACGCCGCAGCATCGCCCGAAGCACCGCCCGCAGCACCGCCCCGTCACGAGTTCACTGCCACGCCCGAGACGCCGAAGCTTCTGCCCCGCACCATCTACGGGCCCGAGCACGAGGATTACCGCCGCGGTGTCCGCCGCTTCTTCGAGACCGAGGTCTATCCCCATTGGGAAGCGTGGGAGGCCCAGGGCCACGTCGCGCGCGACCTGTGGAACAAGGCGGGCGAGGCCGGACTTCTGTGCGTGGCCATCCCCGAGGAGTTCGGCGGCCTTGGCGCCGACCGGCTGTTCTCGACCATCGTAATGGAGGAACAGGGCCGGGTTCTGGCCAGCGGTCCGGGCTTCTCGCTTCATTCCGAGATCGTCGCGCCCTACATCCTGCACTACGGCAGCGACGCGCAAAAGCGGCACTACCTGCCGAAACTCGCCACCGGCGAGATGGTCGGCGCGATCGCGATGACCGAACCCGGCACCGGCTCGGACCTGCAAAGCATCCGCACCAAGGCTGAGGACAAGGGCGACCACTACCTCATCAACGGGTCCAAGATCTTCATCACCAACGGCTACCTGTCGGACCTGGTGATCGTCGTCGCCAAGACCGGCTCGTCGGGCAAGGGCAGCGCCGACACCAGCCTGATCCTGGTCGAGGCGGGGACGCCCGGGTTCACCAAGGGCAAGCCGCTCAAGAAGATGGGCATGCGCGCGCAGGATACCAGCGAGCTGTTCTTCGACGACGTGAAGGTGCCCAAGGAAAACATCCTCGGCGCGCCGGGCATGGGCTTCATGATGCTGATGCAGCAGCTGGCCTGGGAACGTCTGCTGATCGCGATCCAGGCGCAGGCGTCGGCCGAGGCGACCTTCGATCTGGCCCGCGACTACGTCAAGAACCGGCAGGCCTTCGGCCGCCCCGTCGCAGCGTTCCAGACGATGCGTCACCGGATGGCCGAACTGCAGACCGAGCTGAGCGTCGGGCGCACCTTCGTGGACGAATGCGTCAAGGCCGAGGTCGCGGGAACGCTGAGCCCGGTCGCCGCCGCCGGGGCCAAGATGTGGGTGTCCGAGATGTGCAGCCGCGTCGCCGACCAGTGCGTGCAGATGCATGGCGGCTATGGCTTCATGTGGGAATATCCGGTCGCCCGCTCGTTCGTGGACAACCGCGCGCACCGCATCTATGGAGGCACGAACGATATCATGAAGGAACTGATATCCCGCGCGCTGTGACCAGAACCGCCGAGATCGCCGCCCTTTCCACGGGCAACGCCCCTTCCGAAAGGAAGGGGAAGGGCGGCGAGGACGATGCGGCCGACGGCCAAAAGGCCGACAGGCGCACCCAGGGCGAGCGGAGCGCCGCGATGAAGCATCGCCTGATCGAGGCGACGCTTTCGACCCTGGCCGATCACGGCTACGCGGACCTCACGCTGGGGCTGGTGGTCCAGCGCGCCGGCGTCTCGCGCGGGGCGCCGCTGCACCATTTCGCGTCGAAGTCGGCCCTTGTCGAGGCGGCGGCGACCGAGCTGATCGGCGATCTCAAGGACACGATCGCGCGGCTCTGGCGTGCGGCCCGCGGCACGCGCGACCCGATGCGGGCCTTTTGCCTTGGCCTGTGGCACGAGGTTTTCAGGACCCGCGAAGGCGTCATGCTGGCCGAGCTGAGCCTTGCCAGCCGGCGCTCGCCCGAACTGGCCGAGATCCTGTCGCGCCTGTGGACCGAAGCCTATCGCGTGATCAACGAGATGGAGCCGGGGGGACAGGTCGACGCCCCGCCCAGACCGCAGGCGGGCGCCGCCGTCGGCCGCATGATGATGCTGAGCCAGTGGCTGATGCGCGGCATGGCCTCGGACGTGCATCTGGGCGCGCCCGAGGGGCTGTTCGATGCCTATCTGGAAAATTGGGTAAAGCTTCTGACTGCCGACCGGGCCGTGCAGGAGCGGGGGCAGTAGGCAAGCGGGGCCCCATTCAAGGGGCTTTCACCCGGCCATGGCCGCTACCGGCGCTGGCTTACTACGTCACCTACCGCAAGGATTATCACGAGGCGTTCTATGCGGGCATCGCCGAGCTTTGCGAAACCGTCTGGACGCTGTGACCGGCCTTGGCGCCGGACGACGCGGCTGCGATCAGGACGGAACTTTCAAACGGCGCGCGCTCATTCCCCGCCGCCCAGAAACGCGAACAGCCGCAGATGCGCCGGGTTGCGTGGCGCCAGCTCCTCGGGATGCCACTGCACCGCCACGATGTTGCGCGATGGATCCTCGCAGGCCTCGATCAGCCCGTCCCCGGTCGTCGCGGTGGCCGTCAACGTCGCGGCCAGGTCCGCGATGCCTTGCCGGTGAATGCTGTTGACCATGAACGGCCGGTCGCCAAGGCAGTCCCTCACCCGCCCCCCGCGCGCGATCACGGCATGCGTCTCGGCGTCGCGGGGCAGGTCGGGGCGGTGGTCGTCCTGCCATGATCCTGCGGCGAGGTTCTGGCACAGCGTGCCGCCGAAATAGACGTTCAGGAACTGCATCCCGCGGCAGATCCCCATCACCGGCAGGCCGCGGGCGAGCGCCTGGTCGGCGAGATGCCATTCCATCGCGTCGCGATCCTCGTCCACCGCGCGCTTGATGGCGGGATCGTGGTCCTGCCCGAACCGCGACGGCATCACCGCCGCGCCGCCGCCGAAGACGATCGCGCCGATGTCCATGGGCAGCGTCGGCAGCCGGCCGCCGGGCGTGAAGACCCGGGCCGCGAACCCCGCCGCCTCGACCGCGCGGACATAGGGGACCGGGTCAGTCGCGGCACCAAGCGAGATTGCGACGTTGGTGGTCTGGGGCATCGGAGTCTCCATCATGTCCGCAGGGAGCGGGAGCGGGTCATTCGCCGCGCCAATGCAAATCTGGCGCTCCCGACGGGCCGATCTGCGCCGAATACGGCGTTACTCAGGTTCCAATCTGGATAGGAACCCGCCCTATCCCTCGCAATCCTATAACCCCGCCTTATGAGCCCAGCGCATTCGTCAATGAGGTTTTCCGGCCCTTTGCGATCCGCTTAGCTGCCCCAATGTCCGACCGGATCGGCGCATCTTCGTGAGGAGTGAGACGTGCCGAACCAGCCAGCCCTTGCGCCCGAACAGGCGGCCGCGCCGATCACCCTGACCGGGGCGCAATCGCCGACGCTGCCGCTTGTGCTGGCCTTTCCCCACAGCGGCGACGTCTATCCGCCGGACTTCGGCTTTCGCGATGACCTGAGCTTTGCCGAAATCGACTTCCCCGCCGACCGCTATGTGGACGAGCTGTTCGGGACCGCCGCGCGGGCGCTGGGCATCAGCACGCTGCGGGCCAACTTTCCGCGCGCCTATGTGGACGTGAACCGCCACCAGCACGACATCGACCCCGACATGCTGGCCGACCCCGACGGCTGGTACGGCCGCCTGCAGCCGACCGCGCGCATCGACGGCTCGACCCTGTTCTGGTCGCGGGCGAAGGGAAAGCCGATCTACGACCGCAAGCTGGACCTGTCCGAGGCGAAGGGCCGGCTCGCCACCTGCTTCATCCCCTATCACCAGGCGCTGACCCGGCTGGTCGATGAGACGCGGCGCCGGTTCGGCACGGTCTGCCTGCTCGATTGCCATTCGATGACCAAGTTCGATTCGGCCCGGCGGGGCGGGCGCATCCGTCCCCAGATCGACATCGGAACGCGGCACGGCGAATGCTGCGACCTGGCTATCGCCACGCGGCTCGCCACGTCGTTCGAGCGGCTGGGCTACGAAGTCGGGATGAACAAGCGGTTCTCGGGCGGCGAGGTCACGCTGCGCTACGGCTGGCCGGAAATCGACCAGCACGCGCTGCAGGTCGAACTGCGCCGCGACCTTTACATGGACGAAGAGACGCGGGACCGATCGGGCCGGTTCGCGCGGATGCAGGCCGACTGTGGCGAGGCGCTGACGGACCTTGCCCGGTTCCTGGGACAGCGGGCACGCCCCGCCGCCGCCGCCGCCGCCGCCGACACCACCGACGACGACGACGAACGACACGCAAGCGAAAAACGGGAGAAAGCATGAACAGGTCCGGAACCCTTGCGCTGCTGATCGCAGCCTCGACCCTGGCGTCGCCGGCGGCGGCCGAGACGCTGCGCATGGCCTATGCGACGGCGCCGATCAGCGTCGATCCCTATCCCTACAGCGACAGCCAGACCGCGGGCCTGGGCGAGCACATCTTCGAGACGCTGGTCGCGCTCGACAACAAGCCGCTGCTGGCGACGCAATGGCAGTGGGAAAGCCCGACCGCCGCCGTCGTCAAGCTGCGCGACGGGGTAAAGTTTTCCAACGGGATGCCGTTCGGCGCCCGCGACGTGGTGTTCAGCATGTGCCGGATGATGCACCCGGTGAACGGCAAGCCGAACGTGCTGACCTCGTCACTTGGCCCGGTCAGGAACGTGGTGGCGGTGGACGACCACACGGTCCGGTTCGAGACGACCGCCCCTTATCCGATCCTGTTCCAGAAACTGAAGTTCCTGAAGATCCTGTCCGCGCAGGCGAACGGCGTGACTGCGGACATCGCCTATGACGGCCAGGGCGATTGCGGGATCGCGGCCAGCTATCCGGCGCAGGCCGATTTCGACAGCGGCAAGGCCGCGATCGGCACGGGGCCCTATCTGCTGCAGCAGTTCCAGGCCACGGGCGACGCGACGCTGGTGCCGAACGCCGGTTACTGGGGGGCCAAGGCCGAATGGGACCAGGTCGAGATCCGGTCGGTCGCAAACAACGGCGCCCGCATCGCGGGGCTGCTGGCGGGCGATTACGACGTGATCGAAAAGCCCGGCGCCGAGGATATCGCGGTGATCGAGCGTGACGACCAGTTCGCGACCAGTTCCACCCCCGGCCTGCAGACGATCTTCATCGTGCTGGACATCAGCGCGGACGGCGCGCCGGGCGTCACCGCCGCGAACGGCGCCGCGCCCCTGGCCGATCCGCGTGTGCGCTGGGCGCTGTCGATGGCGATCGACCGCGACGCGATCGTCGGGCGGCTGTTCCAGGGCAACGCGACCGCCGCCAACCAGTTCGCGCCCAGCTACATGGACGGCGCGCCCGAAATGCCGCCGCTGCCCTACGATGCCGACGCCGCCAAAAAGCTGCTGGCCGAGGCGGGCTTTGCCGACGGCTTCTCGATGGAGCTTTCGGTCCCGAACGACCGCTATCTGAACGGCACGGTGGTGGCGCAGGCGCTGGCGCAGTACTGGACGCGGCTGGGGGTCAGGGTCTCGCTCAAGACCGAGCCCTGGTCGGTGTTCCTTACCCGCCGGGGGGACGGCGAGCTTGGCGCGTTCATGTATGGCTGGGGCCACCCGCAGGGGGCGGCGCAGCTGATCTCGGGCGCGTTCGCGCAGAAGGACGCGGACTTGGGTCTCGGTTCGGCCAACATGTCGAACTATGCCGATCCCGACTTCGAGGCCGCGATCCGCGCGTGGGCGGTCGAAACCGACGATGCCAAGGCCGACGCGCTGATCGCCACCGCGATGGCCCGGGCGGTCGAGGACATGCCGGGCATCCCGCTTTACTACAACCACGAGGTCTGGGGCCATCGCGCCGACCTTGCGGTCACGGGCAACGCCGACGGCCGCACGATGGCCGGAATGGTCCACCGCAAATAGGCAGACGTCAGGTCGCCCGGCCCTAAGGGTCGGCGCGGGCGGCCTGCCGCCTGACGGGGAACGGCGGGGGGAAGGGGACATGGCCAGCTTCATCATCAGGCGGATCGGTCAAAGCGCCGTCCTGCTGTTCATCATGTCCCTTCTCGTGTTCGTCGGGATGTACATGGTCAGCGACCCGGTCGCGGTTCTCGCCGGCGACGACTTCACGGCCGCCGACCGCGAGGCGCTGGCGCGTTCGCTGGGCCTCGACCGGCCGCTGCCGCTGCAATACCTCGCATTTCTGGGCAACGTTCTGACCGGCGACTTCGGGCAGTCCTACGTCTACAACCGCCCGGTTCTCGACCTGATCTTCGAACGGCTGCCCGCCACGCTGGAAATGGTGTGCCTGGCGATGGTGCTGGGCGTCGCGATCGGGATCCCGCTGGGAATCTGGTCGGGATTGAACCGGCGGCATCCGGCGACGCGGGCGGTCAGCTTTGCGACCACGGTTGGCTACTCGATCCCCAACTTCTGGCAGGCGCTGCTGCTGATCCTTGTGTTCTCGGTCTGGCTGCGCTGGCTGCCCGCGTCGGGACGCGGCGACACGGTGCCGCTGCTGGGCGCCGGCTGGTCGTTCCTGACGATCGACGGGCTGCGCCACATGCTGCTGCCGGCCGCGAACCTCGCCGTTGCAATCGTCTGCATGCAGACCCGCCTGACCCGTTCGGGAACCGAGGAGGTCATGTTCCAGGACTACATGATGTTCGCCCGGTCCAAGGGCATCCCGCGCTGGCGGCTCGTCAACCGCCACCTGCTGAGAAACATCCTGATCCCCATCGTCACCATTACGGGGCTGGAGTTGGGCGCCCTGATCGCCTTTTCGACCGTAACCGAGACGGTGTTTTCGTGGCCGGGCATCGGCAAGCTGCTGCTGGATTCGATCTACCGGTCCGACCGGCCGGTCGTGGTCGCCTACATGATCCTGATCACCGTCATGTTCGTGGCGATCAACCTCGTCGTCGACATCCTTTACGCGCTGCTCGACCCGCGCATCCGCTATTCATGAGCGAGCCAATGACCGAACCGCAGGTGCCACGATTTGCCGGCTGGCGCGCGATCTTTCGGGGTCACGCCCTGCCGACCGCCGGGCTGGTCGGGATGGGGCTGTTCCTCGCGCTGGCGCTGCTTGCCCCCGCGATCGCGCCGCAGAACCCCTATGACCAGATGCAGCTCAACATCATGGACGGCCTGCTGCCGCCGATGACCCAGACGATGGACGGGCGGATCGCCTATCTGGGGACCGACTCGCTTGGGCGCGACATCCTGTCGGCGGTGCTTTACGGGCTTCGGATATCGCTGCTGGTCGCGGTGGTCGCGGTCGCGGCCGGGATCACGGCGGGGGTGCTGCTGGGCCTTGTCTCGGCGCTGCGCGGGGGGTGGATCGACGCGCTGGTGATGCGGGCGGTGGACCTGACGGTCAGCTTTCCGGGCGTCCTGCTGGCGATCATGCTGCTCGCGATCTTCGGCACCGGCGTGGACAAGGTGATCGTGGCGCTGGCCATCGGCATCTGGGCGCAGACCGCCCGCGTGGTGCGCGCCGTGGCCCTGACCGAGATGCAGCGCGACTACATCGCCGCCGCCCGCCTCGGCGGGATATCCGAGTGGCGCATCATGCTGCATTTCCTGCTGCCGAACTCGATCACGCCGGTGCTGGTGCTGCTGCCGATGGCGATCTCGGGCGCGATCGTGGCCGAGGCGACGCTGTCGTTCCTGGGCGTCGGGGTGCCGATCACCCAGCCGTCGCTGGGACTGCTGATCGCCAACGGCAACGAATACCTGCTGTCGGGCAAGTGGTGGATCAGCATGATCCCCGGCCTCGTGCTGGTGGCGATGGTGCTGTGCGTCAACGTCGTGGCCGACCGGATGCGCGACCACGCCAACCCCTTTCTGCGCGCGAAGGACTAAGGTATGACGCCGCTTCTGCAGATCGACGACCTGACCATCGCCTATCGCCTTGCCGACGGCAGCGGCTTTCAGGCGATCCGCGACTATTCGCTGACGATGGCGCCCGGCGAGATCGTGGGCATCGTCGGCCAAAGCGGCGCCGGCAAGTCCACCATCGGCAAGGCCGTCCTGGGCCTGATGGGCGAGAACGCGACGATCGAGGCGGGCCGCATCCGCCTGTCGGGCCACGACATCACCCGCGCGCGCGATGTCGAGGCGATCCGGGGGCGTAAGGTCGGCTACATCTACCAGAACCCGATGACCGCGCTGAACCCGGTCCTGACCATCGGCGAGCAGCTGCTGGAATCCATCGTCACCCATACCGGGCGGCGCGGGGCGGCCGCGCGCGCCTATGCGGTCGAGCTTCTGGAACAGGCCGAGGTGCCGCAGGCGGCCGAACGGCTGTCGAAATACCCGCACCAGCTTTCGGGCGGCCTGTGCCAGCGGATCGTGTTCGCGATCGCGATCTGCGCCAGGCCCGCGCTGCTGATCGCCGACGAGCCCACGACGGCGCTGGACGTGACCGTGCAAAAGGCGGTTCTGGCGACGCTGGAACGCATGGCGCGCAAGGAAGGGATCGGCATCCTGCTGATTACCCACGACATGGGCGTGGTGGCGCAGATGTGCGACCGCGTGCAGGTCCTCAGGCGCGGCGAGCTGGTCGAGGAAGGGGCGACGCGCCAGCTGCTGCTGCATCCGGCCGCGGCCTATACCCGCCAGCTGATGGCGGCGATTCCGCCGATGGACCGCCGGCTCGACCGCTTCGACGTGATCGAACGGCAGGCCGACAGTCCCGGGCGCGAACGCGGGATCGCGTATCTCAGGACCGCGCGCGACGGCTTCGCCCCGTCCGGGTCGGCGCTTCTGTCCGTGCGCGGCCTGTCCAAGACCTATCCCGCCCCGCCCCGCAGCGGGCAGGACGCGTTCGTCGCGCTGAAGGACGTGTCGTTCGACGTGCGCGCGGGCGAGGTGCTGGGGATCGTGGGCGAATCCGGTTCCGGCAAGTCCACCATCGGCCGCTGCATCCTGGGTCTGCAGCAGCCCGACGCGGGCGCCGCGATCACCTTTCGCGGCCGCAGCCTGCAACCCGGCCGGCGCGACCGGGCCGCGCTGGCGCGGTCGCTGCAATGCATCTTCCAGGACCCCTATTCCTCGCTGAACCCGCGCATGTCGGCGGCGGTGAACATGACCTATGCGCTGGTCGCCCACGGCCTTGTCGCGGCCCGCGATGCGCGGCGGCTCGCGGGCGACCTGCTGGAGGTCGTGCAGCTTCCGCGCGACGCGGCCGGCAAGATGCCGCATGCGTTTTCCGGCGGCGAACGCCAGCGCATCGGCATCGCCCGGGCGCTGGCGTTCCGCCCCGAACTGATCTTCTGCGACGAGCCGACATCGGCGCTGGACGTGACGGTTCAGGCCGAGGTCCTGAACCTGATGAAAGACCTGCGCGAGATGCTGGGCCTGACGCTGGTGTTCGTCAGCCACGACCTGGCGGTGGTGCGCCAAATGTGCGACCGCGTCCTCGTCATGAGCAAGGGCGAGATCGTCGAGGCGGGCGCGGCGGACGAAGTTCTGCTGCGCCCGCGCCACGCCTATACGCGCGACCTGCTTGCCTCGATGCCGCGCATGGCCGAAACCTGAGCGGGGCGCGGCAGGACGGCGCCCCCGGGGGGGGGACAGGGTGAGCCCGACATCCAGAAGCATCCGCCGGCTCAAGCACATCGAGGCGTTCGCGGCGGTGATGCGCACCGGCTCGGTCTCGGCCGCCGCGCGCGACATGGGCATGTCGCAGCCCGCCGTCAGCCAGTTGATCGCCGGGCTGGAACAGGCGGTGGGGCTGCCCCTGTTCGTGCGCCGCAACGGCGGCATCTTTCCGACCAGCCGCGCCGAGGGGCTGCACGACGACGTGTCGGACCTGCTTGCCCTGCTTGACCGGGTCGAGATGCACCTGCGCCCCCGGTCCGACAAGCTGCTGCCGCATGTCCGCATTTCCGCGACCATGTCCGTCGTGACGGAAATCCTGCCGCCGCTGCTGACGGAAATGCACCGCCTGCATCCGTCGGGCAGCTACCACGTCGCCTCGCACGCCATCGACGAGATGACGAACGCGGTCGCCGAAGGCCACGCCGATCTCGGTTTCCACACCCGGCCGCTGCCGCACCCCAACATCGTCAACCTGCTGCAATGCGACGCGCGGCAGGTCTGCGTGATGAGCGACGGCCATCCACTTGCCGCGGCCGACCGGCTGACCTTGTCTGACCTGAGCGGGATGGACTTCATCCTGCCGTCCCGGCGCGATCCGCTGTTCGCGTATTACCGCGACCTGTTTTCCCGCCACCGGGTCAGCGGCAAGGTCCTGCTGCAATCGCCTTTCGCCAGCTTTTCGATGCACATGTCGGGGCTCAACAACGCGGTCTCGTTCAACAACGCGCTGATGGCGGCGCTGACCTGCCGGAACCGGCCGGGCCTTGTCTGGAAGCCGGTCGAGGGGCTCGAGGCGCGGACGGGCTTTCACCTGTCGTTCCCGACGCTGCTTGCGGGGTCGGAAACGCAGGAGCTGGTGGCGCGCTGCTTTGCGGCCGTGGTGGACGGCGCGGTCGGGGCCGATGCGCGGCTGGCCGCGATGGTGCGGCTCGGCGCCTGAAGCGGGCGCTGCCGGGCCGATCTCCGGCCCCGGCGAGCGGTGGCCTGCGTCACTTGAACCATAAGCAATGCTTACCATATACGATCCACATGGAATCGGTCGCGGTCAACAATCTGGGACTTTTGCTGCATGACGCGGGCCGGCTTCTTCGCAAGCGGTTCGAGGCGCGCAGCAAGGACCTTGGACTGCCCTCGGCGCAGTGGCGCCTGCTCGTGCGCCTGATGCGCGAGGGCGGGGCGCCGCAGATCCGCCTTGCCGAACTGCTCGAGATCGAGCCGATCAGCGTCTCCCGCCTTGTTGACCGGATGGTCGAGGGGGGGTGGGTCCGGCGCGAAAAGGATCCTGCCGACCGGCGCGTCAATGTCGTCGTCCCCACCGCCAAGGCGAACCACGCCTTCGACGAACTGCGCGGCATGGCCGACGACGTCATCGACGAGGCGCTGGCGGGCGTCGCGCCTGCGGACCGCAGCGCGCTCATCGCGGCGCTGTCCACCATCGTCGCCAATCTGTCCGGTCCGGTTTCGCCCGACCGCGCCACATCCCCTTGCGAGAACGCACAATGACAGCCCCGACCCGCATCACCCCCGCGCCGCAATCGCTGAAACCTGACGCGCCCGCGCCACAGGCCGAACCCGTTTCCGCGCCCGCCGCGACGCCCGCTGCACCTGCGCCCGCCGCCACGCCCGCCAAGCCCCGCCGCAAGGGCGGCCGCGTCCTCCTGATGCTGGTCGTGCCGCTGGCGCTTCTGGCCGGGGCCGCGTGGCTGTGGCTGTCTGGCGGGCGCTACGAGGAAACCGAGAACGCCTATCTGCACGTGGCGACCGTCTCCATTGCCAGCGACCTGTCCGGCCGCGTGGTCGAGGCGAACGTGTCCGACAACCAGGCGGTCCGCAAGGGCGACGTCCTGTTCCGCCTGGACGCCGAGCCCGCGCGCCTTGCCCTGTCCGAGGCCGAGGCGGCGCTGTCGGGCGCGCGGCTGGGGGTCGAGCAGATGAAGGCCGCGTGGCGGCAGGCGCTGGCGCAGGAGGACGTCGCGCGCAGCGATGTCGAGTTCCGCCAGACCGAGTTCGACCGCCAGGCGGCGCTGAGCAAGCGCGGCGTGGCGACGACGGCGGTGCTGGACGAGGTCCGGCACGCGCTGCGGGCCGCGCAAGACCAGCTGACGACCAGCGAACGCGCGACCGCGAGCGCGCTTGCCGCGCTGGGCGATAACGCCGAGGCGCCGGTGGACGACCATCCCTCGGTGCAGGCGGCGCTGGCGACGCGGGACAAGGCGGCCTACAGCCTGAGCCTTGCGACGGTCCACGCGCCGGCCGACGGCGTGATCTACAAGGCGGCCGCGTTCCGCACCGGCCAGTTCGTGGGCGCGGGCGCGCCGCTGTTCTCGCTGGTGGAAACCGGCGACGTCTGGATCGACGCCAACTTCAAGGAAACCCAGCTCGCCCATCTGTCCCCCGGCCAGACGGCCGAGATCGAGTTCGACATGGCGCCCGGCAAAAGCTTTCCCGCGCGGGTCGAGGCTGTGGGCGCGGGCACGGGCGCCGAGTTCTCGTTGCTGCCCGCCCAGAACGCCACCGGCAACGGGGTCAAGGTGACGCAGCGCGTGCCCGTTCGCCTGCGGCTAGACGCATCCGGCGCGTCCGAAGGGCCGGACGGCGCGCCGCCGCTGGTCTCGGGCGCGAGCGCGGCGGTCACGGTGGACACCGGCGTCGAACGCCAGCTTCCGCACGTGCCGGGCCTCGGCTGAGGACGCGGGCACCATGACGGGGCGCGCGCAGGCCGCGCAGGCCACGACGACCGACGGGACCGGGCCCGATGCCGTGCCCCATCGCGGGCTCATCACCGTGTCGGTGATGCTCGCCACGATCATGCAGGTGCTGGACACGACGATCGCCAACGTGGCGCTGCCGTCGATGACCGGCGATCTCGGCGCCTCGCGCGACACGATCAACTGGGTCCTGACCTCGTACATCGTGGCGGCGGCGATCATGACGCCGATGACCGGCTGGCTGTCGGACCGGTTCGGCCGCAAGCAGCTGTTCATCACCTCGGTCGTGGGCTTCGTCGTCGCCTCGATGCTGTGCGGCGTGTCGTGGAGCCTGACCTCGATGGTGGGGTTCCGCATCCTGCAAGGGGTGTTCGGGGCGGCGATCGTGCCGCTGTCGCAGACGTTCCTGCTGGACATCAACCCAAAGGAACGCCACGGCCAGGCGATGGCGATGTGGGGCGCGGGGATCATGGTCGGGCCGATCATCGGTCCCACGCTGGGCGGCTGGCTGACCGAAAGCTTCAACTGGCGCTGGGTGTTCTTCATCAACCTGCCGGTCGGCATCCTCGCGCTGCTGGGTTGCCTCGCCTATTTGCCGAAAAGCCCGATCCGGCCGCGCCGCTTCGACTTCTTCGGCTTCGCGATGCTGACCGTGGCGATCGGCGCGCTGCAGCTGATGCTCGACCGCGGGGCCGAGGTCGAATGGTTCGCCGCGGTGGAGATCTGGATCTACGGCTTTCTGACGCTGACCGGCTTCTGGGTGTTCGGCGTGCATCTGGCGACCTCGCGCGAGCCGTTCATCGACCCCCGTATCTTCGCCGATCGCAACTTCCTGACCGGTCTCGTCTTCATCTTCGTGATCGGGGTGATCCTGCTGGCAAGCCTCGCGCTGCTGCCGCCGATGCTGTCCAACATCTTCGGCTACCCGACGATCACCACCGGCCTCGTGATGGCGCCGCGCGGGGTGGGGACGATGCTGTCGATGATCCTCGTGGGGCGGCTGGTGCGGATGGTCGATGCGCGGCTGCTGGTGGTCGCGGGGCTGGCGCTGACGATCCTGTCGCTGGACATGATGACGGGCTTTTCGCCGCAGATGGGGGCGGGGCCGATCATCCATTCGGGGCTGGTGCAGGGGATGGGGCTGGGCCTTGTCTTCGTGCCGCTGTCCACGGTGGCGTTCGCCACGCTCGACGCCCGCTTCCGCGCCGACGCGACCAGCCTGTTCAGCCTTGTCCGCAACATCGGCTCGTCCATCGGGATCTCGGTCGTGACGGTGATGCTGACCCGCAACGTGCAGATCAACCACGCGGAACTCGGCGCGGCGGTGAACCCGTTCAACCCGTCGCTGCAGGCGCTGTCGCCGCAGGCGGTGCAGGGCGGCGTCGCGGCGCTGACGCAGATCGACGGGTTGGTCAACCAGCAGGCGCTGATGATTTCCTATATCGACGACTTCAAGCTGATGATGATCGTGACGATGTGCGCGGTGCCGCTGGCGCTGCTGCTGCGCCGCCCGCAGGCCGAAGCCGCGCCCGTTCATATGGAGTGACGCGGCGCGTACCGTGCGGCGTGGACTCTGATTACACCCCCGCAGCCGGCCCCGGCCCGACATAGGGCGACCGCGCGGCCCCTGCGGCGTCTCGGGCGCTGGCCCCCCGCTTGCGCGCGGCCAGCAGGCGGACGACCAGCGCGGCCAGCAGCAGGGCGACCGGGACGAGATAGGCGGTGTCGCGCGGCACCCGCTTGCCGAAGTTCAGCGCGAACGAGAACCAGATGTACCAAAGCCCGCCGGTGTGCAGCCACGCCCAGGCGCGCGGCCCGATCAGCGCGGCGGTGCGGTCGAACGAGGTGATCGTCATCAGCACGATCAGCAGATAGGCAAGGCCGCCGGCGACGTAGCTGACCACGTTGGTCAGTTGCAGGAACACGGCATAGTCCAGCCGCGCCAGCGTCGCGATCGCCCCCAGGTGGACGAAATGCGAGATGGCGAAGCCGACGCCCAGATAGCGGCGGTTCGCGCGCAGCCAGCGGGTGGACGCCGACGGGGCCAGCCGCGCCAGCGCCGAGGCGGTGAAGGTGGCGAGAAACAGCAGCAGCGAGGTGCGCGCCGTCAGCCGGATCGCCAGCCGCGCGCCGTCCACCGGATCGGGCGCGCTTGCCATCGCGGCTGCGGCCATCGCCGCCACGCCCAGCCCCGCCAGGGCCGTCAGCCGCCAACCGTTCAACCAGGATCCGTGCATCGCTACCTCCTTGCCTGACATGTAATCGGTGATTACATGATTCTGGACGTGGGTCAAGCGAATCTAAGCGGTGTTTACATGGGCGCGGCGGCGTGACAGGTGTCGGTCCGTGACGACGACTCCGCCTGTCCCCGCGAAACGAACCGGCTATCACCACGGCAATCTGGTCGAGGCGCTGCTTGAGGCCGCGATCGCGCTTATCGACGAAAAGGGCGTGGACGCGCTGTCGGTGCGCGAGGTTGCGCGCAAGGCGGGCGTGTCGCCCGGCGCGCCGTTCCGGCATTTCAGCAACCGCACCGCGCTTCTGACCGCCGTGGCCGAGCAGGCGATGGCCCGCCTGACGGCGGCCGTGCGGGCCGAGGTCGAGGCGGTCGGCGACGCCGACCCGGTCGAGGCGCTGCGGGCGATCGGGCGCGGCTATCTTGAATGGGCCCGCACGAACCCGACCCACTTCCAGGTCGTCAGTTCGCGCTCGCTGATCGACTTTCACGGCTCGGACGCGCTTGTCGCCGAGAACGAGGCGATCCGCGTCGCCATGGCCGATCTGATCGGGCGCGGCCGCCGCGAGGGCAGGCTGCGGGACGACGTGCCGGTGGACGACCTGATCTTTGCCGCGCGCGCCTTCGTCTATGGCGTCGCGCGGATGTGGATCGACGGCCATTTCCGCGAATGGAAGATCGAAAAGGACCCGCCCGACGCGATGGAGGGGGCGCTGAACCTGTTCATCGCGGTGATCGGGGCCAGGCTTTAGCCGGGCCGGGCTGGTCCGGGCGGGCCGGCCGTCAGGTCACCGCCTTGACGGCGCGGTAGTCGGCGGTGTCCCACGCGCCCGTGTCCATCACCTCGCGCAGGATCGCCACGGCGTCCCAGACATCGGCATAGCCCACGTACAGCCCGGCGAAGCCGAAGCGCAGGATGTCGGGGGCGCGGAAGTCCCCGATGGTGCCGCGGTCGATGATCGCCTGCATGATCGCATAGCCCTGCGGGTGGGTCAGCGACACCTGCGAGCCGCGCGCATCCGCGTCGCGCGGGCTGGCAAGGCCGAAGCCGTGGGCGGACAGTTCCTGATCGACCAGCCGGATGAACAGATCGCCAAGCGCCTGCCCCTTGCGGCGCAGCGCGGCCATGTCGATGCCGTCGAACACGGTCAGCGCCTCCTCCAGCGCCAGCAGCGACAGCTGCGGCGCGGTGCCGACCAGCATCCTGGCGATGCCGGGATCGGCGGCGAAATCCTCGGTGAAGCCGAAGGGGCTTGCGTGGCCGTGCCAGCCGGCGATGGGCTGCCACAGCGTGTCGAGATGGCGGCGGGCCACGAACACGAAGGCCGGGGCGCCGGGGCCGCCATTCAGGTATTTGTAGCCGCAGCCGACCGCGAAATCGGCGCGGCACCCGTTCAGGTCCACCGCAAGCGTGCCGGCGCTGTGGGCGAGATCCCAGATCGCCAGCGCGCCCTGCGCCTGCGCTTGCGCCGTCAGCGCCGCCATGTCGTGGACCGCGCCGGTCTTGTAGTTCACCTGCGTCAGGTGCAGTACGGCCAGGTCGTCCCCCGCCTCGGCGATCGCCGCCGGAATGTCGGCCGGGTCAAAGGTCCGCAGCTCGCACCCGGTCTGCTCGGCCACCCGCGCGCTCACATAGACGTCGGTCGGGAAGTTGCCGCGTTCCGAAATGACGATCCGCCGCCCCGCCCGCATCCGCAGCGCGCCCATCAGCACCTTGTAGAGATTGACCGAGGTCGAATCGCACACGATCACCTCGTCGGCATCCGCCCCCACCAGCCGCGCGATGGCCGCGCCCGCGCGCTGCGGCGCCTTGTACCAGCCGGCGTCGTTCCACGACCGGATCAGGCCTTGCCCCCATTCCGCGTCCACCACCGTCCGCATGCGCCCGGATACCCGCCGCGGCAGCGCGCCGAGCGAGTTGCCGTCAAGGTAGATGATGCCGTCGGGCAGCGAAAACTCGGCCCGGTAGCGGGCCAAGGGGTCGGCGGCGTCCATCGCCTGGGCGTCGGCGCGGGTCAGGGGCAAGGTGGGGTTCGTGGACATGGTCGGTTCCGGGTCATGCTGTGGCGGGTTGCGCGTCGAGGATCTCGCGCACGCGGGGGATCACCTGTTCGCCATACAGGCGGATGCAGGTCATCAGGTCGGCGTGCGGCACGGGACCGGTCGCGTATTTCAGGTCGAAATGCCCGATCCCCAGCGCCGTGGCGTTCCGGGCGATCTTTTGCGCGACCGTCTCGGGCGATCCGACATAAAGCGCGCCGTCCTCGATCTCGGAGACGAAGCGTTCCCTGGTGGTGGGCGGCCAGCCGCGCTCGCGGCCGATGCGGGCGTTGGCCTCGCGGTAGTGGGGCCAGAAGCGTTCGCGCGCGTCCTCGTCGGTTTCCGCCACGAAGCCGGGGGAATGGACGCCGATCGGGCGGGGCGCGCGGCCCATCTTGTCGCAGGCCTGCAGGTACAGGTCCACGAACGGGCGGAACCGGCGCGGGTCGCCGCCGATGATCGCCAGCATCAGCTGCAGGTCGTGGCGGACCACGCGGATCACCGATTGCGGCGAGCCGCCGACGCCGACCCAGACCGGCATCCCCTCGGGGCCCAGCGGCGGATAGACCGAGGCGTCGGTCAGCGGCGCGCGGGTGAGGCCGTGCCAGGTCACGCGCGGCTCGCGGATCAGGCGGGCGAACAGGTCCAGCCGTTCCTCGAACAGCGCCTCGTAGTCGTTCAGGTCGAACCCGAAGAGGGCGTAGCTTTCGGTGAACGACCCGCGCCCCACGATCGGCTCGGCCCGTCCGCCGGAGATTGCGTTCAGGGTCGAGAACCGCTCGAACACCCGCACCGGATCGTCGGTCGACAGGACGGTGACGGCGGTGCCGAGCCGGATGCGCCGCGTGCGCCCGGCGATGGCCGCCAGCACGATCTCGGGCGCCGAGACGGCGTATTCGGACCGGTGGTGTTCGCCCAGGCCGATGAAGTCGATCCCAAGCTCGTCCGCCAGCACCGCCTGCTCGACCACGTCGCGCAAGACCTGATCCATCGGCGTCGGCGCGCCATCGTCGCCAACCGTCACGTCCCCGAAAGTGTCGAGCCCGAGTGAGATCGTGGCCATTTCCGCCCCCTTCCCGATGCCGCCGCAGCGACCGGGGCCAAGATGCGGCGAGGGCGGCGCGGGGGCAATGGCAGAGCCGCGCCGGAGGCCGCCGAAGTCGCCGCGACCCTGTGGCATTTTTCGCTCAGAAGGCGAACAGGCTGACGACATGTTTACGACATATTGACAGATCGCGGCCCTCTACCCCAAGATGAAGGTGCTTTGGTTCCCGAGACGCAAGTCGAAGGCTAAGAGGGAAGTCCGGTCGAACGCCGGCGCTGCCCCCGCAACTGTAAGCGGCAAGCGAAGCTGATCCGCCACTGGGGACGACCCCCGGGAAGGCCAGCCGAGCGCCCAGCCGCGAGCCAGGAGACCTGCCACGGCACGAAGCGACGACCATAAGGCGGAGGGCCTTGGGGGCGCGCGTGGATGACGGCTGGCCGCGTGGCCGGGGTGTCGCCCATGTCCGCCTGCCCGGTGCCCGCCCGTCCGGAACGAACAAGAACGAGACAGAGGGACACCGAACCGATGACCATCGCCGTCTATTCCAAGCCCGGCTGCGTGCAATGCACCGCCACCACCCGCGCGCTGTCGGCACGCGGCCTGTCGTTCCAGGTGATCGACCTGACGCTGGACGACGCGGCCTTCGCGCGCGTGTCCGAAATGGGCTACCGCCAGGTTCCCGTCGTCGTCGCGGGCGACGACCACTGGACCGGCTTCCGGCCCGACCTGATCGGCCGTCTCGTCCAGTAATCGAGCCATGGGCGGGCTGGTCCATTTCTCGTCGCGGTCCGGCAACACCGGCCGCTTCGTGGCGGCAGTGGGCGTGCCCAGCGACCGCATCCCGATCGCGGCGGACGACGACCTGCCGATGCCCGCCGCCCCCTATATCCTGATCTGCCCGACCTTCGCCGATGGCGAGGGGCGGGGCGCGGTCCCCAAACAGGTGATCCGCTTTCTCAACGACCCCGCCCGCCGCGCCCTGATCCGGGGCGTGATCGGGATGGGCAACCGCAACTTCGGCGCGACCTTCGCGCTGGCGGGCCGGGTCATCGCCGGCAAGTGCGACGTGCCGCTGCTCGACCGGATCGAGCTTGCGGGAACGACCAACGACGTGGCCCGCGTAAGGGCGGGGCTGGCGCGCTTCTGGGGCACCGTGCCCATGGCGCAAACGGGGAAACTGGAATGCTTGACCACAGCCTGACCACCGCGAAGTCCGCGACCGGCGACTATCACGCGCTGAACGCGATGCTGAACCTGTACGACGAGAACGGCCAGATACGGCTGGACGCCGACCGCATGGCCGCGCGGCAGTATTTCCTGCAGCACGTCAACCAGAACACCGTGTTCTTCCATTCGCTGAACGAAAAGCTCGGCTACCTCGTGGACGAGGGCTATTACGAGGCCGAGACGCTGGACCAGTATCCGCGCGAGTTCGTCCACGCGATCTGGGACGCGGCCTATGCCCGCAAGTTCCGCTTCCCGACCTTCCTCGGCGCGTTCAAGTACTACACCTCTTACACGCTCAAGACCCGCGACGGGCAGCGTTACCTTGAGCGCTACGAGGACCGGGTGGTGATGGTGGCGCTGGCGCTGGCGCGGGGCGACCAGGCGCTGGCGATGCGGCTGATGGACGAGATCATCTCGGGCCGGTTCCAGCCCGCCACGCCCACCTTCCTCAACGCCGGGAAGAAAAGCCGGGGCGAGCTGATCTCGTGCTTCCTGCTGCGGATCGAGGACAACATGGAATCGATCGGCCGGGCGATCAATTCCTCGCTTCAGCTTTCCAAGCGCGGCGGCGGCGTCGCATTGATGCTGACCAACATCCGCGAGCACGGCGCGCCCATCAAGGGGATCGAGAACCAGTCCTCGGGCGTGATCCCGGTGATGAAGCTGCTGGAGGATTCGTTCAGCTACGCCAACCAGCTGGGCGCGCGGCAGGGGGCGGGGGCGGTCTATCTGAACGCCCACCACCCCGACATCCTGCGCTTTCTCGACACCAAGCGCGAGAACGCGGACGAAAAGATCCGCATCAAGACGCTGAGCCTTGGCGTGGTGATCCCGGACGTGACCTTCGACCTCGCCCGCCGGAACGAGGACATGTACCTGTTCTCGCCCCACGACGTGGAAAAGGTCTATGGCGTCCCGTTTTCGGAAATCTCGGTCAGCGAGAAATACGACGAGATGGTGGACGACAAGCGCATCAGAAAGCGCAAGATCAACGCCCGCGCGTTCTTCCAGACGCTGGCCGAGATCCAGTTCGAAAGCGGCTATCCCTACATCATGTTCGAGGACACGGTGAACCGCGCCAACCCGATCGCGGGCCGCATCGCCATGTCGAACCTGTGTTCGGAAATCCTGCAGGTGAACGAGGCGTCGGCGTTCAACGACGACCTCAGCTACAGCCGCATGGGCACCGACATTTCCTGCAACCTCGGCAGCCTGAACATCGCGGCGACGATGGACGGCGCGGACTTTGGCGGCACGGTGGAAACCGCGATCCGGGCGCTGACGGCGGTGTCCGAGATGTCGGCGATCGACAGCGTCCCGTCGATCCGCCGCGGCAACGACGAGGCGCACGCCGTGGGTCTTGGCCAGATGAACCTGCACGGGTTCCTTGCCCGCGAAGGGGTTCATTACGACAGCGCCGAGGCGGTGGATTTCACCCGCTGCTACTTTGCCGCCGTGGCGTTCCACTGTCTGCGCGCGTCGAACGCGCTGGCGCGCGAGCGCGGCACGACCTTCGCCGGGTTCGAGCGGTCGGCCTATGCCGACGGCAGCTTCTTCGGCAAATACACCGAAGCCGACTGGCTGCCCGAAACCGGCGCGATCACCGACCTGTTCGCGCGGCTGGGTGTCACGCTGCCCACGCGCGACGAATGGGCGGCCTTGCGCGACGCGGTGATGGCCGACGGGCTTTTCAACCGCAACCTTCAGGCGGTGCCGCCGACCGGGTCGATCAGCTACATCAACAACTCGACCTCGTCGATCCACCCGATCGTGTCCAAGATCGAGATCAGGAAGGAAGGCAAGATCGGCCGCGTCTATTACCCCGCGCCGTTCATGCGGAACGACAACCTGGAATACTACCGCGACGCCTACGAGATCGGCCCGAACGCCATCATCGACGTTTACGCCGCCGCGACCGAGCATGTGGACCAGGGGCTGTCGCTGACGCTGTTCTTCCCGGCCGAGGCCACGACCCGGGACATCAACCGCGCCCAGATCTACGCCTGGAAAAAGGGCATCAAGACCATCTACTACGTGCGCCTGCGCCAGACGGCCCTTGAAGGGACCGAGGTTCAGGGCTGCGTCTCCTGCACCCTGTGAGGCCGCCGATGAAAGACATTCAAACGACCCGCGCCATTCCGCGCGCGATCAACTGGAACCGCCTTCAGGACGACAAGGACCTTGAGGTGTGGAACCGCCTGACCGTGAACTTCTGGCTGCCGGAAAAGGTGCCGCTGTCGAACGACGTGCAAAGCTGGGCGACGCTGCGGCCCGAGGAACGCGAGCTGACGATCCGCGTCTTCACCGGGCTGACGCTGCTCGACACGATCCAGAACTCGCTGGGCGCGCCCGCGCTGCTGGCCGACGCGCAGACCCCGCACGAGGAAGCGGTGCTGACCAACATCGCCTTCATGGAGGCGGTGCACGCGCGCAGCTATTCCTCGATCTTCTCGACGCTGTGCCTGACCCGCGACGTGGACGAGGCGTTCCGCTGGTCCGAGGACAACCCGCATCTGCAGGCCAAGGCGCGGCTGATCCTTGACGAATACGACGCGGGCGCGGACCCGATGCGGCGCAAGATCGCATCGGTGTTCCTGGAAAGCTTCCTGTTCTATTCCGGCTTCTACCTGCCGATGTACTGGTCGAGCCGCGCCAAGCTCACGAACACCGCCGACCTGATCCGCCTCATCATCCGGGACGAGGCGATCCACGGCTATTACATCGGCTACAAGTTCCAGCGCGCCGCCGAGCGGCTTTCGCAGGCCGAGCGCGACGCGCTCAAGGACTTTGCCTTCTCGCTGATGTTCGACCTGTACGAGATCGAGACGAAATACACCGAGGAACTGTACGACGGCATCGGCCTGACGGAGGACGTCAAGGCGTTCCTGCACTACAACGCCAACAAGGCGTTGCAGAACCTGGGCTACGAAGGGCTGTTCCCGCCCGCCGTGTGCGAGGTGAACCCCGCGATCCTCGCCGCGCTGTCGCCCGACAGCGAGAACCACGACTTCTTTTCCGGGTCGGGGTCGTCCTATGTCATCGGCAAGGCGGTCGCGACCGAGGACGAGGACTGGGATTTCTGATCGGCCCGTCAAGGGGTGGGGCTGTGGACGGGTCGCGGCATGCGGGCGCTTGAGGACGCGGCCGCGCGCCTGACCCTGCCGCCCGGCGCGGCGCTGCGGTTTTCGGCCGTGGGCGAAATAGCGGGCGACGTTGCGGCCAGCCTGCCGCCGGACCTCGCGCGGGCCGCGCCACGCAGGCAGGCGGGCTTCGCCGCCGGCCGGCGCGCCGCGGCGATGGCGCTTGCGGCGGCCGGGTCCGGCATCACCGCGGTCGGCATGGGCGCCGACCGCCTGCCGCTGTGGCCGCCTGGCTGGATCGGCAGCATCACCCACACCGACGACGTGGCCGCCGCCGTGGTCGCGCCCGCGGGCGCCGTCCGCATCCTGGGTCTCGATCTTGAGCCGATCATGCCCGGCGCGCTCGCGACCCAGATCGGCCCGCAGATCGTCCCCGAAGGTCTTTCGCCCTCGGACCTGCCGCCCGGCGTCGAACTGACCCGCGCCTTTTCGGCGAAAGAGGCGCTTTACAAGGCGCTGTTCCCCGAAACCCGCCAGATCAGGGAGTTTTCAGCGGCCACCTACGCAAAGGACGGCGGCGCCCCCGTCCTGACGCTGAGCGACGACTGGGGCCCGGACTGGCCGCGCGGCACCGTCTTGCGGGCCGGGCAGGCGGTCGCCGCCGGGCATGTGCTCACGGTCCTGTGGCGCTAACCACGATCGCCGATTTCTCATCGCGTCGTTGCCAAATCCTCGGCTTCACGTAACGATCAGGCAACCTTCATACGCAGGCCCCCCTTCATACGCAGGCCCTCTCACCGATGTCGCTGCTTATCCTCATCCCCTCGGTGCACGTCATCGCCGAGCCTGACGGCGCGCTGCGCGCCGACGACAAGTTCCTGACCGGCCTTCAGCGCCACGTCGAAAGCTGGGACGGGCCGGTGCGGGTGCTGCTGCGGACCTCGCAGCGGCCGCTGCCGTTCTCGCGCATTGTCGCGCGGGCTGAGGTGCCGGGCGAACTGACCCTGCTTGCCGAACACCAGCCGGTCACGGCCGAGGATCTTGCCGGCGCGGCGGTCGTGCTGGCGTCGGGCGACGATCACGACCAGACCGGCCTTGGTCCCGTGTGCGACGCGGTGGGCGCGCGGCTGGTCTATGCGATCGAATACACGCTGCAGACACGGCTGCGGACAGCCGCGCTGGACCCCGGCCGGGACACCGTGGCGCGGGCGAAGTCGGCCGGCTGGGTCCTGATGGAGGAACGGCGGCGCAGGCGCGCGTTCCGGCACGCGGCCGCGCTGCAGTTCAACGGCTATCCCGCCGCCCACGCCTACGGTCCGCTGGACCGCAAGGGCTGCTTCTACCTGGACGGGCGGATGCGCGCGGCGACGATGGCCAGCGACGCGGAAATGGCGCGCCGGGCCGAGGCGATGGGGGACCGCGCGCAGACGCCGGGCCGGCCCCTGCGCCTCATCACCTCGGGCCGGCTTGAGCCGATGAAGGGCGCGCAGGACCTGATCCCCGCCGCCCGCGCGATGCGCGACGCAGGGGTGAACTTCACGCTCGACATCTACGGCGCGGGCAGCCTGTCCTACGCGATCGCGTCGGGGATCGCCGGCGCGGGCCTGGGCGATCGGGTGCGGCTGCACGCGCCGGTCGATTTCGACAGCGTGCTGGTGCCCGCGATGCGGCGCGACGCCGACGTGTTTCTCAGCTGCCACCGCCAGGGCGATCCGTCGTGCAGCTATCTCGAGGCGATGGGCTGCGGCCTGCCGGTGATCGGCACGGCCAACGAGATGTGGCAGCCGATGGCCGAGGATTCGGGCGGAGGCTGGGTCGTGCCGATGGGCCGCCCCGCGCGGATCGCCCGGCTGGCCGCCGACCTTGCCGCCGATCCCCGCAAGGTGACGCAGGCGGCGGGGCGCGCCCTGTCCTTCGCCCGCGTCCACGATTTCGACCGCGAGTTCGCGCGCCGGATGGATCATCTGGCCGAGGTCGCGCGCAGGCCCCCGCGCGGCGCGGGCGTCAGTCCTGCCCGCGCAACCGCAGCGCGTCGCGCAGATGACCGGGCAGGATCGCCGCGCCCTTGACGTAGCGCGGCCCAAGCCGCCGGGGGCTCGACAACGCGCGCCACAACCATTCCATCCTGGCGCCGCGCACCGCCGCGGGGGCGCGCTTCTGCAACCCGGCAAGAAAATCGAGGCCCGCGCCCACCGACGCGAACCCCGTCTGCGGCAGGGCGCGCGCGGCAAGGACGGCGAAGCGTTCCTGCCGCGGCGCGCCCACGCCCAGCAGGCACAGCCGCGCGCCGCTGGATTTCAGCCGTTCCACCAGCGCCTGAGCCTCGGGTCCTTCGGGGTCGAAGGGAAAGCCCGGTGCGGCCGTCATCACCACGTCCAGCCCCGGCGCGATCCGGCCCAGATGCGCGGCGGCGGCGTCCGCGGCCTGGATGCTGCCCGCGATCAGCGCCACCGGCGCGCCCGTCTCGGCCGCGATCCTTGCCAGCGGCTCGACCAGTTCGGACCCGGGCACCAGCTTGACCGGCCGCCGCGCGATTTTCGACAGCCACACGATCGGATTGCCGTCCGCCACCACCAGGTCGTGCGCGCGATAGGCCGCGCGGAAGCGCGCGTCGTGGCGCAGCTTTTCCAGGTGATCGACGTTCAGCGTGGCCAGGGTAAAGCCGCGCCGCGCGGCAAGCCTGACCCGCACCTCGGCCAGAAGCGCGTCGCGGTCGGGGCAGGTGATGCGGATCGTGTCGTCGCCGGCCGTGAACTTCACCTTAACCTCCGCCATGCGATAGCCGTGGGGCTGCGGACAGGCTTTGCCCGCGCCGCGCATCCGGTCTATAGCATGGCCGCCCCGCAACGGAAGAAACCTCGAACGGAGGCCGGCAATCGGCAACGCACTCGCCCTTCTGATGCTGGTCGCGTGGCCGGTCGTGACCGCCGTCCTCTTCCAGCGGATGGAGGTGCGGCGCGCCTTTGTCTGGTCGATCCTCGGCGCCTACATGTTCCTGTCGCCGCTGACTGCCATCGCGCTGCCGGTGGTGCCCGACATGGACAAGACGACCCTGCCCAACATCGCGGCCGCGATCATGGCGATGTTGCTGGGCTACCGGGTGCTGCAGATGCCCTCGAACCCGCTGATGAAGATCCTGATCGTGCTGTGGATCGTCGGGCCGTGGGATTCGATCTTCGGCAACGAACAGCCGCTGATCGAAGGGATCACCTATCGCCCCGCGCAAAGCGCCTATGACGCATTCAACGTGATGCTGCGGCAGGCGGTCGTGGTCGTGCCGCTGCTGATGGGCCGCAACCTGCTGGCCGAGGACGGAAGCGAGCGGCTGATCCTGCGCGCGCTTCTCACCGGCGGGCTGATCTATTCGCTGCCGATGCTGGTCGAGGTGCGGCTGAGCCCGCAGATCAACGTCTGGATCTATGGCTACTTCGCCCATGATTTCGGGCAGATGATGCGCTATGGCGGCTATCGTCCGATGGTGTTCATGACCCACGGGCTTTGGGTCGCGCTGTTCACCTTTTCGGCGCTGATCGCCGCCGCCGCGCTGGCCCGCGCGCAGCGTCTCGACCTGCGGGCGCTGGCGATCGTGGGCTGGATGGCCGTGATGCTGGTCATCTGCAAGAGCATGGCGCCGATCCTTTACGCGCTCGCCGTGGTGCCGCTGGTGCTGCTGGCGCCGGCGCGCATCCAGCTGACGGTCGCGGCGGTGCTGGCGATGATCGTGCTGTCCTTCCCCTTGCTGCGCCTGTCGGGGCTGGTTCCGGTCGAGGGGCTGATCGCCGCCGCCAACGCCCTCGACCCCGATCGCGCGCTGTCGCTTGCGTTCCGGCTGCACAACGAGGATCTGCTGCTCGCCCGCGCGGCCGAAAAGCTGTGGACCGGATGGGGCAGCTTCGGGCGGAACCTGATCGTCGATCCGGTGTCGGGCGAATACGTGACGATCCCGGACGGCGCGTGGATCATCACGATGGGGGTGCAGGGGCTGCCCGGCTACGTGATCGAGTTCGGGCTGTACACGCTGCCCGTCTTCATGGCCTGGCGCACCCGCGCCGTCCGGTCCGAGCCGTTGCTGGCGGCGCTGGTCCTGATGCACGCGACCATGCTGATCGACCTGATCCCCAACGCGACGCTGACGCCGCTGACCTATCTTCTGGCCGGGATCATCGTCGGCCGGGTCGAATACCTGCGCCGGGTGCCGGCCGGCCGCACGGCGACGCCGATCGTTCCGGGCCGGGGCGGGCGGCCGGGCTTGGCGCTGCCGGGGTCTGGATCGGCCGGGGTCGGGGTCGGGGATGGGGTCGGAGGCGGGGGCGTGACTGTGCCCGGATTGCGGACGATCCTCTGATTTTCACACGAGGCACTTGGCGGAATATTGCCGTGCCGCTACCTTGCTTACGCTGTCTGTTCCCGATCTTTCATGCGCGGTGCCTCCGGTGACGCTTGATTCTTCGTTTTCTTCCGATTCCGTCGGCGACATCGCGATCGTCGGCATGGCGCTTCAGGTGCCTGGCGCGCTGAACGTCGCGGATTTCTGGACCAACCTGCGCGACGGGGTTGAATCGATCACCCGGCTTTCGCCCGAGCAGCTGCGCGAACGAGGGGAATCGCCCGCGCGCCTGGCCGATCCGCGTTATGTCCCCGCCGCCGCGATCCTGGACGGGTTCGACCATTTCGACGCCGAGTTCTTCGGGCTCAGCCCGAAGGACGCGGCGATCATGGACCCGCAGCACCGCAAGTTCCTGGAATGCTGCTGGCAGGCGATCGAGGATGCGGGCCACACGCCCGAAAGCCTGGGTCCGGTGGGCGTCTTCGGCGGCTGCGGGATGGGCAGCTATTTCTACGTCAACGTCATGTCGAACCGCGACCTCGTGGACGGGACCGGCACGTTCCTTCTGCGCCACACCGGCAACGACAAGGACTTCCTCGCCACCCGCGTCAGCCACGTCTTCGACCTGCGCGGCCCGTCCGTGAACGTGCAGACGGCGTGTTCCACCTCGCTCGTCGCGGTGCATCAGGCGTGCCAGTCGCTTCTGAACGGCGAATGCGACGCGGCGCTGGCGGGCGGCGTCACGATCGAGCTGCCGCACGGGCGCGGCTACGTCTTCAACCCCAACGAGATCCTGTCGCCCGACGGCCACTGCCACGCCTTCGACCATCGGGCCGAGGGCACGGTCTTCGGCAGCGGCGCGGCGGTCGTGATGCTGCGCCGCCTGGACGATGCGGTGCGCGACCGCGACCACATCTGGGCGGTCATCAAGGGCACGGCGGTCAACAACGACGGGGCGGACAAGGCGGGCTACCTCGCCCCCAGCGTCGGCGGGCAGGCGCAGGCGATCGTGCAGGCGCACGCGGCGGCTGGCGTCGGCGCGGACGGCATCGACTATGTCGAATGCCACGGCACCGGCACTGCGCTGGGCGATCCGATCGAGGTCGCGGCCCTGACCGATGCCTTTGACCGCACGGCGCGCGGGCAAGCAGTGGCGCGGATCGGGTCGGTCAAGACCAACATCGGCCACCTGGATACGGCGGCGGGGGGCGTCAGCCTCATCAAGGTCGCGCTGGCGCTGCACCACGGGCAGATGCCGCCCAGCCTGAACTACGAGGCGCCGAATCCGGTCATCGACTTCGACGCCTCGCCCTTCAGCGTGAACGACGCGCTGACGCCGTTCCCGGATCGCGGCCGGCCCGCGCGCGCGGCGGTGAACTCGCTGGGCGTCGGCGGCACCAACGCGCATGCGGTGGTGGAAAGGGCGCCCGAGCGGGGGGAAGGGGCCGAATCCGACTGGCCGTTCCAGCTGCTGGTCCTGTCGGGCCGCAGCCGCGCGGCGCTTGACGGGAACGCCGCGGCGTTGGCCGCGCATCTGCGCGCGAACCCGCAGGCGAACCTCGCGGATGTCGCGTGGACGCTCAAGGAAGGGCGCCGCCACTTCGACAAGCGCCGGGTGCTGGTCGCCCGCGACGCGACCCACGCCGCCGACCTGCTCGGGGCCGAGGATACGCGCCGCGTCTTCAGCCACGACCTGGTTCCCGGTGCGGCCGAGCCGTCGGTCGCCTTCATGTTCCCCGGCGGCGGCGCGCAATACGCGGGGATGGCGCGCGATCTTTACGCGACCGAGCCCGAGTTCCGCGACTGGATGGACCAGGGCCTCGCGATCCTGACCGAGCTGACGGGCACCGATCCGCGCCCGCTGTGGCTGCCCGAAAAGGGTGCCGAGGCCGATGCCGACGCCGCGCTCAAGCGCCCGTCGATCCAGCTGCCGCTGCTCTTCATCGTCGAATACGCGCTGGCGAAGCTGTTCATGTCGTGGGGTGTCCAGCCGTCGGCGCTGGGCGGGCACAGCATGGGCGAAAACACCGCCGCCTGCCTTGCCGGCGTGTTCGGGTTCCGCGACGGGGTCCGGCTGGTGCTGCTGCGCGGGCAATTGTTCGACCGGGTTCCGCCGGGCGGCATGCTCAGCGTGTCGCTGCCCGCGGCCGAGGCGATGGCCGAAGCCGCCGCCATCGGGGGCGAGGGGCTCGACCTCGCCGCCGTCAACGGCCCCGCGCTCAGCGTCGTGTCCGGGCCTGTGGACCGGCTGGACGCGCTGCAGGCCACGCTCACCGAACGCGGGATCGAGTGTCAGCGCATCGCCATCGACATCGCCGCGCATTCGCGGATGCTCGACCCGATCCTGGACGAATGGCGCGCCTTCCTGCGGTCGATCCCGCTTTCCGCGCCGGCGATCCCGGTGGTGTCGAACCGCAGCGGCGCGTGGCTGACGGCCGAGCAGGCGACCGACCCCGAATACTGGGTCCAGCATCTGCGCGGCACGGTCGATTTCGCCGCCTGCGCCGCCACGCTGAAGGACGACCCCGCGCGCGTGATCGTCGAGATGGGACCGGGCCGCGCGATGAGCGCGCTGAGCCAGGCGAACGGGGTGGCCGCGAACCGCGTCGTCAGCGCGCTGCGCCACCGCGACCATGCGATCGCCGACGACGAATGGTTCGTGACCGCGCTCGGCCGGCTTTGGGCCGTGGGCGCGCCGGTGGACTGGACCCCGCTCTGGGGCGAGGGGCCGCGCAACCGGGTGCCGCTGCCGACCTATGCCTTTCAAAGCCGGCGCTACTTCATCGAACCGGCCGCGCCGCGGATCGAGGATGCGGCCGCCGAACCCCCGACCCGCGCCGACGACATCGCCGACTGGGGCTGGCGCCCCGCCTGGCGGCAAAGCGCGCCCGATGTCGAGATCGGCGCGGACGGCCGCCCGGTCGCCGCATCCGAGGCAAGCTGGCTCGTCTTCGTGGACGAGGGGGGTCTGGGCGACGGCGTGGTCGCCCGGCTGCGCGCCGCCGGGCAGCAGGTGGTCGAGGTGGTGGCGGGCGACGGCTATGCCGAGCTTGGCCCCGACCGGTTCCAGATCTCGCCCGAACTGGGCCGCGCGGACGTGGACCTGCTGGTCGCGGCGCTGATGCTTCAGAACCGCCTGCCCGACAGGGTCGCGCATCTGTGGCTGTCCGATCCGCGCAAGACCGCGCGCGCCGGGTCCAGCCTGCTGCACCGGCATATGGAGCAGGGGTTCTACAGCCTGCTGTATCTTCTGCAGGCGCTGGCCGACGAGGGCGCGGAAAAGCCGCTGGACCTGGTGGTGGTCACGACCGGCGCGCTGGGCGTGGCGGACGAGGCGGTGCCGTTCCCGGAAAACGCGCTGGCGCTGGGCCCGGTGGGCGTCGGCCCGCGCGAGATGGACTGGCTGGACGCGCGGCTGGTCGATATCGACGCGCCCGGCCGTCTGCGGCCGGGGCCAGACGACCGCGCCGACCGGCTGGCCGAGGATCTGCTGTCGCAGGGCGGCCCGCGCGTCGCCGCCTGGCGCGCCGGGCGGCGCTTTGCCCGTAGTTGGGTGCGCTCGCCGCTGGGGGCTGACGGTAGGACTGGCGGCGCGGCCGCCGACGTGCCGCAGGGCGCGGTTGTCCTGATAACCGGCGGCCTGGGCGGCATCGGTCTGACGCTTGGCGGTGACCTTGCCCGGCGGCGGGGCTGCAAGCTTGCGCTGCTGTCGCGTTCCCCCCTGCCGCCCGAGGCCGATTGGGACCGCGTCATCGCCACCGATCCGCTGTCGGCGACCGGGCGCAGGCTGGCGGCGCTGCGCGATCTTCGGGCCGAGGGGGCCGAGGTGGTGGCGGTCGCGGGCGACGTGGCCGACCGCGAATCCCTCGCCGCCGCCGTGGCCGAGGTCGAGCGCCGCCTGGGCCGGATCGACGTGCTGCTGCACGCGGCGGGGCTGGTGGACGACGCGCCGCTGCTGACCAAGACCGAGCGCGGGGTCGAGGACGTGCTGGCCGCAAAGCTGCACGGCACCCGCGCGCTGATGGACGTGTTCGCGGCGAAACCGCTGACGCTCGCGGTCCTGTTCTCGTCCACCAGCACGGCGATCGCGCCGGCGGGGCAGGTCGATTACGTGGCCGCGAACGAATACCTGAACGCGGTGGCCGCGGGCCAGCCGCACGCCTTCGGGCGCACGGTCGCGATCGACTGGGGCATCTGGGCCGACACCGGGATGGCCGCCGCCGCCCTTGCGGGCGCGGGCGAGGGCGCGCGCAGCAGGGTCGCGGGATCGCCGCTTCTTTCCAGCCGCACCGACGGGGCGGGAGGGGTCAGCTTCGACGGCAGCCTGTCCACCGCGGACTGGGTCATCGACGAACACCGGCTGCGCGACGGCGGCGGGGCGCTGCTGCCCGGCACCGGCGTTCTGGAGCTCGCCGCGCAGGCGGTCGCGGCCGGAAACGGCCGCATTCCTTATGCGCTGGAGGACGTGACCTTCCTCAGCCCCTTCACCGTGGACGAGGGGCGGCCCCGGGCGCTGCGCGTCACGCTGACCGCGCAGGGCGACGGGCGGCGTTTCGACGTGCTGGCCGCGACCGACGAGGACGGGGTGCGCCTGCGGACCGCGACCGGCCGGATCGTCGGCGCGGATGCGGGCGCGCTGGACCGGATCGACCCGGCGGCGCTGGCCGCGCGGATGCCGCGCACGGTCGCGGATCGCGGCCATCCGATGCGGTCGGCGCAGGAAGAGGTGCTGGATTTCGGCCCGCGCTGGCGCGTCCTTCGCAGCTATGCGCTGGGTGAGGGCGAGGGGCTGGCGCGGCTGGTGCTGCCCGACCACGCGCTGCCCGATCTGGATGCGGGCTGGCTGTTGCACCCGGCGCTGATGGACATCGCGACCGGCTGGGCCATGGAATTGATTGAAGGCTGGTCACCGCAGACCGTGTGGGTGCCGGTTTCCTATGGCCGCGTCACGGTGCGCGCGCCCCTGCCGGCCGAGGTGCTGAGCTGGGTCCGCAACGCCGACCGCAACCGCGCCGAGGACGGGTTCGCGCGCTTCGACATCACCATCGCCGCGCCCTCGGGCGAGGTGCTGGTCGAGGCCGAGGGGCTGACGCTGCGCCGCCTGGAACGCGGCTTCGACGCGGCGGCGCCTGCCGGGCAGCTGGTCCGCGACCCCGGCATCGAGGCGGCGCAGGACCCCGGCCGCCGCCGCCTTGCCCGCGCGCTGTCCCAGGGCATCCCCCGCGCCGACGGGCCCGAGGCGCTGCGCCGCGCGCTGGCCGCCGGCCGCCCCGTCGTCGCCGTGTCCAGCATGGACCTGTCCGCCTTGGTGGCCGAGGCAGACGCGCTTGCCGACACCCGCGCCACCGGCACCGACGGCGCGGCGAGCTTTGAACGCCCCGACCTCGACACCGCGATGGTCGAGCCGCGAAACGATCTTGAACGCGCCCTCGCCGGTTACTGGCGCGAGTTGCTGGGGGTGCAGGCCGTGGGGGTCGAGGACAGCTTCTTCGATCTTGGCGGGCACTCGCTGCTGGCGGTGCGCCTGTTTGCGATGATCCGGCGCAGCTACGGCGCCGACCTGCCGATTTCGACCCTGTTCGAGGCGGCGACGATCGCCCGGCTGGCCGAACGGATCGTCGCCGAAACCGGTATCGACCCGGCGGCGGGCGAGGGGGCGGCTGCTGGAGAACGGGCCGCAGGCCTAGGCGCGGATGCGCCCGAACGCCCGCGCCTCGTGTCCGCCACGCCCGCGTCGCGCTTTACCCACCTGGTCCCGATGAACGCAGGCCCCCCCGGCGGCGGGCTGCCGTTCTTCATCGTCGCGGGCATGTTCGGCAACGTCCTGAACCTGCGCTCGCTGGCGCAGCGGCTGTCGGCGCAGCGCCCCGTCTATGGCCTGCAGGCGCGCGGGCTTTACGGCGAGGACGCGCCGCATGAAAGCTTTGCCGAGGCCGCGGCAAGCTGCATCGCCGAGATGCGGCAGGTCCAGCCCGAGGGTCCGTGGCTGATCGGCGGCTTTTCCGGCGGCGGCCTTACGGCGTTGGAAATCGCGCGGCAGCTTGAGGCCGCGGGCGACGAGGTGGGGCACCTGGTCATGCTCGACACGCCGATCCCGATGCGGCCGGCGCTGTCGCGGCGCGACCGGCTGATGATCCGCATGGGCGAGATGCGCGAACAGAAGGCCGGGTTCGTGACGGAATACATCCGCAAGCGCCGCGACTGGCAGCGCGAACTGCGCCGCCGCGCGCAGGCGCCCGCCCAGGTCGGCGCGCAAAGCTTCCACAACGACGCGGTCCACGCGGCGTTCCTGGCCGGGCTGCCGGGATTCGAGATGCGGCGCTGGGACGGGCCGGTGACGTTGTACCGCCCCCGGCTCGACCGGCGCTGGAAGGTGTCGGGCGACCGCTGGGTCAGCACCGCGCGCGAATATGTGACCGCCGACAACGACTGGGGCCCGTGGCTGCCGCAGCTCAAGGTGTCAGAGGTGCCGGGCGATCACGACTCGATGGTGCTGGAGCCGTCGGTCCGCATCCTGTCGTCGCGGATCGCGCAGGAACTCGCCGCCGTCGATGCGGGCGCGCGAAAGATCTTGAAAGGGGCCGCGTGACATGGCGGGCAGCGTTCACACCATCATTCTGAACTGGCGCACGGCGGTGATGACGATCCGCTCGCTCGACCACGCGGTGGCGGCGATGAAGGGGATCAAGGGCCAGATCACCGTCGTCGACAACGATTCCGGCGACGGCAGCTACGAACAGATCTCGGGCTACGTCGCCGATGCGGGCCTTGCGGATGTGCGGGTGGTGCAGTCGGGGCGCAACGGCGGCTTCGGCGCGGGCAACAACGTGGCGATGTTCGACCCGCTGTCGGACGGGCGGGTGCCGGACTACGTCTATCTGCTCAATTCCGACGCGTTTCCCGAACCCGACGCGATCCGGGCCCTGCGCGACTACCTGGACGCGCATCCCGGCGTGGGCTTCGCGGGCAGCCGGATCATGGGCGAGGACGGGGTGCTGCACGAGACCGCGTTCCGCTTTCCCTCGGTCGCGAGCGAGTTCGAGGGGCCGGCGCGCACGGGTCCGGTGACCAAGGTCCTGCGCCGCCATCTCGTCAGCATGCCGGTGCCGGAAACGGCGGGGCCGGTGGACTGGGCGGCGGGCGCCAGCCTGATGATGCGGCGGTCGGTGCTGGACCAGATCGGCGGCTTCGACGAGACGTTCTTCCTGTATTACGAGGAAACCGACCTGTGCCGCCGCGCGGCGCATGCGGGCTGGCCCACGCATTACGTGCCCGAAAGCGTGGTCGAGCACATCGGCTCGGTCTCGACCGGGATCAAGGACCTGACCCCGCGCCCGGGCTACTGGTACGATTCGCGGCAGTATTACTTCCGCAAGAACCTGGGGCCGGTCGGCGCGGTTGCGGCGAACCTGGCCCATCTGGGCGGCGGCTGGCTGTTCCTGCTGCGCGCCAAGCTGGGGCGGCGCGACGATCGCCCGGCGGGCGGGCTGCGCGCCGTGGCCAGCCGCGGCCTGGTTCCGCTTCGACGTTCCTCCGGCCCCGGCAACCGACGCAAGAGATGACCATGACGCCCCTCGACCTGCTGCTGATCGGCAACGAATCCCTGACCCGTGAGTGCGGCGAGATCGCGCGCGCCCGTGGCCACCGCATCGCCGCGGTCGTGACGCGCCACGCCGGCACTGCCGCCTGGGCACGGGATGCCGGGATCGCGGTCCACGCGCCGGCCGCGCTGCGGGACGGGTCGCTGGTCGGGGCTCTGGCGGGCAACTCGGTCGACTGGGTGCTGAGCATCGCCAACCTGAACCTGGTGCCCGACGCGGTGCTGGGGCTGGCGTGCAAGGGCGGGGTCAACTTCCATGACGGCCCGCTTCCCGCCTATGCGGGGCTGAACGCGCCCGCTTGGGCCCGGATCGCGGGCGAGACGCGGCACGGGATCACCTGGCACCGCATCGAGGGCGGGATCGACGAGGGCCGGGTGCTGGTCCAGCGCGACTTCGCCATCGAGGCCGAGGATACCGCCCTGACCCTGAACGCCAAGGCGTGGGAGGCGGGGCAGGGCAGTTTCGCCGAGCTGCTGGGGTTGCTGGAAACCGACGCTCCCGGCACCGCGCAGGACCTGTCGCGGCGCACCCTGTTCGAACGCGCCAAGCGGCCCGCGGCGGCGGGGCGGCTGGATTTCGGCCGGCCCGCCGCCGAGCTTGTCGCGCTGGTCCGGGGCCTTGACCACGGGCCCTATGCGAACCCGCTGCTGACGCCCAAGATCGCGCTGGACGGGCGGGTGATCGCCGTCGGCGCGGCCGAGGTCGTGCCGGGCAATGGCGCGGCGGGCGAGGGCGCGGCGGGAAAAGGCGCGCCGGGCACGATCCTGTCGCGCGAGGATCAGGCGATCGTGGTCGCCTGCGCGGACGGCGCGGTGCGGCTGGACGCGCTGGTCCCCGCCGACGGCCGGGACGATCGGCCGTCGCTGTCGCCGGGCCGGGTGCTGCCCTCACCCGCCGGGGCCGAGGCGCAGGCGCTTGACGACGCGGTGGCAGGCGCGGCCGCGCGCGAAGGGTTCTGGCGCAAGCGGCTGATCGCGATGACGGCCGCCGTGCTGGACGCGACCCCCCATGACGGCCCCGCCACCCCGCAGGACAGCGAGGTCGCGCTGCCCCGTCCGGTGTCCGCGGACGAGGCCACGGCCCTGTTCGCCGCGGCGCTGTCGCGGGCGGCCGATCTGGACGCGCACGACCTCGCCCTCCTGCGCCACACCCCGGCGCCCGGCTATGTCTCGGACTGGGTGCCGCTGCACGTCGATGCGGGCGATGCCGGCCTGACGCTGGACGGCCTCGCGGCGCAGGTCGCGCAGGCGCGGCAGGCGCTCGACGGCGCGGGCTGGCTGTCGGACCTGCCGCTGCGAATGCCCGAGCTTGCCGCCATGACGCGTCCGGTCGCCGCTGTCGCGCCTGCGGGTGTCAAGGGCGACGGGCGCGGGCTGGTTCTGCACCTGCCCGACGGCGCGGCCGACCGGCTGGTCCTGACCTTTGACGCGGCCCGCCTGTCGGCGCGGACCGTCGCGGCGCTGGGTCGGCTGATGGCGCGGCTGGCGGGTGCGGGCGGCACCGCCTTGCGCGCGGCCGAGCTGGTGACGGACGAGGACCGCGCCCGCATCCTTGGCCCCTGGAACGACACCGCGAAGGCGCATCAGCCCCAGACCATGCACGCGGCCTTTGCGGCGCAGGCGGCGCTGACCCCCGACGCCACCGCGCTGGTGTTCGAGGATCGCAAGCTCACCTTCGCCGAGCTCGACGCGCGGGCGAACCGGATCGCGCATGCGCTGGTCGCGGCGGGCGTGGGCCCCGACCAGCCGGTCGGGCTGTTCGCCGCGCGCGGCCCTGACCTGATCGCGGGCGCGATCGGCATCCTGAAGGCGGGCGGCGCCTACGTGCCGCTGGACCCCGGCTATCCGGCCGACCGGATCGCGCATTACATCGCGGATTCCGGCGCGGCGGTGATCCTGTCGGACGCGGGCCTGACCGGTCAGCTGCCCGCCAACGCGGCGCGCGTCATCGCGTTCGACGACGCAAGCGTCGCGGCCGCGCCCGCCACCCCGCCCGAGGATCGCGCGCAGGCCGAGAACCTGGCCTACCTCATCTACACCTCCGGCTCGACCGGGACGCCCAAGGGGGTGATGGTCGAGCATCGGAACGCCGCGAACTTCTTTGCCGGCATGGACGACCGCATCCCGCACAAGGCGGGCGACGTCTGGATGGCGGTGACGAGCCTGTCGTTCGACATCTCGGTGCTGGAAATCTTCTGGACCCTCTCGCGCGGCGTGACCGTGGTGCTGGCGGGCGACGCGATGAAGGCGGCGGTCGGCGGCACCTCGGACGGGGCGGGCGCGGGCGGCGCGATGGACTTCAGCCTGTTCTACTGGGGCAACGATGACGGGGTCGGCCCGCGCAAGTACGACCTGCTGCTGGAAGGGGCCAAGTTCGCCGACGCCCATGGCTTCAAGGCGGTCTGGACGCCGGAACGCCACTTCCACGCCTTCGGCGGCCCTTATCCGAACCCGTCGGTGACGGGCGCGGCCGTGGCCGCCGTTACCCGCAACCTCTCGGTCCGCGCGGGCAGCTGCGTGGCACCCCTGCACCACCCGGCCCGGATCGCCGAGGAATGGGCGGTCATCGACAACCTGACGAACGGGCGCACCGGCCTCGCCATCGCCTCGGGCTGGCAGCCGGACGACTTCGTCTTGCGGCCCGAGAACACGCCGCCCGTGAACAAGACAGCGATGTTCGTGGCCATCGACCAGATCCGCCGCCTGTGGCGCGGCGAAAAGGTCGAGTTTCCGACCGCCACCGGGGCGATGCACGGCGTCGTCACCCAGCCCCGCCCGGTGTCGAAAGAGGTTCCGATCTGGGTCACCGTCGCGGGCAGCCCGCAGACCTGGGCCGAGGCCGGGCGGCACGGCGCGAACGTCCTCACGCATCTTCTGGGGCAAAGCGTCGCCGACGTGAGGCAGCGGATCACCGAATACCACGCGGCGCTGCGCGAGGCGGGGCACGACCCGGCCGACTTCACCGTCACGCTGATGCTGCACACCTATCTCGCCGCCACCCGCGACGAGGCGGAAGAGACCGCGCGCGGCCCGATGAAGGACTATCTGCGCGCCGCCGCGGGGCTGGTGAAGCAGTACGCCTGGGCCTTTCCCGCGTTCAAGAAACCGGCGGGCGTGCAGGATGCGAACGCCATCGACCTCAGCGCGCTGTCGGACGACGAGATGGAGGGGATCCTCGACTTCGCCTTCCTGCGCTACTTCAACGACAGCGGGCTGTTCGGGACGGTGGACGACGCGCTCGCCCGCGTGGCCGAAATCCGCGAGATCGGCGTGACCGAGATCGCCTGTCTGATCGACTACGGCATCCCGACCGCGACGGTGCTGGACGCGCTGCGGCCGCTGGCCGATGTGGTCGCGCGGGTGAATGCCGAGGCCGGGCCCGCGAAGGACGACTTTTCCATCGCCGCGCAGGTGCGGCGCCACAAGGTCACGCATTTGCAATGCACGCCCAGCATGGCGCGTCTGCTGGTCGCCGATCCGACCGCGGCGCGGGCCATCGGCGGGCTGCAGACGCTGATGCTCGGGGGCGAGGCGCTGCCGCCCGCCCTGCTGGCGGAACTGCGCGACCTGACCCGTGCCCGCATCCTGAACATGTACGGCCCGACCGAGACGACGATCTGGTCCACGACCGCCGATCTGGGTGACGGCGGCGGGCGGGTGACGCTGGGGCGGCCCATCGCCAACACGACGCTGTATGTCCTGGACGACGGCGGGCGGCTGATGCCGCCGGGCGTCGCGGGCGAATTGTGGATCGGCGGCGCGGGGGTCGTGCGCGGCTACTGGAACCGCCCCGACCTGACCGACGCCGCGTTCCGGCCCGACCCGTTCGCGGGCGGCGGCGCGCGGATGTACCGCACCGGCGATCTGGTCCGCTGGACCGACGACGGCGTGCCCGAGTTCCTGGGCCGCGTGGACAGCCAGGTGAAGCTGCGCGGCCACCGGATCGAACTGGGCGAGATCGAGGCGCGGCTGGAAGGCCAGCCGGGGGTGCGCGAGGCGGTGGTCGTCGCCCGCACCGATCAGGCGGGGCTCGTGGCGCTGGTGGCGTTTGCGACCGGCGCGGGCGATCTGGACGGCGGTGCGCTGCGGACCGCCCTGCGCGAGGTGCTGCCCGAGGTGATGGTGCCGTCGCGCGTCGTCGTGCTGCCGGAAATGCCGCTGACGCCGAACCGCAAGATCGACCGCAAGACGCTGGCGCGGATGGACCTGCCGGCGGCGGTGGCAAGCGCGCCGCGCACGCCCGCCCCGGCCACGGCACCCGCCGTTCCCGCCGCGCCCGCGCATGGCGCGGGGCAGGTGGACGGCCCGCAGCCGCGCGATCCGGCGGCGTTCGAATCTCAGGTCGGCGCGATCTGGGCGCGCACCCTGGGGCTGGACCGGGTCGGGCCGCGCGACAGCTTCTTCGCGCTTGGCGGGCATTCGCTGCTGGCCGTGCAGGTGCATCGCGCGATGAAGTCGGAACTGGACCTGCCGCGTCTGTCGATCACCGACATCTTCCGCTTTCCGGTGCTGGCCGACTTTGCCGCCCATGTGGGCGGCGCGTCGCGGCCCCGGCAGGCCGCCGCGCAACCGGCGCCGGTACCGCAACAGGCGACAGGGCAGCCGGGCCCGCAACCGGCGCCCTCCCAGCCCGCCCCGGCTGCGGCTGCTGCTCCGGCCCCGGCGGCCTCCACCCAGTCCGACGCGATGGCGCGGCGGCGGGCGCTGCGCCAGCAGGGGCGGGATCTTTAGGCCTGCGCGTGCGGCCCGCGCGCGGCCGGGCCGCAGGCCGCGCTGAACAGGCGGCCGAGTTTCTCGGCCTCGGCCGCCACATCGTGCTGCGCCAGGACGCGCGCGCGGCCGGCAAGCCCCATCGCGATCAGCCGCTCGACCGGCGTTCCGGCCAGCGCGACCATCGCTTCGGCCAGCGCACCCTCGTCGCCCGCGGGGACCAGCCAGCCGGTGTCGCCGGGGATCACCAGTTCCGGCACGCCGGCGATGGCGGTGGCGAGTGCGGGGCGGCCCTGCGCCATCGCCTCCATCACCACCATCGGCAGCCCTTCGGCAAAACTCGGCAGGACCAGCGCGTGGCCTTCGGCGAGCTTCCCGCGCACGCCCGCCTCGTCCAGCCAGCCGGTCAGGGTGACATGCGGGCCAAGGCCGTGGGCGGCGATCAGCCCCTCGATCTCGGGGCGCATCTCGCCGTCGCCGACCAGCGTCAGGTGGATGTCGGCCTGCCGCCGCGCCACAGCCAGCGCGGGCAGCAGCGCCAGGTGCCCCTTCTGCTCGGCGAAGCGGCCGATCGCGACCAGCCGCAACGGCCCCATCGCGGGCAGCGGCGGGGGGGCGGGAAAGCGCGCGGGCTCGATCCCGCAATGAACGACGTGGATGCGGTCCCAGTGGCCGTGACCCACCCAGCGGCACAGCTGGCTGCGGCCGTAATGGCTGATCGCCACGGCAAAGCGGGCGTCCGCGATCTTGTCGCCCAGGCGCAGGGCGCGGGGGGCGTCGAACTCCTCGGGGCCGTGGGTGGTGAAGCTGTAGCCGATGCCCGCAAGCCGGGCGGCATAGCGCGCCACGTCGGTCGAATTGGTGCCGAAATGCGCGTGCAGGTGCCCGATCCCCAGCGCCCGCACCCGTTCGGCCACCCGCGCCGCCTCGGCGACATAGGCCAGGTGCCGCGCCCCGCCCGCGCGGGCGGCGGCCATCACGGCGCGCGCGGCCGCCGGATCGCGGGCGGCGGCGCGCGCAAGGTCGCGCCCCAGCCGCCCCGTGCCCGCCTGCAGGACATGTTCGGTCCGCGCGTGTTCGGCGATGTCGTCGGGATCGACCAGCGCGGCTTCGTCGCCGCGCATGGCGAAGCGGTGGATTGTCCAGCCCGCCGCCTCCAACGCGCGGATCTCGCGCCGGATGAAGCTGTGGGACGGGCGGGGATAGGTGTTCACGACGTAGCCGACCGCAGGCCCGTTGGCCGAGCCGGTTGCAGGACGGTCGCCGAAACTCATCGTCATCCTCGATCTGGGGCGTTTTCAGGTTGGCGTCGGGGCCGGGCAATGTCCATACAGATGCAGATTTTCCCCGCAGCGATGCAAAGCCGAAGGGTTGCGCGCAATTGATTTCCCGACTGTTCACGTTCTGGCGCAAGGACAGCCTTGGCGGGCGCGCCTTCCGAAGCTCGACCTGGACCACCTTCGGCTATGTCGGTGCGCAGGCGATGCGGCTTGCGTCGAACCTGATCCTGACCCGCCTTCTGGTGCCCGAGGCGTTCGGGACCATGGCGCTCGTCAACGCGCTGGTGATGGGGCTGACCATGTTCAGCGACATGGGCACCGGCCCCGCGATCCAGAAAAGCGCGCATGGCGACGAGCCCGAGTTCCTCGACACGGTGTGGAGCGTGCAGGCCATCCGCGGCGGGGTGCTGTGGCTGGTTGCGGCGGTCGCCGCCTGGCCGGTCGCCTGGTTCTACGGCGAGCCGATCTTCGCCGAGGCGTTCCCGGTCGCGGCGCTGTCGCTGATCCTGGGCGGGCTGATGCCCACCCGCGTCGATACCGCGCTGCGCCACTTGCTGGTCGGGCGGCTGACGGCGCTCGAACTGCTGACGCAGGCGGGCGGGATCGCGATCACCGTGGTGCTGGCGCTGATCTGGCAATCGGTGTGGGCGCTGGTGATCGGCGGGGTGCTTGGCACCGCGCTCAGCGTCGTGGTCATGCATGTCGGGCTGCCCGGGCACCGCAACCGCTTCCGCATCGCCAAGGGGCCGATGGCCGAGCTGATGAGCTTTGGCCGCTGGATATTCCTCAGCACCATCGCGGGGTTCCTGATCTTTCAGGGCGACCGGCTGGTGCTGGGCGCCTATCTGACGCTCGACGAGCTTGGCATCTACAACATCGCGTATTTCCTGGGCAGCGTGCCGTCGCTTCTGGGGCAGGCGATCGCGGGGCGGCTGTTCATCCCGCTGTACCGCGACGTGCCGCCGGGCGAGTCGCCCGCGAACGCGCGCCAGATCGCCCGCGTGCGGCTGCGCCTGAACCTGTTCCTGATCGCCTGCGTGGCGATGCTGGCGCTTGGCGGCAACTGGCTGGTCGGGGTGCTGTACGATCCGCGTTACGAGATGGCCGGGCATCTCGTGATGCTGATCGCGCTGATCCAGATCCCGGCGCTGGTGACGCTGGGGTACGAGGCGGTGCCGCTGGCGCATGGCGATTCACGCCGGCTGTTCGTCGTGCAGACCGTCCGCGCGGCGGTGTACATCGCCTGCCTGCTGATAGGGGCGCATTATCAGGGGCTGTACGGCGCGCTGGCCGGTCAGGCGGCGGCCGGGGTGATTCTGTACCCGGTCACCGTCGCCGTCGCCCGCCACTACAGGTCCTGGTCGCCGAAGACCGACCTGATCCTCACGGCGGCTGGCCTTGTGGTTGTGGCGGTGGCCTGGGCACTCGCCTGAGATGACGGAAAAGTTTTCGACGTCGGCGCGCGTCCGCCGCCATAGGCGGTGGTTCGCCCATGCCGAAGATCCGGCGATCGTTAATATATCATTAACTATTGGACACGCATAATCTGTCCCAAAGGACAAGTGCTGTTGGGATCCACCACCGTGACTGCACCATGGCTACTTCTACCCGTCGGTGCCGCGGCCATCGCGGCGGCGGCGGTCGGCTGGCATGCGGGCGCCCTTTGGGGCGCGGCCGCCTATGTGGCCGTCGGCGCTGTTGTTCTGGTCGGGATGGGGGTGGTGCGCGCGCTTATCCCCGAGAAAAGCGGAAACCCGGGGCCATCCTCAACGAACGGCCCCGGGCGTGATGGGTCTGACGGTCCTGTCAGGCGATCAAACGCCCGTTCCTCGCATGACCACCGCAGCCGTCTGGCGGATCGTCTGAAGGTCGGTGGCGAGCGAAAGGACGCGGTTGTATTCCGCGTCATAGCCGGCGCGGGCGGCGAAGGTGGTGCCGTTACGCTCGGACACCTGCCACAGCCCCGTCAGGCCCGGTTTCAGCAGGAAGTAGTCGGTACCGGAGTACAGTGACTGCTGCTCGACCATCATGGGACGCGGGCCGACAAGGCTCATGTCGCCATTCAGGACGTTGAACAGTTGGGGCAGTTCGTCCATCGAGCTGCGGCGCAGGAAGCGACCGAACGGGGTAATCCGGGGGTCGTTCCGCAGCTTCTGGGTTTCCGCCCATTCGATCCGCGCTTCCTCGTTCCGTGCCAGGTGGCTGGCAAGGCGCGCATCCGCGTCGGGAACCATGCTGCGAAGCTTCCACAAGCGGAAGATGCGGCCACCCATGCCCACGCGCTTCTGCGTGTAGAACGGGTTGGAGCCGTCGCAGCTAACGATCGCCGCCAGAATGGCGACGACCAGCAGCACGAAGGGCGCCGCGGCGAGGACGAGTGCCACGTCCAGAGCGCGCTTGCCCGAGCGCCGGTAAAGACCTGACAGCGGACTGCTTTCCATCACGCCAGCACGGTTTTGCGCGGCCGAGGAAGGATGCAGGTCTAGTTGACTCATCATGATGGGCGGACCTCTTTAACCGCAAGTTTACTAAAATACCCAACGTGGCGGTGCGGTCGTATTACGCCCGGACATTCCCCTTGGTGAAGTAAAATATTACCGTCGAGGCCGGTGAACGAAGAAATAGGGTGAAGGTGTTGCCCTTTTAGATAGGTGCGATTCGCACCTTTCAACTTTTACGATAGTAGAAGGTGCTGAAATGCTTCTCTCAAGTGTGCTGACTGATTCGCTGAAGGTGCTGTTCGTCGGTCACAGCCTCGTCGGACAGGACATGCCGCAGATGGTCGAATCAGTTTTGCCCCCTGATTCGCAAGTCGAGTACCAGATCATCGGCGGCTCTCCGCTGGAACTGAACTGGAAGGATCATGAAACCGCCGAGGGCGTCGACGGCCGCGCCTTCATCGCCGACGGAGGGGTTGATGCCGTCATCCTGACGGAGCAGATCCCGCTGAAAAACGCGGTCCGCTGGCACGATACCGCGCGATACTTGGGGAATTGGGCCAAACTCGCCAAGGAAAACGGGGTCGAGCAGGTCTGGCTTTACGAGACCTGGCCGAACATCGACAGCGGCAGCGGCAAGGAAATCCCCTACGACACCGACGGCGCGCTGCCCTGGCGCGAGCGCCTCGTGTCCGAACGCGCGATGTGGGAAGAGGCGGCCGAATCAGCTTCCCGCCGCGCGGGCGTCGAGGTGCGAATCATTCCGGGCGGTGCGGCGATGGCGCGGCTGTCGGACGCGATCGCGGCGGGCGAGGTGCCGGGAATCACCGACATCCACCAGCTCTTCAGCGACGACATTCACCCCAACGACCTGGGGTTCTATTTCATCGCGATGGTCCAATATGCGGCATTGACGGGAAATGATCCGGCCGGACTGCCGCATCAGCTCTACAAGCAATATGAGCAGCCTTTTGTTGCGCCGCCGCCGGAACTCGCCTTAAAGTTGCAAACGATCGCACGAGAAGCAGTTGAAAACGGCATTGCACCGGCTCCGCAATAACGGCTGTAATTCGCCTAGCGGTTGCGGACCCAGCCGCCGCGCTGCCGCCGCAGCCGGGTCGCGAGGTTCACGCCCGCATAGGTGGCGAACCCCAGCGGGTCCGCCGCCGCAAGCCTGCGGATCTCGGCCCGGTCGGGACGGTCCGTAAAGTTGCCCATCAGCTCGGGGTGCAGGCGCGCAAGCTCTCGCATCCCGTCGTCCTGCCGCCCGCGCACGCGCACCAGGGCGCCGAACCCCTCGCTGATCGGCCAGCTATAGGTCGCATCGACCAGCACCCGTTCGGACGGGGCGAACTGGCCGCGCACAAAGGCGTCGTCGGCGATGATCGCCGGGAACCGGCCCCAGCGCGCGCGGCCCGCGGCGTTGACGGCAAACAGCCCCGCCCCCGAAACGCCACGCGTAATAAAGGGAAGCGACTGCCAGAACCGGGCATAGCGGCGCGACACGCCCGACGCGGTCGGCGCGACCTGCAGACGGGCACCGGCATAGACGGCGCCGGGGCGGTCCAGCGCCGTAAGCAGCCGCGCGATCAGGTAGGGCCCCAGCACGATGTCGGCGTCCAGATACAGCCGCGCGGAGGCGCGCGCCCGGTCGTCGCCCGCGTTCAGCGCGGCAAGCTTGCCGCCGGTCGCAAGCTCCACCACGTCGATCGACCAGCCCCGGCGCGCGAAGTCGGCGGCGAACCCGCGCGCGACGCCGGCGGTATCGTCGCGGCAGCCGTTCGGCACCGCGACCACCTGCAACGCCCCGTCGGCGACGCCGCCCTGGTCAAGGATCGACCGCAGGCAGCCGCCGATACGCGCTTCCTCGTTGCAGGCGGGGATGATGATGCTGAGGCGGGGTGCGGTCATTTGTATTCGATCAGCCCGCGCGGGCGGCCAAGGCGCGTGCGCCGCAGATGGTATTCGATCGCGCCCATCGCCTCGGGCAGCTTGCCGAGCGTGGTGAAGGCGGCCCGTTCGACCCCCATCCGCCGCGACAGCCGCGCGATCTGCAGGGGATAGGCCAGCAGCAGCGCCGCCGCCGCAGGCGTCAGGAACGCGCCTGCGACCGCGCCCGCGGGCAGGGCCGCGCCCCACAGCAGCGCGCGGCGGGTTTCGGCGACCCAATGGCGTTCCGGCCCGCGCCCGTGCAGCGCCGCCCCTTCGGCAAAGGCGTGACCCGCGCGGCGGGCGCGCGTCCACCACTGGCCGAACCGCATCAGGGCCGCGTCGTGGCGCGTCATCTCGGCGTCCAGCCGCTCGATCCGCCAGCCCTTGCGGATCAGGCGCAGGCACATTTCGGGTTCTTCGCCGGCGATCAGGTCCTCGCGGTAGCCACCGATCGCCGCAAGCGCGTCGGCGCGCAGCATCCCGTCGCCGCCGATGGCGCGCGCGGGTCCGACCGGGGTCGCCCATTCGGCGTCGATCAGGCGGTTGTAGCGGCTGGCGTCGGGGTACCGTTCGCGCCTGCGGCCGGCGACCGCCGCAAGGCCCGGGTCGGCGTCCAGCCGCGCGGCCGCGTGTTCGATCCAGCCTTCGACGACCTCGCAATCGCCATCGACGAACTGCACGAGGTCGGGCCGCCGCGCGCCCGTTTCCATCAGCGCGGCGAAACCGGCGTTGCGGGCGCGGGCGGCGGTGAAGGGGCGTGCAAGGTCAAGCTGCACGACCTCGGCCCCAAGCGCGCGCGCCGCCTCGACGCTGCCGTCGGACGAGCCGGAATCGACATAGACAAGCCGGTCCACGCGGCCGCGAAGGGAGCTGAGGCAGGCCAGCAGGCGCGCGCCCTCGTTCCGGCCGATGGCGACGGCGCCAAGGACGGAAGCGGCCGGGGCGGCGCCGTCGGGTTCGTCGGAAATCTGCATAAACTGCGTTGCGAGCCGGTGTTGTGTTGGGTCCGGCGATGATCGTATCATGCCAAAGTCAGCCCGTCACCGCGGTCCCGCAGGCCCGCGCACCCCGTTCATTTCCCATGGCCAGAACCGCGACCTTGCCCGAGCTTTCTCCGCCCGTGCCGTTTTCCGCTGCACCCGTCCCGGCGCGCGGCGATCGGCCCCATGACGTGCCCCGCGATCTGCATCGTGCCGCCGACTGGTCCGCCGTCCCGGCCCGCAGCCTGCCGGCTGTGCCCGCGCTGCTCAGGCGGCTGCCTGCCGTTTCCGCGCCGCAGTCCGTGGCCGGCCAGCAGTTCGACGTGCTGCGCACGCGGATGCTCGCCACGACCGAGGAACGCGGCTGGTCCCGGATCGGCCTGACCCAGCCCCGCAACCGCCCCGCCGCCGCCTTCGCGGCCGCGAACCTCGCCTTCAGCCTGGCGCGGCGGCCCAGCCTGCGGGTGCTGCTCGTGGACCTTGACCTGCACATGCCCCGGCTGGCGCTGGCGCTGGGCGTCGGCCGCGCGCCCGAACTCGGCGCGGCGCTGCGCGGTGGCCTGGACCTGCTGCCCGCGGTCACGCGCTTCGGCGGCAACCTCGCCTTTCTCGGCAATGCCGTGCCCGACGCGCTGGCGGGCGAAACGCTGCAGGAACCGCGCGCCGCGTCCGCCCTGTCGGCGCTGATCGCGGGGCTCGCGCCCGACGTGACGCTGCTGCTGTTGCCGCCGATGCTGGAAGGGGATGCGGGCCTTGCGGGGCTGCCGCTGGCCCACACGCTGCTGATGGTGGCCGATGGAACGACGACCGTGCCGGGCGATCTGAAAACCTGCGATCGCCTGAACGAGGACGGGCCGCCGATCCTCGGCGTCGTCATGGTCGAGGCGGAGGTCTGAATGGGCCCGATCGGTTCCCTGCGCGACGTCATCTCGATGCTCAGGCGGCGGATCGTGCCGTTCGCGCTGATCCTGGCCGTGGGCTCGCTTCTGGCGCTCGTGAACGCCCTGTCGCAGCCCGCGGTGTTCGAGGCGGCGACGCTGATCCAGCTTCGCAACACCGGCCTTGCGGGCGACAACCCCGCCGCGCAGGCGCAGCGCCTGCAGGTGATCGAACAGCAGCTGATGCGGCGCGACAACGTGTTCGCGCTGATCCAGAAACACGGGTTGTTCGCCGACAGCCCCGGCATGTCGGACGACGACCGCCTGTTCGCGTTCCGCGACAGCAACCGCATCAGCCTGATCGATTCGGCGGGCGGCGGCGCGGCAGGCGACGGCGGGCGCGAGGTTTCGGCGCTGCTGATTTCCAGCAAGGCCGGCAATCCGCAGCAGGCGGCGCAGGTGGCCAACGACCTTGCCGCCAGCCTGATGGCGCAGGACCGCGAGGAACGCACCCGCGGCACGCAAGAGGCGCTGACGTTCCTCAACGGCGAATCCCGGCGGCTGAGCGAAGAGCTGGAACGGATCGATTCCCAGATCGGCGAGGTCAAGAACGCCAATGAGGAATCGCTGCCGGAGGCGGCCGAGGCGCTGCGAAGCGAACAGGCGCAGCTGCGCGAGCTTCAGCTTGAACTCGACCGCCAGGCGCTGGAACTGGAACGCGACCAGCTGGCCGCGCAGGTGCGGGCCGAGGAACCGGACCCCGACGATGCCGACTTGACCGTCGCGTCGCGGCTTGCCCGCCTCAGCTCGGATCTGACGCGGACCAAGCGCCTTCTGCCCGAAGGCCACCCCGAGATCACGCGGATCGAAAACGAGATCGCGTCGATCCGCGCCAGCGGCACGGCCTTGCCGGTGTCGCAGTCGGGCCGCGAGGTGGCGCTGATCGAATCGCAGCGCAGCGCGCTGGAAGAACAGAAACAGACGATCGCGACCCGGCAGCAGGAAATCGACTCGGCGCTGGAACGCGCGCCGCTGGTCGAACAGGAACTCGCGGGCTTCCAGCGGCGCCAGGGCCAGCTGGTCCAGCAGCTGTCCGACGTGGCGCTGCAACTTGCCCAGGCGCAAAGCCGGCAGTCGCTGCAGGACAACCGCACGCAGGGCAACATGGTCGTGCTGGAGGAAGCGCGGGCCCCGTCCTTCGCGCTCAGCTCAAGCCGCAAGCGCGTGCTGGTGCTGGGCGTGGCGGTCAGCCTGGCGGTCGCCTTCGCCGTCATCTTCCTGCTCGAGGCGCGGCGGCCTGTATTGCGGACCGCCGCCGCGGTGGAACGCAAGCTCGGCGTCGTCCCGATCGCGGCGGTGCCGCAGATCCAGTCGGCCGCCACCCGCGCCCGGCAGTCGGTGCGCTACGGCATCGCGGTCGCCATTCTCGCCGTGGCGGCGGTGGCAGGCACGCAGATCTACCTGAGCCGTGAGAAAGGCGAGGACGGCGAAACCGCGGTCGTCACCGCGCAGCGCTGAGGGACTGGCCGATCTCCGCGACCTTCGCGGCGGCGGGTCCCGCAGCGGCCGGGACCGGGCGCGGCTCGCGCAGTTCCTCGACGATCACGCGGGCGATATGCGCGACGCCCGGCTGTTCCATGATCCCCAGATGGTCGCCCGGCACCGCGGTGAAGCGCAGGTCGGGGCAGACCGGCTTCCAGCCTAGCGCCGACAGACCCGCCCGCTCGGCCTCGCCCAGTTCATCGTTCGCGGCGAACACGACCACGCGGCCGGGATAGACAGGCGGCCGGTAGGCCGCGACCGAGGCGACGTTGGCCGCGACGAAATCCGCCAGCAAGGGCCGCTCCAGCCGCCGACCCGTCAGGCGACGCAGGTGGATCCGCAGCAGCCCCACGCCCAGCTGCGCCTCGTCCCGGGCCGCCACGGCATAGTGGCGCAGCGCCCCGCGCGTATTGTCGCGGAACCGGTTCACCAGCCGCCGCACCCGCTCGTCCAGCGACGCGCGGCGCTGCAGGCCCGGCCCCTCGGTATCCAGAAGCGCCAGCATCCGCACGTCTCGGCCCGCGCGGCGCAGCCGCACCGCGACCTCGTAGGCGACGTGCCCGCCAAGCGAAATGCCCGCGATCGCCACCGGCCCGGTCGGGCGGAACTGCTGAATCTGGCGCAGGTACAGATCGGCGAGGTCGGTCACCTCGGTCGGCGTCTCGGCGGTCAACAGCCCGACGGTCAGCCCCCAGACCGGGTGCCCGGTCCCCAGCGCCTGGGCGAGCGGGCGGTAATAGTTGGCGTTCGTCCCCAGCACGTGCAGCGCCAGCAGCGGGATCCCGTCGCCATGCGGCTGGATCGCCACCAGCCGCTCGTCCGACGCCGCGTCGCCCGCCTGCAGGATGCGCGCAAGCGCCGACGGCGTCGGCTGGTTGTAGATCGCGGGCAGGGTGGGGCGGCGGCCGAACAGTCCCGCCAGCCGCTCGGACAGTTCGATCGCCAGCAGCGAGTTGCCGCCCTGATCGAAGAACGACTGGTCGGGATGGAGCGGCTTTTGCTGCAACAGGTCGCCCATGATCCGCGCCACCGTCTCTACCGCCGGATCGGTCGGGCGGGCGGCAACCTCGGCCGCGCGCGTTCCGGCGGCGGCCAGCTTGCGCAGCGCGGCGGTGTCGAGCTTGCCGCGTTCGTTGCGCGGCATGTCGGGCAGCAGCACGACGCGAGGCGACATCGCCGGCGGCAGTTCGGCGCGCAGGACCGCGCGAACCGCCTGTTCGTCGGCGGTGCCCGCGACCCAGGCCACCAGCACGTCGGCGTGAGCGGCTACATGCGCCTCGGTCACGCCGGGCAGGCGCGACAGCGACGCCTCGATCCCCGCGGGCTCGATCCGGTAGCCGCTCAGCTTCAGCTGCCGGTCGATGCGGTCGAGATAGACGAGTTCGCCCCCGCCCGCCTGCTGCACCCGGTCCCCGGTGCGGAACCAGCGCTGTCCGTCGGGCCTGTCGATCGCGCCCGGCAGCGCGCGGAACCGCTCGGCCGTCTGGTCGGGCCGCTTGAGATAGCCAAGCCCCACCCCCGGCCCGCCGATCCACAGCTCCCCCGGCCGCCCTTGCGGCGCGGGCGACCCGTCGGGGGCCAGAACCGCAAGCCGCGCCGCGCCAAGCGGGCCGCCGATCGGCACGCTGTCCCAGTCGAGCGGATCGCCCCGGTCGACGTGGATGGTGGCGGTCGCGGTCGTCTCGGTCGGGCCGTAGCCGTTCATGAAGGTGACGTTCGGCGCGACCTGCCGCCACTTCTCAAGGCTGGCCGCGGGCACCCGTTCGCCGCCCACGATCACCAGCCGCAGGTCGGCCGGCAGCTTGCGAAGCGAGCCGTGCAGGTTCGCGGTCAGCAGCCGCCAGAACGCGGTGGGGATGTTCAGGACCGTGATCCGCTGCGCGTGAAGTTCGTCCACGAAGCGGTCGAGCGTGTCCAGCATCTCGTCGCTGCGCAGCACGACCGTGGCCCCGGCGCGCAGCGTGGGCAGGATTTCCTCGACCGCGACGTCGAAGCCGAGCGCGGCGAAGGACAGCACCCGGTCGCGCGCGGTCAGCCCAAAGGCGTCGGCGGCGGCGCGGGTGTGGTGGTCCAGCGCGCCGCGCCCGATCACCACCGCCTTGGGCGTCCCGGTGCTGCCCGAGGTGAAGATGAGATAGGCCGGATCGTCGTCGCCGGGCGCGGCCAGCGTGTTCAGGTCCACCCTCGGCGCGGCCGCGTTCTCGACCACGGCGGTCGCGACCGCGTCGTCGAACAGGGCGGCGTCGGCGGGCGAGGGGATCAGGACGAGCGCGGGCGCGGCCTCGTCGATCATGCGCGCGCGGCGTTCGGGCGCGAGGTCGGGTTCAAGCTGCAGGAACGCGGCCCCGGTCCGCAGCACCGCGACCCAGGCCGCGACGGTGGCGTTGCCGCGCGGCAGCGCCACGCCCACGACCGCGCCGGGGCCGATCCCGTGCGCCAGCAGCGTGCGCATGATGCCCGCGACGCGTCCCTCGAACGCCGGGCCGGACAGGCTTTCACCGCTGGTCATGTCCACGCAGCCGCCGGTCAGGGGCGCGCCGCGCCCGGGCAGGTCGGGGGGCATCGTGCCGTCGATCGGGGCGAACGCGGCCGGGGCAAGGGTTGCCAGACCGGCGTCGGGGCGCGCGTCCAGGTCGCGCAGGATGGCCGAGGCGAGGGCAGTCAGCGGATGGCCCGCGCCCCCGTCGAACCGGGCCGCGTCACCACCCAGGCGCAGCGAAAGCGGGGGCAGGTCCGCCGCCTCGGTCGCCCGGATCTCGACCGGGCCCGATGCGGGCACCGGCATGTCGGCCAGCTGCGCCGCGACCCCGCAGGCGGTCATGTTGGTCGCGATCCGCGCCGTCAGCGCGTGGACGGCGTCGCCCGCGCGCAGCTCGATCGAAACCTCGGCCTCGCCCAGCCACCGCGAACAGGCGACGATCGCCGCGATGATCGCGTGCATCCCTGTGCGGGTTGCGGCGTAACCGGAACAGGCTTCAATCAATTCGCTTCCAGACGCAGCTAAACGACCCGTTTGAATCAACCACCGGCGGTAAAGCCGGGCGTTACGTCGCTCAAACTAAGGTGCGAGTCCGGTCCGAGGCAACCTTTGATGCAAGATTGACCAGCTGTGCGGCCTTTGCGTCCCACAGGAAATCGCGCTGCACCCGGGCGCGCGCCGCGGCCCCCCGCGCGGGCAGGACCGAGGGGTCGGCGGCGATCCGTTCCAGAAGCGCGGCAAGCGCCGTGACGATCGCATCACGCTGGCCGATCGGCACCTTGAAGCCCACCTCGTCGTCCACAAGCTCGCCCGGTCCGGCGTAATCGACGACGACCGGGACCAGCCCCAGCGCCATCGCCTCCAGCACCGCGCCGCCGCCGAATTCGCGGATCGAGGGGAACAGAAGCAGGTGGCACCCGGCCGCCACGTCCTGCACCTGCCGGTGTTCGAGCCAGCCGTGAAACGTGACCGCCGCCCCAAGGCCGGCGGCCGCGACCTGCGCTTCCAGCGCCGCGCGCTCGCTGCCGTCGCCGATGATGTCGAAGGTCATGCGCCCGTCGGCCAGAAGCGGCGCCGCCGCCTCGATCGCCATCGCCACGCCCTTCAGCGGCACCAGCCGGCCGATGAAGCAGGCGCGGACGGGAAGCGTCCCCGGCTGCTGCGCGATCGCCTGAAAGCGCGCCGGGTCGATCCCGTTTTCGGGAAAATGGCGGGCCTTGTGGCGCAGGTCGGCCGGGATCTCTTTCAGGGCGAAGTTCGATCCGCACAGGATCACGTCGGACGCGGCCAGCATCCCGCGCCGTCCGGGGCGGAAGCGGTGGATGCCGCGCAGGGACGACAGCCACTCGCGCTCGCGCCGCCGCGTTGCCTCGAACCCTTCGGGCCAAGGGACGCCGCCGTTGATCGGCCCCAGGATGAACGGCACGCCCGCGCGGTGGACGCGGGCCGCGAGCGATCCGACCGCCGTCGGCGATACCGGCGTGATGCGGTGGACGGCGTCGAATTCGCCCGACCGGATGCGGCTGCCGAACGCCTTCCAGACCAGCCGCTCGAAATACGGATAGGTCAGCGCGGTCATCGCGGCGAGCGTGGTCCAGCCGCCCTTGGACCCCAGGCTCATCCGCTGCGCGACGGCCCAAAGAGGTTTTTCCAGCCGCTCGGTGTCGATCGCGGTAAAGTCGCGCCCCTCGACCTTGCCCGCGCGCAGGAACGCGTCGCGGTTGCGGACCTGCGTCACGATATGGGCGTCGGTCCGCGCCGCGATGGCCGAGGCGAGCGACCACCCCACCAGCGGCACCGACGCCCATTCCGGGTTCGCGGCCTCGGCCACAAGCAGCATCCGGGGGCGGGGCTCAGCGGTCATGCGGCGGCCCGTGCGCGGTCGTCCACGATCCGGTCGGCCACGCGCAGGCTGTTGGCCAGGATGACGAGGCCGGGGTTCACCCCGGTCGAGGTCGGCATGAACGACGCGTCGGCGAGATACAGGTTTCGCAGCCCGTGGACCCGGCAGTCCGCGTCCAGCACGCTGGTCCGCGCGTCGGCGCCGAAGCGGGCGGTGCCGCAGGCGTGGCCGAAGTTCAGCTCGACATCGTCGTTGAGAAAGAAGAACCGCTGCCCCTTGAGCATCCGCCGGATCGCGTCGCGGAACTGCCGGCGGCGCGCCGCAAGCTCGGGCGCGATGGCATAGTCGATGCGAGGGGTGGCGGCCGCGTCGTCGCCGGGCAGGACCCGGTTGCTGTCGTAGGGCAGGTCTTCAAGGATGCCCACGAACACCCGCGCGCTGCCCAGGACCATCGCAGCGGCCTTGGCTGGCAGGCGCAGGAACGGGCGCACCGGCCGCGCGCGCCGCATCCAGCCGCCGTCGAACTTGGACCGCAGGTGCATCAGCACGTTGCCGTAATCGGCCTGCAGCCCCATCGACTGGACCAGCCCCAGCCGCTGCCCGTCCTGCATGTAAAGATCGCGCAAGGCCAGCGACTTGGCCGGAAAGCCCAGCTCGGCGCGCCCGTCGGGCCAGACCGCCAGCCGCTCGGACAGGTGGAACATCAGCCCGCGCCCGACCAGCCCGTTGCGGTTGCCAAGCCCGTCCGCCCAGTCCTCGGACCGCGAGGCGAGCAGAAGCTGCGCCGACGACAGCGATCCCGCCGCCAGCACCATGCGGTCGCCGGTCAGCGTCATTTCCTGCCCGTCGCGGCGGACGATGACGCGGGCGGCGAGCGGGCCGTCAACCTCGATCCGGTGGGCGGTCCAGCCCGACAGCAGCGCGGCCCGGCCCGATGCGAGCGCCCTGTTCAGCGGCTGCCGCGCGTCGGCCTTGCATTCGCGGAAGCATTCGCGGCCGATGCATTCGGTGCAGTCGCGGTCGAAGTTGATCCCCAGATGGGCGCGATAGGGGTGAAAGCCCCGCCGGGTCAGCCCGGCCTCGATCAGCGCATCGCCGGGGCACAGGGGCGGCGGCGGCAGCATGGCGCCGGCGCCTGGCCCCGACAGCGGGTCGCGGGTGCCGCAGACATGCGCGGTCTTGCGGGCAAGGTCGAAATAGGGGGCGAACGCGTCATAGCCCACGACCCAGCCCTGCGTGGGGTGGGGCATGCCGGGCAGGTCGTCCAGGTCGTGGCGTTCGGGCTGTTCCAGCGAGGCCGCGTAGATGACCGAGGTGCCGCCCACCGCCGCGACGGTTGTCGGCACCCGGCGCGCGGACCTGCCGTTCAGCGTGACCTCGGCTTCCAGCTGTTCCATGGGCGCGGGCTGGCCGGACACGGGTGCGACCCCGCGATCGACGAACAGGACCTTCATGCCCGCATCGACGAGCCGCGCCCCGGCATGGGCGCCGCCCAGGCCCGTCCCGATCACGATCGCATCCCAATGGACCGAATCCACGGCCCGGTTCGTATCTGCGGCCTGATGTGCGGCCAGCCTGACCACTTCGTCGCCCACGGCGGACTACCCGTTCCAAAGCGCGCAACGACATGCCCGCGGCGCGGCGCTCACGCGCGGCGGGCTTCAGCCGTTGCCGTTAGCACGGCCCGCGCGGCTTGCGAAGATCATTTATCAATTAGCGGTTAACAGTTGGAAAATCTGCCCGGGCGCCTCAGCCGCCCGCCGCCAGCGCGACCAGGACGACCCCGCCCACGATGATCCGCCACCAGGCGAACAGGCCGTAGCCGCGCGCCGACACGTAGCCCAGCAGCCAGCGCACCACGAACACGGCGCTGACAAAGGCGCAGACAAAGCCCACCGCCACGTTCCCCAGCGCCGCCGCGTCAAGGATGTCGCGGTTCTTGTAAAGGTCATAGGCGAACGCGCCCGCCATCGTCGGCATCGACAGGAAAAAGCTGAACTCGGCCGCGGCCCGCTTGCTCGCGCCCATCAGCAGCGCGCCGACGATGGTCGCCCCCGACCGCGACACGCCGGGGACCATCGCAAGGCACTGGATCGCGCCGATCCCCAGCGCGCGGGGCAGGGGGATGTCCTCGGCCTCGGCGAAGCGGGGGGTGGTGGCCATCCGGTCAACGAACAGAAGGACGATCCCGCCCAGGATCAGCATCACCGCGATCAGCGCCGGGGTTTCGAACAGGACGGTCTTGATGAAGTCGTGGGCGATCACGCCCACCACCACCGCGGGCAGGAACGCGACCAGCACCGACAGGATGAACCGGCGCGCGCGCGGATCGCGCGGCGCGGTCGAGAAGATGCGCCACAGCCGCCCGGCATAGACGCCCAGGATCGCGAGGATCGCGCCAAGCTGGATCAGCACCTCGAACGCGCGGCCGGGCGAATCGAACCCCAGAAAGTGGCCCGCCAGCAGGACGTGCCCGGTCGAGGATACGGGGATGAACTCGGTCAGCCCCTCGAGCACGCCGAGAAGCGCGGCGACGATCGTCGAGTGTTCCATGTCAGTTGTCGCGCAGCGACTTCGCGGACTGCTTGATGGCGTCGTACTGCCCCGACGGCCGGAACCGCCACAGATAGCTGGGGATCACCGCCGCCGCGGCCGTTGGCACGATGCCCACGTCGTCGAAGCCCAGGATCTCGCCCGCGCGGGGGGTGGCCAGGTTGTCGCGGCGCAGCGTCACCGCCTGGTCGCGGGTGATGACCCGGTTCGTGACCAGCCCGCCGGTCATCCACTGCGCGGCGTCCAGCGCCGATCCGAAGGTCGCGGCGACCACGCCCGGCAGGCCGATGATCGCGCGGCGCCGGCCGGTCACGTCCAGCACCTGCCGCGCCACCTCGCGCATCGTCATCACGTCGGGCCCGCCCAGCTCGTAGATCCCGCCCGGCGCCTGGCCTGCGGCGCACATCGCCGCCACCCGCGCCACGTCGTTCACAAACACCGGCTGCACCCGGCTGGACGCGCCGGGCACGAACAGGAACAGTTTCAGCCGGGTCATGCCCGCGATCTTGTTGTAAAGCCCGTCGCCCTGCCCGAACATCACCGACGGGCGCAGCACCGCCGCGTCGGGCCGGTGCATCAGGACCGAGATCTCGCCCCGGCCCTTGGTCGCGGCGTAGTTGCTGGGGCTGTCCTCGTCGGCGCCCGCGGCCGAGATGTGGACCAGCTTCGGGATCCCCAGTTCGGCCGAGATGCGGGCCACCCGCATCGCCGCCTCGTCGTGGATCATGTCGAAGCTGTTCTTGCCCTCGCGGACAAGGATGCCCACGCAGTTGATGACCGCGTCGGCGTCGGTCATGGCGGCGGTCACCGACAGGTCGTTGCGGACGTTGCAGGTGACCGGCTCGACCTGGCCCACGGCGCCCATGGCGCGGACGAACCCCGCCTCGTTCGGGCGGCGCACGGCGACGCGGACGCGCCAGCCTTCGGCCGCCATGATCCGGGCGATCTGCCGACCAAGGAACCCCGATCCGCCGAAGATGGTGACCAGTTTCGACATGGGTAAGCCCCTTGCGTTGCCCCGATGCGTGCTGGCCTTGCTGATAGCGAAGCCCCGCGCCGTCAGCAAGCGCGGGCGCCCGCTCGCGGCGGGGCGGGCGCGGCCCGGGGTCGCGCGGGCAGGCAGACGGGCCCGCCGCACGGCGCGATCTGTCCGTGACGTATTTTCTGTGACGATCGCCGCCGACCCCCGTTGACACCCCCCGCCCCGGTCTCTAAATCCCCCGCTCACGCAACCGGCCCAGGTGGCGGAATTGGTAGACGCGCACGGTTCAGGTCCGTGTGCCGCAAGGCGTGGAGGTTCGAGTCCTCTTCTGGGCACCATTGCGACGATGAAACCCCCTCGGAAGCTTCGGCCTCCGGGGGGTTTTGCTTTTCAGGGGTCCCGACCGGCTTTCGGCAGGGTCATGACGGCGGTTTCGCCGGGGTGGACTTCGATCCGCAGCAGGGGACCGTCCACCGCACCGCCGCCGTCGATCCGGATGTCGTAAAGCCCCGCCGGGACCGGGATCGCGGGCGCGCCCACCGTGCCGCGCGCGACGTCGGCCCCGTCCGCGCCGATCACGCGAAAGCCGGGCGCGAGCGCCGCCGCCACCGCCGCGTCAAGCGACGCGGCGTCGCCCGCGTCGAAGAACGCGCCGCCGCCCGCCGCCGCCCAGCGGGCGAAATCCCCCGCAAGCTTCGATCCGTCCAGGTCGAAGCCCACGATGTTCAGCCGCACGTCCACGCCCGCCGCGCGAAGCGCCGCGATCTCGGCCTCGGGGTCGCCGCCGCAGGTTTCTTCGCCGTCGGTAATCAGGATCACGAGCTGCCCCGCGCCCGCGCTCGTTCCCGCCGCTGCGCCCGCCAGATCGCCCGCGACCTCGCGCAGGCTGGCGGCGATGGCGGTCTTTGCCCCGTCCTCGGCCCGGACCGTGTCGATCGCGGCGCGCGCGCCGTCCGCGTCCAGCGGCCCCAGCGGCAGCGCCGCCGTGCTGGCGCAGGATCCCCGCCCGCCGGTCCCGAACACCCGCAGCGCAAAGGGCGCGCCCGCGGGCAGCCTGTCGGCGACGAGGTCGCGCAGGATCGACTTTGCGATCTCGATCCGGGGCGTGCCGTCGATGCGTTGCAGCATGCTGCCCGACGCGTCCAGGATCACCAGCGTCGCGCGGTCGCCGGACAGGCCGGTCGCGCCGGCCGTCCCCTGCGGCGCCACCACCTGCAGCAGCCCCGGACCGGGAAGCGTCGTTTCCGACCGCCACGACACCCGGAACGGCACCGGCCGGCGCAGGATCGCGGTCAGGTCGCGGAACGCCGTGGCGGCGTCGTCGGTGCTGGCGAGGATGCGGTGGAAGCCGCCGTTCAGCGCCGCCCAGTCCTGCATCTGCTGCGCCTGCGCCAGCGCCGCGCGGTCGCGGGTGCCGGTCGGGATCCGCAGCGCAAAGACGCGCGGCCGCGCGGCATCCAGCGCCGCCCACAGCGCGGCCGACCGGGCCGACGGCGACGAGGCGTCGGTGATCAGCACGATCGCGTGCCGCCCGTCCTCGGCCGCAAGCGCGCGCGAGGCGACGATCAGCGCCGCCTCGGCATCGCTGTCGGAATCGCGGTTGGGATAGGCTTGCAGCGCGCCCCACGCCTCGGCGGGGGTGGTGGCGAAGCGGTCCATCAGGGGCCGGCCGTCGTCGCCCGCGTTCGAGGCGCGGAAGGGGACGAAGTTCATCGCCTGCACGCCGGGCGACAGGTTCCCGGCCATGTCGCGGACCGCCGACAGGATCGCGGGCGTATAGGTCGAGACGCTGAGGCTCGTGTCCCACGCGACCACGATGGCATCGGCGGGGCGCGAGATTTCCAGCCGGAACGGCCCTTGCCCCGGCGCGATCGGGGCGGCCTGCCCGCCTGCATCGGGCGTCAGCGGCACCGATGCGCCGGTGCGGTCCGTCAGCGCGACGCGGGCGCCGTCGCCGGTCGCGGCCAGCACCAGCCGCCGGGCATCGGGCGGCGGGTCGATCAGGAACCACGCCGACGGCCGCGCCTGCGAGACCCAGCCGGTCGCCACCGCGCCCGCCGCGATGGCCTCGGCCGCGACGGCGTTGTCGCCGCCCGCATGCCCCCGGGGGTCCTCGTCGGGGTGCATCTGCTCGCGGACGGCCCGCGGCGACAGCGCGCCCCATTCGCCAAGGATCGTGCCGCCGTTCGCCGCGCCGCGATCCTCGATCACCGAGACCGATCCGGGCATCGCGACCCTGCCGTCGCCCCGGTCGGCGGCGAACCTGAGCGCTCGGGCCCAGACCGGCGGGTCCACCGCCAGCGCGCCCGCGCCGTTCGCCGGGTCGAAGGCCATTTCGCCCAGCGGCCGCCACGGGCCCAGCGGCCCGGCCAGGCTCGCCTCGACCGCCAGCCGGGCGATCCGCTGCGCGGGCGGGGCGGCGGGATCGGCGGTCACCACGATCCGCGACAGGGGGGCGGCGCGGCTGTCGTGGAACTGCATGACCCATTCGGGCGCGCCGGACGCGGTCTGGAACACGACCGTGGTGCCCGGCCAGGCGGTGCCTTCGCCGACGAGCGCATAGTCGGTTTCGGACGCGCGGACGACATGCCCGCCGAGGTCGGGCAGGGCGAGATCGCGCGCCTCGGGCAGGGCGGCGGGCGGGGTCAGGACCGACAGCCCGGACAGGGTCGCGGGTTCCGCGCCGCCGTCCCAGCGGTCCAGCGGCACCAGCCGGACGGCGCGGGCGGGCACGGGGCCGGGCACGGAGGCGTCGAACACGACCGGCTGGGGGTTCGTATGCCGGGCCAGCTCGCCGGTCCAGACCGGGACGAAGCCGCCGGTGTCTGCAACCTCGATCCGAAGGCGGCGCAGGCGGCTGCCGGGCGGGGCCAGCGCGGACTGCGTGGCGACCAGCCCCAGGACGGGCAGCGGCGCGTCGCCCGCAAGGTCGATGGCCACCGGCTCGGCCAGCGTCAGGTCCACCGCCGTCCCGTCGATCTGCCCGTCAAACAGCGCCGCCGCCGGGTCGGGGACGACGGCCCCGAACGCCGTCCGCGCCGCGTCGATCGCGCCCAGCAGCGGCGCTGGCAGGGCGGCTGCGGGCGCGGGATCGACGGCGGCTGCCCCGTCCCGCGCCTCGACCCGGCCTTGCGCCACAGCGACGGCCGCGCCCCCGGCGCGGGTCCGTGCGACCGCCCAGGTGATCGCGGCCCCCGGCGCGAGGTAGGGCGGCGCCTCAAGCCTGAACGAGCCGGGCGAGCCGGGCGCGGGCGCGATCCGCCAATCCGCGTCGGACACCCACGGCTCAAGCGTTCCGTCCCGCTGGTCGGGCAGCGCCGCCGTGACGCGCAGGCCCTGCACGCGCGGGTCGTTCGCGGCGACCACGGCCAGCGCCGGGTCGCCGTCGATCCGCACCGCGCCGCCGTCGAACGGGGGCGACAGGGCCAGCGTCACGCGGCCCTCGTCCGCCGACAGGCCGAACCCCTGCAAGGTCAGGTCCAGCCGCCCGGCCGCCACCACGCCGTCCCACCGGGCCACCACCCGCGCCGGATCGACGGGGTCGGGCGCGAAGTCCAGCGTCGCGCCGCCCGCCCCGGTCGCCTGCGCGATCTCGCCCACGGGCGCTGTGGCGGCGGGCGCATCGACGGTCAGCGCGACGCGGTGGGGCGCCGCCAGGTCCAGCCCGAAGCGGTCGAGATCGCCGCCGTGATCCAGCCGGAACCGCATGGCCAGCGTGCCGTCGGCTTGGGTCATGGCGGCAAGCTCCGTCGCGTCGAGCGCGGCGTCGTTCGGCTCTCGCTCCTCGTCGGGGCCGGGCGGGGTGGCGGGGACGATGTCGACCGTCCACGGCCCCGCGCCCTGCAGTTCCAGCAGGTGCCGCCCCGGCGCGAGGGCCAGCCGCGGCAGTTCCGCGCCCGGCGCACCCGGCGCGCCCGTCGCCGCGGCGACGCTGGCGCCGGTGGCGTCCAGCAGGTCCATGTCGATCTGCCCCGGCCCGGTCGCGCGGATCGTCCACCAGCCGATCGCGCCGGTGGCGTCGGCGGGCAGGTCCAGCGCGACGTAATCGCGGTCCCCCGGCGACAGCGTGCCGCGCAGCGGTTGTCCGGGTGCGACCGGGCTGGGGTGACCGTCGCGGTCGTTGGGCTCGGCCTCGGTCCCCGCCGGCAACGGCGGGGCGGGGTCCAGCGTCACGGTGTAGCGGTCGGCCGGCCCCAGGTTGCCGCGCAGCGCGACCCCGTAGCGGCCCGGCGGCAGCGCATAGGGGCCTAGCCGCAGCGAGCCGGTGCCCGTCACCGTGTCTGCCAGCGCCACGCCGTCCGCGTCGGTGATCGTCAGGTCGATCGGGCGGGGCGAGCGGCTGTCCACCGCGATGACGACCTGCCCGTCGCCAGGCGCCACGTCAAAGGCGAAGCTGTCGATGTCCCAGTCGCTGCCCGGCGCGACCAGCCGCCCGCCAAGGCTTTGCCCGGTCGTCAGGTCGTGCGCCCGGGCAAGGTCGAAGTCGGGCTCGGCCACGACCTCGTCGCCGCCGCCGTCCGCCGCTTGGGCCGACAGGATCACCGGCGCGCCGGCCGACAGCCCGCGCAGGTTCACGCGGTAGTCGCCGGGCGCAAGCCGCAGGTCGGCGCTGGTGGCGACCCCGTCGGCGGGCGCCCCGGCGAGGGTCAGCAGATAGGTCCCGTCCGGGCCGTAGACCTCGGCCGAGACGTTCTCGCCGATCGCCGCCTGCAACCCCAGGTCCCAAAGCGCAGCCGCGGCGTCAGGTGTCAGGGTCCACGCGAACCCGACCGTGTCGCCGGTGCCGTCCAGCCGGGTGCGAAAGGCGTCGGTGGCGGTAGCGGTTGCGCTGGAGGTGGCGGCCGCAGGGTCCGGCGCGGGCGGCAGCGGCGCGCCGCCTTCGGCATAGGCGCGCCAGCGCATCGGCTCGCCCGCCGCCGCCACGCCGAGAAACCAGCGCCCCGGCCCCAGCAGCAAGTGCGGGCTGACGGCAAGCCCGGTCGCGGGGTCGGCATCGCCCTTCCACGCGATCTCGGCGCTGGCGTCGGGCAGGGTGCGGACCAGCTGCACGTTCCCCACCGCGCCCGGCAACGTCTCGAGCCGGATGGTCCACAGGCCTGCCCGGTCCACGTCCCAGCCGATCATGTCCTGGTCGTCGGCGGTGGCGTTGCCGCGCGCGCAGATGTCGCCTGTGCCTGCGCGGGTGGCCAGTTCCGGCGTCTGGTTCGGCTCGGCCTCGGCGATGCAAGCCGCCGCCGCCGGTTCCGCCGCGAAAGACAACGCAAGTCCGACCGCGATGGGGATGAGCCCTCGCATCACGTTTCAGGTCTTGTCCAGCGAGCAGGCCTTGGTCGCAAGCTCCAGCTCGCGCCGCTTCTTCTCGGCCGCGTCCTCGGCTTCGATCACGGCGCGGGTGTACTTGACGATCGCGGTGGCGACCTCGCCGCCCGATCCCGACAGGGCCAGCGCAAGCGCCACCGGCGCAAGCAGGCGGGCGACCTTGCCGTGGATGCTGGCGAAGTAACCGGCGTTGCGGCACGCCTCCTGGTCCAGCTTGGCTTCCTCGGCCATCGCCTGGCGGCCGCCGTCGGCGAACAGGTCCTCGACGACCGCGTGGCGGGGATCGACGCTCCACCAGGCGAGGTCGCGTTCGGTCGGGGCGTCGGGGGCCAGCAGGATGCGGCCCCGCGACAGTTCGGCGGTGGCGCGCGCGTGGGCATCGGGCGACAGGGGGCCGGTGGTGGCGGCGTCGTCGATGACGCGGGCGGGGCCGCGGGCGCGGGCGGCGGACCACACGGCGACGGCGTCGGGGCGGGGGGCGGCAGCGGCGAAATCGTCGGCGCCCAGCTGCAACGACAGCCGTTCGGCCAGGACCGAGGCGACCGCCCATGCCGCCGCAGCGGATGCCGGGTCCTCGGTGCCGGTCGCAGGTTCGACGCCGCGCAGCATCTGGGTCCGCAGCGCGAGGCCGGGGGTCGCGTCCGCTGCGTCCGCGCCGCCTTGCCCGACCGGCATTGTCGCGGTCCAGAAGGTGGACAGAAGGCCCAGCGTCCGGGGCTTCGGCACGGCCGTCCCCGACAGTTCGGCGAAGAGCGCCCGGCGCAGCCCGTCGAAGCCCGCCATCGCGCCGCCCGACTGGCGTAACGCCGCCTCGATCCCGCCCGAGGACAGGACGAACTCGGCAGGGGCCGCGTCGAAGGAAGCCGGGTTGGAGGAAGCCGGGTCGGCCATGGTGCCGTCCAGCGGCACGAAGGTCACGATCTGCAGGAAATCGGTGTGGATGCCGTTCGCGTCGGCAAGCGGTCCGGCGGCCGGGTCGCGGTCGATCAGCGCGAAGCTTTGGCTGGGGCCGGGTCCGGCCGGGCCGTCCAGCCGCACGGTCAGGTCGAGACGGCGCAGGGTGTCGGGGATCGCGGGCGCGGAACCCGTGCCGGCCGCGGGTTCCAGCGACGGATCGGCGCTCAGCGCGGCCGCCGCCTCGCCCAGCGATCCGGTGATCGTGTCGGCGATCTCGGGCCCGGCCGAGGGCGGGCGGGGCAGGCGCAGGCTGTCGCCCCACGCGGTTTCCGCCCCCGCGATCAGGACCGGCGTATAATCCTGTGCGCCCGGCGCGGCCCCCGCATCGGGGGGCGTCATCCCCCAGCCTTCGGCAAAGGCCAGCACCGCGTCGGACACCAGCGGCACGTCGGCCGCCAGAAGCCGGCGCGGCGGCAGGGTGCCGCCCGCGCCGTCGCCTTCGGTCGCGAGCAGGGTCAGGTGCAGCATCGGCGTCAGCGTAGCGGGCAGGTCGTGGCCGGTCTCGTAGGCGGTGCAGGCGGCGATATCGAACCCGCCGCCGCGCAAGGGATCGAGCGGGGTCCACGCCTCGCCGTCCCGCACCTCGACGGTGACGAAGGGGGTGGCTGATAGGGCCAGGGGCGCGGTGCCGAAATCAGGCGAGGCGGCGCGGATGTCGGCGGCCAGCGCATCTGCCTCGGCCCGTCCCTCGGTCACGGCTGCGGACCAGACCGTGGCCAGGCGATCCAGAACCGCGCGCCCGTCGTCGGGCAGGTCGGGCAGGGCCGAGGCGGCGGCGATCGCCTGCGACATCGTCTGCGCGGGCCGGGGATCGGGCCGGTCCATCGCCGCGCCCGCCGCCCGCGCCGTGGCCGCATCGGGCGCGCAGATGCCGAAGCGGGTCTGCGCCACGGGGTCGCCCGCCACGATCAGCGCCGCCAGAAGCCGCGCCATGTCGGGCGCGCTGCCGCGCCGGGCGGCGAGCGTCGCCTGCGGATCGCGCAGCGCCGCGCCGTGGGGCAGGGGGGCGATGTCGCGGGCCACCGCCGCCGCGATGGCGCGCGCGGCATCCAGGCCGGTCGCGCCGCCTGCCGCATCCGCCGCATAGGCTTGCAGCGGGTCGCCGGGGGCGCCCGCACCCGTGCCCGCATCGCCGCCCGCGACCCCGGCACCCGCGGGCCGCCCCAGCCGCTCCAGCGCCAGCCGTGCCGGGGGATAGCCGTCATCGGCGGCCCAGCCGTAATACCGCTCGGCCGCCGCCATCTCACCCGCCCGTTCCAGCGTGCGGGCATACTGGTGCAGCAGCCGGGCCACGCTGTCGTCAAGGTCGAGTGCGGCGGCACAGGCGTCCCGCGCCTGCGGCTGGATCGCGGCAAGGGAGACGGTCGGGTCGGCGGCAAGGCGGTCGCAATCTTCGACCGGGCTGGCCTCGACCGGGCCAGCCGCGACTGGCGCGGCGAGGCCGAGGAACGCGGTCGCAAGCGCGGACAGGAACGCGATCGGCAGAACGGACCGCATGGAACCCTCGCGGACGATAGGGGGCGCAGCGTCGTGGATAGCAGTCGTGGATGGCAGTCGTATCGGGCGCAATTGACGCCACGATCCGCCTGCGCCGTCGTTCACGCAACAGGAATCTGGCGGCCGAACCCAGCCGACCGGCCCCCGCGCGGCGGAACCCGCACCCGGCGGCGGCGGTTGCCCGTGATGACACAGTCCGACCTTCTGCAACCGGGGTGGAGCAGTCGTTTCCAGACGGTGAACGGCGTCAACCTGCACGTGGTCGAGGCGGGTCCGACCACCGGTCGCCCGGTGATCCTGCTGCACGGGTTCCCCGAGTTCTGGTGGGCGTGGCGCAGGCAGATCCAGCCGCTGGCGGATGCGGGCTTTCGCGTCATCGTGCCGGACATGCGCGGCTACAACCTCAGCGAGGCGCCGGGCGCGCTGCGCGACTATCACCTCGACACGCTGGCCTGCGACGTGACGGCGCTCGGCTCGGCAATGGGGCTCGACCGCTTCGACCTCGTGGCCCACGACTGGGGCGGGGTCGTCGCGTGGCGAGTCGCGGCCCGCGATCCCCACCGCGTGCGTCGGCTGGTGGTGATGGACGCGCCCCATCCCGACATCTTCGCCGGGCAGATCCTGCGCCATCCGGGGCAGGCGCTTCGCAGCACCTACGCGATGTTCTTCCAGCTGCCGTGGCTGCCCGAGGCGGCGCTGTCGGCCTTTGACTTCGCCGGGCTGCGCCGGATGATGACGGGCACCGCGCGTCCCGGCGTCTTCAGCCGCGCCGACATGGACCACTATGTCGAGGCGTGGGAGCGGCCGGGCCGGTTCACGGCGATGCTGAACTATTACCGCGCGCTGCGGGAACGGCACCCGGGCCGCCCGGACCGGATCGCGGTGCCGACGCTGATCCTGTGGGGCAGCCGCGACAGCGCGCTGGCGGTCCACGTCGCCCGCGCGAGTCTCGGGCAGTGCGACGCGGGCCGGCTTGAGGTGATCGAGGGCGCGACCCACTGGGTGCAGCACGAGGAGCCGGCGCGCGTTCTTGACCTGACGCTCGCGCATCTGCGCGCGGGCTGAGGCCGCGGGGGATAAAGACGCCGGGTCAGGCGCGCCGTTGCACCGGGCGCGCGGGGTTGCCCGCGACCGTCGCGCCGGGGGCCACGTCGCGGGTCACGACAGCGCCCGCGCCAATGATCGCGCCGTCCCCCACCGTGACGCCGGGCAGGACGATCGCCGCCGCGCCGATCCAGACATCCGCGCCGATCCTGATCGGGCGCCCGGATTCGACGCCCGCCGCGCGGCGGGCCGGGTCGCGCGGGTGGTCGGCGGTCAGCACCTGCACCGCCGGTCCGATCTGCGTGCGCGCGCCGACCCGGATCTCGGCCACGTCCAGAAACACGCAGTTGTAGTTCAGGAAGCACCCCGGCTCGAAATGGATGTGGCGGCCGAAATCGACGAAGAACGGCGGCCGGATCACCGCGCCGTTCCAAGTGCCCAGCAGTTCGGTCAGCACCGCCCGCCGCGCGTCGTCCACCGGCCCGTCCACCGACCCGGCGAGTTGCTGTGCCAGCCGCTGGGCGCGGGCGCGCATCGCGACCAGTTCCGGGTCGCTCGCGTCGTAGTCGAGGCCCGCGATCATCCGGTCGTACTGCCGGTCGTGCTGGCGGTCATCCTGCCGGCCATCCTGCCGGTCGTGCTGGCTCGTCGTCGTCTCGGTCATCCGCATGGTCCTTTCGGCCGCCCCGCCCGCGCCAAGCTTGCGCCGCCGCGGGGGCCGGGGCAACATGCCGGCGGTCAACGCCGGAATCCTTGCCATGCTGGTCGTCCTGAACCGTCGGATCCTGGTGGCGGCGGCGCTTGCCGTCGTCGCGGTCCTGTATGCGCGCCATCTTGGCCCGGTGCTGCTGCCGTTCGTGCTGGGCGCGGCGCTGGCCTATTTCCTCGACCCGCTGGCCGACCGGCTGGAACGGATGCGGCTGTCGCGCGCGGGCGCGGTCGGGATCATCGTGCTTGCGATGATGTCGCTGATCGCGGCGGCGGTGCTGCTGCTTCTGCCGACGCTCCTGGGCCAGATCCGGCAGGCGGTCGAGGCGCTGCCGAACGCGGTCCGCAACGGCTTCGACCTGCTGATGGCGCGCTTTCCCGAGATGATGGAAGACGGCGGCTTCCTGCGCCAGATCCTGTCCGAGGTGACCGAGCGCATCCGCCAAAGCGCGCTCGCGATGCTGGGAGGCACGCTCAGCACCGTCATCAGCGCGGTGACGGCGGGGTTCCTGTTCGTGGCGACGATCACCGTCACGATCTACCTGCTTTACGACTGGGACCGGCTGGTGCGGGGCGTGGACCGGCGGCTGCCGCACCGCCACGCGCCGATGGTCCGGCGGGTCGCGGGCGACATCGACGACGTGCTGACCGGGTTCGTGCGCGGGCAGGTGATCGTCGGCGCGTTGCTCGCCACGTTCTATTCCACGATCCTGATGGCCATCGGCCTCAACTACGGGCTGCTGATCGGGCTGGCGGCGGGGATCCTGAACTTCATCCCCTACCTGGGCTCGTTCTCGGGCTTCATCCTGGCGACCGGGGTGGCGCTGGTGCAGTTCTGGGGCGACTGGGGCCGGGTCGCGCTGGTGGGCGTCATCTTCGTCGCCGGCCAGATCATCGAGGGCAACATCGTCACCCCCCGGATCGTGGGCGATTCCGTCAAGCTGCATCCGGTGTGGATGCTGCTGGCGCTGGCCAGCGGCGGGGCGCTGTTCGGGTTCGCGGGGCTGCTGCTCGCCGTGCCGGTGGCGGCGTCGCTAGGGGTGATCGTGCGCTATGTCGATGCGCTGTACCTGGTCAAGCTGCGCCGCGAGGCGCGCGAGCGGGGCGAGGCCGGGGCCGCCGCCGGGGCGGACGCTGCGGCCGACGGCGGGGCCGTGTGGCAGTCGCCGCTGAAGCGGCGGACGCGGCGGCGGCGCTGATGGGGCGGTCACCCGGCTGACCCGATCGTTCCGCGGTACACGTCATCTTGTTGGTCCGTTCCCCGGAACGGGCGCGGCCGCACGGCGTTCGACAGCGAAACGCTGACCGAAAGGCCCTGTCCATGCCCGCAGACGATAAGACCGATCCCGTCGCCCCGCCCTACCGTTCCGGCGCGATCAAGGACCCGCGGCTGCCGCTGAACCCCTATTCCGACGACGAGCAGCCCTGGCCGGGGCTGGCGGGCAAGATGGACCCGCAGCCCGACCATGGCGAGACGAGCTACAAGGGCCACGACCGGCTCGCGGGCAAGCGCGCGCTGGTCACCGGCGGCGACAGTGGCATCGGCCGCGCGGCGGCCATCGCCTTTGCCCGTGAAGGCGCCGACGTGGCGATCTGCTTTCACCCCGACGAGGAACCCGACGCCCGCGCCGTGATCGAGCTGATCGAGGCCGAGGGCCGGCGCGCCGTGTCCCTGCCCGCCGACCTTCGCGACGAGGCGGCGGCGCGCAAGGTCGTCGACGACGCCGTGGCCCAGCTTGGCGGGATCGAGGTGCTGGTCCTGAACGCCGGCCGCCAGCAAACCCAGGACTCCATCGCCGACATCACGTCGGACGCGTTCGACGCCACGATGAAGACCAACATCTACGCCCCGTTCTGGATGACGCAACAGGCGTTGCCGTCGATGAAGAAGGGCGCGTCGATCATCGTCACCTCGTCGGTGCAGGCGTTCTCGCCCTCGGCGCACCTGCTCGACTATGCGATGACCAAGGCGGCCGACCGTGCCTTCGCGCAGGCGCTGGCCAAGCAGCTGGCCCCCAAGGGCATCCGCGTGAACGCCGTGGCGCCCGGGCCGTTCTGGACTGCGCTGCAGGTGTCAGGCGGGCAGCCCAAGAAGAAACTGCCCGAGTTCGGGTCCGACAGCCCGATGGGCCGCGCGGGCCAGCCGGTCGAGATCGCGCCCGTCTATGTCCTGCTGGCGAGCGACGAGGCGAGCTACATCACCGGCGAGGTCTATGCCGCGACGGGCGGCAGCGGCACCTGAGCCGCGCAGCCGGTCGCCCGGGCATTGCCGCCCGGCGCAGGCCACGCGAGCGCGCCCGGCGTCCAGGCGCGCTCGCCCCCCCCTTCTACCCCCGCGGGCGGCGATATGACGCGGGCCTCCGGGCTGGACAACGGGGCCCCGCAACCGCACTCTTTTCCCGACCGGAAAAGGTGCGAGGACGATGCTTGAACAGCTTGACGCCGTGCTGCTGGCTCGCCTGCAGTTCGCCTTCACGATGTCATTCCACATCGTGTTCCCGTCCTTCACCATCGGCCTTGCAAGCTTCATCGCGGTGCTCGAGACGCTGTGGCTCATCACCAACCGCGAGGTTTACCACAACCTGCTGAAATACTGGATGCGGGTGTTCGCCATCGCCTTCGGGATGGGCGTCGTGTCGGGCATCGTCATGTCCTACCAGTTCGGCACCAACTGGTCGCGGTTCAGCGAGCTTGCGGGGCCGGTGGTCGGGCCGCTGATGGCATACGAGGTGATGACGGCGTTCTTCCTTGAGGCCGGGTTCCTGGGCGTCATGCTGTTCGGGACCGACCGCGTCGGGCGCGGCCTGCACGCATTCGCCACCTACGCGGTCGCGGTGGGCACGCTGATCTCGGCGTTCTGGATCCTGTCGGTCAACAGCTGGATGCAGACCCCGCAAGGCCACATCGTGGACGAGACGGGCCGGATCCTGCCGGGCGACTGGTGGGCGATCATCTTCAACCCCTCGCTGCCCTACCGGCTGGTCCACATGGTGCTGGCCGCCTATCTCACCACCGCGCTGGTGGTGGGGGCCTGCGCCGCGTGGCACATGCTGCGCCGCCGCGCGCAGGACGAAAGCCGCGTCATGTTCTCGATGGCGATGTGGATGCTGCTGCTGGTCGCGCCGATCCAGATCTTCGCGGGCGACCAGCACGGGCTGAACACGCTGGAACACCAGCCGGGCAAGGTCATGGCGATGGAGGGGCATTTCGAAAGCCATCCCGACGGCGCGCCGCTGTACCTGTTCGGCCTGCCCAACATGGAAACCGGGACGCTGGACCACGCGATCGGCATCCCCAGGCTCGGCTCGCTGATCCTCAAGCACGACATGAACGCGCCGATGGCGGGGCTGGACAGCGTGCCGCGCGAGATGTGGCCGCCGGTGCCGGTGGTGTTCTGGTCGTTCCGGCTGATGGTCGGGATCGGGCTTGCGATGCTGGCACTGGGGCTCTTCAGCGGCCTCGCGCGGCTGAAAGGCAGGCTTTACGACTGGCGCTGGCTGCACCGCGCGGCGTTCGTGATGGGCCCGGCCGGGTTCGTGGCGGTCCTTGCCGGCTGGGTCACGACCGAGGTCGGGCGACAGCCCTTCGTCGTCTACGGCGTTCTGCGCACGGCGGACGCGGTGTCGCCGGTCGCGGCGCCCGCCGTCGGCGCGTCGCTGCTGGCCTTCATCGCCGTCTATACGGCGGTGTTCATGGCCGGCACGCTTTACATGCTGCGGATCATGGCCCGCCCGCCCCACGACCACGAGCCGGGTCCGTCGCGCGACGTGCCGCAGCGCGCCGCCGGGATCACGCCCGGCGGGGCGATGGCCGCGACGGGCGCGCCAGGCGACGCGAAAGGGGGCCGCCGATGAACGGGCTGATGCCGATGGACATGACCACGGTGATGGGCTTCATCGTCGTGTTCTCGATCTTCCTCTATGTCGTCATGGACGGCTTCGACCTTGGCCTTGCGATGCTGTTTCCCCTGGCGCGCCGGGACGACCGCAACACCATGATCAACACCATCGCCCCGGTCTGGGACGGGAACGAGACGTGGCTCGTCCTGGGCGGCGGGGCGGTGATGGCGGCGTTCCCGACCGCGTACGCGATCCTGCTGCCCGCGCTTTACGCGCCGATCATGATCATGCTGCTGGGCCTGGTGTTCCGGGGCGTCGCGTTCGAGTTCCGGTTCCGCAGCGCGCGCCGGGCGCGGCTTTGGGACGCGGGCTTCGTCGGCGGGTCGGTCGCGGCGTCGTTCATGCAGGGCGTGGCGCTGGGCGCGGTCCTGCAGGGCGTGACGGTGGTCGACCGCCAGTACGCGGGCGGCTGGTTCGAGTGGCTGACCCCGTTCTCGGTCCTGTGCGGGGTCAGCGTGATCGTGGCCTACATGCTGCTGGGCGCGTGCTGGCTCATCATGAAGACCGAAGGGCACCTGCGCGACGGCGCTTATCGCTGGGCGCGGCTGCTGCTGGTGGCGGTGCTGGCCGCGATCGTGCTGGTCAGCCTGGCCACGCCGTTCCTGCTGGGCACCTACTGGGACCGCTGGTTCGCGTGGCCGACGATGGCCTTGACCGCGCCGGTGCCGGTCCTCGTCGCGCTGGTCGCGCTGGCGCTGGTCCGCACGCTGGCGGCGCGGCGCGACTACTGGCCGTTCCCGCTGGCGCTGGCGCTGTTCGCGCTGTGCTTCCTGGGGCTGGGGGTGTCGGTCTATCCCTACATCGTGCCCGGATCGCTGACCATCTGGCAGGCCGCCGCGCCCGAAAAGAGCCAGGCGTTCTTCATCGTGGGCGTGGTGCTGCTGATCCCGGTGATCCTGGTCTATACCGGCTATTCCTACTGGGTGTTCCGCGGCAAGGTCGGCGCGGACGCGGGCTATCACTGATGGGGCGCAAGCTGGCCTGGTTCGTGGCGCTGTACCTGGCGGGGCTGGGGACGATCACGGTGGTGGCGGCGGTGCTGCGGTTCTGGATCGGGGCGTGACCGCCCGAGGCCCCCGCGCCATGCCCCACCCCAAATCCCAAGCCGCGCCGCATTGACGCCCGGCGCCCGCGGGCGCACACCCGTCGCGAACCGCGAACAGGACCGCGCAAGGACCAGGGGCCGCCGCCATGACCATCCAACTTTACCAGCACGACCTGCCCGACGGCCTGGACCTCGGCCCGGTCGTTGCCATAGACACCGAGACGATGGGCCTCGATCCGCGCCGCGACCGGCTGTGCCTCGTGCAGTTGTCGTCAGGCGACGGGAACGCGCATCTGGTCCAGATCGGGCAGGGCCAGCGCGCGGCGCCGAACCTGACCCGCCTGCTGGCCGACCCGGCCGTCGAAAAGCTGTTCCACTTTGGCCGCTTCGACATCGCGGCCATGTATCAGGCGTTCGGGGTGCTGACCGCGCCGGTCTGGTGCACCAAGATCGCGTCCAAGATGATCCGCACCTTCACCGACCGGCACGGGCTGAAATACCTGCTGAACGACCTCGTCGGCGTGGACGTGTCCAAGCAGCAGCAGACCAGCGACTGGGGGGCCGAGGTGCTGACCGACGCGCAGCGGGAATACGCGGCCTCGGACGTGCTTCACCTCCACGCGCTCAAGGCGCAGCTGGAACTGCGGCTCGTGCGCGAGGGGCGGCTGGCGCTGGCGCAAGCGTGCTTCGACTTTCTGCCCACGCGCGCCCGGCTGGACCTGATGGGCTGGGGGGATGACAACGACATCTTCCGCCACTAGGTCAGGCGGATGACCAGTTACCTCGACACCGCCCGCCGGGTGATCCGCACCGAAGCCGATGCGCTCGCCCTTCTGGAACAGTCGCTCGGCGCCCCGTTCGAGGCGGCGGTGGGCGTGATCCTTGCCGCCACCGGGCGCGTGGTCGTGTCGGGCATGGGCAAGTCGGGCCATGTCGGGCGCAAGATCGCGGCGACGCTGGCCAGCACCGGCACGCCCGCGCAGTTCGTCCACCCGGCCGAGGCGTCGCACGGCGACCTTGGCATGGTGACCCGCGGCGACGTGGCGCTGGTCCTGTCCAACAGCGGCGAGACGCCTGAAATCGCCGATATCGTGGCCCACACCCGCCGCTTCGCGATCCCCCTGATCGGCGTCGCGGGGCGCGAGGGGTCCACCCTGCTGCGCCAGTCCGACGTGGCGCTGCTGCTGCCGCAGGCGCCCGAGGCGTGCGGCACCGGCATCGTGCCCACCAGTTCCACCACCATGACGCTGGCGCTTGGCGACGCGCTGGCCGTGGCGCTGATGGAACATCGCCGCTTCACGCCCGAACATTTCCGCACCTTCCACCCCGGCGGCAAGCTGGGGGCGCGGCTGGCGACCGTGGCCGACCTGATGCACGCCGAGATGCCGCTGGTCGCCGAGGCGACCCCCATGACCGAGGCGCTGCTGACCATCAGCCGCACCGGCTTCGGCGTCACCGGCGTCGCGGACGCCGATGGCCGCCTGGCCGGCATCATCACCGACGGCGACCTGCGCCGGCACATGGACGGGCTGTTGGGTCATTCCGCGGCCGAGGTGATGACCCGCGACCCGCGCACCATCTCGCCCGACGCGCTGGCCGAGGCGGCGCTGGCGCAGATGCAGGACAGCAAGATCACCACGCTTTTCGCCGTGCGCGAGGGGCGGCCGGTCGGCATCCTGCACATCCACGACTGCCTGCGCGCCGGGATCGCCTGATGCGCAGCGCGGGCCGCCTGCGCAGCCGGGTCGTCCGCGCGCTGCGGGTCCTGCTGCCGCTGGCGGCGCTGGGCGTCCTGTCGATGCTGTTCCTGCTGGCGCGCAGCCCCTCGCCCGAGACGGCGATCCCGTATGTCGAAGGGGACGGCGCCGACCTTGCGCGCCGCACCGGGATGACCGCGCCGCGCTTCGCGGGCGTCAGCGCCGACGGCGCGCGCGTCACGCTGAGCGCCGCGCGCGCCGATCCCGCCGGCACTGACGGCCGGGCCGAGGATCTGGCGCTGGAATGGCAGGCCGACGGCGTGACCGCGCGCGTCCGCGCCGGGTCGGGCGCGGTCGAAGGCGGGCTGATCCGGCTGGACGGCGGGGCCGAGATGACCACCTCGACCGGGTGGACGCTGAGCGCGCCGGGGTTCGCCGCCGACACCGCGGCGGGCCGCATCACCTCGCCCGGCGCGGTGCGCGTGACCGCGCCTTTCGGCACGCTCGACGCGGGCGGCATGGACCTTGCCCGCGCCGAAAACGGCGATCACGTTCTTGATTTGAAGGGCCGGGTGCGTCTGCTATATCGCCCCTGACCGGGGCCTGACCCCGCGCCCGACCCCTGTCGCCGACCCGAGCCTCACCCGTTCCCGACCCGTATCCGACCCGACCCCCGCGCAAGAAGGATGGCCGCCGTGCCGCTGCAGACATTCCGCGCCTCGAGCCTGTTTCTGCTGCTGGCCGCGGCCCTCGCCGCCGGGGTCCCGCTGGCCACGCCCGCCGCCGCCCAGTCGGTGGCGTTCGGCCAGTCCGCCGACACCGACGCGCCGGTCCAGGTCGAGGCCGACAGCCTCAAGGTCAACCAGACCACCGGCGAGGCGACCTTCACCGGCAACGTGGTGATCGGCCAAGGCGAGATGCGCCTGTCGGCGGGCGAGGTCACGGTCGTCTATGCGGGCGAGGGGAACCAGCGCATCAGCAGCCTGCGCGCGACCGGCGGCGTGACCCTGGTCAACGGCCCGGACGCGGCCGAAGCCAGCGAAGCCGCCTACGACGTGGAAGCCGGCACCGTCGCGCTGTCGGGCGACGTGGTGCTGACGCAGGGGCAGAACGTTCTGTCGGGCCAGCAGGCCAGCATCGACCTGAACAGCGGCGCCGCGACCGTGGCGGGCCGGGTCCGCACCGTGCTGCAACCCGGCACGAACTGATGGACAGCCCGTCCGATCCCGGCCGGCCGCGCGGCGCGTCCGCCCCGGTGCAGGCCGATGCCGCGCCCGATCAATTCGGTTCAACGCAGGCACGCCCCGCCCCCCCGGCAAGCCGCGTCGAAGGGCTGCGGATCGACAGCCTGCGGAAATCCTATCGCAACCGCCCGGTCATCCGCGACGTCTCGCTGCGGCTGGACCGGGGCGAGGTCGTGGCGCTGCTGGGTCCGAACGGATCGGGCAAGACCACCTGCTTTTACTGCATCGCCGGACTGATCCTGCCCGATGCAGGCCGGGTCGTGATCGAAGGCCGCGACGCCACCCGCCTGCCGATGTACCGCCGCGCGCGGATGGGGATCGGCTACCTGCCGCAGGAGATGTCGATCTTCCGCGGCCTCACGGTGGAACAGAACATCATGGCCGTGCTGGAGGTGTCGCATAAATCCCAGCACCGCCGCCGCGACCTGCTGGAGGAACTGCTGGGCGATTTCTCGATCGGCCACCTGCGCCACGCGCCCGCGCTGGCCCTGTCGGGGGGTGAACGGCGGCGGGTGGAAATCGCGCGCTGCCTCGCCTCGGACCCGCGCTATCTTCTGCTGGACGAGCCCTTCGCGGGCGTCGATCCGATCGCCGTGGGCGAGATCCGTTCGCTGGTCCACGACCTCAAGTCGCGCGGCATCGGCGTTCTCATCACCGATCACAACGTCCGGGAAACGCTGGGGATCGTGGATCGCGCCTATATCCTGCACGACGGCGTGGTGCTCAAGTCCGGCAGCACCGAGGAAATCGTCGCCGACCCGCAGGTGCGCGAGGTCTATCTGGGCGAAAGCTTCCGCATGATCTGAGCGGCGGGCCGGGGGAACAACCGGCCGGGCTCGCCGTTGACAGGAACGGCGCGACGTCACCAAATGGTCATGCGGGCGGCATCCCGCCCCGTTGGGCCGGGGATGCGCGCCGCAAGGACGATCCGTCGTCGGCGGCCCCATGCGGGAACCTCCGTCCGGCGCGGGCAACCGCAGAAAGGACGCAAACACCATGCGCTATCAGATCAGTGGCAAGCAGATCGATATCGGTGACTCGCTTCAGGGCCACGTGAAATCGAGCCTGGGGGAAACGGTCGCCAAGTATGCCCAGCGGCCCACCGACGCGACGGTGATCTTTTCCCGCGACGCGCACGAGTTCCAATGCGAGGCCGTCGTCCACCTGTCCACCGGCCTGACCGCGCAGGCAAAGGCCCGCGACACCCAGATCTACGGCGCGTTCGAGAACTGCCGCGAAAAGATGGACAAGCAGCTGCGCCGCTACAAGCGCCGGCTGAAGGACCACCAGAAAAGCCGCGTCGAGCAGCCGGTTGAATACGGCGCGGCGTCAAGCTATGTGCTGGCCGTTGACGAAGATGTGTGGGAAACGCAGGACGATCAGGGCCTGCAGCCCGTCATCATCGCGGAAATGGAAACCCGCGTGCCGACCCTGTCGGTGGGCGACGCGGTGATGCAGATGGAACTGTCCGGCAGCCCGATGCTGGTGTTCCGCAACGAGAAGCACGGGGGCGTCAACGTGGTCCATCGCCGCGACGACGGGAATGTCGGCTGGATCGACCCTCGCCACGTGAAATGAAGTTGAAAGCGGCGGACCGCACGCGTCCGTGACATCCGCCCGTCGTGGGCCTCACGCCCGCGACGGGCAGCCGGACAGGCGGCGCAAGGGACCTTTACACCATGCAGATCAGCGACATCCTCCTGCCCTCCGCGGTGAAATCGGTGTCCCAGGTGTCAAGCAAGAAGCGCCTGTTCCAGGACGTCGCCGAACTGGCGCAGACCGTCTATCGCGTCGATGCGGTCCGCACCTTCGACGCGCTGCAGGAACGCGAAAGCCTTGGGCCGACCGGCGTCGGCAACGGCGTGGCGCTGCCGCATGCGCGGCTGCACGGGCTGGACAAGGTGGTGGCGCTGTTCTTCCGGCTGGAAAAGCCGATGGATTTCGACGCGGTGGACAAGCTGCCGGTGGATCTGGTGTTCGCGCTGCTGGCGCCGCAAAGCTCGGGCGTCGATCACCTCAAGGCGCTGGCGCTGGTGTCGCGCACGCTGCGTGATGCCGACCTGCGGGCGAAGCTGCGCGCCAACGACGATCCCGTGGCGCTGCACGCGGTGCTGGCCGCCGCGCAGGACAGCCAGGCCGCCTGATCTCCTGACCGCCTGATCGCCTGACCGCTGACGCCTCAGCCCGGGCGATACCCCTCGAACGTGATGTTGTCGGCGACGGCGCGGGCCGCCCGCTCCTCCTGCGGCGACCGGATCGTCCAGCACAGGACGGGCGCGCCTTGCGCTTTCAGGGCAAGGACCGCAGGGCGACCGAGGTCGCGGTGGTCGTGCGAGACGAAGGACGCGCCCGTGCGTGCAAAGTCATCGATCCGCGTCAGCGCCGCCAGCCGGTCATGCGGCACCCCCGGCCAGTCCGCAGGCGCGAAACCGCAGGTCGTCAGGCCCACCGTCAGCCCCGGGGCGGCGGCATGGACGGCCGCGACCGCATGGGGGTTGAACGACATCACCGCCACCGGTCCGGCATAGGCCGACAGGACGTCGGCTACCCGCGTGGGCAAGGCCCCCACATCCGGCCCCAGCGCCCCGTCGCTGTCCTTGACCTCGATCAGCAAGGGCACCCGGCCGGCGACCTCGGCCAGAACCCCGGCCAGCGTCGGGATGCCCTGATCGCTGTCCAGCAGCCGCAGCGCCGCCGCGTCGGCGACGCTCAGCCCGGCGATCGGCCCGTCGGTCCCGGTCAGCCGGAACAGGTGGTCGTCGTGAAACACCAGCGGCGTGCCGTCGGCGGCCGGCTGGATGTCCATTTCGATGGCATAGCCCGCCGCGACCGCCGCGCGGAACGCGGCCATCGAGTTTTCCGGCACCCCGGCCCCGTGCAGCCCCCGATGGGCGATCGGGCGGGCAAGCAGGTCGCGCAGGGGCACCCGCCTCAGCCCTCGATCTCGAACACCGCCTCAATCTCGACCGCGACGCCGCGTGGCAGGGACGGCGCGCTGACGGCCGCGCGGGCGTGGCGGCCGCGATCGCCGAACACCTCGACCATCAGGTCCGAACAGCCGTTGATGACCTCGGGCTGGTCGGTGAAATCGGGGGTCGAGGCGACGAAGCCCGTCAGCTTCACGACCCGCGCCACCCGGTCCAGCGACCCCAGCGCCGCCCGCGCCTGCGCCAACAGCGACAGCCCGCAGGCCCGCGCCGCCGCGGCCCCCGCCGCCGTGTCCATGTCGTGGCCGAGCCGCCCCTTGATGAGCCCGTCGGCCCCCGCAGCGATCTGCCCCGACACGAACAGAAGATTGCCCGTCCGCACGTAGGGCACATAGTTGGCGGCCGGCGCGGGCGCGTCGGGCAGGGTGATGTTGAGCTCGGACAGGCGGGCATCGATCGACATCGGCGGCTCCTTCGATTTGTGTCGCGCGGACCCTAGCCCGGCGACCGCCGCGTGTCACCCGAGGGGATGCGGCGGATTTCGGGCGGGACCAAATATCCCGGGGGACGCGGTCGCAGACCGCGGGGGGCAGCGCCCCCGGCCGTTGCGCGGATTCTCAGGCCACCCGCGCCTCAGGCCACCAGCGCCTCGGCCCGGCTCAGGTCCACGCTGACCAGCTGGCTCACCCCCTGCTCGACCATCGTCACCCCGAACAGGCGGTCCATCCGCCCCATCGTCACGGCGTGGTGGGTGATGACGAGGAACCGGGTGGCGGTGCGCCGCGTCATCTCGTCCAGAAGGTCGCAGAACCGGCCCACGTTGGCGTCGTCCAGGGGCGCGTCCACCTCGTCCAGCACGCAGATCGGGGCGGGGTTGGCAAGGAACACGGCGAAGATCAGCGCCATCGCGGTCAGCGTCTGCTCGCCCCCCGACAGCAGCGACAGGGTCGCCAGCTTCTTGCCCGGGGGCTGGCACATGATTTCCAGGCCAGCGTCCAGCGGGTCGTCGGATTCGACCATCACCAGCCTCGCCTCGCCGCCGCCGAACAGGTGGGTGAACAGCGTGCCGAAGTTCGCGTTCACGGTATCGAAGGCGGCCAGCAGCCGCTCGCGCCCCTCGCGGTTCAGCCCCGCGATGCCGCCGCGCAGCTTGCCGATCGCGGCGGTCAGTTCGTCACGCTGGGCGGCGAGGGTGTCGCGCTCTTCCTCCAGCGCGCGCTTGTCCTCGTCGGCGCGCAGGTTCACCGGGCCGATCGCGTCGCGCTGCACGCGCAGGCGGGCGATCCGGTCGTCCAGCGCGGCGGCGTCGGGGATGGCGGCCGGGTCCAGCGCCAAGCGGTCGGAAAGGTCGGCGGGGGTGCAGCCCGCGTCCTCGGCGATGCGGGCGCGGGCGGCGGCCTCGGTCGCGGCGGCGGCGTCGGCGCGGGCTTCCTGCGCGGCGCGACCCTCGCGCGCGTTCGAGGCGGCGCGCTCGGCGTCGCGTTCGGCGGCGGCCGCCGCAATCAGCGCCGCGTCGGCCGCGGCGAGCGCATCGCGCGCCCGGCCCGCCCGCGCCCGGGCGGCCGCTTCGCGCCCGGCCAGTTCGTCGCGGATGACGGCCAGCCGCGCCGGTTCGCCCTGCGCGTGGTCCAGTTCCGCCCCCGCCTGCGCGCGCCGCGCGGCCAGTTCGGCGGCCCGGCCGCCCGCCTGTTCCAGCCGCAGCCGCCAGCCGGACTCCTCGGTCGCGATGTCCTGCAACCGCTTCACCCGCGCGGTCCCGTCGCGCCTGAGCTCGTCGGCGGCCGCCCGCCGCGCCATGGTGGCGATGCGCGCGGCCTCGACCCCCGTGCGCGCGTGGTCCAGCGCGTCCGAGGCGCGGGCGGGGTCGGGCAGCGCCGCGCGCGCGCGTTCCGCATCGGCCAGCCGGGTGCCCGCGTCGGCGGCGTCGGCGCGGTGCCGGGCGAGTTCCGCGCGGGCCGATTCGATCCGTCCGGCGGCCAGCGACAGGTCGGATTCGGCGCGGGTGGCGGCGCGGGCGTGATCGGACAGGGCGCGCTCGGCCGTGCGGCGCTCGTCGCGGGCGGCGGTCTCGTCCCGGGCGGCGGTGGCCAGCGCCGCGCGCGCCGCCTCGTGCAGGGCGGCCGCATCGCGCGCGACGGCCGATGCCGCATCGGACCGGGCCGAGACGTCGGCCAGCCGGTTCACCTGCTGCAGATGCAGCGCCGCCGCCGACGCCGCCTGTCCCGCCGGAACCACGATCCCGTCCCAGCGGAACAGGTCGCCCGCCGCCGTCACCAGCCGCTGCCCCGGACGCAAAAGCGCCTGCAGCGCGGCGCCGGTGGCCGCGTCGGGGACGATCCCGGTCTGCGACAGCCGCCGGTCCAGCGCGGCGGGGCCGGTCACGCGGGCGGACAGCGGCGCGGCCCCTTGGGGCAGGGGAGCCGCGTCGTCATAGCCGGGCAGGTCGCGCCAGACGGCGCCTTTCGAGTCAGTCCCCGTGGCCGCCGCAGGGCTTGCGCGCAAATCGTCGCCCATCGCCGCGCCGAACGCCGCCTCTGCCCCGGCGGCGACCTGGACCAGATCCAGCATCGTCCGCCCGCCCGCCCGCGCGCGGTCCACCAGCCGCGCCAGCGCCGCCGTTTCAGAGGCAAGCGCCCCGGCCTCGCCCTCGGCCGTGGCGCGGGCGGTGCGGGCGGTCGTTTCGGCGGCCTCGGCCCGGGCCCTGCGGCCCTCGGCGGCGGTCAGCGCCGCTTCGGCCGCCTCGGCGCGGTCGCGGGCGGTGGTCTGCGCGGCCTCGGCCTGCGCCAGCGCGGACTGCGCGGTCTCGCCCGCCGCGCCCGCGCGCGTGGCGGCGGCGTCGGCGTCGGCCGCCGCGCGCTCGGCCCGCGTCAGCATCGCGCGCAGGTCGTGGACCAGCCGCTCGGCCGACTGGTGCCGGGCGGCCAGCCGCGCGGCCTCGTCGGTCAGTTCCGCCAGCCGCGCCTCGATGGCGCGCAGGGCGGCCGCCGCCTCGTCGGCCGCCGCCGCCGCGTCGCGGGTGCGGTCGTCGTGGCCCTCGCCCGCCTTCAAAAGCTGTGCGCGCTCCCACTCCAGCCGCTCGATCATGTCCGTGGCGTCGCGGTTCAGCACCGCCTCGCGCTCGATGTCGCGGTCAAGCTGGGCCACGCGCGCGGCCAGCGTGTCGATCGCCTTTGCCGCCCGCGCCTCGGCCTCGTCCAGCGCCTCGCGTTCTACCTGCGCCCGCGACAGGATCGCGGCGGCCACGGTTTCCTCGTCGCGCAGCGGCGGCAGCGCGGCTTCGGCCCGGGCCCGGTCCCGGGCGGCGCGGCTGGCGGCGGTTTCGGCGCGGGACGCCAGCGCGCGGGCCTGTTCGCGCGCGTCGGCCGCGGCGCGGCGGGCAAGGTCGGCCGCTGACCAGCGCGACAGCAGCAGCGCCCCTTCGGCGGACCGCAGCTCGGCCCCGATCTCGCGGTAGCGGGCGGCGGCACGGGCCTGCCGGGTCAGGGTCGCCGCCTGCGCCGCCAGCTGTTCCAGCGTGTCGTCCACGCGCGCGAGGTTCGCCTCGGCCCCGTTCAGCTTCAGCTCGGCCTCGTGTCGGCGCTGGTAAAGGCCGCTGATCCCCGCCGCTTCCTCGAGGATGCGGCGGCGCGCCTTCGGCCGCGCGTTGATGAGTTCGCTGATCTGCCCCTGCCGCACCAGCGCGGGGCTTTGCGCCCCGGTCGAGGCGTCGGCGAACAGCATCTGCACGTCGCGGGCGCGCACCTCGCGTCCGTTGATGCGATAGGCGCTGCCCGCGTCGCGGGTGATCCGGCGCGAGATGTCCAGGCTGTCGGCGTCGTTGAAACCGGCGGGCGCGAGGCGGGCGCGGTTGTCCACCGTCAGCACGACCTCGGCGTGACCGCGCGCGGGCCGGCGCGTGGTGCCGGCGAAGATCACGTCCTCCATCCCGTCGCCGCGCATGGCGGTGGGGCGGTTTTCGCCCATGACCCAGCGCAACGCTTCCAGAAGGTTCGACTTGCCGCAGCCGTTCGGCCCGACGACGCCGGTCAGCCCTTCGCGGATGACCAGTTCGGTCGGGTCCACGAAGCTTTTGAAGCCGTTGAGGCGAAGCCGGTCGAAACGCACGAGCTGCCCCTAGATCGTGTGAATGGTGACGCGAGTATCGCGGGGCGCTGTGCGTGTGTCAACATTTGGTGGGGTTGGTCGGGCCGGGTACCAGATGAGGCATCGGGCCGCCGGGCTTTGTCCAAAAGCAAAAGCCGCCCGATGGGCGGCCCTTTTGCCGAAACGACCAGCCTGACGGGATCAGGCGGCTTCCGCCTCTTCCGCAGCCATGCGGCGTTCGCTTTCCTCGCGCGACAGGGCGACCGAGGTCCGCACGCCCTTGCTCACGAATTCGACCAGGCCCTTCACCACCCGCTCGTTGGGGTCGATGCCCGCGCAGCTCAGCACTTCGCGGCCGTCGCGCGACCGTGCCCAGCGGGCGATCTGCTCGGCCCCGTTGCCGTATTTCTTGTCGTCGGAAATCGCGTCGTCCAATGCCGCAAGCACGACGGCCGCAAACAGCTTGCGCGCCCGCTGGCCCTGCTCGAAGTTGAAGGCCGATCCATCCACAAAATCGCGCATATTATTCCTTTTCTTTTGTTTGCGCCGACCCAGGCGTCGCGCTGATCCGGGTCGATCGTTTTTCGGGATTGCCATTCCGGGAATAACCGGTCCGGCCTCGATTCGTTATGTGCCCCCGCACAGAGCCGCCATGCACCAGACGCAAAGCGGAAAACAAAGGCGAATGTCGTGGCAGGATGACGGGCGCAGCGAGGGTCAAGCAGGTTTGATCGCTTGACAACGCCGATAATCGAACGCCGGTTCCAGGGTCTTGTCACCAATATGGGGTGCGGCGCCGAGCGGTCAATGGCGGCCCGCGCAACCTGCGCTTGCGCGGGGCGGATTCGCAGCCATGCAACGGGCGCCGGGTCGGATGGACAGCGGGACCGGCTTGTGGATAGCCTGCCCGCGGGCGCGCTGCCGCGCCCAAGCGCCAGGGTGAAGACGGGGAACGCGATGCTGAAGGGTTGGCCGGACACGCTGTGGATCGTGCGGCATGGCGAAAGCGCCGGGAACGTGGCGCGCGACTTTGCCTATCAGCAGGGGCTTGCCCGCATCGACCTAACCGGGCGCGACGTGGACGTGCCGCTGTCCGACCTTGGGCGCGAGCAGGCGGCGGCGCTGGGGCGGTGGTTCGCGCAGGGGCGCGAAGACGGGCGGCCGAACGTCGTCTTGGCCTCCCCCTACCTCCGGGCGCAGGAAACCGCGCGGCTGTTTCGCGACGCAGGCGGCTGCCCCGCCGATACCCGCATCCACCTGGACGAGCGGCTGCGCGAAAAGGAGTTCGGGATCCTCGACGGGCTGACCGGGCGCGGCGTCCGGGCCGAGTTTCCGCAGCAGGCCGAGCTGCGCGCGAGCCTTGGCAAGTTCTACCACCGACCCCCGGGGGGGGAGAGCTGGTGCGACGTCATCTTCCGCCTGCGGGCGATGATGGACACGATCAGCCTGCATCACAGCGGCTGCCGGGTGATGATCGTGGCGCATCAGGTGGTGGTGCTGTGCCTGCGCTATGTCGTCGAGGGCCTGACCGAGCAGGAGATCCTGGAAATCGACGCCGACGGCGACGTGGCCAACTGTTCGATCACCGAATACCGCCACGCGCCGGGGGCCGAAGGCACCGACGGGCGGATGCGGCTGGTCCGCTACAACGTGACCGCCCCGATGGAGGCGCAGCAGACCCCCGTCACCACCAAGCCCGACCCGATCATGGGGGCACGGGGTTGAGCGGCGGGACGGACGCGCGTCCGCTGGACCCCGCGTGGCTGCGATGCCACCCGCTGCCCGACCATCCCGAGGGGACGGACAAGAACAGCCGCGGCCGGGTGATGCTGGTCGGCGGATCGACCCTGGTGCCGGGCGGGCTGATCCTGACCGCGACGGCGGCGTTTCGGGCGGGCGCGGGCAAGGTGCAGGTCGCCCTGCCCGAGCCGCTGGCGATCCCCACCGGCATCGCCGTTCCCGAAGCCGGGGTGCTGGCCCTGCCGGCCGACGAGGGGGGCGAGATCGCGGACGCCGCGCCGCTTGCGTCGAAGATCGGCGATTGCGGCTGCCTCGTGCTTGGCCCGGCGATGGCGTCGGCCGATGCGGGGGGCCGGGTGATGGACGCGCTGCTGCCCGCCGCAGGCTCCGGCCCCGTGGTGATGGACGCCGCCTGCATCGAGGCTGTGGCCTCGCGTCTGGACGCGGTCGCGGCCCTGTCGGGCGGCGCGGTGCTGACGCCGCACGCGGGCGAGATGGCGCGGCTGACCGGCCTTGACGCCGACGAGATCGAGGCGCGGCGCGCCGAGGTGGGCGTCGAATGGGCCGCGCGCCTGCGCGCCGTCATCGCCATCAAGGGGTCCACCACGCTGATCGCCAGCCCCGACGGCGAGGTCGCGGTCTATGCGGGCGGCGGCGTGGGCCTTGCCACCGGCGGGTCGGGCGACGTGCTGGCGGGCTTGATCGCGGGGCTGGTCGCGCGCGGCCTGCCCGGGTGGGAAGCGGCTTGCTGGGGCGTCTGGCTGCACGGCGAGGCGGGCCGCCGAATGGCCGAGCGCATGGGCCCGGTAGGCTTTCTTGCGCGCGAGCTTGCGGCCGAGGTGCCCGGCCTGATGCGCGGGGCCTGACGGCGACCCGCGCCGGGGCGGCCCCGGCAGCGTCAGGGGATCAGCGAAGCTCGGCGGGCGAAAGCCTGCGGCGCCGCTCGAACGTGGCGATCAGGACGCCGCCCACCACCAGCACGCCCGCCGCAAGCTCGACCAGCGCTGGTGCCTCGCCGAACGCGACCCAGGACGACAGCACCCCCACGACCGGCACCAGCATCGACCACGGCGCAACCGCGCTGGCCGAATAGCGCGCGATCAGCGTGTTCCAGATGCCGTAACCAAGGATCGAGGCGCAGACGACGATGTAAAGCAGGCCCAGGTTCGCGGGCAGCGCCTCGCGGGTAAGGGCGGTCGAAAGCGCGGGCGCGATCCGCGGCCCCTCGAACCACAGGGACATCAGGAACGTCGGGATCGGCGGCACCAGCGACATCCACATCGTCAGCTGCAGCGGCTTCGGCGCCCGCGCCAGCCGCGAGCAGATGTTGCCCGTGGCCCACCCCAGCGCCGCCAGCAGCGTCAGCGCGACCGGCACCCAGCTTGCCGCCTGCGCCCGGTGGGCGCCGATGAAGGCCAGGCCCAGCACCGCGATCCCCACCCCCGCCGCCCGCCGCGCGGTCAGCCGCTCGCCCAGCAGCAGCGTCGCCAGCAGCATCGTGAAGGGCGCCTGCGCCTGCAGCACCAGCGAGGCGAGGCCGGGCGGCATCCCCGCCTCCATCGCGACGTACAGAAAGCCGAATTGCAGCACGCCAAGGCCGAAGCCGGTGCCGATCAGCCAGATCGTGCGGACCTGCGGGCGCGGCACCAGCAGGATCGTGGGAATCGCCAGCAGCGTGAACCTGAGCGCGGCGGCAAGAAACGGTGGATAGTGCTGCAAAGCATAGGCCGTCGCCGGAAAGTTCAGCCCCCACAGCACCGGAACGGCCAGGGCCAGCAGGCGGTCGCGTGGTTGCATCGGGCACAGTCTTTCGTTGCGGCGCGCGGTCTTTCGTTGCGGCGCGCGCACCCTGCACGGGCCGCCCGGCGCCCGCAAGGTCAGCCGAAAAGCGGCAGCTGGTCGTCCGCGGCGGGCGGTTCGGGCGGGCACAGGGCGGACAGGGTGATCCCCAGCAGCCGCACCCCCTGCGGCACCTGATGCGGACGCGGGTCGGGCAGCACCTGCGGCAGCATCGCGGTGGCGAGCGCGAGCAGTTCGTCGCGTGACGCGACGGGGCGGGGCAGCGACCGGGCGCGGGTGACGATCCGGAAGTCGGCGTATTTCGCCTTGAGCGTGACGGTGCGGCCGCTGATCCCGTTCGGCTCGGCATGCCGCCAGACCTTGTTGGCAAGGGGGGCAAGCGCCTCGGCGGCGGCGGTCAGGTCGTGGATGTCGGTGAAGAAGGTGTTCTCGGCCCCGACCGACTTGCGCTCGCGGTCGGGGCGCACCTCGCGGTGGTCGATGCCGCGGGCGATGTTGAAATAATAGCTGCCGGACTTGCCGAAGGTGGCGCTGAGGAACTCGAGGCTCTGGCGGTGTAGGTCGGCGCCGGTGCGGATCCCGTGCCGTTCCATCCGGGCCGAGGTGGCGGGCCCGATCCCGTGAAAGCGCCCGATCGGCAGGGTCAGGACAAAGGCGGGTCCGGCCTCGGGCGGGATCACGAACAGGCCGTCGGGCTTGCGCTGGTCGGACGCGAGCTTGGCCAGGAACTTGTTGTAACTGACCCCGGCCGAGGCGGTGAGCCCGGTTTCGGCCCGGATCAGCGCCCGGATTTCCTGCGCGATGCGGGTCGCGGTGCGGCCGTGCAGGTGGTCGGTCAGGTCCAGGTAAGCCTCGTCCAGCGACAGGGGTTCGATCTGCGGGGTGAAGCGGGCGAAGATGTCGCGGATCTGGCGGCTGACGGCCTTGTAGACCTCGAACCGGGGCTTGACGAAGACGAGGTCGGGGCAAAGCCGCGCGGCCCGCACCGACGGCATGGCCGAGCGGACGCCGAAGGGCCGCGCCTCGTAGCTGGCGGCGGCGACGACCCCGCGCAGCGACGACCCCCCGACGGCGACGGGGCGGCCGCGAAGGGCCGGGTCGTCGCGTTGTTCGACGCTGGCGTAGAAGGCGTCCATGTCGACGTGGACGATGCGGCGGATGCGGGCGGGGTCGGGGGTGGCGGGGTCGGTCATCGAGCGGGCCGGCGGGCAGGGGCGGTCATGCGATGAACCCCCCGGTTTGCGCAAAGCAAACCGGGACGCGCCCGCCCGCCCCTTGGCGGGCGCGTTCGCACCCACCCGGGCGGCCGCGTCCCTCCGGCGTGCTGGCGTCGGCGCGGCGCACGGAAACGGGCTCGTGGCCCGTTTCCTTTAGCGGCACGGTATCGTCGATAAGCCGCGTGACGCCAATATTCGGTCTTGCCCCGGTCCTTCGATCCACCCGCCGGTCCGCCCAAAGCGGACCGGGACGCACCCGCCCGCCCCAGGCGGGTGCGTTCGCACCCACCAGGCGTGCGCGTCCCTCCGAAGTGCTGGCGTCGAGGGGCCGCACGGAAACGGGCTTGTGGCACGTTTCCTTTAGCGGGACCGCTTTTGCCGGGTAGGCGCAAACGGCTTGCCCGGGTCATTCGACCCACTCCCCGGTTTGCCCAAAGCAGACCGGGACGCGCCCGCCCGCCCTCAGGCGGGTGCGTTCGCACCCACCCGGGCGTGCGGGTCCCTCCGAAGCGCTGGCTTCGCTGGACCGCACGGAAACGGGTTCGTGACCCGTTTCCTTCAGCAAGACCGCAGCAAACGGGCCGGAGCGCATACGCATCGCCCATCCCGCCGCGCATCCTCACCCCGCCGCGCTGATCCGCGCGTCGCCCGCGGTCAGCGGCCCGTCCATGCGGTCGAAGCGCATGTGGGCGATCGCCCGGCCGCCCGACTGCGTGTAAAGCGTCCCCGCCTCGCGCCCGTCCTCCATCAGGATCGGAGTGCCCGGAGGCGCCGCGCCGTCCACCGCCACCGCAATCAGGCCCTTCCGCAGCTCGGTCTTGTGCTTCATCCGGGCGGTCACTTCCTGCCCGACATAGCAGCCCTTGCGGAAATCGACGCCGTGGAGCCGCTCGAACCCGGCTTCCAGAATGAAGGTTTCATTCGGGACCAGCTCGACCAGCGTCTCCGGAATGGTGTGCGCCACCCGCACGGCGTCCCAGTCGGTCCCGTCGTCGCCCGCGGCGTCGCCGTAAAGCCGCCAGCCCATGTCGGGATGGCGCGGGTCGGCGACCGCGCCCTCGGGCGCCGTTCCGACCCCGCGCGACATGTGCAGGCCGGCATCCTCGACCCCCACCTTGGCCCGCAGCCTGTACATCGACAGCCGCCGCATCAGGTCTTCCGCCAGCCGCGCGTCAACGTCCACCAGCAGCGCGTCCCCCTGCGGCACCACGAAGAAATCCGCGAGGTATTTTCCCTGCGCCGTCAGCAGCGCCGCCCAGACCGGCGCGCGGCTCACGTCGTTGGTCACCAGCCCCTGCAGGAACTCCACCCGGTCGTCGCCGGTCACGCGCAGGATACTCCGCATCACTCGCCCCCAAATTGCAGCCGGACCAGCGCCGCATAGGCGCCGCCCTGTTCCATCAACTGGTCATGCGTGCCCTGTTCGACAACCCGCCCCGCCTCCATCACCACGATCAGGTCGGCGGCGCGGATCGTGGACAGCCGGTGCGCGATGATGAGCGTGGTGCGCCCCGCCGACAGCTCCTCCAGCGCGGCCTGCACCAGCCGTTCGGATGCGGCGTCCAGCGCGCTCGTCGCCTCGTCCAGCAGCAGCACGGGCCGGTCGCGCAGGATCGCGCGGGCGATGCCGATCCGCTGGCGTTGCCCGCCCGACAGGGCCGAGCCGCGGGGACCGGCCGGCGTTTCCAGCCCGCCGGGCAGCGTATCGGTGAAATCCGCCACATGCGCCGCCACGACCGCGCGGCGCAGCGCGGCCGGGTCGGCGCGGTGGCCGGGGTCGATGTTTTCACGCAGCGTCTCGTCGAACAGCGCGCTGTCCTGCGTCACGACCGAAAACTGGTCGCGCAGCACCGGCAGCGTGAAATCGGCGACCGGGAAGCCCCCCAGCGTGACCTGGCCCGCGTCGGGATCGACCATCCGCGACAGCAGGTTGAACACCGTCGATTTCCCCGCCCCCGACGGCCCGACCAGCGCGGTGGTCCGGCCCGCTTCGGCGGTGAACGTGAGCCCGCGCAGGACCGGCTGCTCGCCATAGGACAGATGCACGTCCTGAAACCGGATCGTCGTGCCCTCGGGCGGCGCGGTGCGTGGGCCCGAGGCGATGGTGGGCCTTGTGTCGAACACCTCGTAGATGCGTTCGAGCGAGGTCATGGCCGCCTGCCAGCCCCCCGCAAGCCCGCCCAGCCGCCGCAGCGGCTGGAACGCCAGCGACAGCGCGGTGAAGAACGACATGAAGTCGCCCACGCTGCGCTCGCCCCGCGTGACCTGCGCGCCGCCGAGCGCGAGGACGCCTACGAACCCCAGCCCGGTCACGATGTCGATCAGCGCGGGGATCAGCGCCTTCATCGCGCTCATCTTGGTCTCGCGCTGGCGCAGCCCCTCGACGATCGCGCGGAAGCGGCCGGACTGGTAGCTTTCCATGCCGTTCACGCGGATCGCGGCGATGCCGTGCAGCACCTCGTCCAGGCGGGTTGCGCGGCGCGACGCCTCGATCCGCGTCTCGCGGGTGCGGCGGCGGATGTAGCGCTGGACGAAGTAGGTCGGCACGATCAGCAGCGGCGCGCCCACGGCGGCGGCCAGCGTCCACAGCGGGTCGATCGCGATCGCGACCCCGAAGAGGCTGACAAGCGAGATCACGTCCCGCCCCGCGCCGCTGATGAAGGTGGTCCAGATCCCCTGGATCGCCTGGGTGTCGCCCTGGATCCGCTCGATCAGCGCGCCGGGGGGGTTCTTCTGGTAGAAGCTGCCGTCGAGCGTCAGGATGTGGCGCAAAAGGTCGGTCTGCATCGACACCGCGACGCCCTGCTGGACCGACGTCAGCAGCGCGCGGGTGATGACGAGGGTCGTCGCGCGGATCAGGAACAGGCCGAAGATGATCCCGCCGACCCACCAGATCGCGCCGCCGTCGCCGCCCACGAACACCCGGTCGAACAGCGGCCGCAGCATCCACGACAGCACGGCGAGGGTCGATCCCTCGACGATCATCAGCGCCATCGCCACGCCCATGCGCGGGGCATAGGAGCGCAGGTAGTCGCGCCACAGGCGGCGCGGCAGGCTGCGGTCTGGGTCGGCGCGTGACGTCATTCGCGGCCTTTCGTGACGCTCGCTTCCGGGGATAGCCCGGCGCGCCCGGGGGCGGCAAGGGCGGGGTGCGCGAGGGGGTTGCGCGCGGCGGCGCGGTGCAGGCGGGGGGGGCTGGGAGCGCGACGGGTGGGCGGCAGGGACGCAGGTGCAGAGGCAGGTGCACGCCTCGGCCTCGACGCGGGCGTGAAGCCCGGCGACAGCGGGTCGCGTCCACGGGCGCGAGGGCGGGTCGCCCCAGAGCGGCAGGGCGGGGTGTGCGATGCGATTGGCCGGCTGGGCGGTGCACAACCGGGCGAACGGTACGGGGCGAGCGCGGCGAGCGGGCGGCGACGGAGCGAGCGGCCGGGGGCAGGCAGGGACGCAGGAGCAGAGGCAGGTGCCGGCGCCGGCCAGAACGGGCGCGTGAAGCCAAAGACAGCGGGCGCGTCCGTGGGCGCGGAGGTGGGATCCCCCGGGGGGCATGGGCGGAGTGTAAGAGCGGGCTGCGGGCCAGCAGGGGCGTGCAGGAGGGGCGCTATCGGGCAAGCGGGAGGGGACGAGCGCGCCGGGCGAGTGGGGCGGGCGGTCGGCGAGGACGCAAGCGGCCGGGCGGCAGGCAGGATTCAGATGCAGGCGTCGCCCGGGACGCGCGCGTGAAGCCCAGAGACAGCGCGGGCGCGTCCATGAGCGCGGGGGTTGGCCAGACACGGCAAGGGCGGCGTGTGCGATGAGGCTGTGGGCAGCGGGGCGGCGCAGGCAAGGCGCAACCGGGCGAGCGGGAGGGGCAAGCGCGACGGGTGAGCGCGGCGCGTGGGCGGCGAGGGCGCGAGCGGCCGTGCGGGAGGCGGGGATAAAGATGCAGAGGCAGGCGTCGGCCGGAACGTGCGCGTAAAGACGAGAGGCAGAGCGGGCGCGTCTATCGGCACGGGATAGGGTGTCCGGGGGGCGGCAAAGTCAAGGTGCGTGAGGGGGCGTTGGGCCAGAGTGGCGGTGCCGGATGGGCACAGCCGGACAAACGCGACGGTGCGAGCGCGGGAGCGCGCGGCGAGGGGGTGGGCCGGGCGGCAAGCAGGGGTGCAGGTGCGAAGGCTGATGCAGGCATCGGCGGTGGTGCGCGCGTGGCATCCCAAAGACGGCGCAGGCGCGTCGATGAGCGCGGGTAGGGAGCTCGGGCGCGGAAAAGGCGGGGTATGGGGGGCAAGCTGCGGAGCGGTGGAGGGGGCACAACCGAGCGAGCGGGACGAGGCGAGCGGGACGAGGCGAGCGCGCCGGGCGAGCGGGCGGCGCAGGCGCGGACGGCCCGGCGGAATGCAGGTGCAGGCGTCGGCCGGAACGCGCGAAGCGCAGAGGCAGCGGGGGCGTGGCAATCGGTACGGGGGCGGGGTGCCCCTGAGAGGGAAGGGAGGGGTGTGCGAGGGCGATGGGCCGGCTGGGCGGTGCAGGCGGGGCACAACCCGACGAGCGGACGGGCGAGTGGGGCGAGTGGGCGGCGAGGGCGCGGGTGGCCGGGCGGCAGGCAGGGATAAAGGTGCAGAAGCAGGTGCAGGCATCGGCGGGGACGCGCTTGAAGCTTGGCGGCAGTGGGGGCGGGCCCATGCGCGCGGAGGTTGGATGCCCGGCGGCGATGGCAGAGTGTGCGAGGGGCGACGAGCCAGCGGGGCGGTGCAGGCGGGGTACAGTCGGACGAGCGGGAGGGGACCCGAGCGACGGGCGAGCGGGCGGCGCGCGAGAGCGGAAGGGCGGCAAGCAGGGATGCGGGTGCCGGCGCCGGCCGGCACAGGCGTGTGAGACCTCGGGACAGCGCGGGCGTGCACATCGGCACCAGGCGGGGTGGCCGTCGGCAGTTCGCTCCAGCGACGGGCCGAGGCGTTACAGGGCTGTTGCGGCAACCCGGACGACCGCCGCCGGGGTGTGCGACGATCCGGCCCCTACCGAGCCGCCTGCCTCGCCCCCATCCCACCCCAATCACCCCCGATTGACGCCGCGTCACCGCCCGCCTACCGATGGCCCGTCTTGTCCCCCTTCTCCCTTCGAGGTCCTCGATGAGCTTCGCCGCCGGCCGTCCCGTCATTGCCATTCCCGGCCCCTCGCCGGTGCCCGACCGGGTGCTCCGGGCGATGCATCGGCCGGCGCCGGACATCTATGCGGGCGAGCTGGTGGGGATGAACGCGGCGGCGATTGCGGGCCTTAAGCGGCTTGCGGGCACCCGGCACCACCTCGCGCCCTATATCGGCAACGGCCATGCCGGGTGGGAGGCCGCGAACGCCAACCTGTTCGCCCCCGGTGACCGGGCGCTGGTGCTGACCACCGGCCATTTCGGCCGCGGCTGGGCGGCGGCGGCCGGGGCGCGCGGGATCGACGTCGAGACGATGGATTTCGACACCGCCGTGGCCCCCGACCCCGCGCGCCTGGCCGAGCGGCTCGCCGCCGACCTGCGGGACGGGGGCCAGCCGTTCCGCGCCGTGCTGGTCTGCCACGTCGATACCGCGTCGGGCGTCCGCGCCGACATCGCGGCGCTGCGGGCCGCGATCGGGGATCATCCGGCGCTGCTGGCGGTGGACGCGATCGCGAGCCTCGGCTGCGACGAGCTCAGGATGGACGACTGGGGCGTGGACGTGCTGGTCTCGGCCAGCCAGAAGGGGCTGATGGTGCCGCCGGGCCTTGCCTTCGTCTGGTTCTCGGACCGGGTCGGGCCCAGCCGCGCCGCCGCCTCGCCCTATTGGGACTGGACCCCGCGCGCGGCCGCGCTGCCCGAGGAGGTGTGGCGGTTCTGGGGCGGCACGCCCCCGGTCCAGCATGTCTTTGGACTTGCCGAGGCGCTGGCGATGCTGCTGGACGAGGAGGGGCTGGACGCCGCATGGGCCCGGCACGAGGGGCTGGCCCGCGCGGTCTGGGCGGCCGTGGACGCATGGGGCCGGGGCGCGGACGGGGCGGCCACCGGCATCGCCTGCAACGTCGCCGACCCGGATCACCGGGCGCGGTCCGTCACCACGGTGAACCTGCCCGGCGCCGACCGGCTGCGGGACTGGTGCGTGACCCAGGCGGGCGTCACGCTGGGGATTGGCCTGGGGGCGGCGGATCCCGCGAACGCGCTGCGGATCGCGCATATGGGGCACGCGAGCGCGCATATGCTGCTGGGCGTGCTGGGGGTCATGCAGGCGGGGATGACGGCGCTGTCGATCCCGCACGGGCCGGGCGCGCTGGACGCCGCCGCCGCGACGATCGCGCGGCTGGCGCGGACGAACGGCTGAGGCGCTGCGGATTGGGCCGGATTGCGGCGGACTGACGTGAGGGGCGCGCGGACAAAGGGTTGAGGCGCGCGGGCCAGAGTGCGGCGGGTGCGGAAGAACGGCCGGGGCCCGCCGCGTCAGGGCTTCGGGGCAGGGTCCGCCGCTGCGCCGTCCTTGCGCGCCAGCCACGCCTTCATGAACGCGATCTCGCTTTCCTGCGCGGCGATCACGTCCTGGGCCAGCTTGCGCAGCTCGGGGTCGGTGCCGTGCGCCAGTTCGACCCGCGCCATGGCCACCGCGCCCTCGTGGTGGGGGATCATGCCGCGCACGAAGTCGGCATCCGCATCGCCGGTATAGTCGATCGCCATGTCCGCGTGCATCCGGTCCATCGCCGCGCGGTAGGCTGCGGTCGCGGGGGTGTCCTGCGCGGCCGGCCCGGTCGGGGTCCCTGCCGCCGCGCGGGCCATCCCGGCGTGGTCGTGCGCGGCGGGCTGCTGCGCCTGCGCGGCGGTGGCGAGCATCAGCGCGATGCAGGCGAGACGGGCGGTGCGGGGTGTGGGCATGGCGGTGCCTCCGGTTCGGTCCATGCCACGGCAACGCGGCGGTCCCGCGCGCGGGTCCCGCAGCCGCCCGCGCCGGCGATCACTTCCGCTGGACCAGCCGGAACGCCGCCGATGCGGCCCAGCCCGCCCCCACGGCGAAGCCCAGCGACATCAGCCCGTACCAGAACGGCCGTTCCATCGCGAGGCGGTAGAGCCAGCGTTCCAGCCCCACCTTGGCCACGCCGACCGGGGCGCTGTATTCGCTGATGACGTGGCCGTTGCGGGTCAGGAAGATGCTGGCCTTGTACTGCCCCTCGACCAGCGCCGCGGGCAGGGCGATGTCGGCCCGGAACAGTGTATCCTCGATCAGGCGCACGCTGCCCTCGTCCAGCCGGTAGCGGCCGTTCGCCTCGCGCAGGCGCAGGAAGGCCGAAGTGAAATCGGTCGCGTCCGACACCCCCACCGGCTGCCCCAGCGCGCGCACCGCAAGCGGGATCGAGATCCGGTGCTGCACGTCCTCGGCCGGAAGCAGCATTTCCCCCAGGGGCGCGCTGGTCGCCACGGCGTAGAAATCGGGCGCCGCGCCAATGACCAGGGACGAGGTGTTCATCCAGATCCCGAACCGGCGTTCCTTCTTGCGGACCTTCACGGCCTGCGACGGCCCCTGCATCGTCACGATGACGCCAAGCGGGCCGCCGTCCGGGGGCGCCGTCTCGCGCTTGACGGCGCCGTAGATCAGGATCTCGGACCCGGTGAAGTCGGTGGTGATCGACACGGCGTCCTGCGACAGGCCGGCCACGACCTGCTCGGTCGATCCCTCGGCCTGGGTGCGGACGGGTTCGGGCGATGCGGTCTGCGATTGCAGCCCCAGCGGCAGCGCCGCCAGCAGCAGCGCGACCACGGCCGCGATCGCGGGGACGCGGGCACGGGCGGGGACGCGGGCGCAGGCGACCCGGGCGAAAACCATCCGCGCCCTCATTGCAGCGAATACAGGTCGTCGGGCCGCAGCAGCAGCTCAAGCGCGAGCCGGAAGCACACCGCCAGCACCAGAAGCGCAAGCAGGATCCGCAACTGCTCGGCCCGCAGCCGCGCGCCCATCTGGGTTCCGATCTGCGCGCCCACGACCCCGCCTACGATCAGCAGCACCGCCAGCATGATGTCCACGGTGTTCGAACTGATCGCGTGCATGAGCGTGGTGAACGCGCTGACCGCCGCGATCTGGAACAGCGACGTGCCGATGACCACGCGGGTGGGCATCCCCAGCAGGTAGATCATGGCGGGCACCATGATGAAGCCGCCGCCGACCCCCATGATGGCGGCAAGAACCCCCACGGCAAGGCCCACGAGGAACGGCGGGATCACGCTGATGTACAGCCCCGACTTGCGGAACTTGACCCGCCAGGGCAGCCCGTCGATCCAGCTGCGCCCGCGCCTGCGGGGCTTGGCGGTTCCGCGCCGCGACGCGCGCAGGCTCGCCACGCTTTCGCGCAGCATGGTCAGGCCGATGAAGCCAAGGAACACGACGTAGCTCAGTTGCACGACCAGATCGACCTGGCCCAGCCGTTGCAGCAGGTTGAAGACGCCGACGCCCAGGAACGACCCGACGACGCCCCCGCCCAGCAGCACCCACCCCATCCGCAAATCGACCGCGTCGCGCTTGAGATGCGCGAACAGCCCCGACATGGACGACGCGACCACCTGGTTGGCGCCGGTCGCCACCGCGATGGGCGGCGGTATCCCGATGAAGAACAGAAGCGGCGTGATCAGGAACCCGCCGCCCACGCCGAACAGCCCGCTCATCAGGCCGACGATCCCGCCCAGCCCGATCAGGACGAAGGCGTTGACCGACACTTCGGCAATGGGAAGAAAAATCTGCATGATCGATCCGCTGCGCCGGCGCATCTTGCAAGGTGGGGGCGGCGGCGTCAAACCTCGATCGGCCGGTTTTCGGGCACTTCGGCGGTCTCGTTTGCGTGCGCGCGCAGGTTGCGCCGCCGGGCCCGCTGCGGCTAAGCAGGGCGGGCGGAAAGCGGCCCTTCCCTGCGCCGCGACAAATCGGCACACGGGCGGCGGCCGGGTCCCGGGTCGGATGCCGGGACGGGCGCCGGGTCGGGCGGAACGGGTTGCGGGAACGGGCGGCAGAAACGGGCTGCTGAAACGGGCGGCGAGAACGGGCGGGCGGATGCGGATACTCATCACCAACGACGACGGCATCAACGCCCCCGGCCTTGCCGCGATGGAGGCGATCGCGGCCGAGGTCGCGGGCCCCGGCGGTGAGGTCTGGGTGGTCGCGCCCGCGTTCGAGCAGTCGGGCGTCGCCCACTGCATCAGCTACACCCACCCCACGATGATCGCGGAACTCGGGCCCCGCCGCTGGGCGGCCGAGGGCAGCCCGGCCGACTGCGTGATGGCGGGGGTGGCCGACATCCTGAAGGATGCGCCCCCCGACCTCGTCCTGTCGGGCGTGAACCGCGGCAACAACGCGGGCGAGAACGTCATGTATTCGGGCACCGTCGGCGGCGCGATGGAAGCGGCGCTTCAGGGCCTGCCCGCGATCGCGCTGTCGCAATACCTCGGGCCGGGCACCCAGGGGCTCGCCGATCCGTTCGAGGCCGCCCGCGTCCACGGCCCCCGCGCGATCCGCCGGCTGCTGGATCTTGGCGACTGGTCCGACGGGCCGGGGTTTCGGCTGTTTTACAACATCAACTTCCCCGCCGCCCCGGCCGACCGGGTGCGCGGCATCCGCGTCGGGCACCAGGGCCGGCGGGCGGGCGTGCGCTTCGGCGTGGCGCCCCACATCTCGCCCGGCGGCAAGCGGTTCCTGTGGATCACCGGCGGCTCGCAGCAGGCGTGCGCCGACGCGGGCAGCGACGTCGAGCTGCTGATGGACGGCTACGTCGCCGTCACCCCGATGCGCGCCGACCTGACCTGCCACGCGACGCTGAGGACCTTGCAGGAGGCGCTGGACGAGGGATGAGCGCGGGCACCGGCGACGACAGCGACGACGACATTCCCGGCGCGGGCGAGGGAGGCGCGGGCCAAGGCGGCGCAGGCGAGCGCGGCGCGGGCCAGGGCGGCGCGGGCGAGCAGAAGATGCGCTTCCTGTTCGCGCTGCGCTCGCGCGGGATGACCGACCCGCGCGTGCTGGACGCGATGGAACGGATCGACCGCGGCGCCTTCGTGCGCGGCCATTTCGAGGATCGCGCCTACGAGGACACGCCGCTGCCCATCGTCTGCGGCCAGACGATCAGCCAGCCTTCGGTGGTGGGGTTGATGACGCAGGCGCTGGACATCGGCCCCCGCGACACCGTGCTGGAGGTGGGGACCGGCTCGGGCTACCAGGCGGCGATCCTGTCGCTGCTCTGCCGCCGGGTCCTGACCGTGGACCGCCACCGCCGGCTGGTGGTCGAGGCCGAGGCGCTGTTCCGCCAGCTCGGCCTGTCCAACATCACCGCGCGGGTCGCCGACGGGTCGCGCGGGCTGCCCGAACAGGCGCCCTTCGATCGCATCATGGTGACGGCGGCGGCCGAGGACCCGCCCGGGCCGTTGTTGTCGCAGCTCAAGATCGGCGGTATCATGGTGGTGCCGGTCGGGCAGTCCGACGCGGTCCAGACGCTGATCCGGGTGACCCGCACGGCGAACGGTTTCCGCTATGACGAGCTACGGCAGGTGCGGTTCGTGCCGCTGGTCGAGGGGTTGGGACAGACATGACCCCCGAAAACGAATGAGGACGGGCAGAACATGGGCAATTCATTCCGTAGCGCGCTGACGGCGGCGGTGCTGGCGCTGGCGGCTTCGGGCTGCGCGCCGATCGGACCGGGCGCGGGCGTAGGCAGCCCGTATGCCGCGCCGGGCCAGACAGTGGGCGGCCAGACGGGCGCGCGGGCGCCGATCTTCGGCCGTCTGACCCTGCCGCGCGCGACCGTGCAGCGCCCCGTGCTGCCCGCGCCCACGGGTGCCGGGATCGGGGTTGGTCCGGCCTCGTCGAGCCCTGCCGCGCGGGTGCAGATGCCCTCGGCGGCGCGGATGCCGCAGCTGCGGATGCCGGGCTTCGGCCGTCTCGGCGGCGGTGCGCCCGCCGGCGCGCCCGCCGGGGCGCAACCGCAGGTGACCGACCCCTATGCGGGCCAGGGCGTGCGGCAGCCCGCGATCCAGCCGCCGTCGGGCACCGTCGCGCCGGCCACGACCGGGGTGGCCGCGACCGTCCCCGTGGCAACCGTCGCGCAGCCCGTCACGGCACCGACGGCGCAGGCGGCCGCCGCCAGCCACACCGTCGTCGCGGGCGAGACCGCGTGGTCGATCGCGCGCAAGTACGGCGTCTCGATCCAGGCGCTGGCCGCCGCGAATGGCCTGCCCGAGACGATGACCGTGCGGCTGGGCCAGAAGCTGGCGGTCCCGGCCGCAGGCGCCACGCGCCAGGTCGCCGTCACCGCGCCCGGCGCGGGCAGCCCCACGCCCACCCCGCCATCCGCGTCGAGCCCGCTGCCGAAAGAAAGCACCGCGCCCGCGTCCCGCCCCGCGCCGCGCGCCGACGCGCCGGACCTGGGCGCGACCCGCACCGCCGCGTCGGGCAGCGGCAAGCTGTCGATGCCGGTCAACGGCTCGATCGTGCGGGCCTACAGCAAGGGCAAGAACGAAGGCATCGACATCGCCGCCGCCGCCGGAACGACCGTGAGGGCCGCGGGCAGCGGCACGGTCGCCGCGATCACCCGCGACACCGACGGGGTGCCGATTGTCGTGGTGCGCCACGACGGCGACCTGCTGACGGTCTATGCCGGGATCGACGACCTTGCGGTTGCGAAGGGCGACAAGGTCGCGAAGGGTGACGCGATCGGCAAGGCCCGCGCCTCGGGCCGGGTCCATTTCGAGGTCCGGCGCGGGTTCGAGAGCGTGGACCCGGAAGGGTATCTCTGACGGGATCGCAGTCGCGGGCGTTTGGCCCGGCGATTTGGAGAGGGCGGCGTCGTGGCGCCGCCCTTTCGGTTTGGCGCACGAGCCGCGCGTGAGTGCGGTGCGCGGAGGGTGCCAGCGCCGCAGTGGTCAGCCGGTGAGCGCCGCGCAGGATGTCGCCGCTGGCCCGGGTCCGACCACCGCGCGCGGCACCTCGGCCAGTCCTCAGCGCGTTGGCTGGCCGCAGTACGTCGCCCAGACGCAAAACGACCGCCCGTCGCATGGCATCCACCGATTGCAGCACATCGGCCGCGCGCGGCACGCGGGTTGCGCGCCGCGTCAAGGCCGCGCGTTGCCGTCAGCCCTTGGCCGGCTGCATCGCCTCGGCCACCGCATAGGCGACCTCCTGGCGGATCACCCGGCGCAGGTTGCGGCTGAAGCGGCCGCCCATCTCGCCCTGAAGCTCTTGCCGGATCGCCTCGCGCAGAAGATTGCGCAGAAGGCTGCCGTTCGGGATGTCCTCGTCCGCGGGTGCGAACAGGTGCAGCGCGGTGCTGTCCTCGGCTCGGGTCGGGGCAGGGGCAGGGGCAGGGGCAGGGGCGGGGTTCGCGGGAACGGAGTCCGCAGCGGGGTTGCCCAAATCGACGGTCCCGACGGGCTCCGCCTTCGCGGCCGTCTCGCGCCGCGTGGCGTCGGCCACGTTCGCGGCGGGGCGCGCGGGCCAGGCGGGCGCGTGTGCGGGTTCATCGCGCAGCGCAGGCTTGCCCGCCCCATCAGCCGCAACCGGCAGAACAGGCGCGTCCACGGCGGCAAACGCGGTGTCGGGCGGTTCCGGGAACGCACCCGCCAAAGTAGCAAGGCGCAGCCGGGGCCGGGCAGGTTCCGGCGCAGCAGCGTCGCGCGACAGCGGCGAAGCGGGTGGCACCAGCGAAGCGTGTTGCAGCCGCAGCGGCGTCACCTCGTCGGCCGCAGGACGCGCCGGGATTTCCGCACCACCGTCCGCCGCCATGTGTTCCATCGCCGCGACCAGTTCGGCCGCGCGGCGCGGTGCGGGCGGCTCGTGCCGGACGCGGGCGCCGCCGCCATCCTGGGCGATCAGACGGCGGATCGAGGCCAGCACGTCGCTGGAGCCATCGGCAGGTTGGGGCGCGCGCGGGGACAGGTCGGTCATCGCCGCACCCCCGCCGCAGCGGTCAGCGTCGCAGCGGCCGGCTTCGCAGGGGTGGGCGCATCACTTGCCGATCGCGCGCAGCACCCGGTCCAGGTTGTCGCCCTGGGTGCTGGTGTAGGGCGCGTCGCGGACCGCGCCGTAATAGGCCGATGGGTCATAGGTCGGGATTCCCAGGTTGAGGTCTTCTACCGTCAACAAACCCATACCGGCCAAAAGTTGATAATGTGCTAACTGCAGATTGGTCTCTGCGGTGATGCGGTCGGCCCGCGCCTGCAGCAGGTCCTGTTCCGCGTCCAGCACGTCCAGCGTCGTGCGCGCGCCCAGCGTCGCTTCCTCGCGCACGCCCTCGTAGGCCTGCTGCGCGGCCGAGATCTGCTCGTCCGTCGCGGAAATCTGCGCCCGCGCCACGTCGATGTTGGCCCAGGCCGTGCCGACCGACAGATCGACCTGCCGCGCCGCATCCAGCAGCGCCGCGCGGGCGCTGTCGCGCCGCGCCATCGCCTGCCGGTGGATCGAGGGCAGGCGGCCGCCGGAATACAGCGTCTGGTTCAGTTCGACCCCGGCGCTGAGCGTGCTGGTCGTGCCCTGGCGCGACCCGCCGTCGGGCAGGCCGATCACGTTGCGCGTCGCCTCGGGCGCGCGGGTCGTGGACAGGCCCGCGTTGCCGGTGATCGTCGGGCGGCGCTCGGCCGCGGCGGCGGCGACGCCCAGTTCGGCCCCGGCGGTCGCGCGCTGCGCCTGCAGGATCGCGGGGTTTGTGCGACGCCCCACGGCCTGCGCCGCCTGCAGCGATTCCGGCCGCTTGGGCAGCGCCGGCGGCGGGTCGAGGTCGATCGGCGCGCGCCCGACAGATGCGGTGAACGCCTCGATCGCGATTTCCAGGCTGCCCTCGGCCGCGGCCAGGTTCGCGCGGGTGGCGGCCAGCTGCGCCTCGGCCAGGGACACGTCGGTGGTGGTGATCTCACCCACCTCGAAGCGGTCGCGCGCGGCCTGAAGTTCCTGCCCCAGAAGGTTGACCGAGTTCTGCTGCAGGCTGATCTGCTGCTGCGCGTTGCGGACGCGCAGATAGGAATCCACCGCGTCCAGCAGGACGTCCTGTTCGATCGCCAGCAGCGATTCGCGCGTGGCGAGGACGTTTTCCTTGGCGATGTCGATGGCCAGTTGGCTGCGGCCGAAATCGAAAAGCGTCATCTGCGCGACCAGCTGCATCGTCTGCGACACGCTTTCCTCGCCGTCGATCTGGCGGAACCCGTGCGAGGCGGCCCACTGCACCACCGGGCGCAGCGCCGACATGGCCTGCGCCACGTCCTCGTCCGCGGCCCGCACCACGGCGCGGTTCTGTTCCAGCAGTGCCGAATGGCGATAGGCGGCGACGAGCACGTCGGCCAGCGACTCGGCCGACGCGGGAAGCGCCGGGGCGGTGGTCAGGGCCAGCACAAGCGCCAGCCTGCTAAACGAGAGCTTCACAGGACAAACCCTTCGGTTTTGGCGAGCCCCGGCAGGACCGGGGCGTGGGCGTTGAAGGCGTAGCGCCAGTTGATCCGGCCGTCGATCTTGTAGCCGAGGCGGGCGACGCCCATCCCCGATCCGTTCGGGCACCCCAGCCCGGACGCGCCCAGGCCCAGCGCATGGGGATCGTCGCGCCACAGCGCGGCGATGCGCCCGCCCTCGGCCAGCTGGTCCGCGATCGCGTCGGGCAGCACGCCGATCGCGCCGTTGATGACGATGGCGTCATAGGGACCCTGCGCGGGCGCGCCGACGGTCAGGTCGGCGTGGACCACGGCCGCGTTGTCCACGCCCTGCGCGGCCAGCCGGCGCTCGGCCTCGGCGGCCATCGTGGGGTCGGGTTCGACCGCGACCACCGCCTGCGCCATCCGCGCCAGCACCGCCGCCGAATAGCCAAGCCCGCAGCCCAGATCCAGCACCAGGTCGGTCGTCCGCAGGTCGAGCGCGTCGATCATCTTGGCGAAGGTGCGCGGTTCAAGCAGGACGCGGCCGGGGGCGAGATCCAGGTTCTCGCCCTTGTAGGCGACCTCGCGCCGCGCCTCGGGGACGAAGCATTCGCGGGGCACGTGCAGCATCGCGGCGATGACGGGATAGCGGGTCACGTCGTTGGTCCGCACCTGGGTGTCGACCATCGTGGTTCGGCGCTGGGCGAAGTCAGGCATGCGGCGAAACCTCGGCTGCTGTTGTCGCGTTGGCCGGTTCTTGGCACGAAAGAAGGTCCGGGGCAACGGCGCGCGGCCCGCCTTGCGCGGCGTGACGCGATGGCCTATCTGCCTATTCACCTCACGGCGGCGGGTTGGCGGAGAGGTTACGCAGCGGATTGCAAATCCGTGAAGACCGGTTCGATTCCGGTACCCGCCTCCACATGGATACAGGTGCTTATGCGATTGCCTTGGACCTGTCGCACACTGCGTTTACAGGTCCGTTTACAGCACTGTTCAGGCTCTGCCCTTTCCGAATGGGGGCAGCTTGACCAAAGTTGCGTCAATTCTTCGGGCGAGACGCGGTCGTACTGCCCGATGATTGCCGCGGCGTACCGCGCGGACCAGCCCATGTGCGAGGCAGTCTTGGCAAGGCTAAGCCCGGCGCTGAGAAGGCGTGTCGTCGAGGTGCCCCGGGAGTCCTGCAGCCGCAGCGAATGGCCCATCGCTTCTTCGGTGAGACCAGCCATGTCCCTGTTATAGCGCAGCACTCGTCCGCATGCGCGCCGTCAGTCGGCCCCCGTCCGGTTTGACCAGGGTCATCAGGCGATCAGAAGGAGTGGCATCGACAACAGCAGCCAACTAGGGGTGATCAGTCTGTTCGCCACGCACTGGCGCTTGTCCGTGCGGCTTCGTATCCGGCGACGGTCGGGCGTTGTCTCGATCTGTCCGCGTGAAAGCTTCACCCTGTCAAGCTCCGTTGGGAGAAGTGCACTGCGAGCACAATCATCAAGTCGAGCGGCGGGTTGGGCAGGAGTTATCAACTCCAGGGTAAGGATTGGCGATCGAACCCCTGCGCATCCACGGAGAGCAGCTACAGGGCAACGGCCGGCAGCGCTGCGATGGGCGGAGGTTTTCGCGTCGCCGGCCTTTGCTCTACGTCGATGTCCGTCTGCGCCGATGTAGGTGATTGTCTGGTGCGCAGAGGCTGATGTTCTAGCGCGACGTATGCACCTGGTGGAGCGGATTGACGAACAGCGGCGTGTTGCGCCGGACCTGCCATCCCGCCCCCAACCGGTCCGCCGGCTGGTAAGGAAGGCCTGGGCAGCTGATGACGATGCAACGGCGTGAAAGGGCGGAGAGCCGACGGTCGGCGGCGCAGCAAGGCAGCTGCAGCAAGGGGTAACGCTGTCATTCATCTGCAGCGCAGCACCTTTGGCACGCTGATGGATCCGCGGGGCCGAACGCCGCCTCCAGGTAATTCGCATCACGTGCTCTTCGAAGTTCAGGATCAGACGCTCGGTTGGTTGGAGATGCTTTTAGGCCGAGCGAAAATGGCAGAGGCGTCGCCTCGGGTGCATGCCAGACGTCCCGGCTCCGCCCATTCTACGCTCCGCATCACCTGTTCCAATCCGGCACGACCGATTGCGCGATCGAGCTGTCGAGCGCCTCGAAGTCGTTCAGCCCGATCAGGTCGTAAAGCTCGGCGCGGGTCTGCATCTCGGGCAGCATTGCCGTGGTCTGCCCCTCGCGGGCGAGCGTGGCGTAAAGCCGCTCCTGCGCCTTGTTGGCGACGCGCAGCGACGAGACCGGCCAGATCACCATGTCATAGCCAAGCTCTTGGAACGCCTCGGCCGTAAGGGACGGGGTGCGGCCGAACTCGGTCATGTTGGCCAGAAGTCTGACGCCGGGCAGCCGCTCGCGGACCTCGCGGAACATCTCGACCGAGGTCAGAGCCTCGGGGAAGATCGCATCGGCGCCCGCCTCGACGTAAAGCTTCGCGCGGGCGACGGCGCCCTCGATCCCCTCGCTGGCTGCCGCGTCGGTGCGGGCGATCACGACGAGATGGCGGCGGGCGCGGGCGGCGGCCGCCACCTTGGCGGCCATGTCGGCGGCACTCGCCAGCTTCTTGTCGTTCAGATGCCCGCATTTCTTCGGCAGAAGCTGGTCCTCCAGGTGCACGGCGCCTGCGCCCGCATCCTCGAACACGCGGACCATGTGCATGACGTTCAGCGCCTCGCCATAGCCGGTGTCGCCATCGACCAGCAGCGGCAGGCCGCAGGCTCGGGTGATCTGGCGGATGAAGAAGGCGACCTCGTCCACGGTGATGATGCCGAGGTCCGGCAGCCCCATCGAAGCGGTCATCGCCGCGCCCGACAGATACAGCGCCTCGAACCCGGCGCGCCTGGCCTGCAGCGCGGCCATGCCGTTGTGGGCGCCCGGCAGGCGCAGGATGCCGGGGCGGTCCAGCGCCTCGCGGAAGCGCTGGCCGGCAGGAGTGGCGGGAAGGTCGTCCGAGATCAGATAGGGCATGGCGTCACTTTGCTGCGGTCTGAGGGGCGGCGGACGGCAGCAGGCCCCGCCGGTCCAGAGGCTGAAAGGCCCGGTTGTCGGGCCCGATGTAGTTGGCCGAGGGGCGGATGATCCTGTTGTCCTGGCGCTGCTCGATGACATGGGCGCCCCAACCCGAGGTCCGGGCGATCACGAAGATGGGCGTGAACATCGCGGTGGGCACGCCGAGCAGGTGATAGGAGACCGCCGAATACCAGTCGAGGTTCGGGAACATGCGCTTGGTTTCGGCCATCACGTCCTCGATCCGCTCGGCGATGTCGAACATCCTGCTTGATCCCGCCGCCGCGGAAAGCTGCCGGGCGACGCGCTTGATGACGGCGTTGCGCGGGTCCGAGATGGTATAGACCGGATGGCCGAAGCCGATCACGACCTCTTTCGCCTCGACGCGGGCGCGGATGTCGGCCTCGGCCTCGTCCGGGTCGGCGTAGCGCTTCTGGATCTCGAATGCGACCTCGTTGGCGCCGCCGTGCTTGGGCCCCCGCAGCGCCCCGATCGCGCCTGCGACGGCCGAATAGACGTCCGAGCCGGTGCCCGCGATGGTGCGGGCGGTGAAGGTCGAGGCGTTGAACTCGTGCTCGGCGTAAAGGTTGAGGGTGGTGTGCATGGCGCGCACCTCGGCTTCGCTTGCAGGCTTTCCGTGCAGAAGGTGCAGGAAGTGACCCGCTACCGTGTCGTCCGGGGTTTCGACGTCGATCCGGCGACCGTTCTGGGCGAAGTGGTGCCAGTAGAGCAGCATCGAGCCCTGCGACGCGATCAGCCGGTCGATGATGTCGCGGGCACCGGGGATGTTGTGGTCGGCCACCTCGGGCAGGACGCAGCCGAGCGCGCTGACGCCCGAGCGCAGCACATCCATGGGATGCGCCGCGGCGGGGATCGCCTCGAGCGTATCGCGCACGGCTTTCGGAAGGCCCCGCAGGACCTTCAGCCTTTCCTTGTAGGCCCGCAGCTCGGGGGCCGTGGGCAGGCTGCCATGGACCAGCAGATGCGCCACCTCCTCGAACTCGCAGGCCGCCGCGAGATCGAGGATGTCGAAGCCGCGGTAATGCAGGTCGTTGCCCGACTGGCCCACGCTGCAAAGCGCGGTATTGCCGGCCACCACCCCGGACAGGGCGACGGATTTCTTGGGCCTGGTGATGATTCCGCTCATTTGTTTCCCCAGTCGAAGATGCCCCCCGGACGCCGGGCGCCCAGCTTGCCCGGATCCACCGTGAAGTTCAGGGCCGCAAGATCGCCGGCGCCGAGGTCGGCAAGCGCCTCGGCAGCCTGCAGGAAGCGCTGCTGCTCGGCGGGGCCGACAATGCCGTCAGACAGGGTCAGGAACTTTGCGACATAGTTCTCGCGCGCGAAGGGGCGGGCGCCGTCGGGATGCGCGTCGGCCAGCGCAAGCTGGTCCTCGACGACCCTGCCGTTCCGAAGCGTGACTACCACGCGGCCGCCGAACGCCTTTTCCCTGGGATCGCGCGCGTGATAGCGGCGCGTCCACTCGGGATCCTCGACGGTCGTGATCTTGTGCCACAGCGCCACGGTTTCCGGCCGGCCGGCACGTTCGGGCGCATAGGATTTCTCGTGATGCCAGCCGCCGTCCTCCAGCGCCACGGCGAAGATGTAGGTGATCGAATGGTCCAGCGTTTCGCGGCTGGCCTTGGGGTCCATCTTCTGCGGATCGTTGGCACCCGTGCCGATCACGTTGTGGGTGTGATGGCTGGTGTGGATGACGATGCTTTCGACCTGCGACAGGTCGCCGACCTGCGGACCCATCCTGCGGGCAAGGTCGATCAGCGCCTGGCTCTGGTATTCCGCCGAATGTTCCTTGGTGTAGGTGTCGAGGATCGCGCGCTTGGCCTCGCCCTTGCCGGGCAGCGGCACGTGATAACGGGCGTCCGGCCCTGACAGCAGCCAGGCGATGAAGCCATCCTCGCCCTCCCAGGCCGGGCTGGGCGCGCCCTCGCCGCGCATCACCCGGTCCACCGCCTCGATGGCCATCTTGCCGGCGAAGGCGGGGGCGAACGCCTTCCAGGACGAGATCTCGCCCTTGCGGCTCTGGCGGGTGGTGGTGGTGACGTGCAGCGCCTGCTGGACGGCCTGATAGATCACCTCGGCGGGCAGGTTCAGCAAGGTGCCGATCCCCGCCGCGGCCGACGGGCCGAGATGGGCGATATGGTCGATCTTGTGCTCGTGCAGGCAGATGGCGCGGACCAAGTTCACCTGGATCTCGTAGCCCGTCGCCAGGCCGCGGATGAGATCGGCGCCGGATCTGCCGGTATGCTGCGCCACCGCCAGGATCGGCGGGATGTTGTCGCCGGGGTGGGAATAGTCGGCAGCCAGGAACGTGTCGTGGAAGTCGAGTTCGCGCACCGCCGTGCCGTTGGCCCATGCCGCCCATTCCGGGCTGACCCGTTCGGCATCAAGGCCGAACACTGTCGCGCCTGGCTTCGCCGGATGGCAAAGCGCCTGCGCGCGGGCGGAGGCGACGGGGCGCCGCGCGACCGATGCCGCGGCCACGGCGGCGTTGTCGATGACGCGGTTGATGATCATGCCGGTCACGTCGGCATCCACCGGCACCGGATCGGCCGCCACCTCGGCGATCTTCCATGCGAGCTGGTCTTCGCGGGGCAGGTGTTCCGCGGACCTGTAGGTCCGCACGTCATGCGTGATCATGTTTCTTCCTTCTGGTTAAGCTTCGTCGAGGCAGACGGGCCGAGCGGCCGGGGACGGCCCTCCGCGTCCACCGCCACCATCTCGAACCGTCCCGAAAGCGCGGGCCGGCCGGGGGCGATCCCCGCCGCGCCGGCCGTGCCCTCGACCTCGACGGTCATCGAACTCCGTCCGGTGCGGGTGACGCGGGCCACAAGCTCCAGCATCTCGCCCACGCGGATCGGGTCGGCGAAATCCGCGCGCTCGGACCGCGCCATCACCACCGAGGTCCCGGCATGCCTTCTGGCGGCGACAAACGCCGCCTTGGCCATCAGCGCCAGCGCGTTGCCGCCGAACAGGGTCCCGTAATGGTTCGCCTGTTCGGGAAAGATTATCTCGATCAGGCGGGTCTCGGCGGGAATGGACATTGCAGCTTGCCTTCGCAGGATTGGCACGCTCTGCTTTTCACATCACGCCGGACCGGATAAATGACTGAAAAGGCGTAGGTCTGCAAAGGATCGGCTTGCGAATTGCGAAGGCTGCGAAGATGAGCAAGACATTCATGGGCGTCCGCCTGCGTCGCCTCCGCGAGGAGCGGGGGATGACCCAGGCGGCGCTCGCCCGCGCGCTGGAGATCAGCCCGAGCTATCTCAACCAGATCGAGCAGAACGCCCGGCCGCTGACCGTGCCCGTGCTGCTCAGGCTGAACGCGGTTTTCGGGCTGGACGTGCAGCTCTTTTCGGACGCGGACGAGGCGCGCCTGATCACCGACCTGCGCGCGGCGCTGGCCGACCAGGGAACCGACGTCGCTCTGGCCGAGGTGCGGGAGCTGGCCTCGAACATGCCCGCGATCGCTCGAAGCATCGTCGCCATGCAGCGCCGCCTGCGCGATACCGCCGAACGCGCCGACCTGCTGGCCGGGCGGATCGAATCGCCCGGCACCACCCCCGCCGCATTCGAGGCCGTCCGCGACTGGTTCTATGAACGGCGCAACCACGTGGCCGAACTGGACCTTGCGGCCGAGGCGATCGGCGATGCGCTGCCGCCCGGCCGCATGGCCCCGGGGCTGATCGACCGGCTGGCCGGCCGCCACGGCATCCGCATCGCGCAGGGCGCGGGCGAGGCGCTGCGCCGCTTCGATGCCGAAGCGCGCATCCTGCATCTGGCCGCGCATCTCGACCCCGGCCAGACCGCCTTCCAGATCGCCACGCACCTCGCCTTCCTGGAACAGGGCGACGTGATCGCCCGGCTGTCGGACGACCCCGCGCTGTCGAGCGATGCCCGGACCCTATTGCGGATCGGGCTGGCCAACTATTTCGCGGGCGCGCTGATCCTGCCCTATCAGGCATTCCTGCAGACGGCCGAGGCGGCGCGCTATGACATCGACCTGATCGCCCGCCGCTTCGGCGTCGGATTCGAGACGACCTGCCACCGCCTGTCCACCCTGCAGCGTCCCGAGGCGCGGGGGGTGCCGTTCTTCTTCGTCCGGGTCGACCGGGCGGGCAACATCTCCAAGCGCCAGTCGGCCACCGACTTTCATTTCAGCCGCATCGGCGGTTCGTGCCCGCTGTGGAACGTCTACGCGGCATTCGCCCGCCCCGGCGAGATCCTGCGGCAGGTGGCCCAGATGCCCGACGGCCGCAGCTACCTGTGGATCGCGCGGATGGTGCAAAGCGGACAAGGCGGCTTCGGCGCGCCGGTCAAGACCTTCGCCGTGGCGCTCGGCTGCGACCTCGCCCATGCCGACCGCCTGGTCTATGCCCGGGGGCTGGACCTTGGAAATCCTGGAACGGCCATTCCCATTGGTCCTGGCTGCAAGGTCTGCGAACGGCGCGCCTGCCCCCAGCGCGCCTTTCCGATGGTCGGCCGGCCGCTGGCCGCCAGTCCCGGCGAGGCGCGCTTCGCCCCCTATTCCGGCGCGGGCTGAACGCCGTTCCCCGCGCCGGGTCCCCGAAACCCGACGCCGGCGAGCCTGCGCCGGAAAGAAAATCCGCCGCGGCCTCACGTCCCCGACCGGAATCGCCCCCGCACCCGCAGGCAGAGCGAGGCAAGGCGCCCCACGGCTGCCCGACAGATTGTCGATGCCTCATGATCTACATGAGAAATTCGACGCGTCGGTCACGTTGACATGCAGCCCCATCCGACCGAGTTTGCCCGCAGATCAAGGTGCCGGGGGAAGCCCCGGGTAAAAGGGAATCCGGTCCGGCTCGGGCCAAATCCGGAACTGCCCCCGCAACTGTAGGCGGAGAGCCTGTCCGACATGCCACTGGCGCAGCCCTGCGCCGGGAAGGCCGGGCAAGGCGCCAATCCGCAAGTCAGGAAACCTGCCCTGATCGTTCACCTGTTCCGGCCGCGGAGGGCGCGTCGGGCGCGGTCCCATCCGCAAGGTGACATCGCCGCCCCAAGGCATCCGCCCCGGGGCCGTTTGTTTACCGGCCCGCCACGGCAGGCCGCCCGGAAGGCATGTCAGGATGACGACGGAACTGACCTATACCATCAGGACGATCCCGTTCGACGAGGATTACCACCCCGCCGACGGCACGCGCGCCACGACCAACTTCGCCAATCTCGCGCGGGGGCCGCGCCGGCAGGAAAACCTGCGCAACGCCTTTGCCATGATCGATCGCCGCTTCAATGCGCTGGCCGACTGGGACAACCCCGACGCCGACCGCTACAAGGTCGAACTGGAGATCGTCACGGCGGAGATCGCCATCGGCACCACCGCCTTCCCGCTGATCGAGATCCTAAAGCCGACCATCCTCGATGGCGAGACCGGGAAACGGATCCCCGGCATCGCGGGGAACAATTTCTCATCCTATGTGCGGGACTACGATTTCAGCATCCTTCTGCCGCAGCATAACGCGGGCCGGGACGAGTTCGCCTTGCCGCAGGATTTCGGCCGGCTGCACGGCAATCTGTTCCGGCGGTTCCTCGGCTCGTCCGCCTATCGCACGGCCTTCGCCAAGCCGCCGGTCATCTGCCTCAGCGTCTCAAGCAGCCGGACCTATCACCAGACCGCGAATTCGCATCCGGTCCTGGGGGTCGAGTACAGTCAGAACGCGCAATCCGCCACCGACCTGTATTTCGGCGAAATGGGGCTGCGGGCGCGCTACTTCATGCCCAGGGGCGCCGTGGCGCCGCTGGCTTTTTACGCCGGCGGCGACCTGCTGAACGATTACTCCAGCCTGGAACTGATCGGCACGATCGGCACGATGGAGACCTTTCAGCGGATCTACCGGCCCGAGATCTACAACGCCAATGCCGCCGCCGGCCTTTGCTTCCGGCCCGGCCTGACGCATCAGGACTATTCCCTGACGCGGGTCGAGTACGATCGGGAGGAACGCAGCCGCCTGGCCGTCCAGCAGGGAAAGCTGGCCGAAGAAAAGCTCATCAAGCCTTACGGGCCGATCCTCGAAGTATGGTCCGCCAGCCACGCCGCCTGATCCCCCTTTACGCGCCAAGGTTACATGTCATGAACAAGCTGCTGCCCACCGCCACCGCCGGAAGCCTGCCGAAGCCTTCCTGGCTTGCCGAGCCCGAGACCCTCTGGTCGCCCTGGAAGCTGCAGGGCGCAGCCCTTACCGAGGGCAAGGAGGATGCCCTGCGCGTCGCGCTGCACGATCAGGTGCGGGCCGGGATCGACATCGTCAGCGACGGCGAGCAGACGCGCCAGCATTTCGTCACCACCTTCATCGAGCATCTGGATGGCGTTGATTTCGACAAGCGCGAAACCGTGCGGATCCGTGACCGCTATGACGCCAGCGTGCCGACCGTGACCGGCCCCGTCTCGCGGCCCCGCCCGGTCTTTGTGGAGGATGCGAAGTTCCTGCGCGCCCAGACCGACCGGCCGATCAAATGGGCGCTGCCCGGCCCCATGACCATGATCGACACGCTTTACGACGCCCATTACAAAAGCCGCGAGAAGCTCGCTTGGGAATTCGCCGCGATCCTGAACCAGGAGGCGAGGGACCTGGAAGCAGCCGGCGTGAACATCATCCAATTCGACGAGCCCGCCTTCAACGTCTTCTTCGACGAGGTGAACGACTGGGGGATCGCGGCGCTTGAAAGGGCGGCCGAGGGGCTGGCATGCGAAACCGCCGTCCACATCTGCTACGGCTACGGGATCAAGGCCAACACCGACTGGAAGAAGACCCTTGGCGCAGAGTGGCGTCAATACGAGCAGGTGTTCCCGAAACTGCAGACCTCGTCCATCGACATGGTGTCGCTGGAATGCCAGCACTCCCATGTGCCGATTGACCTGATCGAGCTGCTGCGGGGCAAGAAGGTGATGGTCGGAGCCATCGACGTGGCGACCCAGATCATCGAGTCGCCCGAGGAGGTCGCCGAAGTCCTGCGGCAGGCGCTGCGTTTCGTGGACGCAGACAAGCTTTATCCCTGCACCAATTGCGGCATGGCGCCTTTGCCCCGCCACGTGGCCCGGGGCAAGCTGGCAGCCTTGAGCGCGGGTGCCGAGATCGTCAGACGCGAGCTTGCGGCCTGAAGTATTTGGCAGCGGGCGGACCAGCACTGCAGGGGTGGACCGGCACCAGGCATGCCTCTGCAGTGCGACAGACAAGCTATTCTAGTTGAGTCGCTTCCTGTCGGAGTGACTGAAATCCTTCCACGCGGGCGATGAGGCTGCAGCTGAGTCAAACGGCGGCTCCGCTCCGAGTAGCGGATATTGCCTGCGTGCAATGTTAAACCGCCGCGAACGACCGCTTCGAGGGTGCAGCACCGCGGCGTGGTTTCGGCTCCCGACGGGCGGTGATGGGCCAACTTGCACCTGATCCGTCCCGCGGGCTCCGGCAATGACCCCTTCGACGAACCTGGAGACATCCTCCTTGCAGACATTCCTCAGGAAATAGCGCAATGAATGCGGCTGCGGGCCTCGGGCGGGGCAGGCGAAAGCCCGTTGCTTATCACGACGCTCTGTCAGCCCGAGATCGTGACCGCTTGCGGCAGTCCGTCCTTGAAAGCCACGGCTGGCACATCCACCGGCTGTGGAGCACCGACTGGTTTCAGCGGCCGCAGCAGGAAATTGCCCGCATCATCGCCGCCATCGAGGTGGCGAAGGCCGAGGACCAGGGGCGCGACCTGCGCCATACCCGCCCCACTGTTCGCATCACGACCGAGGATGAGGGTGAGTGGACGATCTTCGATCTTCAGACCGGCGATCCGGCCGAGAAGCTGTTCCCGCGACCAACTCTGCGTCCGCCAAGCCCTACGAGGAAGCGGCTTTTCAGCACCCCAGTCATCATTCGGGCGAGTTGCACGAGGCCCCGCGTGGCATCCTTGTCGCTCAGGTCGAGCAGGTCGCCGAGGTCGAGGGCCCGGTGCATTTCGATGAGGTGGTGACGCGCATTCGGACGTGCGCAGCGCGCGCGCCTCGAGCGTGTCGCCGGGACCTGGCGCGACCCGTGCCGCGTCGCCCGTGACCAAGCTGCGGTCAAGGTCGGTCGCACCCTCGACGATCTCGACGTCAATCGGCACCCGCTCATCCGGGCCGTTCCACAGGATTGCGCCCACTAGCACGTCGTCAAAGGCCGCGTAGCGCCGCGAGCCGTCGTTCTTGCGGATCATCGCGCCGCGGGGCGACAGCCGGGAAAGGGACCAATCAACGCGTGAGGGTATCGAGAAGGACAGCGAGGGGCTGCGGAAGGCAGTGTCCGACCGAGCGCTGGAGAAGCCGATGTTAAGGAAAGCTGCGTCGGGAAAATGTCGAGCTCCGCCCGGCGCCGCGCCTGCATCGACCATCACCGGCAGAAGTCCTGCGTTTCGGAGCGCATGACCTGACGCGCGTTCGGCCAACACCGCTCGACCCAGCGGCACCCGCCGCGCGGACGGCCTGATCGAGAGGCGCTGCAGGCGCCGATCGGCGGATGGTGGAGGTCGGCGGAGACGCCGGTCGCTGGCCGGGCCGACAGGCGCCGCTGCGGCTGGGACCGTGCGGCGCCGGGATACTGGCGCAGCCGCGGCCAGCCTTTCGCCTGAAACGCAATGCGTTGCTCCGGATGGCTGCGCGAATCCGGAGCGAGGATCGCACGGCCTCAGGTCATGAAGACGTCCTTGCTGTTGCGCCGGTAGATCGACGGTGACACTCCGGCTACTCTGCGGAAGAACCTCGAGAAGCTGGCGACTTCTGCAAAGCCCAGCACGTCCGAGATCGTCTGGATGTCCTGCGACGTGCCGTCTAGCAACTCGCGGGCGCGCCGCAGGCGCACCGTGTCGAGCGCGCGGCGGAAGCTGGTGTCCCTGTCCGCAAGCTTGCGGTGCAGCGTGCGCTCGGAAATGTTGAGGCTGGTCGCGACCGCCTTGGCCGGGGGAAGCGCCCCGCGTGCGTTCATCAGGATCTGATAGACGCTGATCAGAAATGCCTCTTGGACGGGGCTGGTTTCCAGCTGCCCCTCGCACAGCTTGCCGTAGCTTTCCGAAAGTGCTGCGTCCGCCAGGGGCAGCCGCAACCCCCCGGCGCCTTCGGCGAAGTGAAAGACGGTACGCGGGGCGCCGTAGCGGATCTCGGTCTGCCATTCGTCCTCGATACCCATCCAGCCGTGATCCCGCACCAGCGGGCTCTCGATGTATTTCAGCGGAAATGGCCGCTGCAGAAGGTCACGGAAGAACGTGGGCACCGACCCGAGCGCCCGTTCGTGCGCGAAGCCGCGCATGTCGGGCGGGCAGGCCGCGTCGCTCGCGGCCAAGGCAATGCCCTCGCCGTCAGCTTCGATCAGCTGGTATTCCAGAATCGAATAGCCCAGAGCCTGCATTCTCGTGAACTCGCGCAATGCGGTGGTGACGGTGGGAGAGACCATGACCGCAAGCCCCAGCGGTCCATAGACGAACAGCTTGTAGCGCATCCCGACCTTGAAGGCCGCTCCGGGGATGTCGCAGGTCACCTTCATGAACAACTGCTCGAAACGCAGTTCCTGCGTGCCCGTGACGGTGCCCCATGCGTCCCGCAGGACGGCAGGATCGATGCCCGCCGCCTTGATCAGCCTGTTCGGGTCCATACCAGCCGCGACGAGGAAGTCGGACATGATGCGCAGGCTCTGAACGGGCAGACGAATGGTTCCGATCGATTCTGCGAGCACGGGCTGCCCCCTTGGCGTGGATCACCAGGCTAGGTGGATGGCAGTTAAAGTCAAATGATTGTCACGTTCGGACGTTTCATCTGAGTCGGTGCGACCGCAATATCCTGTCAGGGGAGCAGCGTGTTCGGAGTTGGACATCGCGGAAAAGCGAGGCTCGGGAACGCGCGTCGGCCTGACTGGAACAGGTCATGTCGCCGGGCCGGAGGGGCCTGAAACCGAAGATCGAAGGGAACAGGTGCCGCACCGCGGCGCCCGGAGAAGCTTGCGGCATGCGTCTTGCAGCCGATCTACAGGGGAGGAACACACACATGAAGCGCAGACAATTCCTGCATACCGCGGGCGCTGCTGCCTTGGCGACGGCTCTGCCCGCGCCGATGCTGCGCGCGGCGAATGCGCCCGAGGACTTCCACATCGCCGCGATCCTGGCGTTCTCGGGTGCCTACGGCCTTATCGGCAAGGACATGCGTCTGGGCGCCGAACTGGCGGCCGCCCAACGGGGCGGGAAGGTGCTGGGCAAGACGATCCGGTTCAGCTGGGAAGACGACGAGACCAAGCCCCAGCCCGCCGTGCAGAAGGCGACCCGGCTGCTGTCCGGTGGCGCCAACATGATCTTCGGCGCGGTTGGTTCGGCTTCTACGCTGGCGCTGCAATCGCTGGCGACGCAGCGCAAGATCCCGCAGCTCGTGACGATCTCGGCTGACGACGTGATCACAAAGCCGGGCGGCTCCCGCTACAGCTTCCGCACCTCCAACACCCTCGGCATGGAGGTGAAGATGTGCATGGAGTTCGTCAAGCTGTCGGGCTTGAAACGCATCTATGCGGTGACCGCCGACTACCAGGCGACCCGCGACGGGTTCGAGCAGTTCAGGACCATGGCCGAGGCGGCCGGAGTCGAGATCGTCGGCAACGACTACGCGCCGCTCGGGAACCGGGACTATTCGGTCATCATCGACAAGATGGCCAACTCCGACGCGGACGGCATCATCGTGGTGGCGACTGGCAACGACGGCGTGACCTTCGTCAAGCAGGCCGGTCAGGTTGGCCTCGGCAAGGATCGGACCATCTTCGGCCCCGTGCTTCAGGACGAGACCTTCGCCGCCGCGACGGGCGATGCGGCGCTGGGGGTCTATTCCGGCGTGCGCTACCACTTCAGCACTGACAATCCTGCGAACAAGGCGTTCGTCGAGGCTTACCGCGCAGCTAACAACGTCTACCCGTCGAGCTTCGCAGGTGAGGCGTATGACGGCCTTAGCTGGTGGTTCGACGTGATCGAGTCGACCGACAGCTGGGATGTCGAGACGTGGGTCGACGCCTTCGAGGACAGCGTGCGCGAGAACTCGATCGAAGGCCGTAAGGAGATGCGGGCCTGCGACCATCAGGCGACGCAAGTGGGCCTGTTCGGCAAGGTGGTCCGCGGCGAGGCGCCGCTGCCGCCGCTCACGATGCAAATCACCAGCGTGTTCCCGCCCGAGGCGCTGTTCGCCGCCTGCTAGGGCCGCATCCCGAGTCCGAGCGGTCCGGGGCTTACGCTGACGCCCCGGGCCGGCCTGCCATCCGAACGCCGGAACACTGTCCATGTCCATCCTCATCATCGGCCTCAGCCTCAGCTTCCTGCTGTTCCTTCTGGCGGCCGGGCTGACCCTGATCTTCGGCATGCTGGGCGTCATCAACTTCGCCCACGGCGCGCTCTACATGCTGGGCGCCTACATCTGCTATCAGGTCGTCACGATGACCGGTTCGTTCTGGATAGGGCTTCTGGTCGCACCGCTCGTCGTCGCGCTGCTCGGCGCGTTGATGGAGATGACGGCGCTGCGGCGCGTCTATGACCGCGACCACATCTACCAGCTGCTGCTGACCTTCGGCTTCATCCTGGTCATCGACGAACTGACCAAGGTGATCTGGGGGCTCGACTACAAGCAGGTGCCGACGCCCGCGCTGTTCGCGCAGCCGGTCGAGCTGTTCGGCAGCATGATCCCGTCCTACCGGCTGTTCGTGATCGGCTTCGGCGCGGCCGTCTCGCTGGCGCTGTTCCTGCTTCTGGACCGCAGCAAGTGGGGCATCGTGATCCGCGCCGCCAGCGCCGACGCGGACATGGCGCAGGCGCTCGGGATCGACGTGTCACGGGTGCGCACGGCGGTGTTCGCGCTTGGCGCGGGGCTTGCCGCGATTGGCGGGGCTGTCACGGCGCCGCTGGTCCCGATCGAGCTCGGCATGGGTTTCAGCATCATCATCGACTGCTTCATCGTCGTCATCATCGGCGGCCTCGGCAACATCCGCGGCGCCATCCTCGCGTCGCTGCTGATCGGCATGGCCCGCGCAGCCGGGTACACCTACGCGACGGAGTGGGTCGAACTCATCACGTTCGCGCTGCTGATCGGGACGCTGATGTTCCGTCCGGCGGGCCTGTTCAGCGTGAAGGGGCGCACGGCATGAAGACAACTTGGCTGGGCACGGCCCTGATGGGCCTGATCGTCGGGGCGATGATCCTGGTGCCGTTCGTGTGGACCGGGGGCGAGGCGGCGAACCTCGTCGCGCTCATTCTCGTCTGGGCGCTGTTCGCGATCGGCTTCGACCTGGTGTTCGGCACCGCGGGCATGCTGTCGTTCGGACACGCGGCGCTGCTCGGGTCGGGGGGCTATGCGCTCGCCATCCTGACCGTCGCCCACGGCTGGGGGTTCATGCCCGCCCTCGGCATGGCGGCGCTGGTCGGCGCGGCGATGGCCTTCGGCCTCAGCATCTTCGCGGTGCGGGTGTCGGGGCTGTTCTTCTCGCTCCTGACGCTGGCGCTGGCGCAGATGATCTATGTGCTGGCGTCAACGAAGCTGCGGGGCTTGACCGGCGGGCTGGACGGCATCGCCGGGGTGCCGCGTCCCGCCCTGTTCGGGATCGACTTATACGACAACGACAATTTCTACGTCTTCATCGTCGTCGTGTTCCTGATCGGGCTGGGCCTGATGGCGCTGCTGCGCGCGTCGCCGTTCGGGCGCTCGCTGAGGGCGGTGCAGGCCAACGAGGTCCGCGCGGCCCAGCTTGGCTACAATGTGCAGCGCCTGCGGCAGGCGGCGTTCGTCATCTCGGGCGCCTATGCGGGGGTGGCGGGATCCCTGCTGGCATCGCTGATCTTCTACATCAGCCCGCAGATGCTGCACTGGTCAGTGTCGGGCGACGTACTGATCATGACGGTTCTCGGCGGCAAGGGCACCCTGCTGGGGCCGGTCCTCGGGGTCGCCGTATTCGAGCTGCTGAAGGAAGAACTAAGCCAGTACACGCAGTACTGGTACGGCATCCTCGGCGCCGTGTTCATCGCCGCGACCATCTTCCTGCCGAACGGCATCGCGGGCCTGTTCGCCCCGCGCCGCGACCGCGACAAAGGAGAAGGCCGATGACCGGGGGCCTGCTGCGCTGCGAGAACATCCATGTCGCCTACGGTGCCTTCAAGGCGCTCAGCGGGATCACGCACGAGTTCCGTCCCGGTCATGTCTATGGCCTGATCGGGCCGAACGGGGCCGGCAAGACGACGCTGATGAACGCCTTGTCCGGTCACGTGCCGGTCGCCCAGGGGCGCGCCTTCCTCGATGACCGGGACGTGACCGGCCTGTCGATCCACGCCCGCACCCGGGCGGGGCTGGGCCGCAGCTTCCAGATCACGAAGATCTTCGCGGGCATGACCGTGCTGGAGAACCTCGAGATCGCGGCGTTCGCGCACCGCTATCGCGTGCAGCCGTTCTGGCTGCCGGCGGGACGCTTCCTCAAGGTCCGCGAGGCCGCCGAGCGGGTGCTGGAACAGGTCGGCCTGACGCGGCTCGCCCACCGCCCGGCGGAGTACCTGTCGCACGGCGACCAGCGCGCGCTGGAGGTGGGGCTGACCCTCCTGGGCGAGCCGCGCGTCCTCTTGCTGGACGAACCGCTCGCCGGGGTTGGAAACGAGCAGCTGGAACGCGCGATCGGGCTGATCCAGCGCATCGTCACCGGGCGCACCGTCCTGTTGATCGAGCACAACATGGATGTCGTGATGCGGATCTCGCACGAGATCCTCGTGATGGTGCAGGGGCAGATCCTCGCGACCGGCTCGCCTGAACAGGTGCGCAACAACCCCGCTGTCCGGTCCGCCTATCTGGGAGAAGAGCCATGAGCATCCTCGCGCTCGAGGAAGCCGACGTCTTCTACGGCAAGGCGCAGGCGCTGCAACGTGCTTCGATCGCGGTCGGGCAGGGCGAGATCGTGTCCCTGATCGGGCGCAACGGCGCGGGCAAGAGCACGACCCTCAAAGCCGCGATCGGGCTGGCCCCGCTGCGGGCGGGACGGCGCGTGCTGGGCGGGCAGGACGTGACGGGGCTGAAGCCGTCGCAACTGGCGCGCCGAGGGATCGCCTTCGTCCCCGAGGACCGGCGCATCTTCGCCAACCTCTCGGTTCACGAGAACCTGGTCCTCGCGCAGGTCATGGACCGGCGGGGGCCCTGGACGATGGACCGGGTGTGGCGACTGTTTCCGGTGCTGAAGGATCGCGGCGCCCAGCCCGGCAACACGCTGTCGGGCGGCGAGCAGCAGATGCTCGCGATTGCCCGCGGCCTTTTGACCAACCCCGCGGTCCTGCTGCTGGACGAGCCGACGGAGGGGCTGGCGCCGCTGGTCGTGGAACAGCTGACCGAGGCGATGCGAACCATCAACGCCGAGGGCATGGCGATCCTGCTGGTCGAACAGAACCTGCGGGTGCCGATGAAGCTGGCGCACCGGCAGTATGTCATCGACCACGGCGCGATGCTGTGGAGCGGCACGACCGCCGACCTGCTGGCCGACCGCGCGCGCGTCGAAGCCCTCATCAGCATCTAGGAGATCACCGTGACGGACATCTGGATACAGGGCGTGGGCATGTCCCGGTTCGGCCGGTTCTTCGACCGGTCGCTGTCGGACATCGCCGCCGAGGCGGTGGACGAGGCGCTGGCCGACGCGGGGCTGCAGCGGCAGGACGTCCAGTCGATCTTCTTCGCGAACGCCTCGCAGGGGGTCGTCGAGGGCCAGCATCTGGTGCGCGGACAGGTCGTTGCGCGGAACCTTGGCCTCGGAGGCGTGCCGGTGATGAACATCGAGAACGCCTGCGCCAGTTCCAGCAGCGCGCTGAATGCGGCCTGGGCGCATATCGCGTCGGGGCAGGGGGACGTGGCGCTGGTGGTGGGTGCCGACAAGATGAATTCGCCCGACCGCGCGCGGTCGTTCGCCATCTTCGACGGCGCTTGGGACGTGTCGGACCCGGCCACCGCCATCGCTCGGCTGGATCTACTGGGCGCGGCGGTCCAGCCGCCGCCGGGGACGCCCGAGCCGGGGCAGCGCAGTGTCTTCATCGACGTTTATGCGGCACTTGCCCGCTACCACATGGGCCGCTTCGGAACCACGATCGCCGACATCGCAGCGGTATCGGCCAAGAACCACACCCATTCGGCGCTGAACCCCAAGGCACAGTATCGCACGCCGATGACGGGCGAGGAGGTGCTGGAGGCTCGGCTGATCTCGTGGCCGCTGACGCTGCCGATGTGCGCGCCCATCAGCGACGGGGCCGCCGCCGCCGTGGTGGTATCCGACCGCAAGGCGCGCGAGCTTGGGCGGGGACGATCCGTCTGCATCGCGGCATCGGTGCTGACCGCCGGGTCGGACCGGGCGCCCGAAGACCTCGACAGTCATGTCTGCCGGCGCGCCGCCGACCGGGCCTATGAACTGGCAGGGCTCGGGCCGGACGACGTCGGTGTCGTCGAAGTCCACGACGCGACAGCATTCGCGGAACTGCAGCAGACCGAACTGCTGCGGCTCTGCCCGACGGGGGAGGGCGGCCGGCTGGCCGCCTCGGGCGCCACCACGCTCGGCGGCAGGGTTCCGGTCAACGTATCGGGTGGTCTGGAATCCCGCGGCCATCCCATCGGGGCCACCGGACTGGCGCAGATCCACGAGCTCGTCACGCAGCTGCGCGGCGAGGCGGGCGCCCGTCAGGTCGCCGACGCGCGGGTCGCACTGGCCGAGAACGGCGGCGGCTTCCTTGGGTTCGAAGAGGCTGCGGCCGTCATCACTCTTCTGCAGAAATAGGAAAGAACATGCGGCTCATCGATCTTTTTGACCGCGGCGTTGCCATCAGCCCTGACCGCGTGTGCCTGAAGGACGACAGGACTTCCCTCAGCTTCAGCGAAGTGAAGGCGCGCAGTTGCCGCTTTGCCAACGCCATCGCCGCCGCGGGCTACAGCCCGGGGCAGAAGGCCGCCATCTACAGTCCCAACTGCGTCGAGGGCTTCGTCGCCATGATCGGCCTGTTCCGGTCGGGTGTTGCCTGGGTGCCGGTGAACGCTAAGAACGCGGTCGCAGAGAACACCTACATCCTCGACGCCTTCGACGTGGAGATCCTCTTCTACCACAGCGACTTCGAGGCGATCCTGGACCGGATCAGGGCCGACTGCCCGAAGATCCGCGAACTGGTCTGCATCGACCGCACGGGATCGTCGGCGCCCGCCATGCAGGACTGGTGGGCCGAGGCGCCGGCAACCGACCCCGACGTGGCCTTGAAACCCGGTGACCTGGTCGGCATCCTGTCGTCAGGCGGCACCACGGGTCGGCCCAAGGGGATCATGCTGACGCAGCTGAACTGGGTCACGATGATCGCGAACTACTACGCCACAGTCGATCCCGGGCCCGATCCGGTTCACCTCTGCGTGGCGCCGATGACCCATGCCGCCGGCGTCCTCGCGCTGACCCTGATGGCCGCGGGGGGCACCAGTGTCATCCTGCCGGGCTTCGACGCCGCATGGGTGGCCGCGGCGATCGAGGCCGAGGGCGTCACCCACCTGTTCCTGCCGCCGACGGCGATCTACATGCTGCTGGCCTATCCCGGCCTGGGCGACCACGACCATTCCAGTCTGCGGCAGTTCATGTATGCCGCCGCTCCGATGGCCATCGACAAGCTGCGCGAGTGCCTGAAGACGTTCGGGCCGGTGATGATGCAGACCTTCGGACAGGCGGAGTCGCCGATGTTCTGCACCATCCTCAAGCCCGAGGACCACCTGGTGCTCGACGATCCCGCGCGCCTGCACCGGCTCGCCAGCTGCGGCCGCCCGACGCTGCTCACCCCGGTCGCCATCATGGACGACGACGGCAACCTTCTGCCGCGCGGCGAGCCGGGCGAGATCGTCGTGCGCGGCAACCTGGTGATGACGGGGTACTACAAGAACCCGCAGGCAACTGCGGAAGTTTCGCAGTTCGGCTGGCACCACACCGGCGACATCGGCCGCATCGACGACGACGGCTTCCTTTATATCGTTGATCGCAAGAAGGACATGATCATCTCGGGCGGCTTCAACGTCTATCCCAGCGAGGTCGAGCAGGTGATCTGGAGCCACCCCGCCGTGCAGGACTGCGCTGTGATCGGGGTGCCGGACGACAAGTGGGGCGAGGCGGTGAAGGCGGTGCTTGAACTCAAGCCCGGGGCGAGCGTGGACGCGGCCGAAATCATCGCCATGTGCAAGTCCCGCCTGGGCAGCGTCAAGGCACCGAAGTCGGTCGAAGTCTGGGACGAACTGCCGCGCAGCCCGGTCGGCAAGGTCCGCAAGAAGGACATCCGCGACGTCTACTGGGCGGACCGGAAGCGAATGATCTGAGGATAGGTCGATGAACATTGCCATGACGCTGGTCCAGCCCGCGGCCGCATTCGCCACGCGCCCGGCAGTCTGCCTTGGGACGGAGGTCCTGCACGGCTATGCCGACCTTGCCCGGCGGGCGGCGGGGATCGCCGCGGAACTGGGGCGGATGCAGCTCGGCCCCGGCTCGCGGGTCGCGGCCTTCATGTCGAACCGGCCTGAATACCTCGAGATCCTCTACGGGATCTGGGCGGCGGGCCACGTGGCGGTCCCGGTCAACGTGCGGCTTCACCCGCGCGAACTGCTCCACATCCTGTCCGACAGCGGTGCCTCCGTCGTCTTCGCGGAGCAGCCGGTCGAGGTGCCGGACGGGTGCCGGCTGATCGAGGTTGCAACCGTCGGCTACTCCCGCATCGCCGAAGGCGGCGGCGACCTGCGCGCGGCAGAGGTCGCGCCCGACGATCTGGCATGGCTCTTCTACACCAGCGGCACCACCGGACGGCCAAAGGGCGCGATGCTGACGCACCGCAACCTGTGGGCGATGACGCTGGCCTTCCTCGCCGACTTCTGCCCGATCACGGAAACGTCGAGCGCGCTTCACGTCGCGCCGCTGTCGCATGCGGCCGGGCTGATCGGTCTGGCCTTCGCGCTCCGGGGCGCGGCCCACGTGATCCCCGAAAGCGGCGGTTTCGACACCCGCGAACTGGCCGGCCTTCTGCGGCACCATTCCGGGTGCAGCTTCTTCGCGGCCCCGACCATGCTGCGGCGTCTCGTCGAGGATGGCACGCTTGATGACGCGGCACTGGACCATCTGGATCTGGTCTTCGTCGGCGGCGCGCCGCTTTACGTGTCGGACCTGCAACGGGCGCTCGACGCGCTCGGGCCGCGAATCTGGATCGGCTACGGGCAGGGCGAGGCGCCTTGCACGATCACCTACGTGCCGCACCACCTGCTGTCGCGGCCCGACCTGATCGGGGCTGAGTGGCTGGGCTCGGTCGGGATCGCACGCAGCGGCGTCTGCGTCCGCGTGGTGGACGACACCGGGGCGGACTGCGCGCCCGGCAGCCCCGGCGAGGTCGTGGTCAAGGGCGACGTCGTCATGGCGGGCTACTGGAACAACGCCGCGGCGACCGACAGCGCGCTGCGCGGCGGATGGCTGCACACGGGCGACATCGGCAGCCTGAACGCCGGAGGCGTGCTGACCCTGCTCGACCGGTCCAAGGACGTCATCATCTCGGGCGGATCGAACATCTATCCGCGCGAGGTCGAGGAGGTGCTGCTGACCTGCCCCGGCGTCGTGGAGGTCAGCGTGATCGGTCGCCCCCACCCCGATTGGGGGGAGGAGGTGATCGCCTTCGTCTCGGGCGACCCGCACCTCGGGGCCGACGACCTCGACCGGCACTGCCTCGACCAGATGGCGCGCTACAAGCGCCCGCGCGAGTACCGCTTTCTGCCGAGCCTGCCCAAGAGCAGCTACGGCAAGATCCTGAAGACCGACCTCCGCAAGCTTCTCTGATCTCTGCCGCGCCATGACGTGGCCAACCCAATGACAGGAGAAATCCCCATGAAGACCATCGTTGCCGGCGTAGGCATGATCCCGTTCACCAAGCCCGGCGCCTCGGACCCCTATGACCGGATGGGAGAGGCGGCGATCCGCCTCGCGCTCGAGGATGCGGGTGTGGATTACGAGTCCGTCGAACAGGCTTTCGCCGGCTATGTCTACGGCGATTCCACGGCCGGGCAGCGGGTGATCTATCGCGTCGGCATGACCGGCGTGCCCATCGTGAACGTCAACAACAACTGCTCGACCGGCTCGACCGCGCTGTACCTCGCGCGGCAGGCCATCGAAAGCGGCATGTCGGACTGCGTGTTGGCGGTCGGATTCGAACAGATGAAGCCGGGCGCGCTTTCGCAGGTGTTCGACGACCGTCCCTCGCCGTTCCTCGACTTCGACACCGCGACCGACGAGCTGGTCGATGTCCAGGACATGCCGATGACGCTGCGCTACTTCGGCGGCGCCGGGCAGTCGCACATGCAGAAATACGGCACCAGCATGGAAACCTTCGCCAGCATCCGCGCCAAGGCCAGCCGCCACGCCGCCCGCAATCCGTTGTCGCTGTTCCGCAAGGAGATGACCGTGGACGAGGTGATGAACGCGCCGGTCATCTGGCCCGGCGTCATGACCCGGTCGATGGCATGCCCACCCACCTGCGGAGCCGCGGCAGCCGTTCTCGTGTCCGAAGACTTCGCGCGGCGCCACGGCATCGACGCCTCAGTCAGCATCCGCGCACAGGCGATGACGACCGATACCCCGTCCACCTTCGAGACCCGCGACATGATCGATGTCGTGGGCGCGGACCTGACCCGCCGCGCGGCGCGCAAGATCTACGACGCGGCAGGCGTCGGCCCCGAGGACCTGGACGTGGTCGAACTGCATGACTGCTTCGCCCAGAATGAGCTGATCACCTACGAGGGCCTTGGCCTCTGCGGCGAGGGTGAGGGCGAGAAGTTCGTCAACGACGGCGACAACACCTATGGCGGCCGCTACGTCACCAACCCTTCGGGCGGGCTTCTTTCCAAGGGGCACCCGCTGGGCGCCACCGGTCTCGCGCAGTGCTACGAGCTGACGCATCAACTGCGCGGCACTGCCGCCGACCGGCAGGTGGATGGGGCGCGGATCGCGCTGCAGCATAACCTCGGCCTTGGCGGAGCGGCGGTGCTGACGCTCTACGAGCGCAGCTGACAACGTCGCGGCCTGCTCCGATCAGCCACGACCTAAAAGGGCGAGGGCCCGATCCTGAGTTTTCAGGTGCCGGCCCTCGGCGCAGGAGATGAACCCATGCACGCCGATGCGCTTTGCATGCCGATGATAAGGTCGCCGGCGAGTGGCTGGCCGACGTGGACGACATTGACTGCACGCACCGGGGCATCCGGCCGGTCCGGCGGTGCTGTCCGCTCGCGCGGATCAGCCCCGTCCGGGTTCGCTGCTTCCCGCGGTGCTGGCGCTAAAGTGCCGCAGATGACGGCTGCGACCGCTCCGTCCTTTCGACGTCGGGAACGTCTCGCCCGAAGCGGGGCGTGCGCTTTTCGAGGAACGCGTTGACCCCCTCGACGAAATCGGGCGTCGCGCACAGCGCCGCGTTGGCATCGCGTTCGAGGTCCAGCTGCGCCGCGAAGCTTTGGCCGGCGGCGCTGTCGACCGCCTGCCTGAGCCAGGGCAGGACAGCGGACGGCTGCGCCGCGAGCCGGGCGGCCAAGTCGCAGGCTGCGGCCATCAGGTTGCCCTCGGGTTCGATCGCCCACACCATGCCCCAGTTAAGCGCTTGGGTCGCGCCGATCCGCGCGCCGGTCAGCATGGCCGCAAGCGCGCGCGGCCGCCCCAGCGCGCGCGTCACCAGCCAGCTTGCGCCGGCATCGGGAACGATGCCCAGACGGGGCGCGAAGGGCAGGTGGAACTCGGCCGAAGGGCTCGCCAACACGACGTCGCCGACCAGCGCCAGCCCGACGCCGCCGCCCGAAGCCATGCCGTTGACCGCGCAGACCACCGGCTTCTCCATCCCGGTTAGGGCCCTCAGCGCGGGGTTGACGGCGGTGTCGAAAAGGTCGCGCATCAGGTCGGGATCTATGCCGCCGCCGGCGTCGGTCCCGATCATCTTTCGCAGGCCGCCGAGATCGGCCCCGGCGCAGAACGCCCGGCCCGCGCCGGTGATCACCAAGGCTCGTGTGTCCGGCTCGTCGGCCAGCCGGGACAGCGTGTCCCGCAGGTCCGAAAACCCGCCGGGCGTCAGCGCGTTCAACCTGTCGGGCTGGTTCAGGGTGACAACCGCGACGCCACCGTCGCGGGTCTGAACGAAATGCTCCATCCGGTTCCTCCGACTGAAGATGGCGGGGCGGCTCGGCGGCCGCCCCGTCCTGGTTCGCAAGGCTCAGAACGGAAGCTCGCGCTCGCGCTCCACCCATGCCGAGTTCTCCACCTGCAGCAGCTCGAGGCTGTCGCCGCCGAAGCGTTTCTCGGCACTGAACGACAGCGAGGGTCCGCCGAAGGGATCGGAGTAGTCGTCGATCGAGAGGATCGCCTGCATGAAGCTGTCCGGCGTCAGGTCGGGACCGGCCTTCTCGAGCGCCTTGGTCGTGAGGTCGGCGGCGATCCAGCCGATCTGGCTCTGCACGGTCGGGTCCTGGCCGAACGCGGCACGGTATCTGGCGACGAAGTCGGCCTGGAAGGCGTCGGCGTTCTTCCAGTCGGCATCGACGACGGGGGTGACGACATAGAGCCCGTCCATGGCTCCGCCGGCGGCCGTGGCGACGACCGGAAGATAGGACACCATGTTGCCCACGATCGGCGCCGTCACCCCCAACTGGCGCAGCGTGGTGTAAAGCGCGATCGTGTCGCGGCCCGAGGTTCCGAGATACACGAGATCGCAGTCGGCGTTGCGGATCGCGGTGGACACGCCGGCAAAGTCGGTTTCGGTCGGGCGATGAGAGCCGGTCTGGACGATCTCGATGCCGAGCTCCTCGCTCACCGCGCGCACGCCTTCGGTGACTTCCTCGCCGTATTCGTTGGCGAGGGTTTGCAGGCACACCGTCTCGATGTTGTCCTTGGTCTTGAAGTAGCGGATCGCGCCGGCGGCCTGGTCCTGGTAGCTCACGAACAGCGACACGTGCAGTGGATGGACCGGTTCGGCCAGCGACCGCGCTGCGCTGAGCGGGAAGACGTTGGGGATGCCGAGCTTGTCAGTGATCTCGTACGAGGCGAGGGTATGCCCCGTGCCCGTGCCCAGCAGGATCGCGAAGACGTCGCCGCGCTGGACGAGCCGGTTCGTCGCCCGCACGGCCAGCGGCACCTGGTACTGGCTGTCCTCGACGAGGAACTCGATCGTGCGGCCGTTCGCGCCGCCGGCTGCGTTGAAATCGTCGATGCGCATCTTCGCGCCGTTGATGGCGGAGACGCCCCAGCTGGCCAGCGGGCCGGACAGGTCGGAATGCGATCCGATGATCACCTTGTCATCGGTGACGCCGCGGGTCTCGGCCTCGGCCGTCATGGCCGCAAGGCTGCCCAAGGCCACCATGAGCGCCAATTTCTTCCACGTTTTCATTCTGCTTTCCCCTCCCAAAGAAATAGAAACGATCAGGCGAACGTCAGTACATCTGCTCGATCAGCGGCGCATACTTTTGCGCCACGAAGCTGCGCTTGAGCTTCATCGTCGGCGTCAGCTCCTCGTCCTCCGGCGTCAGCATTACGTCGATCAGGCGGAAGGCCTTGATCTGCTCGACCGGCGAGAACTGCGAGTTGACGCGGGCCACCTCGGATCCGACCAGTTTCACGACCTCGGGCCGGGCGCAGAGCGATCGGTAGTCGGTAAACGGGATCGACCGGGTCTGCGCGTAGTGTTCGACATTGTCGCGGTCGATCATGATGAGGCAGGACAGGTACTTGCGCTTGTCCCCGATCACCGTCGCGTCCGAGATGTAGGGCGAGAACTTCAGCTGGTTCTCAATCTGGCTCGGCGTGATGTTCTTGCCGCCCGCGGTGATGATGATGTCCTTGAGCCGGTCTGCGATCCGGAACGAGCCGTCCGGGTCGATCCTGCCCACGTCGCCGGTGCGGACCCAGCCCTCCACCAGCGTTTCGCCCGTCGCCTCGGGCATGTTCAGGTAACCGCTGAACATGCCGGGTGAGCGCACGAGGATCTCGTCCTGCTCGCCCAGCTTCACTTCGATGCCCGGACCCGGGTGGCCGATGGTTCCCGGGCGCACTTCCCCCTTGCGGGTCATGGTGGCGAAGCCGGTCTCGGTCTGGCCGTAGATTTCGGCCATGGGCAGCCCCATCGCGAGGTACCAGCGGATCAGCTCGGCCGAGATCGGCGCCGCGCCGGACAGAAGGACACGCGCCCGGTCGAGACCGAGCAACAGCTTGAGATTGCGGAACACCAGCGCATCGGCGGCCTTGCCCGCCAGCCGCAGCGACAGCGGAATGGGCCGCCCCGCGATCAGCAGGTCGGCGCGGCGATAGCCGATGGCCAGCGCCAGCCGGTATCCGGCGCGCCCGGCCCAGGTCGCTTCGGCCATGAGCGTCGAGACCCGCGAATAGAACTTTTCCCAGATGCGGGGGACAGCGAACAGGAAGGTCGGCGACAGCTCCTGGATGTTCTGGAACACCGTTTCCGAGCTTTCGGCGAAGTTCATCCGCAGCCCGTGCCCCAGCGACATGCCGGGCGACAGCAGCCGCTCGGCGGCGTGGCAGAGCGGCAGGTAGGTCAGGACGTCGTCGTCCTCGCCCACGGGCAGGGGATCGGGCGCCATGCTCATCTGGAACAGCAGGTAGCTGTGCGGGATCCTCGCGCCCTTCGGCCGGCCGGTCGTGCCCGAGGTATAGATCAGGATCGCCGTATCCTCGTTCCGCACCGCATCGACACGGGCGTCGATCTCGTCGTCCGCGCCCTCGGCCCGCAAGGCGGCGCCCCGGCGCAGCAGTTCGTCCAGCGGGACGACCAGCGGATCGTCGAAGTTCCGCAGCCCCTTCCAGTCGAAGACGTAGACCCGCCGGATGCCGGGCAGCCGGTCGCGGACGGCGAGGAACTTGTCCAGCTGCTCCTCGTCCTCGACGAAAAGCACCGAGGCCGCGGAATCGTTCAGCGCGTATTCGAGCTGTCCGGGCTGGTAAGTGGGGTAGATGCCGTTGACGGTGCCGCCGCTCAGGTGGACGCCCATATCGGCAAAGACCCATTCCTTGCAGGTTTCCGAAAGGATCGCGGCGACCTGCCCCGGCTGGAAACCGTCGGCGATCAGTCCCGCCGCGATCTGCCGGGCGAAGCGGTCATAGTCGTTCCAGTTGTAGTCCCGCCAGACGCCCAGTTCCTTGTCGCGCATCGCGACGCGGTCGCCCCACTGGGCCACGCGGGCCCGAAACAGCGCCGAGATGGTCTTCTGACCTGCGAAGGAGATTTCGGCACGTTCGCGCCGGTCACCCGATGTATCCAGCATGATCCGTCACCTCCAGGTCTTGCGCTTCTTCCAGCGCTTCTCGCCGCGGACGCCGGCTTCGGCCCGGCCGAGGTAGAATTCCTTGATGTCCTCGCTTTCGGTCAGCTCGGCGCCGGTGCCCTCCATCACCACCCGCCCCGTTTCCAGGACATAGCCGTGGTCGGCGAGTTGCAGCGCGGCATGGGCGTTCTGTTCCACCAGCAGGATCGTCACGCCCTCGTCCCGGTTGATGCGGCGAACGATCCCGAAGATCGTCTGCGTCAGCAGCGGCGACAGACCCAGCGACGGCTCGTCGAGGATCATCAGCTTGGGGCGGCCCATGTAGGCGCGGGCGATGGCCAGCATCTGCTGCTGCCCGCCCGACAGGAAGCCCGCCATCTGATCCCGCTTGGCCCGGAGGTCCGGGAAATAGGCGAAAACCTGCTTGAGATCGCGCGCCACCGCGTCGCGGTCCTTTCGGCCCCAGGCGCCGACGGACAGGTTCTCGTCCACCGACATGAAGGGGAAAACCTCGCGCCCCTCTGGCACGTGACCGATCCCGCGTGCCGCGACCCGGTCGGGTTGCTGGTTCTGGACCTCGACCCCGTCGAAGATGACCTGCCCCTTCTTGCAGTCGACCGCGCCGGACACGGTCTTCAGCAGCGTCGTCTTGCCCGCGCCGTTCGCGCCCAGCACCGTCACCACGCTGCCCGTCCGGACCGAAAGGCTGATCCCGGAGATCGCCATGATCGGGCCGTAATAGGTTTCGAGGTTTCGTGTTTCCAGAAGAACGCCGCTCATGCCGTCACCCCCAGATAGGCGGCCTGCACGTCCGGGTTCGCCTGAACCTCGGCGATGGTGCCCTCGGCCACGACGCGGCCGTTCGCCAGCGCCAGCACCCTGTCGGCGGTCCGGCCGACAAGGTTCATGTCGTGCTCGACCATGAGGATGGTGACGCCCAGCTCTTCCTTGATGTCCTTCAGCCAGAAGGCCATGTCGGTCGTTTCCTCCGGGTTCAGCCCCGAGGCGGGTTCGTCCAGCAGCAGAAGCTTCGGATCCGCGCACAGCGCGCGCGCCAGTTCCACGTTCTTGCGCGCCCCGTACGGCAGGTCGGCCACGCGTTCGCCCCGCAGGTGCTGGAGATCCAGCAGGTCCAGGATCTCCTCGACCCGGTGCCGCGCCGCCAGTTCGCCCCGTCGCACCGAGGGCAGGAACAGGAAGTCGGCCAGCATGTTGCGCGACATGCGGCTGTGGCAGCCGACGAGAAGGTTCTGCAGCACCGTGGCGTTGTCGAACAGCTCGATGTTCTGGAAGGTGCGGGCGATGCCGGTCGCCACGACCTGATGCGGCGCAAGTGCCAGAATGTCGTGGCTTCCGAAGCTGATCGAGCCGGTCGCGACGTCGTAGATGCGGCTGACGGCGTTGAAGATCGTGCTCTTCCCGGCGCCGTTCGGCCCGATGATCGCGAATATCTGCCCCGGGCCGACATCGAACGAGACGTCGCTCAGCGCCTTGTTTCCTCCGAAGGCGACGGAGATGTTGCGAACGGAAAGGGTGCTCATCTGAACCGCCCCGTCTTGAGGTAGCGTTTCTGGCGGACCGCGCTGGCGCGCTTGTAATAGGGATAGGTCTCGAGGAAGAGCCGGAACTTCCGCCAGCGTCCGTAAAGCCCGTCCGGCTCGAAGATGATGAAGCCGGCGATGATCGCGCCGAACAGGAACGGCTCAAGCCCTACCTGCTCGCCAATGCCGGCGGGCAGCACCCCACGCAGCACCTCGATCGCGTTGGGAAGGAACGAGACGAACACGGCGCCGATGATCGCCCCGCTGATCGTGCCAAGGCCGCCGACGACGATCATCAGCAAGAGCTTGAGCGACTCGTTCAGGCCGAACGTCTCGGGCGACAGGTACATGAGCTGGTGCGCCATCAGCGCCCCGGCGATGCCGGTGATGAAGGTGCTGATGAAGAAGGCGACGATTTTGCCGCGGGCGATGTTCACGCCCAGGCTCTGCGCCGATGTTTCGGAATCGCGCAGCGCGATCATGGCGCGGCCGCTGGGCGAGCGGTTCATGTTCGCCACGCCCCAGACGAGGAACAGCAGCACCGCGAGATAGAGGTAGTAGCTTTGCCAGGCGCTTTCGACGACGTGGCCGAACAGGGCGATCGGCGGCACCTCGATCCCCATGTGCCCGCCGGTGAGCGGCTCCGCCGCGCCGAAGACGGTCTCCATCAGGATCGCGAAGGCGAGGGTGGCGATCGCCAGGTAGAAGCCGTGCATCTTGCTGGCCGCGCGGCCCAGCAGCGCGCCGACCGCCCCCGCCACCAGCCCCGCCAGCGGCAGCGAAAGGAGAAACGGCACGCCTTGCATCAGGAACCAGGTATGCGCGTAGCCGCCGATCCCCAGGAAGGCTGCGTGTCCGAACGACACCTGCCCCGTGAAGCCGGTCAGCACCATCAGTCCCAGACCTGCAACCGCGTAGCACAGGAACATCATCGTCTCGGACAGGGCATAGTCCGACAGCAGCAGCGGCAGACCGAGCGCGAGAAGGATCAGCAAGCCGACGCGGGCGCGTTCGCCGGGATCGACCAGGTGGTTGATGTCGAAGGCGTAGCTCGTCTTGAACAGGGTCCGCATCGCGTCACACCTTCTTGCGGAAGGTTTGCGGGATCAGGCCGTCCGGCCGCACGACCAGCACCAGCAGCATGATGGCGTAGGCATAGACGCCCTGAAGCGGCGGGTACGCATAGTCGAGGAACGGCTCGGCCACGCCGATCAGCAGGCAGCCGAGCAGCGCGCCCGGGATCGAGCCGAAGCCGCCGACCACCGCGCCCGCCAGCGCCTTGATGCCGACCGCCGTGATCTCCGGGCTGACCTGCGTCACCGGCGCCATCAGCATGCCCGCCGTCGCCGCGACCATCGCGCTGATCGCCCAGATCACCGACACCAGCCGCTTGACCGGAACGCGGCTGTAATAGGCCGCCAGCTGGTTCTGCGATGCCGCCTGCATGGCCACGCCCAGCTTCGTGCGGCTGAGAAACAGGTAGAGGCCCGCGCAGATGACGATCGTGCCGGCGATGACGACGATCCGGCTAGTCGCGATCACCAGCCCGCCGACCTCGACCGTCCCCTGGAACGGCACGGTCAGGTTGCGCGGACCGTAGCCCCAGATCATCCCGGCCAGCGCCTTCAGCATGACGCCGAGCGCCACCGTCAGGATGAAGACGCTGGACTGGGATTCCCCGATCATCCGGCGCATCACCGCCGCATCCAGCGCGTATCCGGCGACGCCGAGCGTCAGGATCCCCAGCGCGGCACCCATCCAGAACCCCAGCCCCCAGAGTTCGGCGAAGGTCAGCACCATGAAGGCGCCAAGCATCATCAGCTCGCCATGGGCGAAGTTCACGATCTCGGTCGCCCGGTAGATGAACACGAAACCCAGCGCGACCAGCGCGTACCCCGATCCCTGCGCCAGTCCGATGATCGTCAGTTGAAGCGCGTCGGTCCACTGCATGTGTTCCCCCTCCCCAGGTTTGCGCGGCGTGTTCAGGTCAGAGCGAAAGCCCTCCGCCGACCACCAGCACCTGCCCCGAGACGTAGTTCGATTCCGGCGCACAGAAGAGATAGACCCCGTCCGCAGCCTCGGCCGGCGTGCCGGCCCGCCCGAGCGGGATCATTCCGATCATGCCGCGCGCGACCTTTTCAGGGATACCCACGGCGATCTGCTCGCCCTCGATCTCGATGACGCGCTTTTCGTCCGACGCTTCGGTCATCCGCGTCTCGATGTAGCCGAAGGCGACGCAGTTCACGTTGACCTTGTAGCGGCCCCATTCCTTGGAAAGCGTCTTCGTCAGCCCCAGCACCGCCGATTTGGCGCTGGAGTAGTTCACCTGCCCGACGTTGCCGCTGGTCCCCGCCACCGACGAGATGTTGACGACCTTGCGGAACACCTCGCGCCCTTCGGCGGCCTCGGCCGTGGCGGCGTCGCGGATGAACGACGAGGCCGCGCGCAGGATCCGGAAAGGCGCCTTGACGTGGACGTCCATCATCGCGTCGAACTGCTGGTCGGTCATCTTTCCGATCAGCGCGTCGCGGGTGTAGCCCGCGTTGTTGACGATGATGTCCACGCCCCCGAACTGGTCGATGCCGGTCTGGATGAACCGTTCGGCAAACCCGTCCGCGCTGACGCTGCCCGGCACCGCGGCGGCCCTGCCGCTTGCGGCGCGGATCTCGGCCACGACCGCCTCGGCCGGTTCGGCGTCAAGGTCGTTCACCACGACCGCCGCGCCCTTCGAGGCCAGCTTCAGCGCCACCGCGCGGCCGATCCCGCGCCCGGCGCCGGTGACGTAGGCCGTCCTGCCCGCGAGGTCGGCCATCCGTTCGTCCTTCTGCAATGCTTGAGTGTCCATCGGGTCAGTTCCTGTCCAGCGAGCGCGCGACGATCTCGCGCATGATCTCGTTCGAGCCGCCGTAGATGCGCTGCACCCGCGCGTCGGCGTAAAGCTCCGCGATCGGGTAGTCGTTGATGTAGCCGTAGCCGCCGTGAAGCTGCAGGCAGACGTCCACCGTCCGTCCCTGCATCTCGGTGCCCCACATCTTGGCCATCGCCGCACGTTCGGGCGTCAGCCGTCCTTCCTCCAGCTCGCGGGTCAGCCGGTCGAGGAAACCTGCAAGAAGCTCGATCTCGGTCGTGACCTCGGCCAGCCGGAAGCGGGTGTTCTGGAAGTCCATCAGCCGCTGGCCGAAGGCGTTGCGGTCCTTCACGTAGGCCAGCGTATGCTGCAGCGCGCAGCGCGACGCCGCGAGCGCGGAGTAGGCGATGGTCAGCCGCTCCCACGGAAGCTGCGTCATCAGCTGAACGAAACCCTCACCTTCCTCAGTCCCCAGGAGGTTGGTCCGCGGCACCCGAACGTCGTCGAAGAACAGCTCCAGCGTGTCCTGCCGCCGCATGCCGATCTTGTCGAGCTTGCGGCCCCGGCGGAACCCCTCGGCGCCCGCGGTTTCCAGCGCGACAAGCGAGATGCCCCGTGCGCCTGCGGTCGGGTCGGTCTTGGCCACGACCAGGATGAAGTCGGCGTTCATGCCGTTCGAGATGAACGTCTTCGATCCCGACAGCACATATTCGTTGCCGTCCTTCGTCGCCGTGGTCCGCACCCGCTGCAGGTCCGATCCGGTGCCGGGCTCCGTCATGGCGATGCCGGCCACCCATTCACCCGACGCGAGCTTCGGCAGCCACCGCTCCTTCTGGTCGGGGGTGGCCAGATCGGTCACGTAGTGAAGCACGATGTTGTGGATGACCATGCCCCAGCCGCTGTCGCCGGTGCGGCCCTGCTCGATGATGCTCACGAGGTCGAAGAGCCGCGACAGGCCGAGCCCGCCGTATTCCTCGGGGACGGACGCGCCGAGAATGCCGTGCGCGCCGGCCTTTTCCCAGAATTCGTGCGCCACCAGTCCCGCTTCGGTGTAGGCGTCGCGGTTGGGTTCGTACTCCGCGGCAAGGAAGCGGCGCACGCTGTCGGCGTGAGCCCGCAGGTCGTCGTTTATCCAGCCGTGGTCGAGAAACGTGTCGAGCATGTTTAATTGGTCCTGATGATGGCTTCGCCGGCGATGGTGCGCGTCCGGCTTGCGTCCGGGGCTATGATCTCGGCCACGAGGTTGACCCGGACATGAGGCTGGCCGTCAATCTCCAGCCGTTCGGCCACCTCGCCCGAACAGGTCAGGTCGGCGTTGACCGGCGTAATGGCCATGAAGCGGCCGGAAAGACGCCGGATCCTGTCCGCGCCGCCCCAGCTCGACGCCACCCGCGCCAGCACGCCCAGCGACAGCATCCCTTGCGCGAACACGTCGTTGAGCCCCGCCTCACGGGCGAAATCGGTGTCGATATGGACGAGGTTGTGATCCCCGGATGCCCCGGCATAGAGCGTGAGCGTCGCCCGCGAAATCCGGCCGAAGTGAATCTCGGGCAGGGTGTCGCCGGGACGGGCAAGGGCCAGGCAGGTGTCGGAGCCGGCGTCGGTGTCGGTGTCCATGTCGTTCATGTTGTCCCTCAGTTCAGCCGGTGGACCAGCACCCGCTCGATCGCGACGAGGAGCCCGCGTCGGGCGTGGCGGATCTCGGCGCGGAGCCGGGCGGTTTCCAGCGCGCCGCCCTTCTTGTCCTCGAAACCCACGACCTCGGTGGTGAACGATACCCGGTCGCCGGCATAGATCGGACCGAAGTATTCGTAGGTTTCCTCACCGTGCAGCAGGCGCGTGTAGTCGCAGCCGATCAGGTCGTAGATCGGCGTCCGGCCCATGCGCTTCGCGATGCGGCTGGTTTCAAGGTCCACCACGCACGGGAAGGTCGGCGGCGCGGGGACATCGGGGTGCCCGGCGGCCCGCGCATCGTCACGGTCGTGATAGACCGGATCGTCTTCGCCGAGTGTCTCGGCGAAAAACGAGATCCTGCCCGCCTCGACGTCGAAGAAGATCGGGTCGGTCTTCAGTCCGGTGGTCGCCCGGTTGAACAACCCGCGCGGTGGGAAAATGGTATCGCTCACGCCTGGTTCTCCTCTCGATGCTGGAAATCGTCGAAACCGCGTCACGCGGGTTCGTACAATGTCACCACGCAGGCGCCGCCGAGGCCGAGGTTGTGCTGCAGCGCCAGCCGCGCATCCTCGACCTGCCGCTCTCCCGCCGTGCCGCGCAGCTGGTGGGTAAGCTCGTAGCACTGCGCCAGTCCCGTGGCGCCCAGCGGATGCCCCTTCGACAGCAGCCCGCCCGACGGGTTGGTGACGATCGCGCCGCCGTAGGTGTTGTCGCCGTCGGCGATGAATTGCGACGCCCCCCCCGGTGCGCAGAGCCCCAGCGCCTCGTAGGTGATCAGCTCGTTCTGCGCGAAGCAGTCATGCAGTTCCACCACGTCCAGGTCTTCGGGACCGATGCCTGCGACCTCGTACACCTGCCGGGCCGCGGCTGCGGTCATGTCGTAGCCGACCAGCCGCATCATGTCCTCGCTCTCGAAGGTCGAGGGCGTGTCGGTCGTCATCGACTGCGCGGCGATCGCGACCCTGGCGTCGATCCCCCGGCGGCGGGCGAAATCGCGCGACACCAGGACCGCCGCCGCGGCACCGCAGGTGGGCGGGCAGGCCATCAGCCGGTGCATGGCGCCCGGCCAGATCTCGGGCGAGGCCATCACGTCGTCCGCCGTGATCTCCTGCCGGAAAAGCGCCAGCGGGTTGCGCGCCGCGTGGCGGCTGGCCTTGGCACGCACGGCGGCGAAGTCCTCGAGGCGGGATCCGTGCCGGCGCATGTGCTCGATCCCGGCGCCCCCGAAGTAGCGCGGCGCCAGGGGCAGCTGGATGTCGCCCGCGAGCTTCTCGACCGCCGCGTCGAACTCGGCGAAGGGGCTGGGCCGGTCGTCAAACACGCTGCCGATCGCGCCGGGGCGCATCTGCTCGAACCCGAATGCGAGGACGCAGTCCGCCGCTCCGCTTTCGATTGCCTGTCGGGCAAGCCACAGCGCGGTCGATCCGGTCGAGCAGTTGTTGTTGACGTTGATGACCGGGATGCCGGTCATCCCCACCTTGTAGAGCGCCTTCTGGCCGCAGGTTGAATCGCCATAGACGTAGCCGGCGTAAGCCTGCTTCAGGTCGGCAAAGGCGAGGCCCGCGTCCTCGATCGCAAGACGCACCGCCCTAGCGGCCATATCGTCGTAGTTTTCGGATGCACCCGGCTTGGTGAACGGGATCATCCCGACCCCGGCAACGAGTGCCTTGTCCGCGTCGCTGACAGTCAAAACCTTACCTCCCCAGATAGGTTCCTGAGCCAAGCGTTGCACTTGTTTTCGCATCAGCATAATTCAAAAATCTCCCGACACATTCCTGGGAGGAATGGTTCTGAACGCAACGAAGCTTCGCCACATCATCGCCGTGGACAGGTTCGGCTCGTTCACGCGCGCCGCCCAGCACCTGCGCGTGACCCAGTCGGCGGTGTCGAAGAGCGTATCCGAAGTCGAGCTCGACCTCGGCTACCTGCTGTTCGACCGCTTGGCGCGCGGCGTGTCCACGACGCTGGAGGGGCGGGCCTTCATCGACCGCGCGTCCAGGATCATGTCGGACATGGACCAGCTGATCGCCGATGCGCGGGTCGAGCGGAGCACGCGCGACGCGCTTCTTCGCGTCGTCGTCTGCCCGGCGTCGATCGAGGGCCTCCTCAATCGCGCGGTCGGCTGGTTCGTGACGAACAATCCGAGCTGCCGCCTGCACCTGTTCACCTCGGTCATCGAGGACGGGATCCGCCTGCTGCGGCAGGGCGACGTGGACATCTGCATCGGCGCGGAAGAAAGGCTCTCCGTCGTCGACGAGTTCGACAGCCTGCCTCTCCCGCCGCTTCGCGCCAACCTGTTCTGCCGCAAGGACCATCCGCTGACGAGGCTCACCAAGGTCACGGCCGAGGACCTGTCGCAGTACCCGACCATCCTCCCGGACCAGGGCACCTACATGGAAAAGCTGCCGATCCACAGCGCCGAAGGAAGCCACCGGACACGGAGCGTGCACATCCTGGAGCATTTCACGATGGTCGCGGACATCGTCAGCGCGACGAACATGATCGGGATCGTGGCAGAGGGCTATGCGGTCACGTCCGCATTCGGCCAGCGCTTCCGCGTCATTCGGTTCGATGTAGGACGCGCCATGCCATTCTCGTTCGCCACCCGCACCCGCTGGCCCGAGACCCGTCAGATTGCACAATTTCGCCACGCGCTGGAAAAATTTCCGCTGACCGGCAGGGTCGACCGATAGCGGTCGGCGGTGATCGTCGGACTGGGTCGCATTAGACCACTAGTCGAAACCCCAGCCGCTCACCATCTCTAATCAAGGAGGCATTGTTTCAGCGATCGCCGAACGTGACTCCGCAATGGCTTCCTCGGGAGGCAATTTGCGTTTGCGCTAGGCCACCGGCCGTAGCTGCTCGCGCAGCTCGCAGCTCGCAGCTCGCAGCTCGCAGCTCGCCGTCGTCGGTCACCGGCTCAGACAACGGACGCGTGACCGGGCCGCGCAGATCACGGTACACGTCCGCCGCTCGCTCGTCTCGTGACGCTTAACGAGAACAGCGACCGCTTCGTGCCCGGCGGCGGGCGTTGCCACTTTCGCGAGAGAAGAACCTTCAGCGCAGCCTGGTCGAGCAGCGAGTGCATTAACAGCCGTTTGCGCCGGGCGCTCTCATCCTCGGGTGCCTTCAGTCGCTTCGCGTCGGACACATCCATGCCGCCGAACATGATCTTCCAAGCTGAGGCACGTCGCACTGCTGATCCCATGTCGGCGGCAAAGCTCTGCCGTCTTCGTACCGTCAATATACGTCGATCTTGTCGCCGGCCCCCCGAAGGTAAGGGGATCGGCGAGCTGCGGCCGATTGGCTTTCGCGCCGCTTGCCTTGTCGGTGAACAGCTTCTCGCATCCGACCTTGGTCAGCGCGTCCCTTTGCAGAGCCAGATGCTGATCGGCCGCCGAACACGTGCGTAGCCGATCAGCATCTTTCCCGTAGCTCCATCCCGAGCCGCCAGTTCCAAAAGGTTCTAGCAAAGCGAAGCCGTCCGGGCTCGTTCCGGATCTCGGCTGTCCCGCATGAGGTTCATTAGTGGGAAAGGTGGTGGGCATGATCGACCGAGCTGACCTATGAGGTGAGCGAGCGCGATGGCGGACAGGCCGTCCCCCGGGCAATGGTCGTAACGTTTGGCGATACACCGTCAGCCTTGCAAGCGGCCGGTCATGATCTCCATCGGGTTGCGGCGCTTGTCGTGCAAGTAGGCCGGTCACAAGACTTTTCCCAAGATTCAGGGAGTGATCTCTTGTCTTCGTCCGCATCGCTTAGATTTAGCCGCAGGCTGACCGTAGTGCGGTGCCCCTCGACATAGGTCGCAACGAGATTGCGTCCCGCGACACGGGACCGGGACAAGACCTTCAGCCATTCTGCTCTTGCTGAGGCCGCGCGTGCCTTGCGCGGCGCAGCGTCGGTTCACGTCCGCCGGACGGCGCGCCCCAGCTTTGCCACGGGGGCCGGACCCCCCCCATTTCCGCTGTCCGATGCATCTCTTCCTGTTTACAACTTGCCGCAAGTCGTTGATCCAAATTGTGGGAACGAACCGGGGACGTTGACACGGTTGGTCTTGCTGTTCAGGTGGAAGGGACGGATTGCAAATCCGTGAAGACCGGTTCGATTCCGGTACCCGCCTCCACTTCAGCCCCGCCGCGACGACGGTGCAGGCAGGGAAAGGCCGGGGGAAATCCGCATGATCTATCGCGCAGTGACGCGGGCGGCGGGCCCGCTGGCCGAACTGGCCGGGCCGCTGGCCGGCGCGGACTGGCGCGAGCGGCTGGCGATGGACGACGAGGTGCTGCACCCGCCGGGCGGCGTGTGGCTGCACGGCGCATCGGTGGGGGAACTGACCTCGGCGCGCGGGGTCGCGCGCGCGCTTGGGCGCGACCTGCCGCTGGTCGTGACCGCGAACACCGCCACGGGACGGAACCTCGCGGCCGACTGGTGTCGGGACGGCTGGGCGGCCGAGGCGCGGCTTGCGCCCCTCGACCTGCCGGGCGCGGTCGAGCGGTTCCTGGACCTCTTCGCGCCGTCGGTGATCGTCACGGTGGAAAACGAGATCTGGCCCAACCGCGCCGCCGCCGCCCGCGCGCGCGGGATCGCGCAGGTTGTGGTTGGGGCGCGGATGTCGGCGCGATCGGCCGCGCGCTGGGGGCGGGCGCGGCGGCTGGTCGGGCCGGTGCTGGGGGGCATCGACGCGCTGTCGGCGCAGGACGCGGGCAGCGAGGCGCGGCTGGTCGCGCTGGGGCTGCGGCCGGATGCGCTGATGCCGCCCCTGCAGCTGAAGCTCATCGACCCCGCGGCGACGCCCGCGCCCGATCCGAACGCCGCGCGCGATGCCACTTTCCTTGCGGCGTCGACCCATCCGGGCGAGGACGAGGTGGTGGTTGACGCGTTCCTGCGCGCCCGCCAGGCCGCGCCGGACTTGCGGCTGATCCTCGCGCCGCGCCATCCCCGGCGCGCGGACGAGGTCGCGGCGCTGGTGCGGGCGCGGGGCCTGGCGCTGTCGCGGCGGTCCGGGGGGCAGGACGCGGTCGGTCCGGGCGGCGTGCTGCTGGTGGACGTGCTGGGCGAGATGGCGCGCTGGTATGCCGCCGCGGGCGTCTGCCTGACGGGCGGGTCGCTGGTCGATCACGGCGGGCATACGCCGTGGGAACCGGCGGGCCACGGCTGCGCGATCCTGCACGGCCCCCATGTCGGCAACGCGGCCGACGATTACGCCGCGCTCGATGCGGCCGGGGCGGCGCTGGCGGTCGCGCCGGGCGATCTTGGCGCGGCGGTGGCGCGGCTGGCGGGCGATCCGGGGCGGGCCCGCGACATGGGCGGGCGCGCCCGCGCCCTGCTGCGCGACCGCGCGGGCGATCCGGCGGCGCTGGTCGCCCGGATCCTCGACCTCGCCCATCGGTCCGCGTAAGCGCGCCCGTTAACCGCTCCCCCGCGTCCCGCTTGATCGCGTCCCCTCCGCCCACGATATTCGGACGGTGAAGGAGACCGATCCATGATCCGCTACACGCTCAGCTGCGCCGAAGGGCACGACTTCGACGGCTGGTTCCGTTCGGCCGACGATTTCGACCGGATGCGGGCGGCGGGGCAGGTCGCCTGCGCCGTCTGCGGCGGCACGGGCGTGGACAAGGCGCTGATGGCCCCCTCGGTCGCCGCGCGCGAGGATGCGCCGCTGCGGTCGGCGCCGGCCGACATGACCCCGCTGGAAAAGCTGCGCCGGCATGTCGAGGCCACCTCGGACTATGTGGGCATGAGCTTCGCGGCCGAGGCGCGGGCGATGCATGACGGCGAGAAGCCCGAGCGCGCGATCCATGGCGAGGCGCGCCCGGACGAGGCGCGCAAGCTGCTGGAGGACGGCGTGCCGGTCGCGCCGCTGCCGTTCCGCACCCGCCGCAAGGTCAGCTGAGCGCCCGCGCCCTGCCGCCACCGAAAGCCGCAATGAAAAAGGACCGGCGCAACGGCCGGTCCCCTTGGTCTCCTGCGGGCGTTGCGGATCAGGCGACCAGCGGCCGCGCGTCCTCGGCGTGGCGGGCGGCCAGCGTGCGCGCCTGCCGGCCCGGCGCCACGATCCGCGCGGTCGGGCGGACGTGGTCCGCGTCCGCGAGGTCGGGGAACAGCGCCAGCACCTCGGCCCGGCCCGCGTCGCCCATCATCGACAGCGCCTGCTTGCCCGGATGCAGCGATTCCGTCTCGGCCCCGTTCGAGATCACGACCTGGTGGTCGTCGAACAGGAAGTGGACGTAATCGACCGCCTGAAGGTCGCAGGCGACCTCGAACCCGTCCAGCGCCAGCAGCTGCTTGGCCGCGACCAGCACCTCGTCCGCGCCGAACAGCGTGCGCGCGATGCCCGAACGGACCAGCACCCGGTGCTGCGGCGACACGATCAGGTCGGCGGCAGCCCGTCCGCGCCGTCCAGCATGTCGAGCCGTCCGTCCGCCTGGTCGGCGCGCAGCCACTGCAGCGGGTTGCGGTAGGTCTGGTCGGGATGGGCCGCGTTCCACCGCGCGAGGTTTTCCGCGTTGTAGTAGCCCGACAGGTCGATGCTGTCGCGCTGGTCCGCGTCGTCGCCGGCGTAGAAGTCGGTGACGGTGTTGGTGTCGCGCGCCACGAACACGTCGCGGCCGGCGCCGCCGGTCAGGGTGTTCTGGCCCGCGCCGCCGTCCAGCAGGTCGTCGCCGTCGCCGCCCGCAAGCGTGTCCGCGCCCGCGCCGCCGCCGAGCGTGTCGTTGCCGGCCCCGCCCGCAAGGCTGTCGTTGCCCTCGTCGCCCGCGATCAGGTCATCGCCGAACCCGCCGTCCACGTTGTCGTTCCCGTCGCCGCCGGACAGGGTGTCGGCGCCGCCCAGCGTGTCGCTGCCTGCGGCGTCGTCGCCGTGGATGACGTCGTCGCCGATCCCGCCCAGCACGCTGTCGGCACCCACGCCGCCGGTCACGGTGTCGGCGCCGGCGCCGCCGGTCACGACGTCGTTGCCGGCGCCGGCGTCGATGACGTCCGCGTCGCCCAGGGTCGAGCCCGCGCTGTCGTCGCCCGCGATGCTGTCGTCGCCGTCGTTGCCGAAGATGGTGTCGCGGCCAAGCCCGCCCGTCACGGTGTCGTCGCCGATGCCCGCGACGACCGAATCCTGGCCGTCGCCCGCGTCGATCCGGTCGGCCCCGCCGACCGTGCTGATGCCGTCGATGTCGTCGCCGTAGATAGTGTCGTTGCCGGTCCCGCCGATCAGGCTGTCGCCCGCCGCGCCGCCGACCAGACTGTCGCTGCCCGACCCGCCGTCAAGCGTGTCCGCCGCGCCTTCGGTCAGGGTGCCGTCGAAGTTGTCGCCGTAGATGACGTCGTTGCCGCGCCCGCCGTAAAGCTGGTCGCTGCCGGTCAGCCCCTCAAGCGTGTCGGCCGCGCCGTCGTCCGTGGTCCGGCCGTAGCCGTAGACCGTGTCGTTGCCGCCGCCGCCGCGCACGCTGTCGCGCCCCGCGCCGCCATAGATCAGGTCGTCGCCGAGGCCCGAGCGGATGAAGTCCTCGTTCCCGGTCGCGCCGGGCAGCAGCGCGTCGTTGTTGTCGACCCGGTCGCCGTCGAGATCGCCGGTGTAGTTCTCGTCGATGACGTCGTTGCCGTCGCCGCCGTCGATATAGCCGTCCTGGAACGCGCTGAGATCCTGGCGCGTCATGGTGACGCCCTTGTGGTTCGACACGTAGTCTTCCGACCGGGTCGGGAAGGTGACGCTGGTGATCGGATAGCTGGTGATCGACGTTTCACCCGTGTCCGCGGTGCGGGGCGGCAGGATGAAGGCGTTGCCGTTCACGTCCTGCGCGACGCGGATGGTTCCGGTGATCGTCTGGAAGGTGCCGTCGGGCAGGCGCTGCGTGACCGAGGCGTTCGACACCACGACGATGGCGTCGGGCTTGGCCTTGATGATGTCGTTCCCCAGCCGGTAGGACATCGTTTCGGTCGTGTTGTACTGGTTCAGCGCCAGCGACCCGTCGCCGTTGACGTCGTCCAGCATCAGCCGCGTGCTTTGCGCGAAAAGCGGCGTCCCGTTCGATCCGAACGTCTTGTTGCCCAGCGTCGAAAGCGCGTTTTCCGCCGCGCCGCTCGACGTCGTGGTCGTGTTGGTGGTGCCCTCGACCGGATCCATGTCCGAAAGGCGGCCGATATAAAGGCCGACATAGGTCTTCACTGCCATGCGTCACTCCCTTGGCAACAGTGTCGTCGGTCCGTCCCGCGGCCGGGTCTGGCCGCAGGCGGAGCGTTATCGGTCCGGCCCTTCCGCGCATGGCAGGGCCGGCAGTCTTGGCGAGTCGTCGAGGCCACCGGCGGGACGCGGGGTCCGGCGGTTGCTGCAACGAACAGCGGTTCGATTTTTCAGGTGCCGCTGGCCAGCAACCACCCCTCCGGCCGAAATGGCGGCGGGCGGTTCCCGGTTGCGACGTTACCCGTCAGGGTTGTGGCGGATTAGCATCCCATTCACTTTGAAGCTACATTTACGTGGCGACTGCGGAACTTTTTTGCCGATGCCGTTTCGTGTGTTGCACGCTTGCCCTTGGCGGCCGCCGACGATAGGTCCCTGCCGTTCCTTGTGGCGAACGGACGACCCGCGGGTCGATGGCAGGGGGGCTTTCGTGCCGCTTCTCGTAATGAAATTCGGCGGCACTTCGGTGGCCGACATCGACCGGATCGCGAACGCGGCCCGCAAGGTCCAGCGCGAGGTGGAACGCGGCTACGACGTCATCGCCATCGTCAGCGCCATGTCGGGCAAGACCAACGAGCTGGTGGGCTGGGTCGAGGGCACGTCGCGCCTGTACGACGCGCGCGAATACGACGCCGTGGTCGCATCGGGCGAGAACGTGACGGCGGGGCTGATGGCGCTGAGGCTGCAGGAGCTGGGCGTGCCCGCGCGCAGCTGGCAGGGCTGGCAGGTGCCGATCAACACCACCGCGCAGCACGGCGCGGCGCGGTTCGTGACGATTCCGCGCGACAATATCGACGCGAAGTTCGCCGAAGGGATGAAGGTGGCCGTCGTCGCGGGTTTCCAGGGGATCGCGCCGGACGGGCGCGTGACGACGCTGGGCCGGGGTGGGTCCGACACCACCGCCGTGGCCTTTGCCGCGGCCTTCGGGGCGGAACGCTGCGACATCTATACCGACGTGGACGGCATCTACACGACCGACCCGCGGATCGCGCGCAAGGCGCGCAAGCTGGACAAGATCGCGTTCGAGGAGATGCTGGAACTGGCGTCCCTCGGCGCGAAGGTGCTGCAGACCCGCTCGGTCGAGCTGGCGATGCGCTACAACGTGCGCCTGCGGGTGCTGTCCTCGTTCGAGGATACGGATGAAACCAGCGGCACGCTGGTCTGCGATGAGGACGAGATCATGGAATCCAAGGTCGTATCGGGCGTCGCCTACAGCCGCGACGAGGCCAAGATCACGCTGGTCACGGTCGAGGACCGGCCCGGCATCTCGGCCGCCATCTTCCAGCCGCTGGCGGACGGCGGCGTGAACGTGGACATGATCGTCCAGAACATCTCGGAACGCGACTACGAGAACCATCCCGGCGCGGTCACCGACATGACGTTTTCCTGCCCGATCAACCAGGTCGAGCGGGCCAAGAAGGCGATGGAGGACGCGCGCGCCAGCGGCGCCATCGCCTATGACGAGCTGGTCGTGGACGACGACGTGGCCAAGGTGTCGGTCGTGGGCATCGGGATGCGCTCGCACGCGGGCGTGGCCGCGCGCATGTTCAAGGCACTTGCCGACGAGAACATCAACATCAAGGTGATCGCCACCAGCGAGATCAAGATTTCGGTCCTGATCGACCGCAGATATATGGAACTGGCGGTGCAGGCGCTGCATGATGCCTTCCAGCTTGAAAGGGCCTGATCCCCGGGATCGGCCATAGCCGGCGGCCGGGCCGCGCGGCGGGGGACGGAGAGTTGAGCGGAGACCTGGCCGAAAGCGAATCCCGCAAGCTGCTTCAGCGGCTCAGGGATACGCTTGCCGCGCCGGGGGCGAGCCAGGACCGGCTCGACAACATCACCCACCACATCGCCGATTCGATCGGGGCCGAGGTCTGTTCGGTCTATCTGTTCCGCGATCCGCAGACGCTGGAACTATGCGCGACCGAAGGGCTGCGGCCCGAGGCGGTGCATCAGACCCGGCTGCGGCTGGGCGAGGGGCTGGTGGGCCGCGTGGCCCGCACCGGCCAGCCGATCAACACCGCCGACGCCCCCGCCGAGCCGGGCTTCCGCTTCATGCCCGAGACGGGGGAAGAGGTGTATCCCTCGTTCCTAGGCGTGCCGATCCAGCGCGTGGGCGAGAAGCTGGGCGTTCTGGTCGTGCAGTCGCGCCAGTCCCGCCGCTTCACCGAGGACGAATGCTACGGCATGGAAGTCGTCGCGATGGTGCTGGCCGAGATGGCGGAACTGGGCGCCTTTGCCGGCGGCAGCAACGACGGCGTGACCGCGCGCCACCGCTTTCCGGCCGTGTTCCGGGGCACCAGCGGGCAGGAAGGCGCGGCCGAGGGGCATGTCTGGCTGCACGAACCCCGTGTCGTCGTGACGAACCCGGTCGGCGACGATCCGCAGCGCGAGCGCGCGCGCCTGGCCGAGGGCGTGGCGATGCTGCGGTCCCGCCTTGATGCGCTGCTGGCGGACCTGTCGCTGGGCGGGGGCGATCACGCCGACGTCATGGAAACCTTCCGCATGTTCGCCAACTCGCGCAGCTGGATGCGGCGGATGGAAGAGGACATCGACCTTGGCCTGTCGGCGGAGGCCGCGGTGGAAAAGGAACAGGGGCAGGCCCGCGCGCGGCTGGAACGCGCGACCGACCCCTATCTGCGCGAGCGGCTGCACGATCTCGACGACCTGTCGAACCGGCTGCTGCGGATCCTGACCGGGCAGGGCCGCGACACCGGGGCCGAGATGCCGGAAAACCCGATCCTCGTCGCGCGCAACATCGGCCCGGCCGAACTGCTGGACTATGGCCGCAAGCTGCGCGGGGTGGTCCTGTCCGAAGGCAGCGTCGGCAGCCACGCGGCCATCGTCGCGCGGGCGCTGGCGATCCCGCTGGTCGTCAACGCGGGCCGGATCGCGGTCGAGGCGCTGAACGGCGACGCGATCTTCGTCGACGGCGACACCGGGATCGTCCACCTGCGCCCCGAGGACAGCGTGGCCGCCGCGTTCCGCGACAAGATCGCGATGCAGGCCGAGGCGCAGAAGCGGTACGCCGACCTGCGCGGCCTGCCCGCCGTCGCCACCTGCGGCACCCGGATCGAGCTTTACATGAACGCGGGCCTGATGGCCGACCTGCCGTCGCTCGAAGGGTCGGGGGCCGAAGGCGTGGGCCTGTTCCGCACCGAGTTGCAGTTCCTGACCCGAACCCGCGTGCCCCGGCGCGGCGATCTCGCCACGCTGTACCGCAAGGTGATGGACAACGCGCAGGGCAAGCCCGTCGTGTTCCGCACCCTCGACATCGGGTCCGACAAGGTTCTGCCCTACATGAAGCCGCAGGACGAGCCGAACCCGGCGATGGGGTGGCGCGCGATCCGGCTCGGCCTCGACAAGCGCGGCGTCCTGCGGATGCAGTTGCAGGCGCTTCTGCGCGCGGGCGCGGGCCGGCCGCTTGAGATCATGTTCCCGTTCGTGGCCGAGCCGTCCGAGTTCACGCGCGCCCGCGCGATCCTGGGCGAGCAGCTGGAACGCGAGCGGCAGCTGGGGCACGAGCTGCCGACCAGCATCCGCGTCGGCGCGATGCTGGAAACGCCGTCGATCGCGTTCGCGCCGCGCTCGTTCTTCACGTCCTGCGATTTCCTGTCGATCGGCGGCAACGACCTCAAGCAGTTCTTCTTCGCCGCCGACCGCGAGAACGAGGCGGTGCGCCGCCGCTATGACACGCTGTCGCCCGCGTTCCTGTCGCTTCTCAAGCAGATCGTGGACCGCTGCGACGAAGCGGGCGTGCCGCTCAGCTTCTGCGGCGAGGATGCGGGCCGCCCGATCGAGGCCGCGACCTTTGCCGCGCTGGGGCTGCGCAAGCTGTCGATGCGGCCCGCGTCGATCGGGCCGGTCAAGCATCTGTTCCGCCGCATCGACCTGTCGGAACTGTCGCGGGTGGTGGCAGGCGGCATGGAAAGCGACGCCGAAACGCTGCGCCCCGCGATCACCGACTGGCTGGCGCGGAACGGCTGACGGAACGGCTGACGCGGCGGTTGATGGGGCGGCAGCCGCGCGCGGCTCAGCGTGCCGCGGCGATGGCAAGGCCGTCGGCGACCGCCGTGAACACCTCGGAAAACGAATGGCGGGCGGCCGGGAACTCGGCCCGCATGGCGGCCGACACCATCGCCATCAGGCTGGACCCGCCGACATAGATCACTTGCCCGACCTCGCGCGCGTCAACCCCGGCCATCCGCAGCGTCTCGCGCGCGCCCTGCGCCAGCGCGTCGGCGTGGCGCGCAAGGCTTTCGGACACGGCGTCGGCGCTCAGGGGCGCCGACAGGCCGGGCTCGACCAGGTCCAGCCGGATCGCGGCGCCGTCCTCGCCCCCGTTCGCGGCGATCTTGCCTCGCTCGACCGCAAAGGCCACGTCATGGGCCAGCTCGTCGTCCAGCACCCGGGCCAGCCGCGACAGCTTCGCGGGCTCTTCGGCCAGCCGCACCATCTCGGCCGTCATGCGGCGGTTCTGGGGGGTGTAAGCGAAGGGGATCTTTTCCCACGTCGCCAGGTCGTTGAAGATCGCGTTCGGGGTGGGCGAGGTGCCCGGCCCCATCGCCTTGCGAAGCTCGGTCCCCCTGCCCAGCAGCGGCATCACCCGGTCGATGCTGATCGCGCGGTCGAAGTCGGTGCCGCCGATGCGGACGCCGTGGTTGGCGAGGATGTCGACCCCGCCCAGTCCGGCCGTGCCCTGAGCCGTGCCCCCGCCCGCGCGAAACAGCGAGAAGTCCGAGGTGCCGCCGCCCACGTCCACGATCAGCCCGACCGATCCGTCGGCGTCCAGCGCGCCGCTGGCGATCGCGGCGGCCTCGGGCTCGGCCATGAACTCGACCTCGCGGAAGCCCGCGGCGAGATAGCAGCGGCGCAGATCGTCCAGCGCCTGCCCCTCGCGCGGGTCGTCCGCGCCGTGAAACACCACCGGCCGCCCCGACAGCGCGCGGTCGAAGGTCAGGCCCGTTTCCGACTCGGCCCGCGTTTTCATGTGCGACAGGAAGCGGGCGATGATGTCCACGAACGTCACGCGCTCGTTCAGGATCTGGCGGCGTTCGTGCATGAGCGATGTGCCCAGCACCCGCTTCAGCGCCCGCATGAACCGCCCCTCGACCCCGTCCAGAAGCGCGCGGTTCGCCGCCTCGCCGATCAGCGTGCGCCGGGTCTCATAGTCGAAGAAGAAGGTGGTGGGCAGCGTGGACTGTCCCTGACCCATGCGGATCAGGCGCGGTTTGCCGTCCAGAAACCCCGCCGCCGAGTTCGAGGTGCCGAAGTCGATCCCGAGCGCGGGGGTGCGGGGGGACATGGGACGGCTCCGGCAGGTCGAAGGGCGGGAAGGGCGGGGCAGGGCTGGGCAGGGCAGGCTGGGACGAAAAAGGGCCACGGCAGCGATGCCTGGCCCTTGCGGCGGTGTCGGTCTATGCCTGCGCGCGGCGCGCCCGAAGGCGGCTGGCAGGAGATTGGCAAGGCAAGTGGCGGACCCAGAGCGATTCGAACGCCCGACCCCCAGATTCGTAGTCTGGTGCTCTATCCAGCTGAGCTATGGGTCCGTCGTGAGGGCGGTTCCTACGGCCGGGCGGCGGGGGATGCAAGCGGAAACTTCGCTCGGGCGGCGCGGTTTCGGGGTCAGCCCGCGCCGTGCGGGTCGCGGGGCAGGTGAACGCAGAACTCGGTCCCGTCCTCGCCGGTCCGCACCAGCTCCAGCCCGCCGCCGTGTCCGCGCATCAGGTCGGCGGCGATCGCAAGGCCAAGCCCGGTGCCGCCCTTGCGGATGCCGCCGGTGAAGGGCTGGAACAGGTTCGCGAGCGCCCTTTCCGGCAGGCCCGGCCCGGTGTCGCCCACGCGCAGCCACCAGCCGGTCTCGTTCTCGCCCGCGCCGATCTCGATCGTGCCCGCGCGGCGCGTGGCCTCGATCGCCTGGCGGGCGTTGCGGACGAGGTTGGTCAGCACCCGGTAAAGCTGCTCGCGGTCGGCGCGGATCGTCAGGCCCGCGGGCACGTCGGTCAGGAATTCGACCGGCTCGAGCTTCTCGCGCGCCTGATCGCGGCTTTCGGCGGCAAGGCGCTCGGCCTCGATCACGTCGGCGACGAGCGTGGACAGGTTGAACAGCGACAGCTGCGGGGGCGCCTCCTCGGCCTTGCCGAAGGCCAGCGTCGTCTCGCAAAGGTTCACCGCGCGCGAGATCGACCCCACCAGCTTCGGCGCGGTGCGGCGCACGCCGGGGTCGGCGCTGCCTTCCAGCCGGTCGGCGAGGATCTGGCTGGTGGACAGGACGTTGCGCAGGTCGTGGCTGATCTTGGCGACCGCCTGCCCCAGCTGCGCCAGCCGCTCGCGCTGCTTCAGGGAAGACGTGACCGTCCGCTGCATGGCGGCAAGCGCGGTCTCGGCGGCGCGGACCTCGGCCATGCTGGCCGACGGCTCGATGATGCGGCGGGCGTCGTCGGGCGCGTTGGCATAGGCGATCATGTGCCCGATCACGCGCCGGATCGGCTGGACGATCAGCCGCTGCGCGGCAAGGTTCAGCACCAGCGCCGTGAGGATCGAGAACGCCGCCGACACGGTCAGAAGGCGGATCCCGAACTCGATCATGTCGGCGCGCAGGGGGGCGCTGTCCATCGTGATCTCGATCAGCTGGCCCGCCTGGCGGACCGGCGCGCCGATCACGCGGATGATCTGGTTCTGGGGCCGCACCAGCAACCGCAGCGCGTCGCCCGTCAGCGCAAGAAAGCCCGGGTCGCGCAGGTCGTAGGTGGCGGCGATGGGCGCAGGCAGCGGCGAGGACAGCACCAGCCTGCGGATATCGTCGCGGCGCAGGACGACGTTATAGACGCCCGCCGTTTCCAGCAGTTCCGATTCGAGGTCCGAGGCGAGCGACTCGTCGGTGGCCAGCAGCGCGAGGCTGGCGATCTGGGCCCGTTCCAGCCGGCTGTCGAGATAGCCGCGGCGGTGGTTGCTGAGCGATGGGATCAGGATCGCGGCCTCGGCCAGCACCACGAACAGGATCGTGAGTGCTGCGAACCGACCTGATAGCGTGTTGAAGTTCATCTGCTCCCGATGCCGCGCACCCGTTTCCGCCCGGCTTGCATGACGCCGCCGACAGGGGCAACCCGTGGCGATCAAACAACCGTGATCGGCGCGGGGTTCCCGATCGCCTGCCCGGAAGGCGAGTTCGGGGGCTGGTGGGCCTGCCGATCACGGGCTTCGCGCGAATGGGCGCGCGAATGGGCGGTTGACTCGTCCCGTCGGCACTTCTATCAGGCGGGCTTCGCATCACCTGCGCGCGCCGCGGGCCGTCCGGCCGTCGAACGCGCACACCCGACCTTCGGAGTGAAGACAATGAAACGCACCTTCCAGCCGTCGAACCTCGTTCGCGCGCGCCGCCACGGTTTCCGTGCCCGCATGGCGACCAAAGGCGGCCGCCGGGTTCTGAACGCGCGCCGCGCCAAGGGCCGCAAGGTCCTGTCGGCCTGATCGCGTGCGGGGCGAGCGTGGACAGGGCGGCGGCACAGCCTGCGCCTGACCCCGCGGTCCCGGCCACGGGCGACGCCGCCGATCCGGCGGGTGTCGCCGTGCCCCGGACGCCCCATATCGATAAGCCGCGAACCGAAAAGCCCCGCATCGACAAGCCCCGCATCGAGCGACTGCGCCAGCGCGCCGATTTTCTCAGGGCTGCCTCGGCCCGCCGTCAGGGAACGGCGGGCTTTCTGCTGCAGGCGCGTCAGCGGCCTGACGGCGGTGCGGATGGGGCGTGCGGGCCGGATGCGGCCCCCGCCGGCGCGATGCGCGTGGGATTCACCTGTTCCAAGAAGATCGGCAACGCCGTCGCGCGCAACCGCGCCAAGCGGCGTCTGCGCGCGCTCGCGGCCGAGATCATGCCCTTGGGCGGTCGGCCGGGCTGGGACTATGTGCTGGTCGGGCGCCCCGACGCGACCATCGACCGCGCCTTCGCCGACCTGCGGTCCGACCTAGTATCCGCGCTCGACCGGATCCATTCGCAACCCGAGGGGCAGGGGGGCCGCCCGCCCCGGCCTCACAAGAACCAGCCGAAGAACCAGCCCAAGAACCTGCCAAAGACGGGGGCCGGCGCGTGACCCCGCTAGCCCATGTCGTGGCCTTGCCGGTGCGGGCGTATCGGCTGGTCCTCAGCCCGTGGATCGGCCATGCCTGCCGCTTCCAGCCGACCTGCTCGGCCTATGCGCTCGAGGCGCTGGACCGGCACGGCGCGGCGCGCGGCGGCTGGCTGACCGCGCGCCGGATCGCCCGGTGCCACCCGTGGGGCGGGCAGGGCTACGATCCGGTGCCGCAAGGCGGTCGGGTCAAAGATGACGAGGACAGGACATGACCGACCGCGATCCCCGGCCCGATGCGCCGCGCAAGGCCCGCAAGCCCGCACCCAAACCCGCCGGAAAGCCCCGCAACCTGCTGCTGGGGCTGTCGCTCATCATCGTGGCGGCGATGGTGGTGCTGGCGCTCACCAGCTTCATCGTGTCGCGGTTCTCGGCATGAACGCGCATACGGACACGCAGGACGACGCGGCCGACCTGCCCGACGCGGGCGACGACATCCACCCGCTGTTCCGGGGCGCCCCGGCCTCGACAGAGTTCCGCAAGCTCAGGAAGCGGCTGGTGCGCGAGGTGCGTTCGGCCATCGACAGCTATTCCATGGTGACGCCCGGCGACCGCTGGCTGGTCTGCCTGTCGGGCGGCAAGGACAGCTACACGCTGCTGGCCGTGCTGCATGAACTGCAATGGCGCGGCCTTCTGCCGGTGGACCTGCTTGCCTGCAACCTCGACCAGGGCCAGCCCGGCTTTCCGGCGACGGTGCTGCCCGAGTTCCTCAAGGATCGCGGCGTCGCGCACCGGATCGAGTATCAGGACACCTATTCCGTCGTCGTGGACAAGATCGCGCCGGGCGGGACCATGTGCTCGCTGTGTTCGCGCCTGCGCCGCGGCAACCTGTACCGCGTCGCCCGCGAAGAGGGGTGTTCGGCCGTCGTCCTTGGCCATCACCGCGACGACATGCTGGAAACCTTTTTCATGAACCTGTTCCACGGCGGGCGGCTGGCGACGATGCCGCCGAAGCTGTTGAACGAGGATGGCGACCTGAACGTGCTGCGTCCGCTGGCCTTCGTGGCCGAGGCGGATTGCGACCGCTTCGCCCGCGCGATGAACTACCCGATCATTCCCTGCGACCTGTGCGGCAGCCAGGAAGGGTTGCAGCGCGTGCAGGTCAAGCGCCTGCTGGACGAATGGGAAGCGCGCAGCCCCGGCCGCCGGCAGGTCATGTTCCGCGCCCTGATGAACGTGCGCCCGTCGCACCTGCTCGACCCGGCGCTGTTTGACTTTGCCGACCTGATGCCGAAGGCCGCCGCTTCCCCGCCGGGCGCGCCGGACGCGCAGGGCGGCGCGCCCGTGCCGATGCTGGCCGCGGGCGATGCCGACTGACCCCGGGAAAGCTTTCCATCCCGGGCTTTCCCCTTGACCTTGAGCCGTCGCTTCGATTGAAGCGGCGCGGTGTGACGCAAGGCCGGTGACCCGATGGACGACAACAACCGCAACCTGATCCTGGCGATGGTGCTTTCGGCGCTCGTCACGGTCGGATGGTATGCCTTCTTCGCCCCGCCCGAGCCGACCGTTGATCCCGCGGCCGTGCCCACCGCTACCACGGCACCGGCGACCGCTACCGCGCCCGCCCCCGGAACCGCCGCCCCGGCCCCCGGCGCGGTGCAGGCCGATACCGGCGCCGCCGACCCGTCCCGGGACGCGGCGCGGCTGACGATTCAATCCCCGGCCCTGCGCGGCACGATCTCGCTTGCCGGCGGGCGCATCGACGACCTGCTGCTGACCGGCTACCGCGAGACGCTGGACCCGGCCTCGCCCTTTGTTCGGCTGCTCTCGCCCACCGCGCAACCGCGCGTGACCGAGGAAGGGACCCCCGCCGCGCCCGCGACCGAGGCCGAGGTGGTGATCCAGAAACCCTACTACGCGGTCTATGGCTGGACCCCCGGCCCGGGCGTGGACCCGGCGCTGGTCCCGAACCCCGCGACCGTGTGGACGGCCGAGTCCGGGCAGACGCTCGCCCCCGGCCAGCCGGTGACGCTAGCGTGGAACAACGGCGCGGGCCAGATATTCCGCCGCACGTTCGAGCTGGACGACAAGTACCTGTTCACCGTCACCCAGACGCTGGAAAACACCGCCGCCACGCCGTTCGCCGCCGCGCCCTACGGGATCATCGCGCGCCACGGCCGCCCCGACACGCAGAACTACTTCGTCCTGCACGAGGGCGCGGTCGGCATGCTCGACGGCGAGCTGCTCGAGGAAAAGTACAAGAACATCGCCGATCTCGACCCGGTCGCGGGCGAGGGGCAGGCCGACGTGCGCCAGGTCACGGGCAACGGCTGGATCGGCTTTACCGACAAGTACTGGATGACGACGCTTGCGCCTGCGCCGGGCCAGCCCTTCACGGCCGTGGTGAAATACGCGCCCGGCGCCGACATCTACCAGACCGAGGCGCGGATGCCGCTGCAGACGGTGGCGGCGGGCGCGACCGCGACCACCTCGTCCTACCTGTTCGCGGGCGCCAAGACCTACGAGGTCCTGCACGCCTATCAGGAGGATCGGGGGATCGAGCGGTTCGTGGACGCGATCGACTGGGGCTGGTTCTATTTCTTCACCAAGCCGATCTTCCACATCCTGCACTGGCTGCACGGCATCATCGGCAACATGGGCTGGGCGATCATCGCGCTGACCTTCGTGCTGAAGATGCTGGTGTTCCCGCTGGCGCGGAAATCCTATGTTTCGATGGCCCGGATGCGCGAGATGCAGCCGCAGATGGAGGCGATCAAGGAACGCACCGGCGACGACCGGGTGAAGTACCAGCAAGAGGTGATGGCGCTTTACAAGCGGGAAAAGGTGAACCCCGCCGCGGGCTGCCTGCCGATGCTGATCCAGATCCCGATCTTCTTCTCTCTCTACAAGGTGATCTTCGTCACGATCGAGCTGCGGCACGCGCCGTGGTTCGGCTGGATCCGCGACCTGTCCGCGCCCGACCCGTCCAGCCTTCTCAACCTGTTCTGGCTGCTGTCCTATGCGCCGCCCGCGCAGGGCACGCTGCTGCATTCGCTGTCGCTGCCGGCTCTGGCGATCGTGCTGGGGATCTCGATGTGGGTGCAGCAAAAGCTGAACCCCGCGCCCGCCGATCCGGCGCAGAAGATGATCTTCGCGTGGATGCCGTGGCTGTTCATGTTCATGCTGGGCGGCTTCGCGTCGGGGCTGGTGCTGTACTGGATCGCCAACAACACGATCACGATCATCCAGCAGTACACGATCATGTCGATGCACGGGCATCCGCCGCAGCTGTTCGGCAACATCCGCGACAGCCTGCCGAAGCGGCGCAAGGGATGACCCCCGCCGCATCGGAACCGCAGGAAGGGGTGGGCCGGCTGGCTCACCTTTTCCGTTTTCCGGTCAAGTCGATCGGCGGCGAGGCGCTGGCAGAGGCTCCGCTTGAACCCGCGCGCCCGCTGCCGGGCGACCGCCGCTTCGGGGTGCTGCACGCCGATGCGCTGCGGCACCTGACGAACGGCGCGCTGGACCGCTGGCTGCCGAAGTCCGCGTTCCTGCGCGGCGCGGCGGCCGCGCCGCTGCAGGCCGTACGCGGCGGCTGGGACGGGGCGGACCTGGTCCTGACCCATCCCGAACGGGGCGAGCTGCGGTTCGATCCGGCGGGCGACGACGCCCCGCTGATCGCGTGGCTGGAACCGCTGTGGGCCGCGTCGGGCAAGTCCCCCGCCGCGCGGCTGGTCGAAGGGCCGCAGGCGCTGAGCGACGTGAACAAGCCGTGGGTGTCGATCCTGTCGCTGTCGTCGCTGGCGCTGGTCGAGGATCGGCTGGGCCGCCCCCTGGGCGTCGATCGCTGGCGCGGCAATCTGTGGGTCGAGGGCTGGGCGCCCCTGGCCGAGCGCGACCTGATCGGCGCCACGATCCGCATCGGCGACGCCGAGCTGTCGGTCCTGGAACCCATCGGCCGCTGCGCCGCGACCAGCGCCGACACCGGCACCGGCTGCCTTGACGGCGACACCCCGGCGGAACTGGAAGCCGCCTTCGGCCATCAGGATTTCGGCGTCTATGCCGAGGTCCGCACCCCCGGCACGATCCGTCCGGGCGACGCCGTGGTGGTCCTGTGAAGGTCGCCTTCCCCGCCGCCCCCGAGCCCGAGGCGGACGCCGCCGAGGCCGCGCGGCTGCTGTTCGCGGGGCCGGTCGATTTCGTCAAGGGCGTGGTCGCGATGGACGGGATGCCCGCCGCCGACCGCCCCGAGGTCTGCTTCGCCGGCCGCTCGAATGTCGGCAAGTCCAGCCTCATCAACGCGCTGACCGGCCGCAAGGGCATCGCCCGCGCCTCGAACACGCCCGGCCGCACTCAGGAGATCAACTATTTCGCCCTGGGCGAGCGCGGCTATCTGGTGGACCTGCCGGGCTACGGCTACGCGCAGGCGCCGCTGCCGGTCGTGAAGAAGTGGCAGGCGCTGCTGAAAGCCTATCTCGCCGGGCGACCGACGCTGCGCCGCGCCTTCGCGCTGATCGACGCGCGTCACGGGGTGAAGCCCGTGGACCACGAGATCATGACGCTGCTCGACCGCTCGGCCGTGCCGTTCCAGGTCGTCGTCACCAAGGCCGACAAGGTCGGCACGCAGGTGCTGGCGCAGACGCTGGAACAGATCGAGGCAGAGCTGCAAAAGCACCCCGCCGCGTTCCCGGAACTGGTCGTGACCTCGTCCGAAAAGGGGCAGGGGATCGCGACGCTGCGCGCCATCATCGACGGGCTTTGCTGAAGGGTGGACGTCGGCCGCCCCGCGCCCTAGCCTTCGCCGACCCTGGGGAACGCCGGATGAGACAGCAGAACATGAACCGTGATTTCGCCACCACCGCCGACACCCTGTCCGAGGCGCTGCCCTACATGCAGCGCTATGCCGGCGCGGTCGTGGTGGTGAAGTTCGGCGGCAACGCGATGGGCGACGACGAGGCGATGGCCGATTTCGCGCGCGACATCGTGCTGATGAAGCAGGTAGGCATCCACCCGGTCGTGGTCCACGGCGGCGGGCCGATGATCAACGACCTGCTGGGCAAGCTCGGCATCGAAAGCCGCTTCGTGCGCGGCAAGCGCGTGACCACCAAGGAAGCGGTGCAGGTGGTCGAGATGGTCCTGTCGGGCCTCGTCAACAAGCGCATCGTGCAGGCGATCAACGACGCGGGCGGGCGCGCGATCGGGATCTCCGGCAAGGACGACGACATGATGGTGTGCGAGGCGGACGACCCGGAACTGGGCTTCGTCGGCCGCCCGATCGAGATGAACATCCAGATCATCCGCGACCTTTACCTCGCGGGTCTGATCCCGGTGATCGCCCCGGTCGCGACCGGCATGGCCGACAACGAGACGTTCAACGTCAACGGCGACACCGCCGCGGGCGCGATCGCGGGCGCGCTGCAGGCCGACCGGCTGCTGCTGCTGACCGATGTCGCGGGCGTCAAGGACGCCTCGGGCGAGGTGGTGACGCAGATGAACCCCGAGCAGATGCAGGCCATGATCGCCGACGGGACGATCGCCGGCGGCATGATCCCCAAGACGGAAACCGCGCTTCAGGCGCTGGCCGAGGGCGTGCGCGCCGTCGTCATCCTGGACGGGCGGGTGCCCCACGCCTCGCTGCTGGAGCTGTTCACCGAACAGGGCGCGGGCAGCCTGATCCGCTCGACCGAGCCGCGGGTCAAGCCGCACGGCCTGCGGCAGGGCGACAGCGGGCTGTAGGGCCGCCCGGGTTTTCCGCCGTTCCGGCCTCGGCGGGCTTTCGCCGCCCGCGCTTCGGCACATCGTAACAAGTCTGACATGAACCGCTTGCGGCTTTCCGGGCCGGGTGGCAGGCTTCCGTTCGAAATGGACGAAGGGAACTGGGACCACATGACCGCGACCGGAATCCGCCGACTTATCCTGACCCGCCACGCCAAGTCCGCGTGGGACGACCCGTCGATGGAGGATCACGACCGCCCCCTGAACGACCGCGGCCGGAAGTCGGCGCGGGCGCTTGGCGACTGGCTCGCGAGCCGCGGCTACGACCCCGAGGAGGTGCTGTGTTCCACCTCGCGCCGGACGGTCGAGACGTGGGAACGGGTCGCGGCGGCGGTGTTCGAGACGCGGCCCGCGCTCAGGCTCGAGGACGGGCTGTACCACGCCGAACCCGACGCGATGCTGGACGTGCTGCGATCGGCCACGATGAACACGGTCATGGTGATCGGCCACAATCCGGGGATCGCGGCGTTCGCGGCGATGCTGCCCGAACGCGCGCCGCTGGACCCCGATTTCCGGCGCTTCCCGACCGCCGCGACGCTGGTGGTGGATTTCCCGGCCGACAGCTGGGGCGACGTGCGCCCCGAAAGCGGCGATGTGCGCGACTTCGTGCGGATGGACGGGCGGCAGTAACGCGCGCCTGCGTCAGGTCAGGCGGCCGAGGCGTCGTCCACGACCGACAGGATCCCCGGAACGGCGGGGCAGGGCAGCAGCGCGTTCCGCGCCACGTCGGCCAGCGTCGCGTTGTGCAGGAACACATAGACATGCGCCGACAGGCTTTCCCACAGCCGGTCCGACAGCACCTGCGCCAGGCTGCCGCTTTGCCCGCCCGACGCGCCCGCGCCGACATGCAGCGCGCTGACGGTCTCATCGACCGCGCCCAGCACCTCGGCCACGCGGATCGTTTCGGGCGCGCGCGCCAGCCGGTAGCCGCCGCCGGGGCCGCGCACCGATTTCACCAGCCCGGCCCGGCGCAGCCGCACGAACAGCTGTTCCAGGTAGGGCAGCGACACGTCCTGCCGCTTCGAGATGTCGGCCAGCGTCGTCAGCCCGTCCCCCGCCGTGGCAAGATCCACCAGCGCGACCATCGCATAGCGCCCCTTGGTCGAAAGCTTCATGGCATCTTCTCCCTGCATGCGGCGGGCCCGGCGCGGGCGGTTTCGCTGCCGCGTCGCCCGCCCGTTGCAATTGACGGGACCGCGCGCTGTGCGCTAAGCCCGCATGTGCTGCCGGAAAACGGCGTCCGCGCGCGTGGCTGCGCGCTCGCGTCCGGTGGTAAGGCTGCGACCCGCCCGCGTCAAGAATTGCCCGCCGTCAAAGGATTCCCATGCCCGAGCTGATTTTCCCCGGACCCGAGGGTCGCCTTGAAGGGCGCTACCATCCGCAGGCCAAGCCCGACGCCCCGCTTGCCATCGTGCTGCATCCGCATCCGCAATACGGCGGCACGATGAACAACCGCGTCGTCTACAACCTGCACTACGCGTTCCACCGGATGGGGTTTACCGTGATGCGGTTCAACTTCCGGGGCGTGGGCCGCAGCCAGGGAGAGTTCGACGACGGCATCGGCGAATTGTCGGACGCGGCGTCGGCGCTGGACTACCTGCAGGCGATGAATCCCAATTCCAAGCATTGCTGGGTCGCGGGCTTCAGTTTCGGGGCGTGGATCGGGATGCAGCTGCTGATGCGGCGGCCCGAGATCACCGGCTTCGTCAGCGTCTCGCCACCCGCGAACATGTACGACTTCAGCTTCCTCGCGCCGTGCCCGTCGTCGGGGCTCATCATCAATGGCACAGCCGACCGCGTCGCCCCGCCCAAGGACGTGAACGCGCTGGTCGGCAAGCTGCGCGAGCAGAAGGGGATCACCGTCACCCACGAGGAAATCGAGGGCGCGGACCACTTCTTCCGCGACGACGAGCTGCACATGAAGCCGATGATCGACAAGGTGCAGGGCTACGTCCGCCGCCGCCTGACGGAATCGACGCGCTGAACGAAAAACGGCGCGCCCGGTGGGACGCGCCGCGTGATCGCGGGCGTGATTGGCGACGCGGCCGCTTCCGGTCAGTTGGCGGCAAACGCCCCGGTCAGCGTCGTCGTGGCCTGCGTCATCGCCTCTTTCGCCTGCGGCACCACCGCGCCCATCCCGAAGAACTCGTGCGCGACGCCGTCATAGGTCTTTTGCGTCGTCTCGACGCCCTGATTCTGCAGCGCGCGGGCCAGATCCTCGCCCTCGGACAGCAGCGGGTCGATGCGGGCGTTGATGACGGTCGCGGGCGGCAGCCCGGCAAGATCGGTGCGGTCCACAAGGTTCAGGCGCGGATCGGCGGTTTCCGCCTTGTCCGCGAAAACGTGGCTCACGAACCATTCCATCGCCGGCTTCGACAGCGGCGCCGCGTCGGCGTAGGTCCGGTAGGACGGGGTCGTCATGTCGTTGCCCGCAACTGGATAGACCAGCAGCATGTGGGCGGGCTGGGTCAGCCCGCCGTCGCGGGCGCTGATCGCCACGTTCATCGCCAGGTTCGCGCCCGCGCTTTCGCCCGCGACCGCCAGCCGCTCGGCATCCGCGTTCAGCGTGCCCGAGTTTTCAACCAGCCACCTGTAGGCGGCGTTCGCGTCGTCGTGGGCGGCGGGAAACTTCGCCTCGGGCGCGTGGCGGTATTCGACCGAGGCCACGACCGCCTTCGCCCCGTCCGCAAGCGCGCGGGCCGAGGCGTCGTAGGTGTCGAGGTCCGCGATCACCCAGCCGCCGCCGTGGAAATAGACGATTAGCGGGAACGGCCCTTCGCCCGGGGGCGTGTAGATGCGGATCGGCTGCTGGCCGCCGCCCGCGTCGGTATAGCTGACCTCGCGCGTTTCGATCGCGGCGAGGGGCGCGGGCATCTCGATCCCCTTGTCCTTCATGACGGCCATGACGGCGTCGGCGGGGGTCGGCTCGTTGCGCTGTTCTTCGGGGGTCAGGGTGCCGATGGGGTCGGCGCCAAGCTCGGTCAGCTTGTCGAGGACGGATTTCATCTCGGCCCCGGGCTCGCCCTTTTCCAAGGCAACTGCGTCTGCGTCGATTGCCGGCGTGGTTGCCGGCTCGCTGGCGGGTGAGGCGGCGGGCGGGGTCGAGGTCATCGGCGCGTCCGTCGGCGCCGCCACCGGCGCGGTTGCCGAGGCGTCGGCGGGGGGTGCGGGCGGAGCCTCGGCCGGGGCGGTCGCGGGGGACGCGGCCGGGGCGGGTGATGCGGACGGCGCGGCCGCGGGTGCCGGAACCGGCGCAGGCGCGGGCGCCTGCTGCGCGACACCGGCGGATGTGGCGGCGCTCAGCGCCGTGGCGGTCAGAAGGGCAGCGAGAAGGGGGTTCTGCATGGCGTCCTCATGGATCCGGGTACGGACAGGAAGCCGCGAGCCGGCACGGAGGTTTCCCCGACCCGGACCGCCACAGCAAATGTTTACCGGATCAGCGCGTTACGCCCGACGGCGCAAGACGGCGAAAGCCGGTCGCGCAGCCCTCCGGCCGCCTCGCCGAACCGCCCCGCGGCTTTCCAATTCCCGCCGTTTCCGGTAAGCCCGCGCCCAAGCCTTCTCAGCCCAAGGGATCCTCATGACCAAGATCAAGGTAGCCAACCCCGTCGTCGAACTGGACGGCGACGAAATGACCCGGATCATCTGGGATTTCATCAAGCAGAAGCTGATCCTGCCCTACCTCGACGTGGACCTGAAATACTACGACCTCGGCATCGAGGAACGCGACCGGACCGAGGATCAGGTCACGATCGACGCGGCCAACGCGATCAAGGAACACGGTGTCGGCGTCAAATGCGCGACCATCACCCCCGACGAGGCGCGGGTCGCCGAGTTCGGCCTGAAGAAGATGTGGAAATCGCCGAACGGGACGATCCGCAACATCCTGGGCGGCGTGATCTTCCGTGAGCCGATTATCGCCAAGAACGTGCCGCGCCTCGTCCCCCACTGGACCCAGCCGATCATCGTCGGCCGCCACGCCTTTGGCGACCAGTACAAGGCCACCGACTTCCGCTTTCCGGGCAAGGGCACGCTGTCGATCAAGTTCGTGGGCGAGGACGGCGAGACGATCGAGCACGAGGTCTATCAGTCGCCGGGCGCGGGCGTCGCGATGGGGATGTACAACCTTGACGACGCCATCCGCGATTTCGCCCATGCCAGCCTGAACTACGGCCTGCAGCGCGGCTATCCGGTCTATCTGTCCACCAAGAACACGATCCTGAAAGCCTATGACGGGCGCTTCAAGGACATCTTCCAGGAGGTGTTCGACGCCGAGTTCGCGGACAAGTTCAAGGCCAAGGGCATCGGCTACGAACACCGGCTGATCGACGACATGGTCGCCAGCGCGCTGAAATGGTCGGGCGGCTACGTCTGGGCCTGCAAGAACTACGACGGCGACGTGGAATCCGACATCGTGGCGCAGGGGTTCGGCTCGCTCGGGCTGATGACATCGGTCCTGATGACGCCGGACGGGAAAACGGTCGAGGCCGAGGCCGCGCACGGCACCGTCACGCGCCACTTCCGCGAGCATCAGAAGGGCAAGGAAACCTCGACCAACTCGATCGCGTCGATCTATGCCTGGACCGGCGGGCTGAAGCACCGCGCCAAGCTCGACGGCAACGACCAGCTGATGCGCTTTGCCGAAACGCTCGAGCGGGTGACGGTGCAGACGGTCGAGGACGGGTTCATGACCAAGGACCTCGCGCTGCTGGTCGGGCCGGAACAGAAGTGGCTGACGACGATGGGCTACCTGGAAAAGGTGGACGACTACCTGAACAAGGCGCTCGCGGGCTGATCCCGCCAGCGTCCTCGACGCGAAAGGCCCCCGGAGCGGGGGCCTTTTTCGTTTTCGGCGGCGTTGGAGAAGGCCGTCGGACCAGCCCGATCAATCCTCGCCGGTCGGCTTGTCGCTTTTCGGATACCAGTCGAACACCACGACCTCGGTGTCGCTGCCGGCCGCTTCCAGCGCGGCGGCGAAGGTCGCGGGATCGGTGCCGCGGTGGTGATAGGGGACGGCGCGGCGCGGCTTCATCTCGGCCACGCCCGCAGCCGCCTGTTCGGCGGTCATGGTGAAGGGCAGGTTCATCGGCAGGAAAACCGTGTCGATGTCCTTTTGCGCCCGGAACTCGGGCGTATCCTCGGTGTCGCCCGCGACGTAGATGCGCCCTTCGTCCGGGGCGGTCAGCACGTAGCCGTTGTCGCGCCCCTTGGGGTGGTACTGCAGCCGGTCGGGGGTGACGTTGTAGGCGGGCACCGCCTCGATCTTCATGCCCGCGACCTCGCCCGTGTCGCCGTTGGCCATGACGGTCGCGCGGGCGCGCAGCGCCTCGGGCAGCTTTTCGGCGACCGCCGGGTTCACGATCAGCGCCGCGCCCTCGGGCAGCAGCGCCTGCAGCGTGTCGGGATCGAAGTGGTCCTTGTGCTCGTGCGTGACGAGGATCGCCGCGGCGGGGGAGAGGTCCGCGTACAGGTCCGCGCCGCCGACCGGGTCCACCAGGATCGCCTGCCCGCCCAGCGTCAGCATCATCGAGGCGTGTTCGACCGGCATGACAAAGGGCAGCCCCTCGGATTCCGCCTCGTCGGTCGTCTGCGCGCCGGCCCAGCGGGGCAGGATGAACGTCACCGCGAACGCAGCCGCCCCGACGGCCAGGGTCTGGCGGCGAGTGGGGGTCCAGGGGCGGGAAGGGGCGGGGGTCGGGGTCATCGTAGCCTCCATCGCGGAAAACGGGTGACGAACAGGGTTGAACGGCGGCTCGGGGCGCCGGGTTCCCCCTTTCGCAGATGGGGCATGCGGGTTATGTGCGGACGATCCGCCCCTGACCCCCGGCCCTGCCGGGCCCGTTCGTGTTGACCGACCGCCGCCGAAAGACACCAGCCCGAGGACACCGCCATGAAAGCCGCCGTCGTCACCTTTCCCGGTTCGAACTGCGACCGCGATCTTGCCGTCGCGCTGACGGCCGCGGGCGCCGAGGTCGCGCGGGTCTGGCACAAGGACGCCGAGCTTCCGCCGGGCACCGATCTGGTCGCGGTGCCGGGCGGCTTCTCGTTCGGGGACTACCTGCGCTGCGGCGCGATCGCGGCGCAGTCGCCGGTCGCCGCCGCAATCGTCCGCCATGCCGGGCGGGGCGGTTACGTGCTGGGTGTCTGCAACGGGTTCCAGGTGCTGACCGAATTGCGGCTGCTGCCGGGCGCGCTGATGCGCAACGGCGGGCTGAGCTATCTGTGCCGCGAGGTGGACCTGACGGTCGAGGATACGGCGAGCTCGTTCCTGTCGCGCTACGCCGCGGGCGAGCGGGTGCGCTTTCCCATCGCCCACCACGACGGCAACTACCAGATCGACCCGGACGGGCTTGCCCGCCTGAAGGGCGAGGGCCGCGTGGCGCTGCGCTATGCGCCGGGCTGCAACGGCTCGGTCGACGACATCGCGGGCGTCCTGTCCGAAAACCGGCGGGTGCTGGGGCTGATGCCGCACCCCGAACGCGCGGCCGATCCGGTCCACGGCGGCACCGACGGCGCCCGCGTGTTCCAAGGGCTGGTGGGCGCGCTGGCCGACGCGTGATCCGCAGCCGCCCTTTCCGCCAATCGTCTTGGCCTCCTTTCCAGAACGGCCGCCCTGCGGTTGTTGAGCGGCGCGCCGGCAAGGTTTATCAGTGCGTCCAGCAATGTGGCGGGGCCGATGCCTGATCGCACCGATCCAGAAGGCGAACCCGATCGTTCGGGCCGGCTGCGCGGGCGTCTCGTCCCGCGCGCGCTGGCGGCGCTGCTGATCGCGCTGGCGGCCGGCGCGATCTTCTACACCAACCAGTGGCTGACCGACCGCTTTTCGGAAAACACGCGGATGCGGGCCGAATTGCGGGCGGCGCTGTACACCGGCAACCTGCTGTCCGAATTGCAGCGGACGGCGGTGGTGCCGCTGCTGCTGGCGCGCGACCCCGACCTGATCGCGTCGCTGTCGGGGCAGGATTTCTCGACCACCTCGGCGCGGCTGATCTCGGCGCAAAAGGACATCGGGGCCGCGTCGATCCGGCTGCTGGACGGGTCGGGGCGCACGGTCGGGGCCACCAACCGCCAGCTGCTGGGCACGAACTACGTCCTGTCGCCTTTTTACGTCGAGGCGCTGCGGGCCAGCGACACGGTGTTCACCGTCTCGCCGTCGCCCACCGGCCGGCACGAGTTCAACTTTTCCCGCGCCGTGGTGTCCGAAGGACGGTCGCTGGGCGTGATCGTGGTCGAGGCGGACCTGTCGCGGCTGGAAAAATCCTGGGCCGGGATTTCCGACGCGGTGGCGGTCACGGACAGCAGCGGCCAGATCATCCTGACGACCGAGCCGCGCTGGCGCGGGCTTGGCATGGACGAGGCGCTGACCGTCCGCTCGGCCCCCAGCGCGATCTCGCGCGCGTTCCAGGTCACCGCCGACTGGGCCAGCCAGCCGGTCGATGCCTATGTGCGCGGCAAGGCGGTGATGCAGTCCGAAACCAAGATCCCGTTCCGCGGCTGGCGGATGACGCTGTTCAGCACCTACGATTCGATCCGCGAACGGGTGAACGCCTATCTCGCGCTGGAAATCATGGGGCTGGCGATGGCGCTGGCGATCGGGTTCTACATCCTGTCGCGCCGCGCCAGGTCGATGACCAACCGCTACATGCGCGAATCGGCCGACCTGCGGGCGTTGAACACCCGCCTGACCCGCGAGATCGCGGAACGCGAGCGGATGCAGCGCGAACTGCGGGTAGCCGAGCAGACGGTCCAGCAGTCGAGCAAGCTTGCCGCGCTGGGCGAGATGTCGGCCGGCATCAGCCACGAGCTGAACCAGCCGCTCGCCGCGATGAAGACCTATCTGGCCGGCGCGCGGCTGCTTCTGGAACGCAACCGCCCCGACGAGGCGCTGTCCAGCTTTCAGCGGGTGGACGATCTGCTGGAACGGATGGGCGCGATCACCCGGCAGCTCAAGTCCTATGCCCGCAAGGGCGGCGAGGCGTTCGAGCCGGTGGACCTGCGGATGGCGCTGTCGGGCGCCCTGACGCTCATGGAATCGCAGCTTCGCAACCGCCGGGTGCGGTTGCAGCGCAGCCAGCCGCGCGATCCGATCATGGTCTATTGCGACCGGCTTCGGCTGGAACAGGTCATCATCAACCTGATCCGCAACGCGATGGACGCGACCCGCGACCAGCGCGACCCCTCGATCGCGATCACGGTGGACAGCGCCTCTCACGCGCATTTGTCGATCCGCGACAACGGACCGGGTGTCGCGGACCTGGAAAAGCTGTTCGAACCCTTCTGGACCACAAAGGCGCCCGGCGAGGGCACCGGGTTGGGGCTTGCCATATCGTCCGGGATCGTGGCGGATTTCGGCGGAAGGCTGACCGCGCACAATCCCGAGGGCGGCGGGGCGGCGTTCGACCTTGAACTGCCGCTGCACCAGCCGCGGCTGGACAGCCGCCGGACGGCAGCGGAATGACGGCCCCGAAATGATGGGCGCGGAATGAACGTCGAAGGATCAGGCGCCGGGCCGGGCGCGCGATGACAGGCTTTGAAACACGCCGCGGCGACGGGGACGATCGCGTCATGCCGGCCGCGCGCAAAGGAAAGAGGTAAGCGATGACGCAAGGTCTGACCGTGGCAATCGTCGACGACGAGCCGGACATGCGCGATTCCATCAGCCAGTGGCTGGGCCTGTCGGGCTACCGGACCGAGGTGTTCGCCAGCGCCGAGGACGCGCTGAAGATCATCGGGCCCGACTGGCCCGGCGTGGTCGTGTCGGACATCCGCATGCCGGGGATGGACGGGATGGCGTTCCTCAAGCGGCTGATGGGATTGGACAGCGGGCTGCCGGTCATCATGATTACCGGCCACGGCGACGTGCCGATGGCGGTCGAGGCGATGCGGCTGGGCGCCATGGACTTCATGGAAAAGCCCTTCAACCCCGACCGCATGACCGAGCTGGTCAAGAAGGCCTCGCAGGCGCGGCGGATGACGCTGGACAACCGCGCGCTGCGCCGCGACCTGAGCGAGGGCCAGCAAGTGATGTCCAAGCTGGTGGGCGCCAGCCCCGCGATGGACCGCCTGCGCGAGGATATCCTGGACCTCGGCCAGGCCGACGGCCACGTGCTGATCGACGGCGAGACCGGGACCGGCAAGACGCTGGTCGCCCACGCGCTGCACGCCGTCGGCCCCCGCGCCACCAAGCGCTTCGTGCAGATCAGCTGCGCCGCCTACAACGACGAGGCGCTGGGTGCGCGCCTGTTCGGCCCCATGGAGGACGGCCTGCCCGCCGTCGAGGAGGCGCGGGGCGGGACGCTGTGCCTTGAAGATGTCGAGGCGCTGTCGGACCCGCTGCAGGCGCGCCTGCTGGCGTTCATCGCCGAGCAGGGGACGCCGGCCGAAACCCGGATCATCGCCATATCCAACGCGCGCGGCGAGGGGCGGCGGGCCGAGGACAGCCTGCGCCCGGACCTGTTCTATCGCCTGTCGGCGCTGCAGATCACCGTCCCCCCGCTGCGCCAGCGCGGCGAGGACATCCTGTCGCTGTTCACCCGCATGGCCGAGCAGTTCGCCGACGAATACGGCTGCGAGCCGCCGCAGGTGACCGCGCAGGAAGCCGCGCAGCTGTTGCAGGCGCCGTGGCCGGGCAACGTGCGCCAGCTCATCAACGTGGCCGAGCGCGCGGTTCTGCAGAACCGGCGCGGGACCGGGTCGATCACCTCGCTGCTGATGACCGAGGGGGACGAGGCGCGCGAGGCGACCACGACCGAGGGCAAGCCGCTCAAGGAATATGTCGAATCGTTCGAGAAGATGCTGATCGACAACACCATGCGGCGCCACAAGGGGTCGATCAGCGCGGTCATGGACGAGCTGTGCCTGCCGCGCCGGACGCTGAACGAGAAGATGGCGAAATACGGGCTGAGCCGCGGCGACTATCTGTCGGGGGGCTGAGCGTGGCCGGGACGCACGACTTTCACAGCCTGATCCGCTGGACCGGCGACCGCGGGCAGGGCACGTCGAGCTATCGCGGCTACGACCGCACCTGGGACATCGTGACGCCGGGCAAGCCCGTGATCCACTGTTCCAACGACCCGATGCTGGGCGGCGATCCCGCCCGCCCCAACCCCGAGGACCTGCTGCTGTCGGCGCTGTCGGCCTGCCACATGCTGTGGTTCCTGCACCTCGCCAGCGGCAAGGGCATCGTCGTGCGGTCCTACGAGGACGCGCCGCTTGGCGTGGGCGAGACCGCGCCGGACGGGGCCGGACGGTTTGTCCGCGCGGTGCTGCGGCCGCGGATCGGGCTCGATCCCGGCTCGGACCGGGCCACGGCCGACGCGCTTCACCACGAGGTCGGGCGCTTCTGCTTCATTGCCCGTTCGGTCGCGTTCCCGGTGGAACACGAACCTGAATATCACGTCGTTGCCGCGACGTGAGCGGCCGACCCGCCGCCTTTTCGGCAGTTTCGGATTGTCATTGAGCAACCCGAACCCCTATGTTGTCCCCATGCGCGCCGCATATCGGCAACCGTCGGTTGTATCGCGCAATCAGTTTCGCAGCTTGGCGGCCTGTCCCGGATCGTTCCCGGACGCCTGCCTTGCGGGAAAGCCGGCAGCCCGGCGCGTCGAACCCGACGCGGGCCGCCTGAACATTCGCCGTCCCCTCCGCCTGTCGCGGCGCGGGACTACTGGAAAAAGAGACGCGATGGATCGCGCGACTGACGTTGATGCAAGGGGGCGGCGGGACATGGTTCCGGCCGCCGCCTGCTTCACCGGCTCCGCAGCGCGGCCCGCGTCCGCATCAAGCCGCACCCCGTCCCTTTCCCCGCCGACAGGCGGGCCGGACCGGCTGCGCGAAAGAAAGTCTCATGGCAAACAAGATGCTGATCGACGCAACCCATGCGGAAGAAACCCGCGTGGTCGTCGTGGACGGAACCAAGGTCGAGGAGTTCGACTTTGAAACGCTGAACAAGCGCCAGCTTGCCGGCAACATCTACCTGGCGAAGGTGACGCGGGTCGAACCGTCGCTGCAGGCCGCCTTCATCGAATACGGCGGCAACCGCCACGGCTTCCTGGCCTTCGCGGAAATCCACCCCGACTATTACCAGATCCCTGCCGCCGACCGCCGCGCCCTGATCGAGGAAGAGCGCGAGGCGGCCGAGGCTGCCGAGGCCGAGGAGGACGCAAGGGAGCGCCGCCAGCGCAGCCGTTCGCGCGCATCCGAGGCGCGTTCGGGCGACGCGGTGACGACCGAGGATCAGCCGGCCGAGGATCAGCCGGAAGCGCCCGGCGATGACTCGGAAGGCCGCGCGGACGCGGATCGCGGCGATGAGGCGCCTGCTGACGACGCAGGCGAACACCGCGGCGATGACGCGCCCGGCGAAACCGGGCCCAGCGACGACGTGCAGAACGCCGATGCCGCGCAGGACCAGTCCGCGTCCGACCGCGACGAGACCATCGAGTCGATCGCCGACGAGGACGTGGCCGAGGAAATCCGCCCCGCCAAGAAGCCCCGCGCGCGCCGCTACAAGATCCAGGAAGTCATCAAGGTCCGGCAGATCATGCTGGTCCAGGTCGTCAAGGAAGAGCGCGGCAACAAGGGCGCGGCGCTGACTACCTATCTGTCGCTTGCGGGCCGCTACTGCGTCCTGATGCCGAACACCGCGCGGGGCGGCGGGATTTCCCGCAAGATCACCAACGCCGCCGACCGCAAGAAGCTGAAGGACATCGCGTCCGAGCTTGAGGTGCCGAAGGGCGCGGGTCTCATCATCCGCACCGCCGGCAGCCAGCGCACCCGGACCGAGATCAAGCGCGACTACGAATACCTGATGCGGCTGTGGGAACAGATCCGCGAGCTGACCTTCAAGTCCACCGCGCCCGCGCCGATCTACGAGGAAGGCGACCTCATCAAGCGGACCATCCGCGACCTTTACAGCAAGGACATCGACGAGGTTCTGGTCGAGGGCGAGCGCGGTTTCCGCACCGCCAAGGACTTCATGAAGATGATCATGCCGTCCCACGCCAAGAACGTGAAGCTGTACGACGACGCGATGCCGCTGTTCGCGCGCCACCAGGTCGAAGGCTACCTCGCGGGGATGTTCAACCCGGTCGTGCAGCTGAAATCGGGCGGCTACATCGTCATCGGCGTGACCGAGGCGCTGGTCGCGATCGACGTGAACTCGGGCCGGGCGACCAAGGAAGGGTCCATCGAGGACACCGCCTACAAGACGAACTGCGAGGCCGCGGACGAGATCGCGCGCCAGCTGCGCCTGCGCGACCTGGCCGGGCTGATCGTCATCGACTTCATCGACATGGACGAGCGCAAGAACAACGCGAGCGTCGAGAAGCGGTTCAAGGACCGGCTCAAGACCGACCGCGCCCGCATCCAGGTCGGCCGCATCTCGGGCTTCGGCCTGCTGGAGATGTCGCGCCAGCGGCTGCGCCCGGGGATGCTGGAATCGACCACCCAGCCCTGCGCGCATTGCCACGGCACCGGCCTGATCCGGTCCGACGACAGCATGGCGCTGACCATCCTGCGCGCGATCGAGGAAGAAGGCACCCGCAAGCGCACCCGCGAGGTGCTGGTGCGCGCGCCCGTCGCCGTCGCCAACTTCCTGATGAACCAGAAGCGCGAGCATGTCGGCATGATCGAGACCCGCTACGGCATGGCCGTGCGGGTCGAGGCGGACCCGGCGCTGATCTCGCCCGACTTCGCGATGGAGAAGTTCAAGACCGCGACCCGCAACGTGCCCGAAGCGCCGTCGAACGTCGTATCGGCAAGCGCCAGCCTGATGGCGCAGATCGACGACGAGGATCTGGACGCCGACATCGACGACGAGGACGAGGCCGAGGATGACGCGCCCGCGACCGAGGCGCGGAGCGACGACGACAGCCGGCGCGAAGGCCGCCGTGGCGAGCGCCGGGACGAACGCCGGGACGACCGACGGGACGAACGGCGCGAGGATCGGGCCGAGGGCGAGGGCGAAGGCGACGACGCCAACCGCTCCAAGCGCCGGCGGCGGCGTCGTCGGCGTGGTGGCCGCGGCGAGAATGGCGAGAACGGCGAGCATGGCGAGAACGGCGGGGCCAACGGTGCCGACGCCGGGCTGGACGAGGCGGTCGCCGACGGCTCGGCCGACGCCGCTTCCGACACCGACGAAGCTGCCCGCCCCGACATCGCCGGCGGCGACGGCGAGGAAACCGGCCGCCGCTCGCGCAGCCGCTCGCGTCGCGGCGGCCGGTCGCGCCGTGGTGCCGACGATGCGGGCGCAGACCGGCCGCTGACCGGCGAAGGTGCCGATAGCGGCGTCGACGCGGGCTTTGCTGCGGACTTCGGCGCGGGCTTCGACTCGGACGGGCAGGGCGGCGACGAGGCGGTCGCCGATGCGACGGACGAGGGGCTTGCCGCCCCCGTTCGCGGCGACGAGGCGGGCGCAGAGCTGGCGGGGGCCGATCCGGCCAACGACAGCGCCGTCGCGCAGGCGGTGGAAACCTATGTCGAGGAGAACCGGGCCGAACCGGGACCCGACGCAGCGCCGATGCCCCATATCGACGAGCCGGCCGAGGCCGAAGCGCCCGAACCCGAGGCGCTGACGATCCCCGGCGAAGCGCAGCCCGAACCCCAGTCGGAACCGCAACCCGAAGCGCAACCCGAGCCCCAGCCCGAGCCGCAGCCCGAACCCGCGCGCGAGCAGGCGGCCGAGGCGCCGGCCAAGCCGCGCCGCCGTGGCTGGTGGTCGTTCGGGTCGTGACCGGGCGCGTCAGCCGCTGACGCAGCCGTGACAGATGCAGGCGCGGGCCGGGGTTTCCCGGCCCGTTCCTTTGCGACATGGTGCGCGCATGTTTGGGACCGAGCTTGCAGACGCCGCCTTCCTGCCCGCCGCGATGATCGCCGCGACGGCCGGATTCCTGTCATTCCTGTCGCCGTGCGTGCTGCCGATCGTGCCGCCTTATCTGGCCTACATGACCGGGGTGAAGGTCAGCGGCCTCAGGGCCCGCGAACGCAGCGCCGTGCTGCCGGCGGTGTTCTTTGTCCTGGGCCTCAGCACCGTATTCCTGCTGTTGGGCTATGCCGCGTCGGCATTTGGCCGCGCCTTCCTCGCCTGGCAGCCGACGCTGGTGACCGTCTCGGGCGTGTTCATCATCATCCTTGGCCTGCACTTCCTTCACGTGTTCCGCATCCCGCTGCTCGACCGCGAGGCGCGGCTGGACACGGGCGACACGGGCGGATCGGCGCTTGGGGCCTATCTGCTGGGCCTCGCCTTCGCCTTTGGCTGGACGCCCTGCATCGGACCGCAGCTGTCGATGATCCTGACCCTCGCCGCGACAGACCCGCCGCGCGGCACCGGTCTGCTGGGCATCTATGCGCTGGGGCTCGGCATCCCGTTCCTGCTGTCGGCCATGTTCATCGAGCGGTCGATGGCGCTGATGAACCGGATCAAGCGGCACATGGGGCTGATCGAGCGCGTGTCGGGCGTCCTGCTGATCGCCGTGGGCGTGCTGCTGCTGACCGGCTGGCTCTCGATCATCAGCTACTGGCTGCTGGAAAACATCCCCGCGCTCGCCCGGATCGGCTGACCGCTTGCATCGCCGCCCCGGCCCGGCCAGCCTGCCGCGAATGACAGCGGGGGCCGCATGAACGCGCAGGATCTGAACGACTATCTGGCCGAGGTGTTCCCCGAGGCGACCGGCTACACCGTCGAGGCGGCGGGCGGCGACGACCTGCGCGCGCGCCTGAGCGTGGGCGACCGCCACCTGCGGCCAGGCGGCACCGTGTCCGGCCCGACGATGTTCGAGCTGGCGGACTTCGCCATGTACGCGGCCGTCCTGTCGCGGATCGGACGGGTGCCGCTGGCGGTGACCACCAGCGCCAACATCGACTTCATGCGAAAGCCCGCCGCCGGGCGCGACCTGCTGGCATCGGTGCGGATGCTGAAGCTTGGACGGGTGCTGGCGGTCGGGGACGTGATGATCCGCTCGGACGGGTCCGACGCCATCGTGGCGAGGGCGTCGCTGACCTACGCGATTCCCCCGGACGCGCGCGAAAACGGCGGCTTGGCTTAAGGTATCATCTTACCTGTTTCGCAAGCCGTTGTTTCCAAAGCTGATTTTGCCACCCGCGCCGCTTGACCTGCGCTGCGCGATCCCGGATACACCGCCGATCCGAATTACACATCCCCCGAAAGGGCGAAGCATGAAGACCTATACCGCGAAACCGGCGGACATCGACAAGAAGTGGATCCTGATCGACGCCGAGGGCGTCGTCCTGGGTCGCCTTGCCACGATCGTCGCGTCGCGCCTGCGTGGCAAGCACAAGCCGACCTTCACCCCGCACATGGACATGGGCGACAACGTCATCATCATCAACGCCGACAAGGTCCAGATGACTGGCGACAAGCGCGACGACAAGCGCTACTACTGGCACACCGGCCACCCGGGCGGGATCAAGTTCCGCACCGCGCGCCAGGTGCTCGAAGGCGCCCACCCCGAACGCGTCGTCATCAAGGCGGTCGAGCGCATGATCTCGCGCAACAAGCTGGGCAAGCAGCAGATGTCGAACCTGCGCGTCTATGCCGGCGAGCAGCACCCGCACGAGGCGCAGCAGCCCGAAGTGCTGGACGTCAAAGCGTTGAACCCCAAGAACACCCGGAGCGCCTGACCATGGCCGACGACATCAAATCCCTCGACCAGCTCAAGGACGCCGTGACCGCCAGCGCGGGCGGGGTCCAAGGGTCCACCTCGGACGAACAGCGCAGCTTCCAGCCGCTTGCCGCCCCGCGTGAGGCGCAGCGCGACGAGCTTGGCCGGTCCTACGCGACCGGCAAGCGCAAGGACGCGGTCGCCCGCGTCTGGGTCAAGCCCGGCTCGGGCAAGGTCACCGTGAACGGCAAGGACATGAAGGACTACTTCGCGCGTCCGGTGCTGCAGATGATCCTGCGCCAGCCGTTCGACGTGGCGGGCGTCGCCGACCAGTTCGACGTGAACGCGACCGTCGCCGGCGGCGGCCTGTCGGGCCAAGCCGGTGCGGTAAAGCACGGCATCTCGAAGGCGCTGCAGCTTTACGAACCCGGCCTGCGCGGCGCGCTCAAGGCGGCGGGCTTCCTGACCCGCGACAGCCGCGTCGTCGAACGGAAGAAATACGGCAAGGCAAAGGCCCGCCGGTCGTTCCAGTTCTCCAAACGCTGATCCTTTGGCCGATCTGTCGGCATCGAGTGTTGGAAGGGCGCGGCATCTGCCGCGCCCTTCGTCGATTCCGGGGCGGGATTCGCGGGATCGACCGAGTCGGGCAGGGGCCAAGCCCCGCTTCCGTCATTTTCCTTTCGTGATTCCGTGTCAGATTCGTGCTGCGTGCGGGATTGCTGTGCCTAGCTGCGGTCTGGCCTGTTCTTCGGCCCTATGAATTTCGCTGTGATTTCAGCGGGT
>NZ_VJYZ01000003.1 GCF_007018965.1 Paracoccus marinus
TGGACTTGCCCGGAAAATGTGGAGAGCACCAACTGAGGAACCAGGAGGTGTTCTATGGGAAACGGGAACAGGCCGACGCCGGAATTTCGGCGTGAAGCGGTGCGGCTGGCGCTGAGCAGCGGTCGGACGCGGCGGGAGATCGCGGAGGATCTTGGCATTGGCCTTTCGACGCTGACGCGCTGGCTTGGGCAGGAGCGCGATGCCAGCGAGCCGAATGAGGCACCGGTCGATCTGCATGCCGAGTTGAGGCGGCTGCGGCGGGAGAATGCCTTGCTAAAGCAGGAGCGCGACATCCTAAAAAAAGCCGCGGCCTTCTTCGCGAAAGAGGGAAGTCGATGACCTTCGGCTTCATCGAGGCGGAGAAGGCCAGCTTCCCGATCAGCCGGATGTGTCGGGTCCTCGGAGTCAGCCAGAGCGGTTTCTTCGCCTGGCAGAACCGCCCCGCCTGCCGTCGCCAGCAGCAGGACATGGTCTATCTGGCACATATCCGGACGGCTTTCGCGCTGTCGAACGGCACATACGGCAGCCCGCGCATGCACCGCGACCTCGTCGATGGGGGCCATGAGATCGGGCGGCATCGCACAGCACGGCTGATGCGCGAGAACCAGTTGATTGCGCGCCAGAAACGGCGGTTCAGGCGCACGACGGACAGCGAGCATGCCTGGCCCGTCGCGCCCAACCTCGTGGCGCAGGACTTCACGGCGGATGGCCCGGACCGGAAGTGGGGAGC
>NZ_VJYZ01000024.1 GCF_007018965.1 Paracoccus marinus
TGACCTGCCCCCCTCGGGTCCCTCGTTCATAACGAGAGTCTGCGGGTTTGAGATTGGTAGTCGGGTCGGCCGTTCTGGGCAAGCGCGCCGGGCGCGGAGCCTTCAAATTGCTCAAGCGTTCGGCGCGCTTCGAGCGGCGTCTGGTTCCCGAGCGAGGAATGCGGCCTGACCGCGTTGTAATCATAGCGCCAAAGCGCCAGCTTCCGGCGGGCGTCGTCCAGAGTATCGAAGATCTCCTCGTTCAGGAGTTCGTCGCGCAGGCTGCCATTGAAGCTCTCGATGAAAGCATTCTGCTGGGGCTTGCCCGGGTCGATGTAATGCCAGGGCACCCCGTTCTTGTCGGCCCACTTCAAAATGGCCCGGCTGGTAAACTCGGTGCCGTTGTCACTGACAATGCAAGCGGGCTTTCCGTAGATCCGCACCAGCGCATCCAACTCGCGGGCTACGCGGGCGCCCGAGATGCTGGTGTCGGCGGTCAGGCACAGGTTCTCCCGGCAGCAGTCGTCGATCACCGCCAGAATGCGGAACTTGCGCGAGGCGCCGAAGCTGTCCGCCAGGAAGTCGAGCGACCAGCGAGCATTAGGATGCGCCGCTGCCGGCATCGGCGTGCGTGACCCGCGAGCCCGCTTGCGACCACGCCGTCGCCTCACCGACAGCCCTTCTTCGCGATAGAGCCGATACAGCTTCTTGTGGTTCATGGTCATGCCCTTGCGCTCCAGCAGGATGCCGATCCGGCGATAGCCGAACCGGCGCCGCTTCCCGGCGATCTCCTTCATCTCCTCGCGGATCTCGGGGCAGTCCGGCGGGCGTGTGCGCCGGACGGTCTTGGGATCGACACCGACAAGCTGGCAGGCCCGACGCTGCGAGATGTCGTGATCCCGTATCGCCCTGAGCGCCGCCTCTCGCCGCCTGGTCAATGTCGTCAGTTCTTTCCCAGCAGATCCTTCAGGACGACATTGTCGAGCATCGTGTCGGCCAGCAGGCGCTTGAGCTTGGCGTTCTCGTCTTCCAGCGCCTTCAGCCTGGCAGCCTCGGAGACCTCCATGCCACCATACTTGGCTTTCAGCTTGTAGAACGTCGCCGGGCTGAGACCATGCCGGCGGCACACCTCAGCTGTTGGCATGCCAGCCTCCTGCTCCTTCAGCATCCCGATGATCTGCGCCTCGGTGAAACGGCTTTTCCTCATTCGTCTGCTCCTTCAGGTGGGGCAGACTCTACATCAGACTGAGGGATCGCGTGGGGGGCAGGTCA
>NZ_VJYZ01000025.1 GCF_007018965.1 Paracoccus marinus
CTCCGCCCCATGCCCACCCGCGGAGAATGGACCGATCAGATCAGCAGCGGCAGGAGGAGAGCGCCGTGGCGCTTACAGCTTTCGACGAAGCAGAGCAATTTTCTGACGACGGATAGCCTGAAGCAGGAGACCGTGAGAAGGCTGGCGTGGAGGCTGGGCGTTTCGAGCAGCGGTAAAGGATACCCGTGCCGTGTTCCGGTCACGCGCAGTTCCTGCCCGAGAGCGCGCTGGCCCGCGAATACATCCATGCGAGCTGAGGCATGTAGGTGTCCTTACCTGACGATGACCGGCGAGGAGTATACTGCGTCGCGAACGGAATCTTGGCTTGCAACTATTTGGCATCGTTGGCGTTCCCTGTCACATGCATGGCGGCCCCCTCGGGGTTGCCGAGCACGGGGCTTGCCGCGCACGCAGGGGTTCAGATGATCCGGTCCGAATTGATCCAGAAGATTGCCGACGAGAACCCCCACCTGATCCAGCGTGACGTTGAGAAGATCGTAGGCACCGTGTTCGAGGAGGTGATCGCCGCCATGGCGCGCGGCGACCGGGTCGAGTTGCGGGGCTTCGGCGCGTTCTCGGTCAAGCAGCGCGACGCGCGGCAGGGCCGCAACCCGCGCACCGGCGACATGGTGCAGGTGGAACAGAAGCACGTCCCGTTCTTCAAGACGGGCAAGCTGCTGCGCGACCGGCTCAACCCCGACGACTGAGGGCGGGCAGCCGTCATACGCGCCCACCGGCCTGGCTTCGGGGCGGTTGCGAGCGGCGGCGCGATGGGCCAGATTGCGCCCGACGCCGCCCCGCCGTCCGGTTCGCCGCACCGCGCGGGCCCGTGGCCGCCGACCCGATAGGAGCCTTTGATGCGAACCCTGCGCCTGCTGCTCGTGACCCTGCTGGGCCTGATCCTGATCTGCATCGCGCTGGCGAACCGCACGTCGGTCACGGTCAGCCTGGTCCCGCGCACGGTGGCAGAGTTCGCGGGCGGTCGCTGGTCGGCCTCGATGCCGCTGTTCCTGCTGATCTTCCTCGCGCTGGCCCTGGGCATGGTGCTGGGGATCGTGGTCGAATGGATGCGGGAATCGCATTACCGCAACCTCGCCGCCGCCCGGCAGCGCGACCTGGCGGCCCGCCAGCGCGCGGGCGATGTCGTCGTGACCCGCACCGGCGCGGTCGCGCCCCGCGACGAAGTGCTGGCGATCCTCGACGCGCCCAAGGCGCCGCGCCCGCAAACGACCGCCGGGCTGCCGGTTCCAGGCACCGCAACGGCGCAACTGCCGGTGCCCGCGTCCGCCACGGCCGTCGCCCGCCCGTGAACGGACGCCCCGAAACGGCCGTCAAGATCTGCGGGCTGCGGACGGCGGCCGACATCGAGGCGGCGGCACAGGTAGGCGCGCGCTATGCGGGCTTCGTGTTCTTCCCGCGCTCGCCCCGCAACCTCTCGGTGGACGAAGCCGCGGCGCTTGCGCTGGCCGCACCGGACGGGATCGCTCGGGTGGGCCTGTTCGTGAACCCCACCGACGCCGACCTCGATCATGTCCTCGCGTCCGTGGCCCTCGACATCGTGCAGCTGCACGGGGCCGAACCGCCCGCCCGCGTGGCCGAGGTCCGCGCCCGCACCGGCCTGCCGGTGATGAAGGCGGTGGGCGTCGCGGGCCCCGGCGACTTGCCCGCGCTGACCGACTACGGTATTGTCGCCGACATCCTGCTGATCGACGCCAAGCCGCCGAAGGATGCGGCCCTGCCGGGCGGAAACGGCCTTGCCTTCGACTGGTCGCTTCTTGCCGGGCGCCGGTTCCTGCGGCCGTGGATGCTTGCCGGCGGCCTGACACCCGGCAACGTGGCCGAGGCGATCCGGCTGACCCGCGCGCCCGCCGTGGACGTCAGTTCCGGCGTCGAAAGCGCGCCGGGGGTCAAGGATGCGGGGCTGATCCGCGACTTCGTCGCCGCCGCCACCGGCGCGACCGCCACCAGGGGCACAACCGCCCCGGACGCCAGGCGGTGATCTGGCGCGAGGCCACCCGCGACGACGTGCCCGCGATCGTGGCCATGCTCGCCGCCGACTCGCTCGGGGCATCGCGCGAGGTCGCGGACCCCGCCGCCTATCTCGCCGCCTTCGACGCGATGGCGGCCGAGGGAGCGAACCTGCAGATCGTGGCCGAGGACGGCGGGCGCGTCATCGCCTGCTACCAGATCACCTTCATCTCGGGCCTGTCGCTGCAGGGCACCCGACGCGCGCTGGTCGAAGGCGTCCGCGTCGCGCCCGAACTGCGTGGGCAAGGCGTCGGCGCGCAGATGTTCGCTGATGCCGAAGCGCGCGCCCGCGCCGCCGGCTGCCGGGTCATGCAGCTGACCACCAACGCCGCCCGCACCGATGCGCACCGCTTCTACGACAGGCTCGGGTTTACCGCGTCCCATGTCGGGTTTAAGAAAACGCTCTGACCCTGCCGACAGGAGCGTGCGATGGCCGACGATCTGCTGAACAGCTACATGAGCGGCCCCGACGAGCAGGGCCGCTTCGGCATCTTCGGCGGCCGCTTCGTCAGCGAGACGCTGATGCCGCTGATCCTCGACCTGCAGGCGGAATACGAGAAGGCGAAAACCGATCCCGCCTTCGCCGCCGAGATGGAGGATCTGCAGGTCAACTACGTCGGCCGCCCCTCGCCGCTTTACAAGGCCGAGCGGCTGACCGAACGGCTTGGCGGCGCCACGGTGTATTTCAAGCGCGAAGAGCTGAACCACACCGGCAGCCACAAGGTGAACAACGTGCTGGGCCAGATCCTGCTGGCGCGGCGGATGGGCAAGACCCGGATCATCGCCGAGACCGGCGCCGGCCAGCACGGGGTCGCGACCGCGACCGTCTGCGCGCGCTTCGGGCTGAAATGCGTCGTCTACATGGGCGCGCACGACGTCGAGCGCCAGCAGCCCAACGTGTTCCGCATGCGGCTGCTGGGGGCCGAGGTGATCGCCGTTCGGTCTGGCCGGGGCACGCTGAAGGACGCGATGAACGACGCCATGCGCGACTGGGTCACCAACGTCCACGACACCTTCTACTGCATCGGCACGGTGGCGGGCCCCCACCCCTACCCGGCGATGGTCCGCGACTTCCAGTCGATCATCGGGCGCGAGACCAGAACCCAGATCATGGCCGCCGAAGGCCGCCTGCCCGACACGATCATCGCCGCGATCGGCGGCGGCTCGAACGCGATGGGCCTGTTCCACCCGTTCCTCGACGACTCGTCGGTCCGCATCATCGGCGTCGAGGCGGGCGGCAAGGGCGTGGATGCGCGGATGGAACACTGCGCGAGCCTGTCGGGCGGCCGCCCCGGCGTCCTGCACGGCAACCGCACCTTCCTGTTGCAGGACGACGACGGCCAGATCCTGGAAGGCAGCTCGATCAGCGCGGGCCTCGACTATCCCGGGATCGGGCCGGAACACGCCTGGCTTCACGACGTGGGCCGGGCCGAATACGTGGCCATCACCGACGACGAGGCGCTGGCGGCCTTTACCCTGTGCTGCGAGACCGAGGGGATCATCCCCGCGCTGGAACCCTGCCACGCGCTTGCCCACATCGCCAAGATCGCGCCCGCGCTGCCGCCCGAGCACCTGATCGTGCTGAACCTGTCGGGCCGCGGCGACAAGGACATCTTCACCGTCGCCCGCCACCTGGGGGTCGAGATCACGGCCTGACGGCGTGCCCGCTCAGCGGGTCAGCGTCAGGACGTTCAGGATCGACTCGCGATAGGGCTGCGGGAACAGGATCCGGGCGCTGTCGGGGCCGGTGACCTCGAACACGCCAACGTCGGGCAGGGTTTCGCCCGCCGAGGTGTCCACGACCTCGGGGAAATCCGCGTAATCCATCGGCTGTTCCCCGGCGACGAAGGTCGAGCCGAGATAGACCCAGCGCCCGTCCGCAAGTTGCAGCGTGCCGCGCGTGCGCTGCGATCCGGTGAGCTTGTCGAAGGTCAGGCGGCCGACATCCGCCGCGATCCGGCAGCGGAACGGCGGATAGCCGACCGCGGGCAGCAGCCCGCCGATCTTGGTCATGCTGCACTTCCAGTCGCCAGTCAGGTCTGCCGCGGCCACGTCTTCGGCAGGCTGGGCCAAGCCCGTCAACGCAAGCCTCGCCAGCGCCAATTGGGCCGCATCACCCTCGACGACCAGCTGGCGCAAGGCCGTGCCGGTCGCTGCGTCGAGGTTCGCAAGCCGCTCCGCATCCGCCTGGCGGATGGTCGGTGCGGGTGCCGACTGTGCAAGGGCAGCACTTGGAAGGGCAGCACTTGGAATGGCGGTCGCCAGCAGGGCGGCGACGAAGATCGGGCGGGTCATGGCAGGCTCCTTTCCGCCGGGACGGGATCACGGGGATCAGCCCCCGGTCACCCCGTCCCCGTTGCGGGTCTGGCCGTCAACGGCGTGCGCCCGCAGCAGTTCCAGCGGCACCACCCGCGTCGCGGCGCTGTGCGTCGCCGAAAGGACGACCCGCGGCGCCGCGAATTCCTGCGCCGCCTGCAGGAACCGGCTCGCGCACAGGCACCAGCGGTCGCCCGGCTTCAGCCCGGCGAAGCGGTATTCGGGGCGCGGCGTGGACAGGTCGTTGCCGAGATATTTCGAGAACGCGAGGAACTCCGCCGTCAGGATCACGCAGACGGTGTGGCTGCCGACATCCTCGGGGCCGGTGTCGCAGCAGCCGTTGCGATAGAACCCGGTCATCGGATCGGTCGAGCAGCTTTCAAGCGGCCCGCCCAGGACGTTCAGCGACGGCTCCATCACGACTTGCCCCCGAACATCGCGCGAAGGGCGTCGAGCTTTCCTTCCAGGTCGGCGGGGCGGTCCGCCTGTGTTTGCGCCACGGGCGCGGGCTTCGGCGGTCTTGCCTCGGGCGCAGCCGCTGGCCGCGCGGTCCCGCTGTTTCTCGCCGGCTGCGTCCGCGCCGCGACCGCCGTCATGAACCGCCCGTCGTCGCGCGCGGCCAGCGCAGGCGCGCCGTCCGAAACGCCCCGGATCAGGTCGTCCAGCCACGCGCCATCCGCCTTGGCGAAGTCCGACAGGACATAACCCGCGACCCGGTCCTTGTGCCCGGGATGGCCGATCCCCAGCCGCACCCGTCGATACGCCTCGCCCACATGCTGGTGGATCGAGCGCAGGCCGTTATGGCCCGCGTGCCCGCCCCCGGTCTTGACCCGGCACTTGCCGGGGGCAAGGTCCAGCTCGTCATGCAGCACGACGATGTCGGCGGGATCGAGCTTAAGGTAGCGCATCGCCTCGCCCACCGACTGCCCGCTGAGGTTCATGAAGGTCTGAGGCTTCAGCGCCACGACCTTTTCGTCGCCCAGCCGCCCCTCGGCGACCAGCCCCTGGAACCGCGCCCGCCACGGCGAAAACCCGTGATCGGCGGCGATCCGGTCGATCGCCATCCAGCCGATATTGTGGCGGTTGCCCGCATATTGCGCGCCCGGGTTGCCCAGTCCGACGATCAGCTGCACCGGCCCACCTTTCCCTGCAATTCGACCCATCCCTTGCAGGTGGCCTCGCGCGTTACTAAGACTCTGTCAACCTTTCGCCCGTAAAGACGGTGGACGGGCAGGACCGCGGGCGGGTGCCCGCGATGGACGATCACAGGGGCTTCGATGCACGATCCGCAAGAATTCTACATGAACACGCTCGTCCCGATGGTGGTGGAACAGACCAGCCGGGGCGAACGCGCCTACGACATCTTCTCGCGCCTGCTCAAGGAACGCATCATCTTCGTGTCGGGGCCGGTCCACGACGGCATGTCGACGCTGATCTCGGCCCAGCTGCTTTTCCTTGAGGCGGAGAACCCGTCCAAGGACATCAGCATGTACATCAACAGCCCCGGCGGCGTTGTGACGGCGGGGCTGTCGATCTACGACACGATGCAGTACGTGCGCCCGCGCATCTCGACCCTAGTGATCGGGCAGGCCGCGTCGATGGGCGCGCTGCTGCTGGCGGGCGGCGAAAAGGGCTCGCGCTTCTCGCTGCCCAACAGCCGGATCATGGTCCACCAGCCCTCGGGCGGGTTCCGCGGCAACGCGACCGACCTGCTGATCCACGCCGAGGAAACCCACAAGCTCAAGCACCGCATGAACGAAATCTACGTCGAACATACCGGCCGCACCCTGGACGAGGTCGAGCGCGCGCTTGACCGCGACCGCTTCATGTCGCCGCAAGAGGCCAAGGAGTTCGGGCTGATCGACGAGATCCTGGAAAACCGCGGCAAGGCCGTTCCCGACAGCTGATCGCGGTCCCGTGACGCGCGGTCGCTTGCCGGCCGGGGTTTCGGGATTGTGACGACGATGCGCGGCCCTTAAGATGGGCCGACCCGCGGGTGCGGCGCTTGCCGCCCCCGACCCTGCCGGCCCCTTCGGGTCGCAGTGACGAAGGACGAGGATCCGACCATGGCCAACCAGCCCGGCAGCGACAGCAAGAACACGCTCTATTGCAGCTTCTGCGGGAAAAGCCAGCACGAGGTGCGCAAGCTGATTGCGGGCCCGACCGTGTTCATCTGCGACGAATGCGTCGAACTGTGCATGGACATCATTCGCGAGGAAACGAAGTCGTCGGGCCTGAAATCCGGCGAGGGCGTGCCGACCCCGCGCGAGATCATGGCCGTGCTGGACGATTACGTCATCGGCCAGGAACACGCCAAGCGGGTCCTGTCAGTCGCGGTCCACAACCACTACAAGCGCCTGAACCACGGCTCCAAGGCCGACATGGAGCTGGCGAAGTCGAACATCCTGCTGATCGGCCCGACCGGGACCGGCAAGACGCTGCTGGCACAGACGCTGGCGCGGATTCTCGACGTGCCGTTCACCATGGCCGACGCGACCACACTGACCGAGGCGGGCTATGTCGGCGAGGATGTGGAAAACATCATCCTCAAGCTGCTGCAGGCGTCGGAATACAACGTCGAGCGGGCGCAGCGCGGCATCGTCTACATCGACGAGGTCGACAAGATCACCCGCAAGTCGGACAACCCCTCGATCACCCGCGACGTGTCGGGCGAGGGCGTCCAGCAGGCGCTGCTGAAGATCATGGAAGGCACCGTCGCCAGCGTTCCCCCGCAAGGCGGGCGCAAGCATCCGCAGCAGGAATTCCTGCAGGTGGACACGACCAACATCCTGTTCATCTGCGGCGGCGCCTTTGCCGGTCTGGAACGCATCATCGCGCAGCGCAACAAGGGCACGGCGATGGGCTTCGGCGCGACGGTCAAGGACAACGACGATCGCGGCGTGGGCGAGATGTTCAAGGAACTGGAGCCCGAGGACCTGCTGAAGTTCGGCCTGATCCCCGAATTCGTCGGCCGCCTGCCGGTGATCGCCACGCTGACCGATCTGGACGAAGAAGCGCTGATGATCATCCTCACCCAGCCGAAGAACGCGCTGGTCAAGCAGTACCAGCGGCTGTTCGATCTTGAGGACGTGAAGCTGACCTTCACCGACGACGCGCTCAAGGCGATCGCCAAGCGCGCCATCAAGCGCAAGACCGGCGCGCGCGGCCTGCGCTCGATCATGGAGGACATCCTGCTGGACACGATGTTCGAACTGCCCGGCCTCGACAGCGTGGACGAGGTAGTCGTGAACGAGGAAGCGGTGGACAACCCGGCGGCCAAGCCGCTGCTGATCCACGCCGAGCCGAAGAAGGAAGTTTCGGCAGGCTGATTTCCCCTGACGGCATTCATGAAGCGCGGCTTGACGGCCGCGCTTTTTGCAGCCGGCACGGCGAACCCGGCTTGACCGATACTGCCGACGCACGTTTCCTGACGGCATGAACAGGATCGCCTTCGGTCTCGCCGTCTCGCACGCGCAAGTCAGCGTGTTCGATCTATCGTTCGCGGACTTTCCGATCTGGACGGATGCGGATGTCGCACGCGGCTTCGTATCGCACCAAAGCCACGTTGCCATCGGGCTGCCCGACTGCGTCGCAGTCCACGTCATCTTTGCGCTGCATGGAGGCGCCCTGTCGAGCGATAGAGCGAATGAAGTGCCGCTCCACGCCCGATCCGACCGCATCATGATCGCGTCCGTGCCTGACGAGCGCGAACTGAACGTCCGTCCCGGCAGCTACTTACTAAGGTTTGAGATCACCGACCACGCGGCCGAAATCCCGACCATGCGCCTCGATCTCGCCCCCTTAGGCCAGGGCGGTTCCGGTCACGTCCCCATATAGCTCAACCTGTACCCCAGCGCCTCGGCCAGATGAGGCGGTGGATCGTTTTGCGCGGTCATGGGTTCGGACTGATCGCCCGCGCCGCTCTCTCAGGTGATCGTCCGCGCGGGGCGGTCAAGCTCCGCGACCGATCCAGGCGCGGCCCGCTTATAGCGCCATGCCACGCACCCACAACCTCGTCAGTGCGCCGGCCCCGCCTTGATCAGCTTCTGCATATCCGCAGCCGTCAGCACCTCCGACCGGCCGCCCCACTGCTGGCGCAGGTAGTTCACCAACTCGGCCAGCTGCTGGTCGCTCAGCTGCGCGGCGTAGCCGGGCATGCGCTGCATCCGCTCGCCGTGGGCAAGCTCCTGCGGGGCGATCCCTTCGCGGATAACCCGGACCAGGTTCAGCGGGTCGTCCATCATGGCGGTGGTGTTGGTCGCTAGCGGCACCGACGAGTGGGGCTGCCCCTGGCCGTTGGTCCCGTGGCAGCCCGCGCACAGGCCGAGGTAATGCAGCCGCCCCGCCGGATCGGGCGAGACCGCCGCCGGCAGCGCGGCCGCCGCGCGGCCCTGACCGCCAAGCAGGTAGGTCGAGATGGCGGTCAGCGACGCGTCGTCCATGTGGCTGGTCGATTGCTGCAGGACCGGCAACATCGTCAGCGTGGGCACGCCCTGCGGCGACACGCCGCGATGCAGGAAGGCGATCAGGTCGTCGGGGTTCCAGCCGCGCCGCACCATCGAATTTTGCTGGAGATCGGGCGCATAGGCGCCTTCCAGCACCTGGCCGCCAAGGGCCGGCTCGGTCATCGCGAAGGCGAGGTTCCGGGGCGTGTGGCATTCGCCGCAGTGGCCCAGCACATCGACCAGATAGCGGCCGCGGGCGCGGTCGGGCGCCTCGCCCTCGGCCGGGGCAAAGGGCTGCGCGTCGGGCCGGAACAGCGCGTTCCACAAGGACAGCGCCGGCCGCACGTTGAAGGGGAACATTAGGTCGGGGCGGCGGCTCGGTTTCTCGACCGGGCGCTGCGCCATCAGCCATGCGTAAAGCGCGTCGGAATCCGCGCGGGTGATCGCGTGGTAGCTGACATAGGGCATCGCCGGGTAAAGGTTCCGGCCCCCCGGCGCCACGCCCCAGGCGACCGCGCGGTACAGGTCGTCCGCGCTCCACTCGCCGATGCCGTGTTCGCGCGAGGGCGAGATGTTGGTGCCGTACAGCGTCCCCATCGGCAGGTGCATGGGATAGCCGCCGCCCAGCTCCGATCCGCCTTCGGGATCAAGGTGGCAGGCCACGCAGTCGGCATCGCGCGCGACCTCGGCCCCGCGCGCCACCAGCGCGGCACGGTCAGGCGCCGCGAGGGCGGCGAAATCGACGGTGGCGGGCGGCAGCGGGGCCAGCCGGGTGCCCTTCCAGTAAAGCAGGCCGGTGACGATCAATGCCAGCAGGACGGCGATGGCGAGGTAGCGCAGCAGACGGACCATCAGCCACGCCCCCCGGCTGCCGGACCTGCGGCCGCGGTGACCGCGGGCTCGGGATCGCCGGTGGTGAGGCCGGGAGTGTTCAGCACCACGTCGCGCACCGCGCCGAGATAGCGGACATAGCCGGTGCAGCGGCAGATGTTCTCGTTCATCGCGGCAAGCACCGTATCCTCGACCTGATCGCGCGGGACCGGCGCCCGCTCAAGCCGTTCGACCAGCGCCTGCGCCGAGATGACGAAGCCGGGCGTGCAGAAGCTGCACTGAAACGAGAAATGATCAAGGAACGCCTGCTGGATGGCCGAGGGCACGGGATTGCCCTGCCCGTCATCGCCCGCCATCCCTTCGATGGTGCGGATGGACTTGCCGCTGGCATAGGCCGCGCCGGTCACGCAGGCCGGCAGCGGCGTCAGCGCGGCGGCGCTGCCCGCCACCCCGTCGTCGATCAGCACCGAACAGGCGCGGCACACCCCCTGCCCACAGGCGACGCGGGTGCCGGTGAGGCCGAGATATTCGTGCAGAAGCTCGGTCAGCATCAGGTCGGCCGGGATGTCCAGCGGCCCGACCTTCTGCCCGTTGACGGTCGCCTCGAATGTGATCCGGTCGGCCATCACAGCAACTCCCTGATGCGCTCGGGTGTGAAGGGGGTGCGGTAAAGCCGCTTGCCCGTGGCGTGGGCGATGGCATTGCCGCAGGCGGCGACGACGGGGATCATCACGACCTCGGCCATGCCCTTGGGTGGATCCTGCTCGGACAGCGCCGGCAGGACGTGACCGGTCTGGGTCCACACGGCAACGTCGGCCGCGCGCGGCAGGAGGTAGCGGCTGAGGCCCCACTTGCCGTTCCCCGGCCCTTCGGGGCCAAGCGGCAGATCCTCGTAAAGCGCGTGGCCGATGCCCATCGCGATGCCCCCCTGCATCTGGCCCGAAACGAGTTCCGGCACGATCTGGGTGCCGCATTCCAGCCAGGACTTGTGCGACAACAGCCGCGCCTCGCCCGATCCGGTGGCGACCGACATCTCGACCATCGTCGCGCAGGGGGCGTAGTAGACGGTGCCCGCGTTGTTGCGCTGGACCGGCGGATACAGCACCCGCAGCCGCGGGATGAACGCATAGCCGCCGGCGGTCATCGCGGCCTTGCGATCGGGCGGCGCGCCGTCGCCATAACGCACAGACAGCGCATCGACGGGCGCGCGGAAGGTCTGGCCGTTGACGTTGAAGTCCGCCTCGGCCCAGGCCCAGCGGTTGAAGGTGTGGACGCAGACGCCGGTGACGAGCCCCATCTGGTGCGCGCGCTCGGCCAGCCGTTCCAGCGACAACGGCTCCATCGAGCGGGCGGTCAGGCGCCCCTCGAACCAGCGCGCGTCGGACAGCTCAAGCGGCTCGGCCAGCGCCTGGCCGCCGTCGCCGCCGCCGGACCAGATCGACAGCGCCGCATCCCACAGCCCCAGCCGCAGCAGCAACTGCGCCGCCTGCTGGGTGGCGTGGGTGAAGTAGTAGGCCGAGTTCGACGCCGACCGTGGCGAGGTGATCCGGGGCACCCATGCGGGGTCCTGCGCCAGCCGGTTTTCCTCTTCCTGCGGGGTGGAATAGGGCTGGTCCTGGGTGTGGACGGGCATCTGCGGCCAGTGCATGACCGAAAACTCGACGTCATCCGCAGGCCGCCCCAGCCACGGCTGGACGACCAGCAGCTGCGCGGTGGTGGACCCGCAGCCGATCTCGGCCGAGACGTGGCGCATCTGCAACCGGCCCTGCGGCGTGATCTCGATCTGCACGATCGCCGCCTCGGCGCCGGTGCCAAAGTCTTTCTGCACGGCCGCGAAGCCGACGCCGTACAGCGTGCCCGGGTTGGCCGCCTCGTATTCGGCCTTGCGGGCGGCGCGGTTCGTCCACAGGGGGTCGTTTTCGGCCAGCGCCAGGATCTCGTCGATACGCAGGTGGCCCGAGGGGACCGCGCCCTGGGTGTTCTTCATCCCCGATTTCAGGACGTTGATGCGGCGCAGCGCGATGGCGTCGCGGCCCGTTTCGGTCGCGATCTCGTCCACAAGCATCTCGGTCGCGGCCATCGACTGCAACGTGCCGTAGCCGCGCATCGACCCGGCGGTGACGTTGACCGAGGGGCGCACCTCGCATTTCAGGTCGCTTTTCGGGAAGTAATAGATCGACTGCGCCGCCGTTACCGCGACCGTTCCGACCGAGGGGCTGAAGTTCATCACCCCGCCGCCATCGCCGATCATCTCGCAGGCGAAGCCCTGGAACACGCCGTCGGCATCGACCGAGATCGTCATGTCCGTCTCGAACGGGTGGCGCTTCAGCGCGAACTGGAAGTGCTGCCAGCGGTCCAGCACCAGCCGCACCGGATTGCCCTGCGCGTAAAGCCCGGCAACCGCGACGTAATAGGGGAAGGGCTGGTGTTCCTTCTGCCCGTAGCCGACCGTGTAGCCGGTCACGAAATCCAGCTTGTTCAGCGCGAACCGGCTGGCCTTGACCATCGCCAGCAGATGTTCAGCGACCGTATAGGGCGACTGGGTGGCGCCGATGACGTTCAGCGCACCGGCCGCGGGGTCGTACCAGGCGAGGCCGTTTTCCGGCTCCATCGCCGCGGGATCGACCGACTGGGATGAGTAATGGCGGGCAAAGACCTGCATGCCGGCCGGCGGTGTCGCGAACTCGGCGTGCAGCTGGGCCGCATGCCGCCGCGCCTGGCCGAACACGGGGTGATCGTCATCGGGCCACTTGATGTCCCTGTCGGTTTCCTCGGGCCAGATGATGTAGTTCTTCATTGGCGAGAACTCGTCCGCGCCGCGCGGGTCGGGACCGGCGATCCGCACGAACTGCGCCCCGCCATAGGACTTGCGCGGCGGCTGCGGCGCCTCGTCGCCCCACACCCAGATCGCGTCGTTGAACTGCAGAAGCTTCCTTGCGGCACGGAAGCGTTCGTAGTCGTGCCAGATCGCCAGCGCGGCGGGCTGGCCCATCATGCCCGGAACCTGCCCGCGAACCGCGAAGAAGCGGCCGTAGAAGTCCGCTTCCTGCATCTCGATCCCGTCGGCGGCGAGACGGGCGTCGTCGATCAGCACGTCGGGTTGCAGCGCGTCGCCCAGCACCGACAGGTCCAGCGCCTGCCACACGCGGTCCGCGCGCGGCAGGTGCAGCGTCATCGCGTGGGATTGCCGGTCAGGCCAGCCCTCGACGTCGCGGGCCCGCATGTCGAGCGAGAACACCTTGGACCCGGTGACCTTGGCCATCCCGTCGCGGCGATAACGCAGCCGGCCACCCTGGAACCACTGCGGATCGCGCCCCACCGCCGACGGCATCATCGCGGCCTCGGCCGGCGCCAGCGGCCGAACGACGGCAATCACCCCAAGCGCCGCGGCGGTCCCCAGGAACTGGCGGCGCGAAATGTCTTTGGCTGGCATGGAACCCCCGTCCCGGCGTGCAACATGCATCATCGATAACGTGGACCGCAGGTGGCTGCAACGCGGCGGAGCGGACTTCGTGACCCGGACGTGAAGCTGGAAGCGAAGGACGACCGGGCCGTCACGGACTAACGGCGATGCAACAAGGCAACCCTCTTGCCGCGCCTGCATAATTTCCTTGCCCGAACCCTCGCCATCCCCGATAAGCCGCCTACGGACTGGACAGGAGAGTCGGGCTTCGCGCCCGCGCCGACGGAGCAACGCCCCGGAATCTCTCAGGCAAAAAGACTGCCAGCCCGATACTCTGGAGAGAGATGCAGCAGCATCCGCCGAAGGAGAAAGCCGCTCGCGGCGATGCTCTCAGGCAAAAGGACAGAGGGGGAATGCGTCCGATCGGGCGTGTTCTAACCTTTGGAACCGGAGCGCAGCATGCATTCCATCGCCGTCATCGGCGCCGGCATTACCGGCGTGACCACCGCCTACGAACTCGCCACGCGCGGCTTCGACGTGACCGTCTACGACCGCAACCGCTATCCGGCGATGGAAACCAGCTTCGCCAATGGCGGCCAGCTGTCCGCGTCGAACGCCGAGGTCTGGAACCACAGCAGCACCGTGCTGAAGGGCCTGGGCTGGATGCTGCGGGCCGACGCGCCCCTGTCGCTCAGCCTGCGGCCGACCTGGCACAAATACAGCTGGCTGGCCGAGTTCCTGGGCAACATCCCGAACTATCGCAGCAACACCGCCAAGACGGCGGCGCTCGCGGTCGCGGCCCGGCAGCGGATGCGCGACATCGCGGCGCAGGAAGGCATCGACTTCGACCGCGACGACGCGGGCATCCTGCATTTCTACGGAACCGAGGCGCAGATGGCCCACGCCCGCCGCGTCTCCGAACTGCTGGCCGAAGGCGGGGTCGAGCGGGTCGAGCTTGACGCGGACGGCGTCCGGCGGCTGGAACCGCGGCTGCGCGGCGACTTCGTCGGCGGCTTTCACACGCCGGGCGACGCGACCGGCGACATCCACCTGTACACCACGGGCCTTGCCCGGGCCTGCACGCGGCTGGGCGTCCGGTTCGAGATGGAATCCGAAGTGCTGGCCGTCGAGAACGGGGCCGACGGACGCCTTCTGCGGTTCCGCGACGGCGAGGGCCGCGTGCGCGATGCGCGGCACGCGGCGATCGTGGTCTGCGCCGGGATCGGCAGCCGCAAGCTGGCCCGTTCGCTGGGCGACCGGCTGAACGTGTATCCGGTCAAGGGCTACTCCATCACCGTCAACCTGCAGGACGCCGCCTCGCAGGAAGGCGCGCCGCGCATCAGCCTTCTGGACGACGCGACCAAGATCGTGACGAGCCGGCTTGGCGAGAACCGCTTCCGCGTTGCGGGCACGGCCGAGTTCGCGGGCGAGAACCGCGACATCCGCGACTGTCGGGTGCAGCCGCTGGTGGCGTGGGTGCGCCGCCACTTCCCCGATGTCTCGACCCGGCATTGCGTCCCGTGGGCGGGCCTGCGGCCGATGCTGCCGTCGATGATGCCGAAGGTCGGCCCCGGCAGGAACCCGGGCGTGTTCTACAACACCGGCCACGGGCACCTGGGCTGGACGCTGTCGTCGGCCACCGCCGAGCTGGTCGCGCAGGCCGTCGAGGCCCAGCTTGGCCGGCGCTCCCGCCCGCACCTGCGCGCGGCCGCCTGAGGCGGTTGCACCGACCGGCATCGCCGGCCATGAACCGGCGCATCCCCGGCCGCGGGGGTGCGCCGGTCGCGTTCAGCGGGTCCGCGTATCGACCGGGTAGACGGACGTGAACTTGGTCCGTTCCATCGCGAAATGCGAGGTCAGGTTCTTGATCGGCACCGCGTCGGTCAGCCGCTTGTAGAGCGCGTCGAACGACGCCATGTCCGCGACCGCGACCCGCAGCAGATAGTCCATCTCGCCAGCCATGCGGTGAACCTCCATGATCTCGGGGATCGCGTCGGTGGCGGCGACAAAGGCCTGACGCCATTCGGCCGAATGGTCCACCGCCTCGATTCCCACGAACACGGTCAGTCCGAATCCCAGCCGGGCCGGATCGGCCAGCGCCACGCGGCCGATCAGCACGCCGCTGTCCTGAAGCTTCTGGATCCGCTTCCAGCAGGGCGTCTGCGAGAGCCCGACCCGTTCGGCGATCTGCGCCACCGGGATCGTCGCATCGCGCATCAGCTCTGCCACGATCTTGCGGTCGATGAGATCGAGTTCGTCCATTTCGCCCCTGCCCGCCCCCTGCTGCCGCACGCCGACAGACGGGCGGGGACACGGCGCCAGAACATGACAGAGACGCGAAAATTGTCTATGTCGTTGATCGTCTATTTACCGCTTTGACAACACGAGAAATTTCAATGACTTGTCCGCCGCCGTCGTCGCGACGGGCACGGTTCCGCCGATGACATTGTTGATTCGCCCAGGTCCGTCTGTTTAGGTTTGGCCCATGATTACCCAGAAGATGAAGTACGCGCTCAAGGCCCTGCTGGCACTTGCGGACGAGGCCGCGCGCGAGCAGCCGCGCGCGCTGACGATCGAGGAGATTGCGGCGCGGTCCGGCGCCCCCAAGCGGTTTCTGGAACATATCCTGCTCGAGGTTCGCAACGCCGGTGTGATCGCGTCGATGCGGGGGCGGTCGGGCGGCTACCGGCTGGCGAAGCCGCCGTCCGAGGTGTCGATCTCGGACCTGTTGCGCCGCATCGACGGGCCGATCGCGCCGCTGCCCTGCCTGTCGCGCAGCGCCTATCAACGCTGCGACGACTGCCGGGACGAGGCGACCTGCCGCATCCGCCGCACCTTTGGCGAGGTGTTCTGGAGCTATCTGCTCATCATCGAGTCGCTGACGCTCGAGGACATGCTGCGGTCGGACACCAAGGTCGAACAGATCTTCGGGACCTGAAGCGCGTGCGGCCGTCCCGTGCAGCGCTGGGCGGCAAACGGTTTCAGCGCCGATTTTCCGCGCTGCAAGCCGTAGAATAATCTTCCATATACACGAGCAACTTTGGCGAGATTAGTTCTTGCTAAACTCGACCTGCGCTGTCGTTATTAAGCCAACGAGCGGCATCCGTCGCCTCGAACGACAACCGGAGGCCGAGAATGAGCTACGCGAACCAGGCTCAGTTCGTCTCGAACCGACTGCCGCTCGGCCACGAGAGCGCGCAGGACGGCGAGGCGATCGCCGACGACGCCGCCCCTCACGGCCGTCTCTGCGCCGTCCACCTGATCGACCGGCGCACGGGTTGCGCGCACCGGATCAACGGCACCCCGCTCATCATCTTCACCCACGATCCGCACGCCGCCCGGGCCGAGCTTCTGGCCGGGCGCGACCCCGCCCTGTGGGACACGCTGATCGAGGCGCTGCCGGCGGCGGTCCGTCCCGCATCTGCCGGCGGGTCCCGCAGCCCCAACCAGAAAGCGCGCGCATGACCGGCCAGATGATGCGGAACCAGCCGATGACGATCATGGGGATGGGCCCGGTCCTGCCCCGCCTGATGACGAACGACAAAAGACCCGCCGACGACGCCACGCGGCGCCCGGCACGACAGGAGAACTTCATGCTGCCCACGACGACCCCTGCCCGCACCCCCCGGCAGGCCGCTGAAGCCGCCGCCGCCCCCCGCAACGGCTGGGCCCTGCCCCGCATCCTGCGCGACGCGCTGCCGGTGCTGGCGCTTGGCCTGATGGCGCTCGGCGCGCCCAAGGCGCAGGCGGAAACGCTGCTCAACGTCAGCTACGACCCGACCCGCGAATTCTATCGCGAGTATAACGAGATCTTCGCCAAGCACTGGCAGGGTCTCGGCCACGACGCGCCGCAGATCGAAACCAGCCACGGCGGCTCGGGCAGCCAGGCGCGCGCGGTGATCGACGGGCTTCAGGCGCAGGTGGTGACGCTGGCGCTCGCGGGCGACATCGACAAGATCGCGGCGGCCGGCAAGCTGCCAGCCGACTGGCAGTCGAAGCTGCCGCACAACTCGTCCCCCTACACCTCGACGATCGTCTTCCTCGTGCGCGAGGGCAATCCCAAGGGGATCAACGACTGGGGCGACCTGGTCCAGGACGGGATCGAGGTCATCACGCCCAATCCCAAGACCTCGGGCGGGGCGCGCTGGAACTACCTCGCCGCCTGGGCCTGGGCGCAGAAGAACGGGCAGGACCCGAAAGAATTCGTGACCAAGCTGTTCAAGAACGTGCCGGTGCTCGACTCGGGCGCGCGCGGGGCCACGACGACCTTCGCCCAACGCGGCATCGGCGACGTGCTGCTGGCCTGGGAAAACGAGGCGTACCTGGCGCTGAACGAACTGGGCGAGGATGAATTCGACATCGTCGCGCCGACGATCTCGATCCGCGCCGAGCCGCCGGTCGCGCTGGTCGAAGGCAATGCCACGACCCCGGAATCGCGCGAGCTGGCGCAGGCCTATCTCGATTTCCTCTACACTCCCGAAGCGCAGGCGCTCGCGTTCAAGCACTTCTATCGCGGCTGGGACACGTCGGCGGCGAACCCCGAGGATGTCGCGCGCTTCCCGCAGATGCAGCTGGTCGGGATCGAGGACTTCGGCGGCTGGGGCAAGGCGCAGCCCGAGCATTTCGGCGACGGCGGCATCTTCGACCAGATCTACGTCCCCAAGTGACGCGATCCGGCCGACACCACGACATGAGCACGAGGTAGCGCAAGCCGACATGGGCAAGCCACTGATCCACAGATCCCCGATGCCGGGCTTCGGCCTGTCGGCGGGGATCACCCTGACGATGCTTTCCATCATCGTGCTGCTGCCGATCGGCGCCCTTCTTGCGAAGGGCGCCGGCTTCGGCATCGGCAACATCTGGGAAACAGTGAACCGCGAACGGGTCTGGGCCGCGCTGTTCCTGTCGTTCCGGCTGTCGCTGTTCGCGGCGCTGTTCAACCTGGTCTTCGGCGTCGTGCTGGCCTGGGTGCTGGTGCGCTATCGCTTTCCCGGCCGCCGGATCATCGACGCCGCGGTCGATCTGCCCTTCGCCCTGCCGACCGCCGTCGCGGGGATCGCGCTGACCGCGCTTTACGCGCCGAACGGGGCGTTCGGGTCGCTGTTCAAGGAACTGGGCGTCCGCATCGCCTATACCCAGTGGGGCATCCTGATCGCGCTGATCTTTGTGGGGCTGCCGTTCGTGACCCGCACGGTCCAGCCGGTCGTCGAGGAAATCGAGCGCGAGGTCGAAGAAGCGTCGGCGACGCTGGGCGCCAGCCGCGCCTACACGCTGCGCCACGTCGTCCTGCCGATGCTCGCGCCGGCCGCGCTGACGGGCTTCGCGCTCGCGCTCGCGCGCGCGGTGGGCGAATACGGTTCGGTGATCTTCATCGCCGGCAACCGGCCGCTGCAGACTGAGATCGCGCCCCTGCTGATCGTGATCCAGCTGGAAGAGTTCAACTACGAGGCGGCGGCGGCCATCGGGATCGCGATGCTGCTCATCAGCTTCGCGCTGCTGCTGGTCATCAACCTGATCCAGGTCTGGAGCCGTCGGAGGATCGGATATGTCTGACGCAACCCTGGGCCGCGCGCCCGCGGCCGCCCGCGCCTTCCGCCCCGCGACGCAGGAAACGCCGTGGGTCCGTTGGACCCTCATCGTGATCGCGGTCGCGGGCCTTGGCATCCTGGTCGCCGCGCCGCTGATCGTCGTCTTCGCCGAGGCGCTTGGCGAAGGCTGGGCGGCGGTGATCGAAAGCCTTGGCCACCGCGACGCGCGCTCGGCCATCCGGCTGACGCTGACCATCGCCGCGATCGCGGTGCCCCTGAACGCGGTCTTCGGGATCGCCGCCGCCTGGCTCATCACCAAGTTCGATTTCAGGGGAAAGGCGTTCCTCATCACCCTGATCGACCTGCCGTTTTCCGTAAGCCCCGTCGTCGCGGGCCTGTGCATCGTCCTGATGTTCGGCGCCAACTCGTTCGCCGGCGGGTGGCTGGTCGCGAACGGCATGCCGATCGTCTTTGCGGTGCCCGGCATCGTTCTGGCCACGCTGTTCGTGACCTTTCCCTTCGTCGCCCGCGAGCTCATCCCCGTGATGATCGAGCAGGGCCGCGCCGAGGAAGAGGCGGCGCTGACCCTTGGCGCGTCGGGGTGGCGGGTGTTTCGCACCGTGACCCTGCCCAACATCCGCTGGGCGCTGCTTTACGGGGTTTTGCTGAGCAACGCCCGCGCGATGGGCGAGTTCGGGGCGGTCGCCGTGGTGTCGGGCAAGATCCGGGGCCAGACCGCCACGATGCCGATCACCATCGAGATGCTCTACAACGAATACCTGTCCGTCGCCGCGTTCGGCATGGCCGCCCTGCTGACGCTTCTCGCCCTCGTCACCCTGCTGCTGAAGGCCGGCCTGGAAATCCGCCACGCCGACCAGCTCGCCGCCTTCCGCCGCCTGTGAGGAAAACGCCCATGCATATCGAGATCGACGAAATCGCCAAGATCTTCGGCGCCACCACGGCGTTGCAGCCGGTGTCGCTGGCCATCCCCTCGGGCGCGCTCGTGGCGCTGCTGGGTCCGTCGGGGTCGGGCAAGACGACGCTGCTGCGGATCCTCGGCGGGCTGGAATACCCGTCGTCGGGCCGGGTTCTGTTCGACGGCCAGGACGCGACCGGGCTTACGGTACAGGAACGCCGCGCGGGCTTCGTGTTCCAGTCCTACGCGCTGTTCCGGCACATGACGGTGTTCGACAACGTGGCCTACGGGCTGAACGCCCGCCCCCGCGCGACGCGCCCGCCGCGGGCCGAGGTCGCGCGCCGGGTGACCAAGCTGCTGGACCTGATCCAGCTGCCCGACATCGGCAAGCGCTACCCGAGCCAGCTTTCGGGCGGCCAGCGGCAGCGCGTGGCGCTGGCGCGCGCGCTCGCGATCGAGCCGCGGATGCTGCTGCTGGACGAGCCGTTCGGGGCGCTGGACGCGAAGGTCCGAAAGGAACTGCGCCAGGGCCTGCGCCACATCCACGACGAGACCGGCCTGACCACCGTGTTCGTCACCCACGACCAGGAAGAAGCGATGGAGCTTGCCGACCTGGTCGTCGTGATGTCGATGGGCCGGATCGAACAGATCGGCAAGCCGTCCGACATCCGCGCCCGTCCCGCCACGCCCTTCGTGCGCGAGTTCATCACCGCCTGATCGACAGGTGCCCGCAGGCGCCAACAAGCGTCCCGTCGCTACTCCCGCAGCGCGTCGGGCACGTGGATGCTGACGACGACCGACAGGCCCGGCAGCAGCAGCTCGGACATCTCCTGCCCGGGGTCGATCACGATCCGAAGCGGGACCCGCCGGGTGACCTTGGTGAAGTTCCCGGTCGCGTTGCTGGCGGGCAAAAGGCTGAATTCGGAGCCGGCGGCAGGGGAATAGGATTCGACAACCCCCGTGAACTCCCTCCCGCCCATCGCATCGACGGTGAAGGTCGCGCGCTGGCCGATGCGGACCCCGTGCAGGTCGGTTTCCTTGAAGTTCGCCACGATCCAGACATCGGGCGCGACCAGCTGCGCCAGCGCGGTGCCGGCGGTGACGTACTGCCCCAGCCGCGCGCCGATCTGGCCCATCCGCCCGTCCTCGGGCGCATGCACGACCGTGTTGTCCAGATCGACCCGCGCCAGGTCCACCGCCGCCTCGGCCGCGGCCACGTCCGCGCGCCGCGCCTCGATCGAGACCTCGGCGCTTTTCACGTCCTGGGCGCCGGTCTCCAGCGCCGCGCGGGCGGCCGCCACGTCGGCCTGCGCCTGCGCCAGCGCCGCGCCCGAGCTTTCGACGGCGCTTTCGGACGCGACCCCGCGCTCCCGCAGTTCGGACGACCGCGAGGCGGCGGATTGCGACGCGGCAAGCGCCGCCTCGGCCGACTGCACGCCCGCCTCGCGCGACTGGACCAGCGCGCGGGCGGAATTGATCGACTGCTCGGCGATCGCGACGCTCGCGCGCGCCCCTTCCAGTGCCGCTTCGGCCTGTTCAAGCCGGTGGGTCGCCTGCCGGTCGTCCAGCCGCACGATCACGTCGCCGCGCTTCACCGGCTGGAAGTCCTGCACCTCGACCGACACGACGTAGCCCAAGACCTGCGGCGCAAGCGTGGTGACGCGGCCCCGGACGGCCGCGTTCTCGGTCATCGGCAGGCGCGGGGTGAAGGGGGGCAACTGCCAGGCGTAAAGGATCGTCAGCACGCCGATCGCGCCCAGCACGAGGACGACGAGGGTCGAGATTGTCTTGCGTGTCATGGGGTGACCTGTGGCGGGTTGGAGCTGGCAGGGGGCGCGATCGCCGCGGCGGCGGTGCCCGCCATACGGTCGCGCAGCATGTGCAGGACAAGGATGATCGCCGCACCCGCCGCCGCCAGCGCGGTCAGCAGGAAGGCGTCGTTGTAGGCGAGGACAAAGGCCTGCGCCCCCGCCTCGTCGGCGATCTGCGACACGGCCTGCGCCTGTCGCAACAGCGGGTCGGTCAGCACCCCCGACATGCCGCGGGTCAGCGCCGCGACCTGCCCGGACACGATCTGCGACGTGACCGGCAGGTTGTTCGCCAGTTCCGCCAGGTGGACCGCCTGCCGTTCGTTGATGAAGGTCGTGAACAGCCCGCTGCCCAGCGTCCCCCCGATCGCCTGCGTGGTCAGGAACACGATCACGAACGACAGGATATAGGCCGGCCCCTTGGCCAGCGCCTGCAACAGCCCGCTCATCATCGCGGGCGGCAGGAACATGGCGGCGGCGAAGGCGATCATCGACTGGCTGGCCAGCATCTGCGCGGGCCGGGTGTCGATGGTGGACCGGCTGTCGAGCCACGCCCCAAGCGCGATCAGCAGCAGCGCGAAAAGATGGATGCGCGACTCGCGCCCCGGCTTCATCACCGCGGCGCAGGCGATCCCGCCCGCGATGGACGCCGCAACGATGGCGCCGAACAGGCCGGTCAGCTGATCGGGTCCAAGCCCCAGCGCCATGAACATCCGCGGCGCGCCCGCCGCCTGCTCGGACAGGATCAGCCGCAAAAGCAGCAGGACACCGGCAAGATGCAGGATCGGGCCGCTGGTGATCCAGTGCACGTCGATCAGCGGAACCTTGCGGTGCAGCTCGATCACGACCGCGACCGCCATCGCGGCGAAGGACAAGGCCAGCGTCCAGCCGAGCCACGGCACGGCCGTCCACCACAGCGTCGGCCCCATCGAGAACACCGCCGTCAGCCCGCCCAGCGCCGTGGCGATCAGCGCGAAGCTTGCGACATCCATGGGCGCGATGACCTTGGCCCGCGGCATCGGCTTCAGGGGCAAAAGGAACACCAGCGCCAGGCTGACGAGCGCCATCCCCAGCACCAGCAGATGCAGCACCTGCCAGCTGCCGTCCCCCATCAGGGGCGGCGCCACCACCCGCGCCAGCGGACTGCCGAGCGACAGGAAGGTCAGCGCCAGCGGCAGCCCCAGCCGCATCTTCAGCGCGGGCGCCAGCCCCTCGAGCATGTAAAGGAACGCCAGCGTCGACAACGAGGCCGAGGACAGGCCCGACAGGAACTGGACCGCCACCGTCGCCCGCAGGTCGGATTCGAAGAGCGCCAGCGCCGACACGAGGACGAAGCAGCTGACGCCCACCTCGGTGAAAAGGCGCAGCCCGAACTGGGTGCGGATCTTGATGAGCAGCAGCGGCACCGCCGTCTTGGGGACCATGAAGCCCACGACAAGCCACGTAGCCTCGGTCGTGGTCGCGCCGATCTGGCCCGCGATCTGCGGCAGGACGGCGGGCACCAGCCCCTGGGCGAAGCCCTGCGTCAGCGCGATGAAGATCGAAGTGGCGACATAGGCGAGGATGCGCGGCAGCGGCACCGGCACGAAGGCCGCCTGCGCGGCGGCGGCGGCGGCCGCCGGGGGAAGGGTGCCGTCGTCCCGTTCGGCGATGGCCGGGTCGGGCGCGCGGGACATGTTGGTCGCCGCCGCACTCATGGTCGAAGCGCGCCTTGCAGGTTCTGGATCATGCGGTCGATCACGCGCAGGACGACGCGCAGGTCGTCGGGGTCGATCCCGTCTGTCAGCGCCGTCTCCAGTTCGCCCGGCAGGCCGGTCGCGTCGGCACGCCGGCCCTTGGGCGTCAGGCTGACCACGATCTTGCGGCGGTCCTGGGTGTCGCGCGCCCGCACCAGCAGCCCCGCAAGCTCCAGCCCGTCCAGGTGACTCTGGACCGTGGGGGCGGTGACCTGAAGCCGCTCGGCGATCTCGACCTGCGTCATGCCCGGCGCGGTGGAAAGCAGCGCCACGATCCGCGCGCGGGCAAGCGTCAGCCCGCCCCGCGCGCCGCTGGATTTCGCGGCGGCGCGAAGCAGGCGCGTCAGCTGTGTCAGGCGGGATACGAGCATGTGCCAATATTAATTAGCAAGCTTACGAAGTGCAAGCCGTGGCTGTCAGCCTTGCCCCGGAACTCCGCCGTGGTCTGCGCCGTTCCGGCCCGACGCAACCCCGCGCCGCCCGCCGTAGGGCCGCGTAAGCAAGGAGCGCCGGTGGACCTGCCGACCGTGCTGACATACGCCTTTGCCGCCTACCTGATCGCGACGGGCTATTTCATCGTGGCCGAGAACCGCAAGCCCAGCGCCACGTTCGCCTGGATGCTGCTGTTCGCCCTGCTGCCCGGGATCGGCGTCATCGTCTACCTGCTGTTCGGCCGCAAGTACTTCGGCCAGACCACGCGCCTGATGCGGCAGGAACTGACCGCCCGCCTGCGACCGCTCGTAGAGGGGCTCGAGCCGCAGCACGCGGCGGCGCTGGACAGGCTGGCGCGGGCCGGGGAACACGACACCCTGATCGCGGAGCTGGTGGCGCGGACGTCGCTGTCGGTCGTCACCACCCGCAACCGCCTGACCGTCCTGCGCAACGCCTCGGAAGCCTATCCGGCGCTGTTCGAGGACCTGAAGGCCGCACGGCGGTCGATCCACATGCAGTATTTCAGCTGGGGTTCGGACGACCTGGGCGAGGAGTTGCTGGACGTGCTGGCCCAGAAGGTCGCGGAAGGGGTCGAGGTCCGCATCCTCTACGATCCGCTCGGATCGCTCACGATGCTGCGCCGGTCCTATCTGCGGCGGATGCGCGCGGCGGGCATCAGGATGGAGCCGGTGTCGCGGCTGTGGCGCATCCACACGATCAGCTATCGCAACCATCGCAAGATCGCCGTGATCGACGGGCTGGTGGGCCACACCGGCGGGCTGAACATCGGCGGCGAACACCTGGAACCGCCGCCGGGCTTCGCGCTGTGGCGCGACACCAACGTGCGGATCGTGGGGGCGGCCGTGTCGCTGCTGCAGGCGGTGTTCACGATCGACTGGCGCAATGCGACCGGCGAGGACCTGTTCCACGAAAGCCTGTTCCCCGACGAAGCCCCCGACCTGTCGGACGCCGACCTGCCGGTGCAGTTCTCGTTGTCGGGGCCGGATTCGCGTTGGGCGGCGGTGCGGCAGCTGTATTTCGCGATGATAACCAACGCGCGCGATCGGATCTTCATCCAGTCGCCGTTCTTCATCCTGGACGACACCATCGCCGAGGCGCTGAAAACCGCGGCCCTGCAGGGGGTGGACGTGCGGATCATGATCAGCGAGCGCGGGACCGGCCAGCACCTGCCCTACTGGGCCGCGAACACCTATCTGGCCGACATCGCCCGGTCGGGCGCCACCATCCTTTTGTACCGGACCGGCTATCTGCACGCCAAGATCGCGGCGATGGACGGGCGGGTCTGCACGATCGGGTCGGCCAACATCGACATCCGCAGCTTCAGCATCAACTACGAACTGAACGCGGTCATCTACGATCAGGCGATCACCCGGGCGGTCGAGGATGACTTCCACCGCGACGCCCTTGAATGCGTGCCCTTCACGGCCGAGGCCTATGACCGGCGCAGCCCGCATATCAGGCTGCGGGATTCGCTCGCACGGCTGCTCTCACCCCTGCTGTAGCGCGCCGGGCCAGTCGAGCGTCAGCGGCTGCCCCGGCATCAGCGGCCGGAACCGGTCGCGCGGGATGCCGCGGGCGTCGAGCGCGCGGTCGAGGTCCTGCGGCGGCGCCTCGCGCGGCTCGTGCGTCATCTGGAACGTGCCCCAGTGATGGCCAAAGGCGCGGGCCGCGCCGCAATCCAGCATGATCTGCACCGCCTCGGCCGGGTTCACGTGCTGGTGGCGCATGAACCAGCGCGGCTCATAGGCGCCGATTGGCAGCAGCGCCACGTCGGGCGGCCCGTGGCGTTCGCGGACGCGGCGGAAGATGCTGCCGTCGCCGTAGCCGGTGTCGCCGACGTGATACAGCACCCCGCCCCCCGCACCCGAGATGACGAAGGAACACCACAGCGTCATCCGGCGGTCCGCCACCCCGCGCCCCGACCAGTGGAACGACGGCTCCAGATGCACGCTCAGGCGGTCCGACAGCGCCGCGGCCTCGCCCCAGTCATAGGTTTCGACCTCAAGGTCGGGTTTGTGGCGGCGCAGGATGGTGTCGTTGCCCAGCGGCGCGACGATCCGGGGCGCGTGTTCGCGGTCGAGCCGCAGGATCGCCGGAATGTCCATGTGGTCATAGTGGTTGTGCGTGATCAGCACGGCGTCGATCGGCGGCAGGTCGTGGAACCGGACCGCCGGCGGATGCACCCGGCGCGGTCCCGCGTGCCGCACCGGGCCCAGACGCGGCGCGAAAACCGGGTCGATCAGCAGGTTCACCCCGTCCACCTGCACCAGCACGCTCGCGTGCCCGATGGGCGCGATCCGAAGCCCCGGCACCCGCCGGGGCGGCACATCGAAGCATTCGGGCGGGGTCACGGCGGGCCAGAACCGCGCGGCCTTGACGGCGTTCATCCACGCAAGCTCGAACAGCCCGTTCGTCCGCGGCTCGACGGGGGCGTGGAACCGATTGCCATCGAAGTGGTCGGTCACGGGGCCCTGGTAGAAGCGGTTTCTCGGCATGACGATCTCAGCCGTTGGCGAAGGTTTGCAGGGCGGCGGGCGACCCGCAGTTAGGACACGGCGAGGCTGGACACCCGCCGATCTGCACCGGCGCGCCGCCTGCTCGCAGGGCGGATGAGGGTTCGCAGACCATCGGCAACGTCGATCCCCCCTTCCCGCCAAGGCTCGACGTCCCATTACCAGCCCAGGCGCGCCGAGCGAAGCCCGGATGCCGCCCTTGTCCTGACGTCCCCCTGCGCCTATAGTTCAAGGAACGCTCGTTGGGGCGCCCCGCGCGGGGCTGAGATGTGCCAGGCACAGCACCCATCGAACCTGATCCGGGTCATGCCGGCGAAGGGAACGGGCAATGCCGCGGCGATCCGCACGCATGTCCTTCCCCATCCGCGTGGCCCCCTGACGAGGGGATGACATGGCGATCGCGCTGACCATCGCGGGGTCCGACAGCGGCGGGGGCGCGGGGATCCAGGCCGATCTCAAGGCGTTCTCGGCGCTCGGCGTCTATGGCGCCAGCGTCGTGACCGCGATCACGGCGCAGAACACCCGCGCCGTGACGATGGTCGAGCAGGTGTCGCCAGCGATGATCGCGGCGCAGATCGACGCCGTGCTGGACGACCTGGACGTGGCGGCCGTCAAGATCGGGATGCTGGGCACGGTGGCGGCGACCATGGCGGTCGCGGACGCGCTGAAGGGGCGCGGGCTGCCGGTCGTGCTGGACCCGGTGATGGTGGCCAAGTCGGGCGATCCGCTGATCGACCCGGACGCGGTCGCCGCCCTGCGCGATCACCTGCTGCCGCTCGCGACCGTGTTGACCCCGAACCTGCCCGAAGCCGCGCGCCTGCTGGGCCGCGAGACCGCGCGCGACGGGCACGAGGCCGAGTCGCAGGGCCGGGCGCTGCACGCCATGGGGCCAAGCTGGGTCCTGATGAAGGGCGGCCATGCCGACGGCGCGACATGCACCGACCGGCTGATCGGGCCGTCGCGCCACGACTTCACCGCCCCACGGATCGCCACCCGCAACACCCACGGAACCGGCTGCTCGCTGTCGTCGGCCATCACCGCCGGGCTGGCGCTGGGGCAAACGGTGCCCGAGGCTGTGGGCGCGGCGCACGAATGGCTGCAAGGCGCGATCGCGGCGGCCGATGGTCTGCGCGTCGGATCGGGCCACGGGCCAGTCCATCACTTCCACCGCTGGTGGCAGCCGTGACCGGCCCCGTGACCATCCTCGGCGCGGGCGTCGCAGGGCTGGCGGTGGCGACCGAGCTTGCCGGGCGCGGCATCCCGGTGTCGATCCTCGACCCGGCAAGCGGGCCGGGCGCGCAGGGCTGTTCCTGGTGGGCGGGCGGCATGCTCGCCCCCTGGTGCGAGGCGGAATGCGCCGAAGAACCCGTGCTGCGGCTTGGCCGGACCGCTATCGACTGGTGGGACCGCCAAGGCGCGCGCGTGCAGCGGCACGGCACGCTCGTCGTGACGCCCGCCCGCGACCGCCGCGAACTGGACCGCTTTGCCCGCCGCACCTCGGGGTTCCAGACCATCGACGGGGAGTCGGTCGCCCGCCTTGAACCCGACCTCGCCGGGCGCTTCGACCGGGCGCTGTTCTTTCCGGACGAGGCGCATCTCGATCCCCGCCACGCCCTTGCGACGCTGCGCGGCCGGCTGGCCGATCAGGGCGTCGCGGTCGATCCCGGCCCGGCCCGCACCCCGCCGCCCGCCACCCGCGCCATCGACTGCCGCGGCCTTGCCGCGCGCGACATCCTGCCCGACCTGCGCGGCGTCCGGGGCGAGATGCTGGTGCTGCGCTGCCCCGAGGTCTCGTTGTCGCGGCCCGTGCGGTTGCTGCATCCGCGGGTGCCGATCTACCTCGTCCCGCGCGGCGGCGGCATCTACATGCTGGGCGCGACGATGATCGAAAGCGACCGCCGCGGGCCCGTGACCGTCCGCTCGGTCCTGGAGCTGCTGAGCGCGGCCTACGCGCTGCACCCCGCCTTCGGCGAGGCCGAGATCATCGAGACAGGGGCCGACGCCCGGCCCGCCTTCCCCGACAACCTGCCTCGGATCGGAATGGCCGGCGGCAGGCTGTACGCGAACGGCCTGTTCCGCCACGGCTACCTGCTTGCGCCCGCGCTGGCGATGCAGATGGCCGACCACATCGAAAACGGCACCAAACCGGAGCTCTGGCATGAAGCTGACGATCAACGGTGAACCGCGCGAGGTCGCGGTCAACGACGAGGCCGCGACCGTGGCCGACGCGCTCGACGCGCTTGGACTGGGGGACGCGCGGGTCGCCACCGCGCTGAACGGCGCCTTCGTGCCCGCGCCGTCGCGGGCGGATGCGGCGCTGTCGCCCGGCGACGCGATGGAAATCGTGGCGCCCATGCAGGGGGGCTGAGATGCCGGTCTTTTACGGAACCGAGGTCGCGTCCCCGCTGATGCTGGGGACCGCAGGCTACCCCAGCCCCCGCATCCTTGCCGATGCGTTCCGCGCCTCGGGCGCGGGCATCGCCACCGTCAGCCTGCGGCGCGAGGCGGGGGGCGGGCAGGATTTCCTGCGGCTGGTCGAGGGGCTGGGGGTGCGGCTTTTGCCCAACACCGCCGGCTGCCACACGGCGCGCGAGGCGGTCACGACCGCCCACATGGCGCGCGAACTGCTGGGCACCGACTGGATCAAGCTTGAGGTGATCGGCCACGCCGATCTGCTTGCCCCCGACGTGTTCCAGCTGGTCGAGGCGGCGCGCGCGCTGTCGGGCGACGGCTTCAAGGTGTTTCCCTATTGCACCGAGGACCTGTCGGTCTGCGACCGGCTCCTGGACGCGGGCTGCGAGGTGCTGATGCCCTGGGGCGCGCCGATCGGGTCGGGGCTGGGGCTGAACAACCTGCACGGGCTGCGCGCGCTCAGGGCCGCGCACCCGGACGTGCCGATGGTGATCGACGCGGGCATCGGCCTGCCCAGCCACGCGGCCGCGGCGATGGAAATGGGATTCGACGCCGTCCTGCTGAACACCGCCGTCGCCCGCGCGGGCGACCCCGTGGCGATGGCCGGGGCCATGGCGCAGGCGATCCGCGCCGGGGCCGCCGCGCGCGCCGCCGACCCGATGGAGCCGCGCGAGATGGCCGTGCCATCGACCCCGGTCCTTGGCAAGGCGTTCCTGTCATGAACGCCCTGCCCCGCTTCTACCCCGTTTTCGACAGCGCGGCGTGGGTCGAACGGGCGGTGCGCGCCCGGGTCCGCATGGTGCAGATCCGTCTCAAGGACCCGGACGAGGCACGGCTGTGGCCCGAGATCGGGCGCGCCCGCGACATCGCCCGCGTGAGCGGCGCGATCCTGGTGGTGAACGACCACTGGCGGCTCGCCATCGACCTTGGCTGCGACTGGCTGCATCTCGGGCAGGAAGACCTCGACACCGCCGACCTGTCGGCCATCCGCCGCGCGGGGCTGCGGCTGGGTATTTCGACCCACGACGAGGCCGAGCTGGACCGCGCGCTTTCGGTCGGGCCCGACTACATCGCGCTGGGGCCGGTCTATCCGACGGTCCTGAAGGAAATGCCATGGGCGCCGCAGGGCCTGGACCGGCTTGGCGCGTGGAAGCGGCGGGTCGGGACGATCCCGCTGGTGGCGATCGGCGGGATGACGGTGGAGCGCGCGCCGGGCGCGTTCGCCGCGGGCGCCGACATCGTGTCGGCGGTGACCGACATCACCCTGAACACCGACCCCGACGCGCGGCTGCGCGCATGGCTGGAGGCGTGCGGATGACGCCCCGCGACCCGCATCATCCGCACCGCCCGCACCGCCCGAACGCCGGGGGTTTCACACCCCCGGACCCCCGTGGGATATTTGGGACAGAAGATCCCCGCCACGCGCGGCAGGTCGTGCTGCCCGAGGTGGGGGCGGCCGGTCAGGCGCGCCTTGCCCGTGCGCGCGTACTGGTGGTGGGCGCGGGCGGGCTGGGGTCGCCCGCGATCATGTATCTGGCGGGGGCGGGCGTGGGCGATCTGGTGATCGTGGACCACGACCGGGTCGAGGTTTCGAACCTGCACCGGCAGCCGATCCACGCGGGCCGCGCGGGCGCGGGCAAGGCCGCGTCGGCGGCGCGGTTCGTGCGCGAACTGGACGAAGGGCTGCGGGTCACGGTGGTGGACGAGGCGCTGACGCCCGCGAACGCAGGCGGACTCGTCGGGGGCTGCGACGTGGTGCTGGACTGCGCCGACAGCTTCGCCGTGAGCTACATCCTGTCGGATGTCTGCCTTGCGGCGGGGGTGCCGCTCGTGTCCGCCTCGGCCCTCGGCATGACCGGCTATTGCGGCGGGTTCTGCGGCGGCGCGCCCAGCCTGCGCGCGGTCTTTCCCGACCTGCCCGACCGCGCGGCCACCTGCGCGACGGCGGGCGTTCTTGGGCCCGTCGTGGGGATACTGGGCGCGATGCAGGCGCAGATGGCGCTGGCGGTCTTGCTTGAAATGTCGCCCTCGCCGCTTGGTCAGCTGGTGACGCTTGGCGCGGGCCTGCGCTGGGGCGGTTTCCGTTTCGACAGCGCGGCCGAGCCTGCGGACGGGTTCGCGTTCATCGACAAGTCCGGGATAGGCCCCGACGATTTCATCCTGGACCTGCGCGGCGCGGACGAGGCGCCGGTTCCCGTGCATCCGCGCGCCCTTCGCGCAGACGCCGCCTGCCCGCCCGCGCCGCCGCCCGGCGCACGCGCCGTCCTTGCCTGCCGTTCCGGGCTGCGGGCCTGGCGCGCGGCCCGCGCCCTGGCCCCTACCCATCCAGACATTGTCCTGATTGCCACCGGAGAATACCGATGAAACACCTGCTGACCGCCCCGCTGACCGCCGCAATGATCGCCCTCGCCGCCCCCGCGCAGGCCGCCGACGACATGACGCTGATGCTGGACTGGTTCGTGAACCCGGACCACGCCCCCATCGTGCTGGCGCAGGAGAAGGGCTTTTTTGCCGACGAGAACCTGAACGTCGAGATCGTGGCCCCCGCCGATCCCGCCGATCCGCCGAAACTCGTCGCCGCGGGCCGCGCGGATCTGGCCGTGACCTATCAGCCGCAGCTGCACCTGCAGGTCCACGAGGGGCTGCCGCTAGTGCGCGTGGGCACGCTGGTGGGCACGCCGCTGAACTGCCTGATGGTCAAGGCGGACGGGCCGGTGAAGACCATCGCCGACCTCAAGGGCCGCAAGATCGGCTTTTCGGTCGCGGGCGTCGAGCAGGCGGTGGTGGGCGCGATGCTAGCCAAGGCCGGGCTGACGCTTGACGACGTCGAGATGGTGAACGTCAACTGGTCGCTCACGCCCGCGCTGCTGACAGGGCAGGTCGATGCGACCATCGGCGGCTATCGCAACTTCGAGCTGACGCAGATGCGGATGGCCGGCGGCGAGGGGCGCTGCTTCTTCGTCGAGGAAGAAGGGTTGCCGGCCTATGACGAGCTGATCTTCATCGCCAACATCGACCGGATGGACGCGGACCGGATCAAACGCTTCATGCACGCGATCGAGCGGGCGACGCAGTACATGCTGAACCACCCCCAGGACGCGCGGAAGACCTTTGCGGCCCATGCGCCGGACTTGTCGGACGAGCTGAACACGCAGGCCTGGGACGACACGGTCGGACGCTTCGCGATCTCGCCCGCGGCGCTGGATCACGGCCGCTATGCGCGGTTCGAGGCGTTCCTGAAGGACGCGGGGCTCGTGGACGAGGTGCTGCCGGTGGACCGGCTGGCGGTCGATCCGGGTGCGGCGAAGTGACAGGTTGCGGCGACGCGACGGGCTACGGCGACGCGTTCGACGCCTGGCGGGCCGATGCGGCGGGGCCGTGGCGGGACTATACCCACCACCGCTTTGTGCAGGGCTTGGCGGCGGGCACCCTGCCCCGGCCCGCGTTCCTGGCCTATCTTGTCCAGGACTACCGTTTTCTGATCCATTTCAGCCGCGCCTGGGCGCTGGGGATCGTCAAGGCGGGAACGCTGGCCGAAATGCGGGCCTGCGCCGCGACCGTCGATGCGCTCTTGAACCACGAGACGTCGCTGCACTTCCGCCTGTGCGCGGCGGCGGGCATCGACGCGCAGGCGCTGGACGCGGCCGAAGAGGCGCCCGAAAACCTCGGCTACACGCGCTACGTGCTCGAGGCAGGCTACAGCGGCGATTTCCTCGACCTGCTGGCTGCGCTTGCGCCCTGCGTGCTGGGGTATGGCGAGATTGGCGCGCGTCTGGCCCGCGAGGCCGCGCCGGGCACGCCCTACCGCGACTGGATCGACACCTACGCGGCCGGGGATTACCAGCGCACCTGCCGCGATGTCGGCGCGCTGATCGACGGCGCGGTCGCGGCCCGGCTGGGACCGGGCGCGCAGTCGCTGCCCCGCTTCGCCGAGCTGTCGGCGCGGTTCCGCACCGCCACCCGGCTAGAAGCGGCGTTCTGGAACCTGGGCCGGGCATGACCGCCGCGCGCCCCACCCTGCGCGTCGCGGGCGAGGTGCCGGGGCTGTTCGCGCCCTTGGACCTGACGCTTGCGCCCGGGCGGATCACCTGTCTGCTGGGCGCGTCGGGCGTTGGGAAATCGACGCTGCTGCGGCTGTTCGCGCATCTGCCAACGGGCGTCACCTTCCACGGCCGGGTGGACAGCGCGCCCGCCGCGCTGATGGGGCAGGACCCGGGGCTGTTCGCGTGGCTGACGGTCGCGGGCAACGTGGCGCTGGGGGCGCGGCTGCGGGGCGAGGCGGCGGATGCCGCCCGGACCGCGCGGCTGATCGGGGCGGTAGGGCTGTCCGGGCTGGAAAACCGCCTGCCGGGGCAGCTGTCGGGCGGGCAGCGGCAGCGCGTGGCGCTGGCGCGGACGCTGGCCGAGGATCGGCCGCTGGTGCTGCTGGACGAGCCGTTCTCGGCGCTCGACGCGCGGTTGCGGCTGACCATCGGCGACATGGCGGCGCGGCTGCTGGCGGGGCGAACCGTGCTGATGGTCACCCACGACCCGAGCGAGGCCGCGCGGCTGGGCGACCGGATCCGGGTGATGACGCCCGCGGGTATCGAAGAGGTCGCGGCCCCGCCCGGCCCCGTGCCCCGCCCGCACGATGCGGCCGGGGTGCTGGCCGCGCAGGCCGCCCTGACGCAAAGGTTGCTCGCATGAGGGGTCTTCTCGCCATCGCCGCCGCGCTGCTGCTGTGGGAAGGGGCGGTGCGGCTGACCGGGCTGCCGCCCTATCTTCTGCCCGGCCCGGTCGCGGTCGGGCGGGCGCTTTGGGCCTATCGCGCGGAACTAGGACCGGCCGCGCTGCTGACCGCGGGCGAGACGCTGGCGGGACTTGCGATCGGGGCCGCGCTGGGGATCGCCGTCGCCTGCGCGATGGCGGCGTGGCCGCGGCTGGGTCGTGCGCTGTCGCCCGCGCTGATCGTCAGCCAGACGATCCCCGTCTTTGCGCTCGCCCCGATCCTGACGCTGTGGCTGGGGTTCGGACTGGCGCCCAAGATCGCGATGGTGGTGCTGATCGTGTTCGTGCCGGTGGCGCAGGCGCTGCACGACGGGCTGGTGGCGCCGCCGCTGGCGCAGCTCGACGTCGCGCGGACGATGGGCGCGGGCCGCTGGTCGGAACTGCGCCACCTGCGCTTTCCGGCGGCCCTGCCCCGGCTTGCGTCGGGGCTGCGGCTGGGGGCGATCTATGCGCCGGTCGGCGCGGTCATCGGCGAATGGGTGGGCGGCGCGCGGGGGCTTGGCGCGCTGATGATCCAGGCCAACGGGCGGATGAAGACCGACCTGATGTTCGCCGCCCTCATCGTCGTGGTGGCGCTGTCTCTGACGATCTACCGGGTGCTCGACCGCGCGCTGGCGGGCATGCTGGCGCGGCGCGGGTTCTGAGCCTCTACAGCAGCGTCTTGAGGTCGGTGTCCGCGTCGGCCACCTGCGCGGGGCGCGGCGAGCGTCCCGCCTCGATCAGGCGCTTGCCGACCATGTAGGCGCGCGGGTCGTTCATCGCGTCGATCGCCAGCAGTTCGGTCCCGCGGAAATACCAGTGCGACCGGACCCCCGGCGCTGTACCCAATCGCACAGCGACCTGATCGTAGCCGGTGTTCAGCCCCGCAATCTGCAGCTTGACGTCGTACTGGTCCGACCAGAACCACGGCTGCGCGGCGTAGTCGCGGCCCGCGCCCAGAATGTTGGCGGCCACCGCCTCGGCCTGGTCGATGGCGTTCTGGACGCTTTCCAGCCGGATCGACTGGCCGCGCCAGGGGAACCGCGCGCAATCGCCCGCGGCCCAGATCGTCGGGTCCGACGTGCGCCCCTGCGCGTCAACGACGATGCCGCCGTCACAGGCGAGCCCCGCCCTTGCCGCCAGCGCGTCGTTCGGGACGACCCCGATCCCGACAATCACAAAGTCCGCGACCTGCGTGCGCCCGTCGCCCAGATGCGCCGCGATGCTGCCGTCGGCCGCCTGCTCCATCCCCAGAAGCCCGGTCGCCTCGAGGATCTCGACCCCGTGCGCGGCGTGAAGCGCGCGGAAATAGTCCGAGGTCTGGGGCGCCGCCACCCGCTGCAGGATCCGCGCCGTCGCCTCGACCAGCGTGACGCGCAGCCCCAGTTTCGACGCGACCGCCGCCGCCTCGAGCCCGATATAGCCGCCGCCGATGATGAGGACGCGGCGGCCGGGCGCGAACATGGGCGCCATCCGTTCCACGTCGGCCAGCGTGCGGACCAGGTGGACGCCGGGCAGGTTGCCGCCGAGCGCGGCGGGCAGCGCGCGGGGCGCGGCCCCGGTCGTGAGCGCAAGCTGGTCGTAGGCCACCTCGCCGCAGTCCAGCAGCAGCCTTGACCCGGCGCGGTCGATCTCGATGACCTTGGCCTCGGTCAGCACCCGGATGCCCTGTTCGTCGTAGAACCGCTGCGGGCGCAGGAACAGCTGGTCCAGCTCCATCTCGCCCATCAGGTATTTCTTGGACAGGGGCGGGCGCTGATAGGGCAGCGCGGGCTCGTCCCCCAGAAGCGTCACCGGGCCCTCGTGGCCCAGCGCGCGCAGCTTGACCGCCAGCGCCGACCCGGCCTGCCCCGCCCCCACGATCACGACATGGCTCATCCTGTGCGATCCTTTCGTGATGAAATGATGTCCGGCGTAGGCGTGGACGGCGGCGGACGCGCGGCGTGGCTGCGCGCATTCAACCGGCAGGGTAACGAGGCTGCGCCCGCCGCTCAAGAACTCGTTGAAACTGCTGGCGGACCGGCCCCTATGAGGGGTCAGGCGACCACCACCCGGGTGCCGTTGTCGGCGCACAGCTGGGCCAGCGTCCCGGGCAGCGGCCGGTCGATGAAGAGCGCGTCCAGATCGGCGACGGACACCACCCGGATCGGCGCCTTCTGCGCAAGCTTGGCCGCGTCGGTGACCAGCCAGCGTTCGCGCGCCTGCCGCAGGATCGCGCGGCTGACCCGCACCTCGGCCATGTCGAAATCAAGGATGTCGCCGTCGCTGTCCAGCGCCGAGCAGCCGACGATCGCGTAGTCGGCCTTGAAGTTGGCCATGAACTCGCTCGTCAGGTCACCCACCAGCCCGCCGTCGGACCGGCGCAGCTGGCCGCCTGCGACCACCACCTCGCAGCTGTCGTTGGCGACGAGGATGTTGGCCACGTTCATGTTGTTGGTGATGACGGTGAGATGGCGGTGGCGCAGCAGCGCGCGGGCCACCGCCTCGGTCGTGGTGCCGATGTTGAGGATCACCGACGAATTGTCCGGGATCTGCGCGGCGCAGGCGCGCCCGATCGCGGCCTTGGCGTCCTCGTTCATGCGCCTGCGCTCATCATAGGCGATGTTGCTGGCGCCCGTGCGCAGGATCGCGCCGCCGTGGACGCGGTCAAGGACGCCTTGGTCGGCAAGTTCGGCCAGGTCGCGGCGGATCGTCTGCGGCGTGACCGCAAAGCGGTCCGCCAGTTCCTCGACGCCAGCGCGCCCGGATGCCCGCACCAGTTCCAGGATCTGCATCTGCCTGATGTTCATGTCGCGGCCCAGGCTTTCGTGGCGCGGCGCGCCACCGTGGCGCAGGGAAGCGCGGCGCGGTTCGCCCGTCAAGCGAACATTTCTGCGGCTATACGAACATGCACGTTGACAGAATCCGCGCGCGGATGTTCGACTTGCTGTCACAAAGCGGAGACATCGGTCGGCCATGCCTGCGACGACGGACCTGTTCATCATCGGCGGCGGCATCAACGGCACGGGCATCGCCCGCGATGCCGCGGGGCGCGGCCGGTCGGTCCGGCTGGCCGAGCAGGGCGATCTTGCGGGCGCGACCAGCAGCGCCTCGACGAAGCTCTTTCACGGCGGGCTGCGCTATCTGGAGTTCATGGAACTGCGCCTTGTCCGCGAGGCGCTGCGCGAGCGCGAGGTCCTGCTGCGCGCCATGCCCCATATCGCCTGGCCGATGCGCTTCGTCCTGCCGCTGGACCCGCTGATGCGGTTCGAAAAGGCGACGCCGGTCTCGCGCCTGATGTCCACGCTGATGCCGTGGTCGCGCGGCCGGCGGCCCAACGCCATGATCCGGGCGGGGCTGTTCCTTTACGACAACCTTGGCGCGCGGAAGATCCTGCCGGGGACCAGGGCGCTCGACCTGCGCGGCACCCCCGAAGGCGCGCCGCTGCAGGACCGGCTGACCCGCGCCTACGAATATTCGGACTGCTGGGTCGATGACGCGCGGCTGGTGGTGCTGAACGCGCGCGACGCCGCCGCGAACGGCGCCGACATCATCGTGGGGGCCGCCGTGACCGACGCGCGGCGCGAGGGGGACGGCTGGACCGTGCGGCTGTCGGACGACCGCGTGTTCCACGCCCGCGTGCTGGTGAACGCCGCCGGTCCCTGGGTCGGGCAGGTCATCCGCGACGTGGCGCACCTGCCTTCGACCGAGCGGGTGCGGCTGGTGCGCGGCAGCCATATCGTCGTGCCGCGGCTGTTCGATCATGGAAAGTCCTACTTCCTGCAGGGCCAAGACGGGCGGATCGTCTTCGCGATCCCCTACGAGAACGCGTTCACGCTGATCGGGACCACCGACGTCGATCACCGCGGACCGGCGGGACAGGCCGTCTGCACCCCGGACGAGATCGACTATCTGTGCCGCTTCGCCTCGCAGTACTTCACCCGGCCCGTGACGCCTGCTGACGTGGTCTGGACGTTTTCGGGCGTGCGGCCGCTTTATGACGACGGCGCGTCGTCGGCGACGGCGGCCACGCGGGACTATGTGCTGTCGCTCGATGATCGCGGGGCGCCGTGCCTTCACGTCTTTGGCGGCAAGATCACCACCTACCGCCGTCTGGCCGAGGCCGCGCTGGCCAAGCTCGCCCCCCACCTGCCCCCGGGCGGGCGCGAATGGACCGCCGGGGCGGCGCTGCCGGGGGGCGATTTCGCGGTGGACGGCGCCGGGGCGCTGGCGGCCACGCTGGGGCGCGACCACCCGTTCCTGACGCCGGGCTGGGCCAACCGGCTGGTGCGCGCCTATGGCACCGAGGCGGCCGAGATGCTGGGCGGCGCGCGTTCGGCCCGCGACCTCGGCCGCGATTTCGGCGCGACGCTGACCGAGGCCGAGCTGGACTGGATGATGGCGCGCGAATGGGCCCGGTCGGCCGAGGACGCGCTGTGGCGACGCTCCAAGCTCGGGCTTCACATGACGGCCGAACAGATCGCGGCGGTCGAGGATCACATGTCCAGCAGAAGGGCTGCCGCATGACGCTGGAACTTCAGGGCGTGACGAAGGACGTGGCGGGCCAGACCTGGATCCACCCGACCGACCTGACGCTCGCGCCCGGCAGCATGAACGTCCTCCTTGGGCCGACGCTTGCGGGCAAGACCTCGCTGATGCGGCTGATGGCCGGGCTGGACCGCCCCACGGCGGGCCGGGTCCTGTGGCAAGGCCGCGACGTGACCGGCCAGCGGGTGCAGGACCGCAAGGTGGCCATGGTCTATCAGCAGTTCATCAACTACCCGTCGATGACGGTTTACGACAACATCGCCTCGCCCCTGCGGCTGCAGCGGGTGCCGCGCGCGCAGATCGACGCGCGGGTGCGCCGCACGGCCGAGATGATGCGGCTGACGCCGCTTCTGCATCGCCGGCCGCTGGAACTGTCGGGCGGCCAGCAGCAGCGCACGGCGCTGGCCCGCGCGCTGGTCAAGGACGCGGGCCTGGTCCTGCTGGACGAGCCGCTTGCGAACCTCGACTACAAGCTGCGCGAGGAACTGCGGGCAGAAATCCCCCGCATCTTCGCGGCGTCTGGCGCGATCTTCGTCTATGCGACCACCGAACCAGACGAGGCGCTGCTGCTCGGCGGCAATACCGCGACGTTGTGGGAAGGCCGGGTGACGCAATTCGGGCCCACGCCCGAGGTCTATCGCACCCCCCGCGACGCGACCACCGCACGGGTCTTCAGCGATCCGCCGATGAACTTCGCGATGGTGCCGGTGCGGAACGGGACGGGGTCGCTGGCCGGGCAGACCTGGCCCGCGGGCGACCTGCCCGACGGCGATTACCGCGCGGGTTTCCGCGCCCCCCACCTGTCGATCGACCAGACGCCCGGCACGATCCCATTGCAGGTCGAGGTGGACGGGACCGAGATCACGGGGGCGGAAACCTATGTCCACGTCATCCACGACGCCACCCGCTGGGTTGCGCTGGTGCCGGGGGTGCGGCGGCTGGAACGGGGCACGGCCCTGACGCTGTGGCTCGATCCCGCGCATGTCTTCCTGTTCGCGGACGGCGGCCGGCTTGCCCGCGCCGCACCCTATGCCGCGGCGGCCGCCACGGCGGCTGTCAGCGCGGCGGCCACGGCTGCGGACACGGCAGCGGCCTGAGCGGGACGGGACAAGCACATGGCACGCATCACCCTTGACGACCTCGCCCACAGCTACGACCGCCACCCGCGCGGTGACGCGGATTACGCGCTGAAGCCGATGACGCTGACGTGGCGCGACGGCGGCGCCTACGCGCTTCTGGGCAGTTCCGGCTGCGGCAAGACCACGCTTCTCAACATCATCTCGGGCCTCGTGCGGCCGTCGCGCGGCCGGGTGCTGTTCGGCGACCGGGACGTGACCAACCTGCCCACGGCGGCCCGCGACATCGCGCAGGTGTTCCAGTTCCCGGTCGTCTACGACACCATGACAGTGCGCCAGAACCTCGCCTTTCCGCTGAAGAACCGGGGCGTCCCCGAGGCCGAGATCGCCCGCCGCGTCGCCGGCGTCGCGGCCATGATCGGGATGGAGGAGACCCTGGACCGTCGCGCGCGGGGGCTGACGGCCGACGCCAAGCAGAAGATCAGCCTGGGGCGCGGGATGGTGCGCCACGACGTGAACGCGATCCTCTTCGACGAGCCGCTGACGGTGATCGACCCGCACATGAAGTGGGAACTGCGCACGCAGCTGAAATCGCTTCACCGCGAGTTCGGGCACACGATGATCTACGTCACCCACGACCAAACCGAGGCGCTGACCTTCGCCGACGAGGTCGTCGTCATGTCCGAGGGGCGGGTGGTGCAGGCGGGCACGCCGCAATCGCTGTTCGATCGCCCCGAACACACCTTCGTCGGCTACTTCATCGGCTCGCCCGGCATGAACCTGCTGGACGCGCAGGTCGACGGCGCGACCGCGCGCGTGGCGGGTGCGGCCGTGCCGCTCGCCGCGCCTTACCGGCTGAACGCGGGCCGGGTGCAGATCGGCATCCGCCCCGACGCGGCGCGCCTGTCCGGCGGCGGCGACGGCATCCCGTTCCGGCTTGAGCGGGTCGAGGACGTGGGCCACCATCGCATCCTGCGCGGGCGCGTGGGCGATCAGCCGTTCAACGTGGTTCAGGGCGAGGGCGCGCCGATTCCGGCGGACGCGGACCGGGTCACGCTGGATCCGGCGCGGATCGGGGTGTTCGTCGACGACTGGCGGGTCGAGCCGCAGGAAAGGGCCGCCTGATGGAAAAACCCGTCAACAACCGCGCATGGTTCCTGGTGCTGCCGGTCCTTGTGCTGGTCGCCTTTTCCGCCGTGATCCCGCTGATGACGGTCGTCAACTACTCGGTGCAGGACACGTTCGGGAACAACGAGTTCTTCTGGAACGGCATCGGCTGGTTCAAGGACGTGCTGGAAAGCGACCGCGTCCACGCGGCGCTGGGGCGGCAGCTGCTGTTCTCGGGCATCATCCTGGCGATCGAGATCCCGCTGGGCATCTTCATCGCGCTGAACATGCCCAAGCGCGGCTTCTGGGCCAGCCTGTGCCTCGTCCTGATGGCGCTGCCGCTGCTGATCCCGTGGAACGTGGTCGGCACGATCTGGCAGGTGTTCGGGCGGGTGGACATCGGCCTTCTCGGCCACACGCTCGCGGCGCTCGGGTTCGACTACAACTACGTCAACGACCCGATCGACGCCTGGGCCACGATCATCGTCATGGACGTGTGGCACTGGACCAGCCTTGTCGCGCTGCTGTGCTACGCCGGCCTGCAATCCATTCCCGACGCCTACTACCAGGCCGCGCGGATCGACCAGGCGAGCCGCTGGGGCGTGTTCCGCTTCATCGAGTTGCCGAAGATGTCGGGCGTCCTGCTGATCGCGGTGCTGCTGCGCTTCATGGACAGCTTCATGATCTATACCGAGCCGTTCGTCGTCACCGGCGGCGGCCCCGGCAACGCCACCACCTTCCTGTCGATCGACCTCGTGAAGATGGCGATCGGGCAGTTCGACCTTGGTCCGGCGGCGGCGTTCAGCCTGATCTACTTCCTCGTGATCCTGCTGATCTCGTGGGTGTTCTACACCGTGATGACCGCCCAGCGAGAGGTGCCGTGATGGCAGTTGCGCGCGAGGACCGGCGCTGGGGCTCGGCGGTCGTGATGACGATCTACCTGATGTTCCTGCTGCTGCCGATCTACTGGCTAGTGAACATGAGCTTCAAGACCAACGCCGAGATCACGGGCGCCTTCAGCCTGTGGCCGACCGATCCGACGCTGCGGAACTACCGCGTGATCCTGACCGACCCCAGCTGGTACATGGGCTACGTCAACAGCCTGACCTATGTGGTGATGAACACCGCCATCTCGCTGGCGGTAGCGCTGCCCGCGGCCTATGCCTTCAGCCGCTACCGCTTCCTCGGCGACCGGCACCTGTTCTTCTGGCTCCTGTCGAACCGGATGGCCCCGCCCGCCGTCTTCGCGCTGCCGTTCTTCCAGCTTTATTCGGCGGTCGGGCTGTTCGACACCCACATCGCGGTCGCGCTGGCGCATTGCCTGTTCAACGTGCCGCTGGCGGTATGGATCCTGGAAGGGTTCATGTCTGGCGTCCCGCGCGAGATCGACGAGACAGCCTATATCGACGGCTATTCCTTCCCCGAGTTCTTCGTACGCATCTTCACCCCCCTGATCGCCAGCGGGATCGGCGTCGCCGCGTTCTTCTGCTTCATGTTCAGCTGGGTCGAACTGCTGCTCAGCCGCACGCTGACCAGCGTGAACGCCAAGCCCATCGCGGCCACCATGACCCGCACGGTCAGCGCGTCCGGTCTGGACTGGGGCGTCCTCGCGGCGGCGGGGGTGCTGACGATCGTGCCGGGCGCGCTCGTGATCTGGTTCGTGCGCAACTACATCGCCAAGGGCTTCGCCCTGGGGAGGGTGTGATGGCGCGCCGCGTCCGGGCCGGGCTGGCCGGAACGCTGCTGGTGGCGATCGGCGTGTTCCACGAGGTCGCGGGGCTGTTCCTGTTCCGCGCCGAACTGGCGGAAATCGCGCGCGCGGGCGTTATCGACAGCGTGATGCCATCGCTCGACCCGGCCCTGCGACCGCGGCAGGCGGCGTTCTGGTTCATGGTGTCGGGCCCGGTCCTGATGATGCTCGGGGCGCTCGCCCGCTGGACCGAGCTGCGCGTGGGCCACCTGCCCGGCTGGCTCGGCTGGTCGGTGCTGGCGCTCGCCGTTGCGGGGGTCGCCCTGTTCACCCTGTCGGGGTTCTGGCTGATCTTCGTGCCCGCCATCCTGATGATCCGCAACGCCCGCGCCTGCGAACTGCACGACCCGAGGACCGCGCCATGACCATCTCTGCCGCCAGACGGCCGTCGCCGGCCGTGAACCTGGGCTTCGCCGTTGCGGCGGGGCTGATGCTGGGCGCGCTTGCCTGGCTGGTGATGCTGGTCCCGGCCGAGGACGGCGTGCGCGAATGGACCGGCGCGCTGAACCCCGGCGGGTGGATGGCGTGGACCTTTCCGACTGCGCTGTTCTTCTGGGTCATCGCGGCCCTGCTGCTGGCGTTTACCTGGCTCGCCATCCGCTTCCCCGAGACGCCGCGCCGCGGCATCCTGGGCATCGCCACGACCCGGGGCGACCGGCTGTTCGTCAGCCTGCTCGGCTCGGCCTTCGTCAATCTTGCCTGGCAGGGGTTTGGAGGAGCCCCGGGCTGGGTGGGACTGGTCCTGTCACTGATCTACGCCGCGGCGGTCTTTCGCTGGGTGTGAAAACCGGGCCGAACGGCCCATTGGGGAGGAACGACATGAAACTGCACCTGACGACCGCCATCGCGCTTGCGCTGATGGCCACCGGGGCGCCGAACCTGGCGCTGGCCGGGATGGAAGAAGCCAAGACCTTCCTCGACAGCGAGATCGGCGATCTTTCCACGCTGGACCGCGCCGGCCAGGAAGCCGAGATGCAGTGGTTCATCGACGCGGCCCAGCCCTTCGCGGGGATGGAGATCAAGGTCGTGTCGGAAACGATCACCACCCACGAATACGAATCCAAGGTGCTGGCGCCCGCGTTCACCGCGATCACCGGGATCAAGGTCACCCACGACCTGATCGGCGAAGGCGACGTGGTGGAAAAGCTGCAGACGCAGATGCAGTCGGGCGAGAACATCTACGACGCCTATGTCAACGACAGCGACCTGATCGGCACCCACTGGCGCTATCAGCAGGCGCGCAACCTGACCGACTGGATGGCGAACGGCGGCAAGGACGTGACCTCGCCCACGCTCGACATCGACGACTTCATCGGCAAGTCGTTCACCACAGCGCCGGACAAGAACCTGTACCAGCTGCCCGACCAGCAGTTCGCGAACCTTTACTGGTTCCGCTACGACTGGTTCAACGACGAGCAGAACAAGGCCGACTTCAAGGCCAAGTACGGCTACGACCTGGGCGTTCCGGTCACCTGGTCGGCCTATGAGGACATCGCCGAGTTCTTCACCGGCCGCGAGATCGACGGCAAGAAAGTCTATGGCCACATGGACTACGGCAAGAAGGACCCCTCGCTCGGGTGGCGCTTCACCGATGCGTGGCTGTCGATGGCCGGGAACGGCGACAAGGGCATCCCGAACGGCCTGCCGGTGGACGAATGGGGCATCCGCGTCGACGAAAACAGCCGCCCTGTCGGCAGCTGCGTGGCGCGCGGCGGCGACACCAACGGCCCGGCCTCGGTCTATGCGATCCAGAAATACCTCGACTGGATGAAGGCCTATGCCCCGCCGGCGGCGCAGGGCATGACCTTCAGCGAAAGCGGCCCCGTCCCGAGCCAGGGCGAGGTCGCCCAGCAGATGTTCACCTACACCGCCTTCACCGCCGACTTCGTCAAGGAAGGGCTGCCGGTCGTGAACGAGGACGGGACGCCGAAATGGCGCTTCGCCCCCTCGCCCCACGGTGCCTACTGGCAGGACGGGATGAAGCTCGGCTACCAGGACGCGGGCGCGTGGACGCTGCTGAAATCCACGCCCGACGACAACGCCAAGGCCGCATGGCTCTACGCGCAGTTCGTGACGTCCAAGACGGTGGACGTGAAGAAAAGCCACGTCGGGCTGACCTTCATCCGCGAATCGACGATCCAGGACGAAAGCTTCACCGAACGCGCCCCGAAGCTGGGCGGTCTGGTCGAGTTCTATCGCTCGCCCGCCCGCCTGAACTGGTCGCCGACCGGCACCAACGTTCCGGACTATCCCAAGCTCGCGCAGCTCTGGTGGCAGGCGATCGGCGACGCGGCATCTGGCGCCAAGACCGCGCAGGAGGCGATGGACAGCCTGTGCGCCGAGCAGGAAAAGGTGCTGGAGCGTCTGGAACGCGCCGGCGTCCAGGGCGACATCGGCCCCAAGATGGCCGACGAGCACGACCTTGCGTGGTGGAACAACTACGCCAAGGAAAACGGCAGCATCGCGCCGCAGATGAAGCTCGACAACGAGGATCCGCAGCCTGAAACCATCAGCTACGACGAGCTGGTGAAAAGCTGGCAGAACTGATCCGCTTGCAGACCACGGGGGCCCGCGCGCCGGGCCCCCTTTTCATTCGCGAACGGCACGACGGAGAACGCGCTTGGCCATCCTTGCCATCGACCAGGGCACGACCTCGTCCCGCGCCGTGATCTTCGCGGACGACCTGACCCCCCGCGCCAGCGCGCAGCAGGAGTTTCCGCAGCATTTCCCCCGCTCGGGCTGGGTCGAGCACGATCCCGAAGACCTGTGGGCCACGACCGCGGCGACCGCCCGCGCGGCCATCGAAAAGGCGGGCAACCCCGCGCTCGCCGCGATCGGCATCACCAACCAGCGCGAGACGACGGTCGTGTGGGACCGCCGCACCGGCCGCGCGATCCACAACGCGATCGTCTGGCAGGACCGGCGCACGGCTGACCTGTGCGGGCGGCTGAAGGAACAGGGCCACGAGTCTGCGGTGAGCGAGGCGACGGGCCTGCTGCTCGATCCCTATTTCAGCGCGACAAAGGTGGCGTGGATACTCGACCACGTGGACGGCGCCCGCGCGGCGGCCGACGCCGGGCACCTTGCGTTCGGGACCGTCGACAGCTTCCTGACCTGGCGGCTGACGGGCGGGCGGGCGCATGTGACCGACGCCACCAACGCCTCGCGCACCATGCTTTACGACATCCGGCGCGGCGACTGGTCGGACGATCTGTGCGCGCTTTTCGACGTGCCCCGTGCGATGCTGCCCGAGGTGCGCGACAGCGCGGCCGAGTTCGGGATGAGCCGCGCCGACCTGTTCGGGCGCGAGATCCCGATCCTGGGGATCGCGGGCGACCAGCAGGCGGCGACGGTCGGTCAGGCGTGCTTTTCGCCCGGCATGATAAAGGCCACCTACGGCACCGGCTGCTTCGCGCTTCTCAACACCGGCGACACCGCCGTCCGGTCGCAGAACCGGCTGCTCACCACCATCGCCTATCAGCTGGACGGCAAGCCGACCTATGCGCTGGAGGGGTCGATCTTCGTCGCGGGCGCGGTCGTCCAGTGGCTGCGCGACGGTCTGGGCCTGATCCGCGAGGCGTCCGAGACGGCGGCGCTCGCCGCCCGCGCCGACCGCGCGCAGCAGGTCATCATGGTCCCCGCCTTTACCGGCCTTGGCGCGCCCTGGTGGGTGCCGCAGGCGCGCGGCGCGATCTTTGGCCTGACGCGCGGCACGGGACCGGCCGAACTGGCGCTTGCGGCGCTGGAAAGCGTGGCGTTCCAGACCCGCGACCTGACGCTTGCCATGCAGCGCGACTGGCCGTCGCTGGGCGATTCCGTGCTGCGCGTGGACGGCGGGATGACGGCGTCCGATCCCGCCATGCAGGCGCTTGCCGACGTGATCGGCGCGCCGGTGGACCGCCCCGTGGACCGCGAGACGACCGTGCGCGGCGCGGCCTGGCTTGCCGCATGGAAGGCGGGGCTCTGCGCGGGCCCGGATGCGGACGGAACGGACCCGGACGGAACCGACGCGCGCTGGCAGCGCGACGCCCGGTTCGAGCCTGCGATGGACAGCGCCACGCGCGAGGCGCGGCACGCCCGCTGGACCCGCGCGGTCAGGGCCGTGATCGCCATGCACGACGGCGACTGAGCCGCCCTGCCCCGCGCGGCGCAGGTTGCCGCCGCGGCCGATGACAACCGGAAGTTGCAGATTTGCGACGATCCGCCAACATCGCGGGGCGACTGGCGCAAACGTGCCGACGCGAAAGTTCTGTCATGAACAATGGAACCTCAAGCTGCTAGGCATCCGTCGCTCGCAGCCGAAGGCGGCTGCCCCGGACCGGCCGACCGCGCCGTCTGCAAGAAATCACACGAACGAGGGACTGCATGCCAACGAACCAGAACGACGTCATCAGGGGGCCCTACCGCGCCGCCGTGGACGCCCTTGCAGGGGACGACCTGCTTTACTGGACCCACACGTCGGGGAACGCCACACTGCGCGGGGGCAGCACCGGCGAACACTACGACACCAACCCCTACAACGCCGGCAACCCGGGCGGCGACCGGCTGTACCTGACCGGCACGCAGGGCATGAACGTCAAGCTGCTGACGACCGAAAGCGGCACCGCGACTGTCGCCGGTCGCACTCTTTCCTTCAGCGGGATCGAGCGGGTGCACGGGTCGGACGGCAACGACACGATCTCGGCCGCCGGCGCCAAGCTTGCGGCCGCCCATGACGGCACGCCCACGCACGGCGTGTCGTTCTACGGCGGCGGCGGCCACGACGTGCTCACCGGGTCGGCCTATGCCGACGTGCTGGACGGCGGCACCGGCAACGACACCATCCGCGCCGGCTCGGGCGACGACTTCGTCCAGTCCAGCACCGGCAACGACCTCATCTACGGCGACGCCGGGAACGAGAACATCCGCTGGGGGCTCGGCAACAACGTGGCCGCCGGCAACGACACCATCTACGGCGGCGAGACCGGCGAAGGCATCGGCGACCTCATCAACATCTGGGGCGTGAACGGCGACTTTCGCACCGGGGTCCGGGTCGGGTTCGACACCGCCGAAAGCGGACACGCCACCTCGACCATGGGCGGCGTCACCAGCACGCTCCGCTTCTACGAGTTCGAGAACGCCTGGTCGCACGAGGGCAACGACTTCGTGTCGGCCGCCAGCGCCAACGTCGCGCTGAACGCGCGCGGCATCCACTTCAACACCCGCTGGGGCAACGACGTGCTGATGGGGTCGAACGGCAGCGACACGCTGGAAGGCGGCGCGGGCAGCGACACCATTACCGGCGGGCGCGGCAACGACCTGATCTCAGCCAACGCGGATTACTACAACATGCGCGCGCCGGGCGACGACGTGCGCGACACGCTGGTGTTCGCGCGCGGCGACGGCGCCGACACGGTGCTGGGCTTCGACACTGGCATCGACGTGCTGCAACTGGGCGGTCGCAGCTATCACGCGACCGAGGTTGCGGGCGGCACGCTTCTGGACCTTGGCGGCGGCGACCGCATCCTGCTGAGCGACGTGTTCGACTTCATCTGAGCCGAACCTTCGTGGCGCGGGCGGATCGCCTGCCCGCGCCACATCTCTGCGATCATCGTTGTTACGCAACGGTCGCAATTTCTTCACGGCACCTTCGCAGCAGACGCGGACAACGCTTCCGTCCGTCCCCCGCGAGGTAATCCGATGAAACTGCCCCTCTCCCTTTGCTCCGTCCTGGCGCTCGTCGCCGCGACGCCCGCGCTTGCCGACCCGGTGTTCAACCGCGTCGCATCGTTCCCCACGACCGCCAACATGGCCGAGGGCGAGGACAACGCGCGCGAGACCTCGGCCGAGATCATGACCGCGACGGAAGACGGCAACACGCTGATCTATTCGGACAGCCCCCTGGGCGTGATCGGCCGCATCGACATCACCGATCCCGCCGCGCCCAAACCGCTCGGCAACATCGCCATGGACGGTGAGCCGACCACGACCGTTGTCATCGGCAACACCGCCTTCGTGGGCGTGAACACGTCGGAATCGTTCACCGCGCCGTCGGGCGCGCTGCGCACCGTGGACCTTGCCTCGGGCACCGTGGCCGAAAGCTGCGACCTTGGCGGGCAGCCGGATTCGGTTGCCCGGAACGCGGACGGATCGATGCTGGCCGTCGCGATCGAAAACGAGCGCGACGAGGACGTGAACGACGGCGACCTGCCGCAGATGCCGGCGGGCTATGTCGTGACCGTCCCGGTCAAGGACGGGCGCGCCGACTGCGCCGGGCTGACCAAGGTCGACCTGACCGGCATCGCCGAGGTCGCGGGCGACGATCCAGAACCCGAATACGTGGCGTTCAACGACGCCGGCGAGATCGTCGTCACGCTTCAGGAAAACAACCACATCGCGATCATCGGCACCGACGGCAAGGTCGCCTCGTCCTTCAGCGCGGGCGCTATCGACCTGGACGGGATCGACACCGAGGATGACGGCCGGTTCGACTTTACCGGCACCCAGCCGGGCCGCCTGCGCGAACCGGACGCTGTCGCGTGGATCGACGCCGACCATTTCGTCACCGCCAACGAAGGCGACTGGAAGGGCGGCAGCCGCAGCTTCACCGTCTGGAACAAGGACGGCACCGTCGCCTACGAGGATGCGGGCCAGTTCGAAAAGGCGATCGTCGCGGTTGGCCACTATCCCGAAGGCCGCTCGGACGCCAAGGGTGCCGAGCCCGAGGCGGTGATCGTGTCGGACTGGAACGGGCAGAAGCTGATGTTCGTGGCGTCCGAACGCGCCAGCATCGTCGGCGTCTACGACGTGGCCGACCCGGCCGCGCCGAAGCTGCTGCAACTCCTCCCCTCGGGGATCGGCCCCGAGGGGCTGGTCGCGATCCCGCAGCGCGGCCTGTTCGCCACCGCGAACGAGACCGACCTGGGCGAGGATGGCGCGGCGCGCGCCCATGTGATGCTGTTTCAGGCGGGCGACGCCGCGGCCAGCTGGCCCACGATCCGCTCCGAGGGAAGCGACGGCTCCCTTGGCTGGGGCGCGCTGTCGGGCCTGACCGTCGATCCCGCGACGCCGACGCAGCTTTTCGCCGTCAGCGACAGCGCCTATGACGCGATGCCGTCGATCTATACCATCGACGCCTCGGCCACCCCGGCCCGCATCACCGCCCGCACCACTGTCACCCGCGATGGCGCGCCGGCCGAAAAGCTGGACTTGGAGGGGATCGCCGCAGACGGCGACGGCGGGTTCTGGCTCGCCTCGGAAGGCGACGCCGAGAACGAGGTGCCGCACGCCGTCCTGCACGTGGACGCATCGGGCGCGATCACGCAGGACTTCCCCCTGCCCGACACGCTCGCCGAAGGCGCGACCCGCTTCGGGTTCGAGGGCGTGGCGGTCCACGACGGCAAGCTGTGGCTCGCGGTGCAGCGCGAATGGAAGGACGATCCCAAGGGCCAGACCAAGCTTCTGCAGCTTGATCCCGCCTCGGGCGAATGGGCCGGCGTGCGCTACCCGCTGGAAAGCGGCGACGGCTGGGTCGGCCTGTCGGAAATCGCGATCCACGGCGACGACCTGTACGTCCTGGAACGCGACAACCTGATCGGCGAGGCGGCCGCGCTGAAGCAGATCACCCGCGTGGCGTTGTCCGACCTGAAGCCCGCGCCCCTAGGCGGCGACCTGCCCGTCGTCACCAAGGAAGTCGTGCGCGACCTGATCCCCGACCTGAAGGCCGCGAATGGCTATGTCATGGACAAGGTCGAGGGGATGGCGATCGCGCCGGACGGGACCGTGCATGTCGCGACCGACAACGACGGTGTGGACGACAGCTCGGGCGAGACGCTCTACTGGACCTTCAAGCTGCAGTAAGCGGCCAGCAAGGCAAAGGACGGGGGCGCAACGGATCGTTGCGCCCCTTTCGCATGCGCGCTACCCCGAAGGCGTCGCCAGCTCCGGGGGCAAGCATGATCACCGAGATCGAGGATTTCTTCGCCCATGGCTGCGGCCGATGCGCGCGGTTCGACACCGCCGACTGCTCGGCGCTGATCTGGTCCGACGGCCTGTCGCGGTTGCGGGCGATCTGCCGTGGCGCGGGCCTGACCGAGGTCGTGAAGTGGGGCCATCCCTGCTACATGCGCGGCGACCGCAACATCGCCCTGATCGGCGCGCTCAAGGGCGACTTCCGCCTGAACTTCTTTGACGCGGCGCTGCTGAACGACGCCGCCGGGCTGCTGGAGCGTCAGGGCCCGAACACCCGCCACCCCGACAGCATCCGCTTCACCTCGGCCGCGCGGGTGACCGAACTCGAAGCGGAGATCCGGGATCTGCTGGCCCAGGCGATCGGCAACGCCGCCGCCGGGCTGCGCCCCACACGCGACAAGGTCGAATTTGACCTGCCAGACGAACTCGTCGACGCGCTGGACGCCGACCCGGACCTTGCCGAGGCGTTCGCCGCGCTGACGCCGGGGCGGCAACGAAGCTACGTGATCGCGCTGTCGTCGGCGAAGACTTCCGCGACGCGCACCGCGCGGGTGGAACGGTTCCGGGCGCGTATCACGGCCGGGAAAGGCGCGACCGAGCGGTAAGTGGCGTGTGGCTTGGTAGGGGAAGGTGGCGGAGCGAACGCGACTGCGGTCGAACCTTCTCTGGGGCGAAAGTCGTTGATTTTACTATGATGCGAGCCACCGGAAAAGCATCAGCGGGGGTAAGGCACTCACGCTTGCGGCCGCGCCTTGCAGATGGAACCCTTGAAGAACGCATCCGCCGTTTGATGACCATTCCGGGGATTGGTCGTCTGACCGCGACCACCATGCTGATCGACATGCCGGAGCTTGGGCACCTCGAGGGCAAGAAGATCACCGCTCTCGCCGGACTTGCGCCCATGACGCAGCAATCTGGAAAGTGGCAGGGCAAGGAGCGGATCACCGGAGGTCGGTCATCAATTCGGCGCGCGATCTACATGCCCGCACTTGTCGCCATTCGTTTCAACCGGGACCTCCACGCCAAGTATCAGCAGCTGCTAAAGGCCGGCAAAGCGAAGAAAGTCGCCATAACGGCCATTATGCGGCGCATCATCGTCCTTGCAAACACCTTGCTGCGCGAAAGGCGAGATTGGCTGCCTGACCGCCCTTGACCAAGACGGATACTCGATCGTGCGGGGCTGGCTCACAGCGCCGGTTCGGCGGTAGCACGAAGAACCTGGTCGGCCGTGATGTCGCCGCCACGGCGCACGATGCGGAACGTTCCCTCGCGCGTGGGTGCGAAGGTCAGGCGCAGGGTGAAGATATAGCCGCCCGCGCCCGGAAGCGCCTCGAAGACGAGATCGTAGATGCCTTCGGGAACGGCCACCGGGTGGGTCTCGCACACCGAGCCCACGAGCACCGGCTCGGCCACCGTGAACGGTACTTGAACGGCCCAGAGCGCGTCAGGCGCCGGACCCTGATACGGACCTGCGTAAAGCTCGACCAGACACCCGCCATCGTGGTCGGGGATGCCGAAGGATCCCGCCGCGTCTCGACCCCGCCCACGGCCGTCACCTGCCCGAGCCCGCGCCGCATCGCCGCCTCGCGGTCGCTGCCCTCGGCCAGCGTCGCATCGACCCGCCGCCAGTGTCGCCGCTCCAGCGCCAGGACGCTTTCGAGAAGATCGGCGATTTCCTCGCCTCCTTCGCCCGCCAGCGACAGAAGCGCTTCCATCCAGGCGCGGCAGGCATCCACCATGTCCTCGTCGCCCGACATCAGGATCTCGTGCTCGCCGATCAGGTCCGGCTCCAGCGCCGCGATCCCGTCTCGCCCGGCGGCGTAGAGGCGCACGAGATCCCGCAGCGGCAGGTCGGCCGGAGCGCGGGCGCCGAAATGCGCATCGGCCGACAGGAGCCGCGTGGCATACGACATTGTCGTTCCAGGCGAAGCCCTGTGCTACATGCTCATCGCTCCAGATGAGCCCCAGCGTGGGGTGGCCCGCCGGAAACACCAGCATCTGGGCATTGTCAATCAGCGCGGAAAACGTGCGATCACATAGGCCTCCTCGATCGTCGTGAGACTGGAACTACCTGGGCGTGCCCCAGTCAGCTGCTGCGTTGCAATCTTAGGGCATGAGGGGCCTTGGAGATACGGTAGAAGTGGCTGGCGATGCGGTCATGGCAGGGCTTGCGGGGTCTGAAACGACCGATTATGGTGCCCCTCACGAGGGCTCCAAGCGATCGACTGTTTGCGATCGGCGAGCGCACCTGCCCCGCCGACCAGGCCGGCATCAATGCAGCGCCGGACCACCAGCTCGATTACCGTCCGCAGGACATTGCCCGCAGCGAAGCGACCGTGCCGGTTCTTCGATAAGCTCGACCGGTCCTGAACGCGACTTTCGAGTCCAAGCCGGCAGAACCACCGGTAAGCAAGGTTCAGATGGACCTCCTCGCACAAACGCGTCTCGGACTGGGCAACGCCCATCTCACAATATCTCGGGCCGAGGTTTTCACCGGTAACGACCGCTTGTGGCGGTGGTCCCGGTCCAGAGTCTTTGGCTGAGGCTCTCGGCGGAGTGGCCGGTTCCTTATCCACCCGACCCGAAGGTCAGAGAAGGATGCCTCTTTCGAGGACTTGCTCGTGTGCCTGATGCACGGATGGCTTCGGCCCCGAAGGACCCCGGCACTACCGGACCGACCAGAGGTCGACACCGGGTCATGTCGCAGGAGCGCGGGCCGCGATCAAGCGGGTGAGAGGCTCAAGCGCTAATTGCGGGCTCGGCATGCTGGGGACTGACAGCCAGACGCGCGGGGCAACGCGATTGATTTGACTCGGAATGAGCGTGGGCGGCACGCTACGATGACAGATCAAGGATTTACGACGGGAAAAATGCGGGTTCGAGTAGCAACTCACATATCTTCTCGAGCCGCAGCAGGCCACGCGCGCCGTGGCAACTGGTTGGCAGATACTGCCAGCTTAACACGCAAGGTTCACGTTCTCGTCACAAAGGAAGCCTAAAACGACGGCCTGAACAGCAACGGGACATCGTGATGCTTGGCTCACCTGACAATGGAATTCCCGTCGCCAAGACGCCCGAGGCTCGCAGACGCGCGATCGTCATGCCTTTGCTCATCGCGCTGGCCGTGGCGGCAGTTGCTCTGCTGCTGTGGCAGGGCGGACCGGATCAACCGCGCGGCGCCGGATCGTCGCTGGCCCAGCCGCTGATTGAGCGGGCCGCCGGTGACTGGCGCAACTTCCGCAACGCCGACAACCCGGCGCGGGTCAAGGCGACCGGCTCGGACTGGGTCGTGGACGGCTCGGCAGGGCTGGATTACCAGCCGCTCGGCTCGATGGGCGGGCTGAACCTGCTCAGGGAAGGGCGCGTCGATTTTGCGCTGGCCGACTATGGGCTGACGCCCGAGGCGCTGGCCGAGGGGCCGTTCCGGCAACTGCCGCTGGCCGCGGGCGCGGTGGCGGTGGCGGCGAACCTGAACGGCGTCACCGGCCTGACGCTGGACGCGCCGACGCTTGCCGCCATCTATCAGGGCCGCATCACGCGCTGGTCGGACCCGGCGCTGGCGGCGCTGAACCCCGGCGTTACGCTGCCCGACACGCCGATCGTCGCCGTCCATCGCGGCGACGGGTCGGGGTCGACCAACGCGCTGTCGCTGTGGCTGGCGGCCTTCAGCCCCGACTGGGCGGGCGGCCCCGGTGTCGGCCCGCAGCTGACCTGGCCCGGCGGTCAGGCCGCCGACGGCAGCCGCGGCATGATCGCGGCCTTGACCGCGACCCCCGGCGCCATCGGCTATGTCGAGGCCGGTCAAGCCCGCCGCGCCGGGCTGACCGTAGCCGCGCTGCGCAATGCCGCGGGGCAGGCGGTCCTGCCGGACGCCCCCGGCCTGCGCGCCGCGCTGTCGGCGGTCGACTGGGCGGCGCCGGCCCCCGACGCCATGGCCCGCGCCGCCGCGCCCGAGGCCTATCCGCTGACCACCGCGATCCATGCTTTCGTGCGCGCCGACCGCGACACCACGGCAGCCACCCGTACGCTGCTGGACTTCGTCATCGACCGGGGCGCTGGCGCCTCCGAGTCCCTGGGCTACCTGCCGCTGCCGGCCGATGCCTCGGGGCCGGCGCGTCAGCAGCTTTCCGGCACTCCGACCCCCAACAGCTGAGACCCACCATGGAAATCGACGTCTTCAAGGAAATCATCGTTCCAGTGGTGGGCGGCCTCGGGCTGTTCCTGCTGGGGCTCGAGTTCATGGCCAACGGCATCCAGGCCCTGTCCGTGAACAAGATGCGGGCCTTCCTCGCCCGCGCCGCCGGCACGCCAATCAAAGGCGTCATGGCGGGGACCATCATCACCGGGATCATCCAGTCGTCCACGGCGATGACCGTGATGACCGTGGGTCTGGTGAACGCGGGCGTTCTGACGTTGCGCAGCGCGATCAGCGTCATCATGGGCGCCAACGTCGGCACCACGCTGGGCAACGGGTTGATCGCCCTGCCGCTGGGGCCGCTGGGCCTGTTCTTCGGCGGGATCTTCGCGACGATCTACTGCTTCGCCAAGTCGGACAAGTGGCGCAACGTGGCGCTGGCCTGCATGGGCTTTGCGCTGATCTTCTATGGCCTGAACCTGATGACCGGCGGTCTCAAGCCGCTGCGCTCGATGCCCGAGGTCATGGACCTGATCTCGCATCTGGACGCCTCGAGCTATACCGGCGTCATCTCGTGCGCCTTGATCGCGGCGCTGGTCACGGCGCTGATCCACTCGTCCTCGGCCACCATCGGCATCGTGATGGGTCTTGGCAGCTCGGGGATCCTCGACTGGCAGACGGCCATCGCCTTTGCCATCGGCGCCGACCTCGGCACGACGATCACCAGCTGGATCGCCTCGCTGAACCTGTCCAAGAACGCCAAGCGCACCGCCTATGCGCACATTACCTTCAACTTCATTGGGGTGATCGTGGTGCTGGCGCTGTTCTATCCGGCGATCCAGGTGCTGACCTGGGTGATGGGCTTCTTTGGCGGCGATCCGGGCACGCCCACGATGATCGACGGCAAGGAGGTCTATCCGCTGGTCCCGGTCGCGATCGGCCTCTTCTCGATCTTCTTCAACATCTTCAACGTGATCATCCTGTTCCCCTTCGTGAACACGTTCGAGCGTTATCTGTCGCGCGTCGGCCGCACCGAGGATGAGGACATCGAGGATTACTCGGTCCCGCGCTTCCTTGACAAAGGCGCGCTGGCCGACTTCCGCCGGGCGCTGCCGGCGGTGCAGCAGGAGCAGCGCCGCGCCCTGGCGGGGGCGGCCCTGTTCCTGGACATCGCCCGCGGGCGTCCGGGTGCGCCCAAGGCTCCGGCCGAGCACCACGAAGCGACCGACGCCCTGTCGCGCGAGATCCGCGCCTATTCGGCGCAGCTCTTCGATGACCGCCTGTCGCGTCCGCAGAAAGACCTCGTCGCCTCGACCATCGAGGAGGTGGACTTCACCGCCGCGCTCAGCGAGTCGCTGCACCAGATCGCCCGCCGCGTCTGCCGCGAAAAGTTCAGCGACGAGGGTCAGTCCCTGCTGAACGCCGCGATGGACCGGCTGGACGCCTCGCTGACCCCGCTGGTCACGGGCGAGCATCTGTCCCCGCGGATGCCCGCCGGCCACAGCCGTCAGGCCGAGTTCGAGGACATCCGCTGGCGGATCATCGACTCGGGTCCGATCCCGGCGGGCGAAAAGGGCGCGCTGCTGGCACTGCTCGGCTCGATGGAGCGGGCCGAGGTGCTGATCGACCGCATCGCCGACGAACGGCAGTCCGTCGACCGCGGCCTGATCCACGAGGCCGCCCCGGCCCCGGCGCGGGATACCGGGATGGGGCCGGCTGGTCTGGTTCCGGCCGAGTGACACGCGCCTGACGCGGCACGGCATCCTGACGCGACCGCAGTCCGCTGCGGTCGCGTTCTTCGTTAGTCACCACAACTTGCGGCCTGAGCTGTCCCGTTGTCGCTGACGATCATTCCGGGTTTCCCGCGGCGCTCGATCCGCGCTTCGGTCAGGGTGGCACCGTCCTGGACGTGGGGGCGCAACGCTTGGAACCGGGACATTGCGACATCCCGCTCAGCCCCAGAGAAGTCCGCGAGGCTGTCCGTCGCGGGTCGGGGGTTCTCCCAGGTACTTAAATGGCTGTTATTTATCAATAAAAAGTTCGTCGAAAGGGACAACTGTCTCTCACCGCTAGAGGATCAGAAGGCGTCGAAGTTCACCGAGGCGCAGAAGGCGTTCATCCTGAAGCAGGGCGAGGCTTGCGAAGACAGGCCGGAAAGCGGATCAGGAACCGACCCACTCTCCTTTCGCGATCCATTTCAGTGCCGAGATCGAGGGCATGAACATGTATTCTCCGCCGCGCAGGCGGTTGAAAGTGGTCACGCCGTTCACGCGGCGGCGAGCGGGTTCGTCGGGGATAGTGAAGGTGCCCGGCTCTTCGTGCAGGCCCACGATCGGGTCGAGTTCTCCCCCGAGGTCGATGAAGTTGCCGCGGTTGATCCACTCCTGCTGTAGGAACTCGATCGTGTCATAGGCGCGCGCGCTGATGAAGATGAAGAAGAGCCCGCGGGCGTCCTTGCCGTCATCCGCGGCTGTGACATCGGATGTCCATTTGGGGCCGAAGGTCGAAGGGCGGCGGATGATGCGCTTGATGTTCACATCTGTCAGGATCGTCATGCTGCTGTCGCGCGGGTTCAGTCGGCGGATATGCGAAGAATAGGGGCAGAGCAGCCCCTTCGGGTCGTCCCTGAAGGTGAAATCGTTGTTGCGTTCGGGGTCGGCACCCAAGTCTTCGTCGTCGTGGTCGGGCGACAGGATCAGGGGGGCGCCGCTGCGCCAGCGGCCGACCATCTTGGCCGCGAGCAGGTGCTGAGCCTCCTCGCTCTCGGCATGTTCGCGCAGGAAGTCGTTGAAGGCGCCGACGCGGCTGTTGTACTTGCGCAGGACGACATAGGTTCCGTTGCGCCCCAGTTCCGGCGGTTGCGGCACGCCGAGAGGCTGGCCCGTCTCGCTGTTCTCGCCCAGGATGAACTCGCCCGCGGCGATGGCCGGGCCGTCGCCCGGCAGCGGGTCCACGCCGCTGCCCGCGATGTTGGGCTGGGCGATAGCATCACGGAAGCCGAAGGGATTCTCGGCATCCTCGTCCGCGCCGAACTCATGGGTGGCGACCAGCGTGACGCCGCTGGAGCGCTCAAGTTCGGCCATGGCCTTGCCCACGGCCTTGTCGCGCGCCGCCTCGTCGGCGGCGAAGATGGTCAACGCGATGTGCAGCGTGCCGGGCTTGAACGGCTCTTCCCATGTCTCCGGTGCGTTCTCGCCGAAGTCGCGCAGCATCTCGGCCCGCGCGGCCATGCCCTGGCGGAAGGGCAGCGGAAAGCTCGACAGCGACTCCTCGGGCAGGCCGAGCGCCTTCAACCCCTCGTGGCTGATTGCCACGCCGACCCAGGATTCCATCTCGTTGGTCCAGTCCTCGGCCGAGGGGACGTGCTCGGCCAGGCGGCCCAGCAGGTCGCGCCCGCCACTGGCATCGTCCACATGCAGCATCGCATGGATGCCTACATATGGCTCCGGGCGCGACCGCAGGATCAGGCCCTGGATGTCGTCAAGCTGCAGCTTGACCCGGTCGCGGCGGAAGCGTTTGCGGAGGCTGGAGAGCAGGGCCATCAGTAATCCACCCCCTCCGGCTGGGACATCTTGTCGAGGAAGGCTTTCAGCGCCTTCGGGCCGCTGTTGTCGAGGTCGGTTCCGGCCACCTCGTCCATCATCTCGTTCACGGCCTTTTCCATGCGCTGCAGGCGGCGCACGTCCACGACCGTCACCTGCGGGTTGGCGACGAACCAGCCGGCGGCGTCGATCTGGTGCTTGGCGATGAAGTCCTTGACCGACGGGTCGGCAATGCCCGGCCAACCCTCGACCGACTGGAACAGCAGGTCCATCAGTTCGGGGATCTTGGTCGCGAAATCGTTAATATAGGCGTCCCAGTCGCCGTCATAGGTGGTGGCGAACAGGATCTTTGTGTCATTGTCGAAGAAGACGAAGCGCATGTCGTGCAGCGTCGAGACGCGCTGCGCGCCATCGAAGTTGCCGTTCGTCAGGTTGAAGATGCGGCGCAGCCGCTCGGCCCCGCCGGGCTTCAGCGTGGCGAAGGCGGTCAGTTCCGACACGTTGCCCGACTGTCGCCCGGCCCGCCCGGCGGTCTGCGACGTGCCCTTCAGTTCCGGATTGTGGCGGCGGACCATGGCTTCGAGCGCGATCTTGGCCAGTTGCGGCGCATCGCTCGCGACCTCCTCGATCTTGCGCCGGATTTCGGCCAACCTGTTTTCATCCTCCAGCCGCGGGTCGGGGCCGGTCTGGACCGGGCCGGCGCTCGCGCCTTCGGGCTTGTCTTTCGTCTCGTGCTTCTGGGCCATTGCACGGCTCCTTCTGGCTTGCTGGGCCGGGCGCGGTCGTCAGTCGGGGATCTCGTCAAGCGTTGCCGGCTCATGCCGCTCGACAGCGTTGAGTTCGTGGCGACGCAGCGTCGATGCCGCGTAGGCGGCCCGCCGGATGCGGTTGATCGAACCCAGCGGCTGGTGCGCCTCGACGCACTGCCACGGGTTGAAGTGCAGCACGTCGTCGCCATAGACGCGCCGCGCGGGCGAAAAGGCGTCCTGCGCCTCGAAGGTCAGGCTCGCCAGCGACTGCTGGGGCGAGGACTCCTCCTCCCACTGCACGGCCGCATTCTCGATGGGCATCCTGTCGAGGTCAGTCGCAAGCTGGACGCGCAGCGTGTATTCGGCGCCCTGGTCGCGGAAGAAGTCCACCACCAGGTCGCGCATGGTCGAGAAGTCCACGTCCTTGATGATCCTGCCCGTCAGCGCGCGGACATTCTTGGACGCGGGCGCGAGCGAAATCTTGCCGATGTAGTCGCCGAAACGCAGCGCGCCCTGGGTGTGATAGGTTTCGCCCAGCAGATTGGCGTTGTCGCGCGCCAGCCCCTGCAGGGTTGCGCCGGGTTCGCGGCCGAAGACTTCGACGACATCCTCGGCTCCCCGAGCGGCGGCCGCGACCATGCGCTGGAAGAAGTCTGGGGCGTTTGCATTCTTTTCCAACAAACCCAGCATCTTCTTGTATTTCTGCACCGTCCCGAAAGCGAGAACGGGAAAGTTGACCATCAGGAAGTCCTGGTTCCGGCCCGGCTCCTCTCCGGCAAGGCGCGCGCCCGGGACGTCCAGGATCTTGATCGCAAAGCCACGGGGGGCGGGAACCTCGTCGCTGTGGATGTCTCCGGGCGCCGATGACAGGCGGGCGATTACGTCATAGGTGGCGGGCTCGGCAAAGATGCCCTGACGCAGATGCGCGGGCAGGTCGTCATGGACCCTCAGCCTGCCCTTCAGGAAGCCGTGGCTTTTTGCATGGGCGTCGCGGATCGCGTGGCGGTGGCGGTCGAATGCCGCCAGATTGGCCGCGCCCATCTGCGACACGATCTCGTCGGTCAGCCGCGCCTCGTCGGGTTGCAGGACCTCCAGATCCGGGGACCACCTGGCATAATCAATGTCCATTGCGACTCCGTTTGCGATCCGCTCATGATCGGATTGCGAGATCAAGGGCGGGCCTGTCACCGCTTGGCCGCCTAACGCGACATCCATTTGGAAGTTCATGTCGACGCCGCGTCACGTCCTGCCTGCTTCAAGGCCGCAGGACCTGACTTTTCCTGTTCTTGTTCTTGTTCTTGTTCTTGCCGCGATTTGCGCCAGTCCGGCCATGACCTTCCCCCGCGCGAGGCAAGCGCTGGCCGATGCCGCGACACGCCTTGAGCAGGGGGCAAGGCGCCTCTCCGGCCGCAGGGCGGCAGAGCCGGCACCTTTGCCCCGCTCCCCACGTTATGGTGGCGCGCAAGGGCGATCCCGGCCATCCATGCGGGCGCGGCAATAAACCACAAGGATCCTCATGACCTCGATCTCTTCCGACCTGCCCCCTTCGATGCCCGCCAGACCCCGATCCCGGGTGCTGCCCTATGTCGTCCTGCTGATCCTGGCGGCCCTGGTCGCGGGGCTGGTATGGTACGCCACCCGCCCCGTCGCCATGCTGGTGCAGGGCGAGGCCGAGGCGCCACGGGTCGATGTCAGCGCCCGCGTGCCCGGGCGCGTGGTCGAACTGGGCGCCGATATGGGCGACAGGGTCGAGCAGGGGACGCTGCTGGTGCGGCTGGAAAACGCGCAACTGACCACAAACCTGGGCGCCGCCCAGGCCGCGCTGGTGGTGGCGCAGCGCAATGAGACCGCCATCGGCGCCACCCGGCCCGAAATCATCCGAGCCCGCGAGGCCGAATTGGCCGCGGCCGAGGCTGACCTGCAACTGGCGCAGGAGGCTGCGACCCGCGATCAGGCGCTGGAACAGCGCGGCGTCCGCTCGCAGGCAGTAATCGAGCAGAGCGCCCGCAACCTTGCCGCGGCCGAACGCAAGGTCGAGGCCGCGCAGGCGCAGCTGGACCTGGCCCGCGCCGGCGCCAGCCCCGAGGAACGTGCCGTGGCTGCGGCCCAGGTTGATCAGGCGCGCGCCGCGATTGGGCAGGCCCAGGCCAATATCGACGAACTGAACGTCACCGCCCCGCAAGGCGGCCAGGTGACCGGCCGCATGGTTGAATTGGGCGAGAACGTGGGCGCGGGCGCGCCCCTGTTCACCATCGTCGATCTGGACGGGACCTGGTTCACCTTCAACATCCGCGAGAACCTGCTGGGTGGTCTGAAGGTGGGCGACCGGCTGCGGGTGCAGGTGCCGGCGCTGGATGCGCAGGTCGATGCGACGGTGACGCTGATCAATGCGCAGGGCGATTTCGCCAGCTGGCGGGCGACCCGCGCGACGGGTGATTTCGACCTGCGCAGCTTCGAGGTCCGCGCCGCCCCCGCCACGCCGGTTCCGGGGCTCCGCCCCGGCATGTCCGCCCTGATCCGGCCGGCGGAGGCAGAGGGGGAATGAGCGGTCTCGTCACGGCGATCCAGCGCGAGTTCCGGCTGATCCGCCGCCGCCCGGCGCTGATCGGCTTGACGATGATGCTGCCCCTGGCTCTGTGCGTCCTGTTGGCCTTTGTCTTCCGCTCCGGGGTTGCCACCAACCTGCCAGTCGCCGTGGTCGATCTGGACCGCTCCAGCCTCTCGCGGCAGGTGGTGCGAATGCTGGACGCCACCCCTGACGTCGAGGTGTCCGCCCGGGCGGACAGCCTGCCCGAGGCGCGCTCGCTGATCCTGTCGGGCCGGGCGCGCGGCGCGCTGCTGCTGCCCGCGGGCTTCGAGCGCGACGCGCTGCGCGGCGCCCGGCCCGAGGCGGTGATCTTCTACGACAACCAGCACATGAGCGCCGGGTCGGTCGTCGCCCGCGGCGCCCGCAATGCCGTCACCGCCGCTTCGGGGAGCCTCAGCGTCAGCCTGCGCGAAGCGCAAGGGGCCGGTTCGTTGCAGGCCACGGCGGCGGCCCAGCCCGTGCTGCTGCAGACGCATGCCCTGTTCAACCCCGCCCTCGACTATGTCGACTTCCTGCTGGCGGCGCTGATGCCGGCGGTGATCCAGCTGATGGCCGCCGCCGCGACCACCTATGCGGTATCGCTGGATTTCGGCCCGGGCCGCCACGCCCGCGTCCTGCCACGGCTGGCAGGCGGGTTATTGCCCGCAATGCTGGGCAAGCTGCTGCCATATACCTTCCTGTTCATGCTGATCCTCGGCATCTCTGACATCGGGCTTTACGGGTGGCTCGGGGTGCCGCTTCGCGGCTCGCTGCTGCTGATGGGGGTGGGGGCGGCGCTGTTCATCATCGCCTGCCAGCTGATCGGGGCGCTTTGCTTCCTTCTGACGCGCGATTTCGCCCGCGCGGTCAGCTTCGTGGGCGTGATCCTGGCGCCAGCGCTGGGTTACATGGGCATCGGCTTCCCGCGCGAGGCGATGCCGCCCCTGGCGCAGGCGTGGTCCGCGCTGATCCCCGGCACTTGGTATATCCAGTTGCGCATCGACCAGTCGCTGCGCGCGACCCCCATGGATCTGTCCGTCTGGCCTGTCCTTTACCTTCTGGCGATTGCCGTCGCACTGGGATTGATCGTGCTGCTGCGCCTTGACCGGATGCGATCAGCGCTTGCTCCCGCCACGGCGCGCACGGCGAGGAGGACGGCATGAAGGCGATCCTGCGCGCGCTGCGGGCCGAGCTTGCGGCGATTTTCGGCGATCCGCAGATCCTGTCGGTGATGGTGGTGTCGCTGGCGATCTATGCGCTGATCTATCCCTATCCCTACCGGCCCGAACTGCTGCGCGAGGTGCCGGTGGCGGTGGTCGATCTGGATAACTCGGCCGGCTCGCGCCAGCTTGCGCGCGACATCGACGCCAGCGAAGCGGTGGCCGTCGTTGCCCGCCCGCCGACCATGGCAGAGGCCGAGCGGCTGGTCCACGAACGCCGCGCCTATGGCATCCTGCTGGTGCCGCAAGGCTTCGAGCGCGAGTTGCTGCGCGGCCGGCAAAGCCCCATCGCCATCTATGCCGACGCGAGCTACTTCCTGATGTATCAGAAGGCGCTGACCGGCATCGCCGGACCTGCCCGCACCACCGGCGTGCAGGTGCAGGTCGCGCGCCAACTGGCCACCGGCACCAGCCGCACCGAGGCCCTGTCGGGCGCCAGCCCCATCCCAATGGTCGAAGTGCCGCTGTTCAACCCGGCCGGCGGCTATGCCACCTACATCCTGCCCGCGGCCTTCGTGCTGATCCTGCAGCAGACAATGATGATGGGCCTTGGCCTTGTCGCCACGCGCCGTGCGCCCTCGGCCGATCCGCTGCCGTGGCGGATGCTGGGCCGGGCTGGGGCGTGGCTGGGCCTCTATGCGCTGCTGCTGCCGATGTATCTGGTCGTGCTGCCTTGGGCCTATGGCCTGCCCTGGTTGGGCCATCTGCCGGCGCTGGCGATGCTGGGGGTGCCTTTCGTGCTCGCGGTCGGGTTCCTCGCGCAGGCCGTGGCCGCCGTGCTGCGGCGTGCCGAGATGGTGCAGATGGTGCTTCTGTCCTTGGGGATGCCGCTGTTCTTCCTGTCAGGCTTCTCCTGGCCCATCGAGTCGCTGCCGCCCCTGTTGCGAGCCGCCGCCCAGGCCATTCCCAGCACCGCGATGATCGAGGGCTATGTCCGCAGCGCCCAGATGGGGGCCGGACTGGCCGAACTGGCGCCCCTCATCCGCCAACTCTGGCTTCTCGCGTTTGCCTATGCCGGAATCACCCTTCTGTTGCGCTTGGGCGCAAGCGGCAAGCGGCTTTCCGCAGCCCGGCCGGAAGTTCGGTCGCGGGAGGCGGGCGACGCCTTGTGAGGGCGTGCACGGAGGCAGGCGTCAAGGGTTGGGGCACGGCCGATCCTGGCGCGGCCATGATCTCGGGACCAGCCGACGCCCAGGTCACCAGGCCCATAACTTCCATTGCAATTTGACCCATGTCACCCTTCCCCGACGCGGAGAGCGGAGGGGTTTTACGGTGTGATCCACATGGGACTTTTGAACGTAATCCGGAAGCTGCGGCTGCGGGAGAAGCTGCCGATACGCGAGATCGCGCGTCGCACCGGCCTGTCGCGCAATACGATCAGGAAGTAGCTGAACTCAGGAACGATCGAGCCGTCCTTTGCCACGCCGGATCGGCTAAGCAAGCTTGCGAAGTCGCCGGTCCGTCCGACGGGACGACGTTCCGGCACGCCGACTAGCGTAGTCTGATCACGCCTCCGCCAGCATCTCGAAAAACCCGCCATCCTCGCTGGGGCGGGGGTCTTCTTTGAGATCGAAGATCACCCCTCCAACCACGGCGCGCCATTCCGAGGTGATCCCTACGCTCTGCGCGGACTGCCGCACGGTGATGATGACCGGCGCCTTCGACACCAGCCTCGCCTGCATGACGGCTTCAGAGCCGCGCAGATAGCGGACATGCGCCCAGAGGGTAAATCGATCCTCCCAACCCTCGATGACGCCGCCCATGTCGGTCTCGATCATGACGTGGGCCTGGAAGGTAACACGCCGATCGAGCCGCCCCGCGACCCTGCTCACAGCCGGATCCTGCGATACGGCGCCAGCAGCGCCTCGACGGAGAAGGGCAAGGCGGTGCCTGTGCCCGTCACCTGTCGATGCTCGTACCATTGCGTGACCAGCAGCAGCATAGCCTGCCGGATGGCGGCTGGGACATCGGCGGGAGCGCCATAGCCGGCGGTGAAGGTAATCGCCGCAGGCCGGCCGAGGCCTGATCTCAGCCGCAGCAGTGGACGCTGATCCTGCAGCTCGAATGCATGGATCAACTCGCCCCCTTCCGCATCGGTGAACACGGCGCGGTCGATCACAGTATCCGGAAACGGTAGCCTGATCGGCCCGGTGACCGCCGCCAGTTCCGCGCGCCAGGTCTGGGTGACGAGGCACCGGCCAAGGATCCCGGCCGGGCCGTCGAGCCAGGCGGTGGCGGCGTCGATGTACTGCTGGATGAGCAGATCCTCGTCATCATGCTCAACGCGGGCCTGTGCTTTGGCCTCGCTCAGCGTGATCGGCGTCGCGGCGGGCGGGACGACGAGGACCAGCCGCATCAGTCGGTGACCTTGCCGTAGACGGCGGGGTCGACACCCTGACCTGTAAAGTCCGATTCGTCGGGGCGCGCGCGCTTCGGGTCGTTCCAGTCGATGGCGTTCTGCGCGGCCGTGGTGCCTTCGCGCGGATTGGCATCGGCGCTCTCGTGGCCTACACCGACCGCATCCGTGATTGCGGGTTCGATGATCGCACCGGAGGCATCCTCCAGTGCGGCCGCTGGCGCAGGATCAGCGGCGCCATGAACGTCTTTCTCGATTGTGGTCGCACCGGCTTTCAGTGCGGGATCGTTCTTCTTCACAGCCATGATGGCCTCCATTCAGACAAGGGTGGAAGCCCGGCGTTCCTCGCCGGGCCAGGGGATCAGGCTGCGGCCATCCTGAGGACCCGCAGCATCTCGGGATTGAGCAGCCCGCCGCCCACGCGCTTGGTGGTGTAGAAGTGGACGTAGGGCTTGTTGGTGAAGGGATCGCGCAGCACCCGCACACCGGTGCGGTCGACGATCAGGTAGCCGCGGCGGAAGTCGCCGAAGGCCAGTGGCATGGCGCCGGGGGCGACGTCCGGCATGGCCGCCATCTCGGTCACGGGATAGGCCAGCACGTTCTGCGGCTGCCCTTCGGTGAAGGAGGGCTGCCAGAGATAGTTGCCCTGGCCGTCCTTGAGCTTGCGGATGCTTGCGAGCGTGTTGCGGTTGGCGACCAGACGGGCGTTCTGTGCCGCCTGACCGGGGAGCGAGTAGACCAGGTCGATCAGCTCGTCGGCGGTGATCGCCGTAGCACTCTCGGCGGTGATGGTCGGGATCGCCCCCCAAGGGTGGGCAGTCGCCTTCGATCCACCCTCGGCATAGGTGAGGACCCCCGAGGGCTTGTTGACGCCGTCACCGGCCACGAAGGCGATGCCCTCCTGGTAGGCGAACTCCGCCTCGATCTCGCTGGCGATCCACTGCTCGAGGTTGATCGCGGCATCATCGAGTATCTGCTGGGTGGCGCCCGGGTTGGCGTAGATCTCGCCCGGGGTGTAGTCGAGATGCCCGAACTGCGGCGTGCTGGTCTGCGGCCGCGGGGCGGTCTCGCCGACCCAGCCCGAGCCGAAGCCCTGCGCCGAGAAGAGCTTGCGGAAGCCTGCGCCCGAGATCGTCTGCACCGAGGCGATCTGGCGCATGGGCGAGACCTCGACCAGCTTGTCGGTGATGGTGCGGTCCCATTCGACCGGCGCCAGATAGCCGCCTTCGGCATCGGCGCCCTTGTTCAGCGCGGCCGAGACATCGCCCTTGCGGAAGTGAGCGCGGAAGGCGTCGGTATAGGCCGCATCGGCCGGCCCGGTTGCGCCACCAGCACCGCCGATGCGCAGGGCCGCAATCTGCGCGGCCTGCGCGTCCATCGCGGCCTGCAGATCGCCCACCGCCGCATTGATGCGGTCGACCTTCTCGGCCCGGACCACGTCTTCCTGGCCTTTCCTGAGCGCGGCCAGCTGCTCGCTATGCTCGGCCTTGAAGGTCTCGAAGCTGCGCTGCAGCTCGGCGAAGATCTGCTTCGGATCGCCGCTGGCGTCTGCGCGCACGGCAACGATCCCGCGCGTGAGCGCAGGGTGGGACATCATGTTCATGGGATTACCTCTCAGGTGAGCGTCTGGATGAGGGACCGCGCGATGGCGGTCCAGTCGTCGTCAGCGCGCGGCATGACGGATGCGGCAGCGTCCTGCGTGCCGCGGAGATCGGCCAGAAGCGCACGGCGTTCCGACCGGGGGATGTTCTGCTTCGCGAGCAGGCTGTCGATGCGGCGCAGTGCTCTCCGGCCGTTGCCATGATGGCTCTCGGTCTCGACCACGTCGGCTGTAAGGAAGTCGTCCGCGAGCCCGGCCTCAATGGCCTGCGGGCCAGTGAACCAGGTTTCGGCATCCATCCACGCGCCGGCCTGTGCGGGATCGACGCCGGCCTTGGCGGCGTAGACCTCCGCCATGGCTGCATCGAAGGGCATCATCGTCTCGGCGGCCGCGGCCATGTCGTGGCGGTTGCCGATGGCGACCACCCAGGCATTGTGGACCATCATGAACCCGGCGCGGCCGATCTGGACCTCGTCTCCGGCCATCGCGATCACCGAGGCCGCCGAGGCGGCGAGCCCGAGGATGCGGACGGTGACTCGGCGCGGATCGGCGCGCAGCATGTTGTAGATCGCGACCCCCTCGAAGAAGTCGCCGCCGGGGCTGTTGAGATCGACGGTGATCTCGTCGGCGGTGATCGACCGCAGGGCCGCCGCGATCCGCCTGGCGGTCACGCCCTCGCCGGTCCACCCATCCGCACCGATTACGTCGAGCATGCTGATGACGTTGGTGGCGCGGGCGTCGGCGGCGCGGAGACCTGCCTGCCATCGATCCATCAACGCCGGATCGGGCTCAAACGCCTGCACCTTCGACGGGCGCGTCAGGCTGATCGGGGGTGCGCTGCGCAGCGTCATGGCTCTCTTTCCTCTGTGGTCGGCAGCGATCCGTCTGAGTCTTGGTCCGTGGCCGTCGGCGCCGTCATGTTCGGCGGCGGATAATAGACATCGCCGCCTTCCCGCGGGTTCTCGTCCTCCAGCGTGCGGATCTCGTTCGGGCTCCACACCCCCCATTGCAGCCCCTTTACATAGGCCTCCCAGCGAGCCTTGATGTCACCCTTGACCAGCGCCGCCCGGTTGAAGCGGGCGTAGAGATCGGGACGGCCCTCCGGGATCAGGTCCCGGGCGATGGTCTCCTCCCAGGTGGTCAGGTGATCCTCGAGCGTGTAGGCGACGAAGCCGATCGACTGCTGCTCGATGCCGGTGCCCCAGCTGGTCGACTTCTCGGTGTCGCCGATCATGTGCGGCGGCACCCCGAAGAACATGGCGATGTCGGCGCGGGTGAACTTCCGGCTCTCGATCCATTGCGCATCCTCGGCCGTCATCGCCATGCGGGCGTAATCCATGCCTTCCTCGAGGATCAGGTGCCGGCCTTCCTGCTCGCCCCCCGAGCGGAACTCGTCGAGCCCCGCCTTGAGGTTGGCCACCGCCTCGGGCCCGAGACGGCCCGGGTGGCGCAGCACACCCGAAACCCGGGCGCCGTTGCGGAAGGTCGAGGCGCCGTGCTCCTCCATGGCCAGCGACAGCCCGATCGTCTCGCGGGCATGGGTGATGACCGAGACGCCGGTGACGCCATCGAGCGTCATGCCGACGAGATGGAACATCTCGGATTGCCCGAGCTGCACGCGCAGCCCGTCGCGGCGGGTGTAGACGTATTCCAGTTCCAGATCGTCCCTCTGACGACAGGCCACCCGGTCCGGCTGCAACGGGATCAGCTCCCGGACCTGTCCGCGCGAACGGACGATCATCGCATAGGCATTGCCACGCAGCAGCAGATGCGTCTGCATCATGCGGCGGAACTGCGAGGGCGTCTGCCAGCGGTTGGGCCTTCGCCGCAGCAGGTGCCAGAGCGGATCCTCGGAGGCGTCCTCCCGGGTGCGGTCATCGATACGCCGGCGCAATTGCAGCGGCAATGTGGCGACCGCGCCCGCAATGATGCGCACGCAGGCATGGACGGCGGCCACTGTGAGGGCGGTCTCGGGCGAGACGCTCACCCCGGCCGCCGTGGCCGAACCACCGCGCAGGACTTGCTCCAGCTCGGCGGAGGTATGGACCACCGTGCCGCCAATCGAGCCGAGGGACGCCTGCGGGTGCAGGTCCGGCTGCGGCAGATGCACGGCACCAGCGGGCGCCGAGCTGTCACGCGCGCCGAAGAGACGGGACCAGAGGGACATGCGTCAAAAACCTGTCAAAGCAGCATCGGCCCGCGGGCCTGGTAGACCGAGCGACCGGCGGTCTCGTCGCGCAGCATGGCCCGGCCGAGGGCATTGCAGAGCGCCACGATGCCGTCGATGCGCTCGGACGAGCGCTCCTTGTCCGGCTTGATGTTGCCGGCCGGGTCATGGCGGACGGCGACGTTGGAGGCATTCCAGCGCAACACCGGATGGCCCCCGTGCCAGAGGAGCCGCGAGACCGCGAGCCGCTCAAGCTCTGCCGTGGGCGCCGCCATGCTCAGGAACCCCTGGCCGAACTGGACGAGGTTGATGCCCTCGTCCTGCAGATGCTGGACGATCTCGCCCGCGAAGGTGCGATCATAGGCCAACTCACGCAGATCGAAGCGGCCGGAGAGGTTGACGATCTCCGCCTCGATGAAGGCGAAGTCGGTGGCATTGCCGGGGGTGGCCACCAGGAACCCCTGGTCGCGCCAGACATCATAGGGCACCCGGTCACGCCGGGCGCGGCGCCCGATGTCCTCCTCCGGTACCCAGAAGCGGCTGAGCACGACCCACTTGTCCGCGAGACTCCCGAGCGCCGGATCCCGCGTCGGCGGAAACAGCAGCACAAAGGCCGAGAGGTCGTTGACCCGGGCCAGGTCCAGCCCGCCATAGCATTCGTGCCCCGCGAGCAGTTGCTCTAGCCGGTGGAGCTCGGCTGCAACATCGGCTCCGCTGGTGGTTGCTGGCAGTCCACCCTCCGCCCAGACCTCCATGTCGAGCCAGCGGGTGACCTGTTCGGTCCATTCGTTCAACCGCAAGCGCCGGATGGCGTTCTGCTGCGCCGGCATCTCGCGCGCCTCATCGATCTGGCGCTTCAGATCGTCGATCTTCACCGTCACCCCGAGGCTCGGATTGGCCTTCCCCCATACCTTCGGGTCAGTCCAGTCGTCGCCGGCGTCGATGGTGGCGATGAAGGCAAACCACGGATCCGCCGTCTCCTCCGGCAGCGTCCCCTCGAGCACCTTGACCGAGAACTCGTGATGCTGGCGACAGACAGAGTGGCGGTCGTGGCCGGCGGTGGTGATCTCGACGATCAGCGGCTGGCGCCGCGCGCCGGTTGCGGTGTTGAGCTTCTGGATGATCTCGGGTCCGGGGTGCTCGTGCACCTCGTCCACCGCGGCGAAGTGCACGTTCAGCCCGTCCATCTTGCTGGCGTCGGCCGAGAGCGGCCGGAACCACGAGGCGGTGGGCAGGACCGCGAGGTTGTTGACGGTGCGGGTGACCCGGGCCGAAAGCGCCGGGCTTGCCGCCACCATCCGCTCGGCCTCGCCGAAGACGATCCGGGCCTGATCGCGCGTGGTCGCGGCGGCATAGACATGCGCCCCGGCCTCGCCATCCGCCACCAGTGCGTAGAGCGCGATCCCGGCCAGCAGGGCCGATTTGCCGTTCTTGCGGGCGACTTCGACATAAGCCGTTCGGAACCGCCGCAGCCCATCCGCCCGTTTCCAGCCAAAGACGGATCCGACCACGAATTGCTGCCATGGCTGCAGATCGAAGGGCTGCCCCGCCCATTCGCCCGTCGAATGCCGCAGGTGGCTGAAGAACTCGATCGCGTGCAGCGCGGCCGCAGCGTCCCAGACCAGGCCGCGGGATGGGCCGGTCTTCAGATCGTCCAGGTGGCGCTGGCAGGCCAGGCGCGTCAGGTGACCGGCCACAACCTTGCCGGCTACTACCTGCTTCGCCCATGCCGTCACCGGGCAGGCCGGAGCATTCCGAGTCGAGCCAGATTTACGCGCGGGTGCCACGGTTCAGAAAGTCCTCGAACGGATCGCGGGTCTCCACCGGCGCCGCCATGCGGATGCGGGTCCGGCTCGAGGGCGTCAGCCCGAACTCGCTCTCGATCTGGCCCATCTGCGCCAGGCACTTGTTCGCCACCGCCAGGAACGGGTTCTGGATGATATTGCCGCCCACCGTCTTCACCACCGGGCCGCGGCGCTTGACCTCCGCTTCAGCTTCGAGCCAGCGGCGCCAGATCACCACATAACGGGCGAGCGCCCCCGCATCGAGTTCGGTCATCACCCCGTGCCGGGCCAGAAGCTCGGCCAGTTCGGTGAACTTCCCGGCGGCCGCATCGTCGAGGTGATCGGGAGCCGGCGGCACCGCCACGACGGGCTGCGGCTCGGCGGGGTTCATCCGGTGCGGCCGGGCCGTGCCTTTCACCAGCTTCAGCTGCGTGGGAAGGGGCTTGCGGCCGGCCATGATCCTGATGTCCCTCTTTCCGCATTGCGAGTGGCAGCTGGACACGCCATCTCGTGGGCATGTGCAATCTCTACAGCCAGACTCGTGCCCAAGAGGCGATGCGGCAGCTATTTGCCGCCGTGGACAAGCTCGGCAACCTTCCTGCCCAGCCGGAGATTTACCCCGACCAAATGGCGCCGATCGTTCGGATCGGCCTGGACGGCGAGCGCGAATTGGTCAGGACCCGATGGGGACTGCCATCACCGCCCTCGGTCCTGAAGACCGCCCGTGACCCTGGGGTCACCAACGTCCGCAACACCGGCTCGCCTCACTGGCGCCGTTGGCTCGGGCCGCCACACCGCTGCCTCGTTCCACTCACCGCCTTCGCGGAGCCGATGGGCAAGGGACAGGGTAACCAGTGGTTCGCGCCAGCGGACGGACGGTCCGTCGCATTCGCCGGCATCCATGTCCCGGGTTGGACCTCGGTTCGCAAGGTCAAGGATGGTCCGACCACGGACGACCTTTTCGCGTTCCTCACCACCGCCCCGAATGCTGAGGTCGCAGCGGTCCACCCCAAGGCGATGCCGGTGATCCTGACCGAGCCTGCCGAGTGGCTGACGTGGATGGCCGCGCCCTGGAGCGAGGCACGTTTACTGCAGAGGCCCTTGGCGGATGGTGCGCTGGAACTTGTCGACGGTGCCGCCTGATACCTCGTGGTGATGAGGACCGAATGCTGCGTTTGATCGTGCGGTTGCAAACGGTGCCAAGGTGATCGAGGCCATGACGGAAAAGGGCGATGGAGATCGTCGCGGCAGCGTTCGCGCCCCCGATGGAACACAGTGGTACCTGTCGCGGCTGGTCAGTGCGGACTGAGCGTTGGGAAGGACAGCGACCTACTACCTCCCCAACCGTTCAAACAACCGCCGCAAGGTGAACGATCGAGCGAGGCTCACCGCCGTGAACACCGCCCCGATCCTCATGTTCTGCGCCAGAGTCGGATTCCAGCCGAACTGCGGGAAGATCAGGATCTGCGTGACAACGGCCACGCCATAGCCGACGATCACGTTGGCCAGCGACTCGACCAGCGACATGGTGCGTGACTGACTCATGCGGCGAACCCCTCGTTCTGATGTATCGCGCCGAGGCGCTCGACCGTCACCTCGGCGAAGGTCCGGCCGTCGCCATCGAGGATCGCATCCTTGCCGGTCTCGGCCTGCCAGCGCTCGACGGCGACATCGACATAGGCCGGGCTGATCTCCATCGCGAAGACGCGCCGGTCGTTGGCCTCGCCGGCCATGATCTGCGAACCGGAGCCCGAGAACGGCTCGTAGCAGAGCCCGCCGCGCGCCACGTGCTGGCGCATCGGGATGCCGAAGGCGTCGAGTGGTTTCGGCGTCGGGTGATCGGGCCGTTCGTCCCTGGCGAAGCTGGGCATCTCCCAGGTCGAGGGCAGCGTCTGCTCCGCCACCTTCGGCGGGCGGTTCGGGCGGCGCCAGCCCATGAAGCAGGGCTCGTGCTTCCACAGGTAATGCGACCGGGTGAGAACACCGCGGTCCTTCACCCAGATGATCTGCTGGTGGACGAAGGCGCCGGCCTTCTCCCAGCATGCCTCGAGCATCGCCTGCCTGCGCGAGGCGTGCCAGCAGTACCACGCGGCATCCTCGGTGATGGCCTCGGCCACCGCGGCGGCGATGAAGTTGTCGTAAAGCTCGGCGCCTTGGCTGCTGTCGTCCCAGGTCGTGCCATAGGACTGCGACCAGTCCTTGTTGCGGGTCGGGTGGTTGCTGCCGTCGTAGTCCACCAGATACGGCGGGTCGGTCGCGAACAGCACCGCCCGCTCGCCGTTCATCAGCCGGCGGACGTCGTCGTGGGACGTCGCGTCCCCGCAGAGCAGCCGATGGTCGCCGAGGATCCACAGATCGCCGGTGCGCGAGACCGGGTTGCGCGGCGGCTCGGGGATAACGACCGGCGGGGTCGAACCTTCCTCTTCCCCCTCGGTCCCGGCCAGCAGCCGGTCCAGCTCACCATCCTCAAAGCCCAGGATACCGAGATCGAACCCGGCCTCCTTCAAATCTGTGAGCTCCAGCGACAGCAGCGCCTCGTCCCAACCGGCGTTGAGCGCGATGCGGTTGTCCGCCAGCACCAGTGCCCGCCGCTGGTTGTCGCTGAGCCCGGTCAGGGTGATCGTCGGCACGGTATCCATGCCGAGCAGTCGCGCCGCCAGCACCCGCCCATGACCGGCGATCAGCGTGCCGTCCTCGGCGATCAGCACCGGGTTGGTGAAGCCGAACTCCCGGATCGAGCCCGCGATCTCGGCCACCTGCGCCTCGGAGTGAGTACGGGCATTCCGCGCGTAGGGCACGAGGCTGTCGAGCGGGCGGTATTCAACGGTGAGCGGATGATCGGACAAGGGCGGTTTCCTTCGATTTTCGTGGCTGCACCCCCCCTCGCCATTTTGGCCACGGATGCAGAAAGCTTGGCGCGCGGTCCTGACGTCGAACCGCCCGGAGATTTGACCTCCCCCCGGGTCAGCCGGAGGACTCGCGCCCGGTCCGCCGATTGCCGAAGCCGCCATCCTCGGCAGCGGTCTTGCGGCTGTGACAGGACGCACAGAGCGGCTGCCATCCGTCCTGGTCCCAGAACCGCTCGGGATCGCCCCGATGCGGGACGACATGGTCCACTGTGTTGGCCGGGGTCAGTCGGTCTCGGCGCTGGCACTCGGCGCAGAGCGGGTGGCGGGCCAGAAACAGCCGCCGTTCCGCGAGCCACCGGGCCGAGCGATAGAGCGCACGGATCACCGGATCACGTCGGCGGTCAGTGTCGCGGTCACGTTCGCGCTTGTCGCGGCGCCCCACCGGGCGATGGATGGGCGGGCGCTGCGGCATGGTGCCTCGCGATGTGGTCACAGATCGGCGGGTGGAAGGACCGGGTGGCGCTCCTGGCGCTCTTCTCCCGATCATGCCCTGCTTGTAGCACGGATCTGTTGCAGGTGTCGAACACGAATGTGTTGCAACACTCTGAACACGTTCACGCATTCAGCCGCGCGGCGATCTTCGTGAGCGCCAGCTGCCAGCGCCGCCACGCCGTGGTCCGGTCGCAACCCATCTCGCCGGCGATCACCTTCCACGGCACCCGCGCGGCGCGGGACCAGACAAGTTTGCGATCGGGCTCCTCGATCCAGAGCACCCAGCCGAAGGCCTGCTCGAGCCGGGTGATAGCCGCCGCCGAGGGCCAGACCCGCATCGGCTCGGGCTCCATCGCAGCGATCTCGCGGGCACTGCGCAGGATCTGCGGCCAGTGGCTGCCGTGGCCGCGCGGGGCAGCGGAAGGCAGCCTGCGCAGAGTGCGGAACGCCTAGGCGAAGTGATCCGCAACGTCGTCCGCGGTCCAGTCGCGCTCAGCCATTGCCGCGTCCTCCCTCGGCCCGGGCTCCGTAGAGCTTGCGGCCCAGCTGCACGACCATCTCCCGCTCGGGCCAGGTCAGCCGCGGATCATCCACCGAGACCGCCAGCAGCCCCAGCTCGTGCCAGCCATCGCGCCGGACCTGATCGGGGTCGCGGCGGGTGCCGCCATAGCCGCGCGGCGTAAAGCGCATCATCGTCATCGTCTTGCAGGCCATCGTCATCTCCTGTCGTTCTGGCGCTGTGGTCGGGTGAGGCAGAGACAAGGGGTGACGGCGGGCCGCGGGCACGGACGCAGCGTATGGGCCGCCCCGCCTGACGGCGGGCGGTCCCATACGTAGTATGGGGGCTCTCCCCCTTCCTCATCCGACCGCGGCCAGGTGATTGATAAATAACGGGAAAAAGGCGATCCAGATGACAGAGGGGGATGACAGCGGACTTTGTCATCCTCATGCGCAAGCCATTGATTTCGTTGAGGCATGACAGGGGTATGAGGATGACAACGGGCTTTGTCATGATGACGAAGTCAGACATCGGGCCCCTCCGGATGGACCCAGACCGCAGGGTTCTCGACCTCCAGCACCATGCCCGAGTGGGCGCATTTGTAATGGCTCGGCTGGACCGGCAGCCCTTGTCCGGTCACTTCTCCGGTCTCCGGATCGACCTGCTCGTCGACCCCGAAGCGCATCCCTTCGACGCAGAGATAGCCGTAGTGTGACCGCGTCGGCGGGAAGCCCTGATCGGCGAACTCCCGGCGGAACTTGATCAGTCCCTTGGTCGCGAGCACCCCGATCCGTTCGCGGATGGTGTAACGGCTGCCCAGGCCGCCGCGGTTCTCGAAGGCCTCAGCGAACTGCGTCGACGTGTAGAGCCGCTGCTCGGCGGCCTCGTCGAACAGCAGGCCGAGAATGACATCATGCTTGCGAAGCCGTTCGGCATCCTGCCTGGCGCCAGCCTCCTTGCCGACCAAGCGCTCGAAGCGGTTGTCGATCTCCACCCACGTCCCACCGATCTTGTCGACCAGCTTCGGCTCGAGCGCCGGGCCGTTGCGCAGTTCGATCTCGAGGCGACGGCGGTGCTGTCCTCGTCCGGGCGGTGCAGGATCAGGCCCGTGGTGTAGTAACCCCGGAGCGCGCTGGCGCCGGAGAGGGCCAGGAAGGGATCGTCCTTCACCTGCTGCTTCGAGAGCTTCTTCGTGTGGTGGACGAGGATGACACCGGCATCGGGATTGACCGCCGCCTGCAGCGCCTCGACGCGCTCCCGCAGGAAGAACATCATCGCGCTGTTGTCGTTCTCGCCGGCGCTGCTGCCGTTCGGCCCCGTCGGCCCGCCGTCGAAGACGTTCCGGATCGGATCGATGCAGATGATATCGGGCGGGCTCTCGGGAAAGGCGCTCCGGATCGCCTCCAGCACGCGGGTGACGCCACCTTGGTCGAGCAGCAGCTTCAGCCGCGGGGTGGCGACGAAGCCGTCACGCGCGGCAACAAGGACTTCGGACGGCAGGCCGATCTGGTGGAGGCGCTCGCGCAGGTAGTGATACTGCAGCTCGGCCTGCAGGTAGAATACCCGCAGCGGCCGTGGCGGCGTGAAGCCGAGGAACGGCACGCCGGCAGCCATGTGCACGAGCCAGGAGATCAGGAAGTCGCTCTTGCCGACCTTGGGCGCGCCGCCGAGGACGAGCAGCCCGCCCGGGGTCAGCACGCGCGGCGCGATTATGTCGTCGGGCAGCGCGCTGCGGTCATCGAGCAGCTGGCCGAGGCTGAAGCAGGCGAGCGGGGCTGTATGCGACTCCTGCCGCGGCGGCTGCGCAGGTCCGTTGCGTTCGAGATGACGCTGCCACAGCCGGCGCGTCTCGGCCTTGAGCCGATCCTCCGGCCACGGCGGCCGCAGCATCGCGGCGTTGTAGCCGCAGATCGCCTCCCAGACCTCGTCGAGGCTCAGGCGGCCTTCGTGGGCTTGGCGGAGGTAATAGCCGATCGCGGCGCTGGCCCCGTGGAACCGGGTCCAGTCATCCTGCGCCCCCTCGCGCACCGGCGTGGTCAGGACGTCATCGACTGCGGGTTTGCTACCGGCGTTGAAGTCAAACCACGTTGAGCTTGAGGGCTCCGGGTTGAACGCGGGCATGGCCGCGACGCGCGCCTCGAACTCGGTCAGATCGACCTCGATGGGCTGCTGGTCGACGATCCGGACCTGCGCCGTCCGTCCATATTTACCATGGGTCGTCCCGGGCACCCGGATCGGCTGGTGAGCGGAGCCGAAGCTGTCGTCACCGCCGACCTTCAGCGCCATCGTCGCCCGCAGCTGGCAGAGCCGGGCCAGGTCCTCGCCCTCGGCCGGTTCGGTCAGCTTCCACCACAGATGCAGCTTGGGCTGTCCCGCCTCCGTCAACCCGCCGCTCTCGATGGTCAGCGTCGCCGGGCCGAGGTTGCGGATCAGGTGGTCCCGCTTGGCGGAGATGTCGCCCTCGTCGAGATCGACGACCAGCGCCTGCATCTGCCGGACATGCTCGGCGCGGGCCTCGCCGTTGTGTCCGACCGTGCCGGGGATCACATAGATCGCACGGCCGACCGAAGCGGCGGCCTCTGCCGCTGTGGCCATGATCTCGGGCGCCCCCGCGTCTGCCGGGATCCAGCGCAGGTCGTTCGGCGGCCCCGGCGTCACGCCCTTCTCGGGCAGGCCGCGCAGCGGGATCAGGCCGTCGCACCAGGAAAAGACCACGTCGACAAACAGCGCGATCTGGTCGCGATCGATGCCGGGCGCGCTCATTGCAGCCGCCCTTCGCCCGGCGCCAGATCGGCGGGCTGGACATAAACCGCAAACAGCGGCTCACCGTCGCCGTGCAGGCCCGCTGCCTCGAAGAAGTAGTACCGATCCGGGATGACCAGTTCGGTCAGTTCCCAACGCCGGTAATATCCCGGCAGGCGTTTGAGGAGATCGGGCGGCGGAACCGGCGGCAGCGTCATCGATCAGGCTCGTGAACAGGGGCTTCACCTGGTCAAAAGCCACCCCCGCACGCCGATCGGGACATTGAGGACGGGAATAATATGTGATATCTATTGCAGGGTGTGATATCGATGGAGGCGGCCGTGGCCCAGATCGTCGTGCGACAGATCCCGGACGAGGTGCATCGCGCCCTGAAGGCGCAGGCAGCCGCCCATGGCCGGAGCGCCGAGGCCGAGCTGCGCGAGATCATCGCTCGCGCGGTTCTGCGCGAGGGCCGGCCACGTGCAGGCGATCTGATGCGCGGCATCTGGTCCGGTGCCGAGACCAGCGTCCTCACGCTCGAGCGCGACCCCACCCCCGTGGAGCCGGCCCGCTTCGAATGATCATCCTCGATACGAACGTCGTCTCGGAGACGATGAAGCCGGTCCCCGAGTCCCGGGTGATCGACTGGCTCAACCGCCAGGAGCTGAGTACCCTGCACCTGACCACCGTCAGCCTGGCCGAACTGCGGTTCGGCATGGCGCAGCTCGAGCCCGGCCGCCGCCGGGATGATTTCGAGCTTCGGCTCGAGCGGATGCTGACGGAGGTCTTTCCCGGCAGGGTCCTGGGGTTCGACGCAGCCGCCGCGAATGCCTTTGGCGCGCTCGTCGCGCTGGCGGAGCGGCACGGGCGGACGGTGAGCTTCCCGGACGGCGCGATCGCCGCCATCGCTGCGGCGAACGGCTATCCCCTCGCCACCCGCGATGTCGCGCCGTTCGTCGCCATGGGCTTGGACGTCGTCGATCCGTGGGACCCGATCCCTCCTGGCCCATGATGCTGCCGCAGCGCCACCACGGCGCGCTGATACCGTTTTCGGGCCGCGGGTTCCGACAGGTCAAGTACCTTGCCCATCTCAAGCTGGCTGGCGCCATCCAGCGCCACGCCGAGAACCAGATCCGCGTCCCTGCCGATGACTGCGACGAGATCGCGCCGCAGTTCCGCACGCAGACGCAGTTGCTCCGCCCATGAGGGCGGCGCCTCCAGCCAGTCCGGCTCCAGCGACGTGCAGGATTGCTGTCGGGCGGTTTCTCGGCGCGCGCCACGCAGCAGGTCGCGCTCGACGTTCCGCAGCACCGTCGCCGCGACGGAAAGAGATGCAATTGCCGGATGGCGCGATGCTGTCGCGCCGGACGGACAGCACACTCGTCAAGGCGCTGGCCCGTGCTTTCCGCTGGAAGAGGATGCTCGAGTCCGGCGAGTTCGCCACCATCGCCGAACTGGCCGAAAGGGAGGGCATCGCGCCCTCCTACATGACCCGGGTCCTGCGCCTGACGCTGCTTTCGCCCGACATCGTCGAGGCGATCCTGGACGGGAAGCAGGGGCCGGAGGTGACGTTGGCGCGGGTGTTGGAGCCGCTCTCGCTAGAATGGGCGGCGCAGGGTTCGTTGCTTCGACAGGCTGAATTGCCTCCGAACCGCTCTGCGGCGAGGTACATTCCGGGGGATTGACCCGCCATGCGATATAGCATACATAACAAACATGACACAATCACACGCCATTGCCGCCACGCTGCGCGCCATCCGCGCAGAGCTCGATCTTACGCAGGAGCAGCTTGCTGAGCGGCTCGGCGTATCTTTCGCCACGGTCAACCGCTGGGAAGGCGGCGCCAACCTGCCCCAGAAGGCCGCCCGCGCCACCATTGCCGCTCTCGCCGAAGAGGCTGGGGTGGACATGGCGGAAGCAGGATCCGACGACATCGCCGCCGCCGAAAAGGTGACGCGCCGCCGGGTAGGAACACGTTCGACCACTCCGTCCACGAAGTCCATGGAGCAGATGCTCTGGGATGCCGCCTGCTCGATCCGGGGCGAGAAGGACGCAGCCAAGTTCAAGGACTACCTTCTGCCGCTGCTCTTCCTGAAGCGACTGTCCGACGTGTTCGACGACGAGATCGCGCGCCTTGCTGAGGAGTACGGCGACCGGGACACCGCCCTCGAGATTGCCGAGGACGACCACGAACTCCTCCGGTTCTATCTGCCGCCCGAGGCGAGATGGGCCGTGATCAGCGGTCGGCAGCCCTATGAATGGCCCAACGATGACCAAGGCCGCCCCACCCGCCCGAAGGATATCGGAGAGCACCTGACCAAGGCGGTGCGCGCCGTTGTGCGGCAGAACCCGTCCCTGTCCGGCGTCATCGACGTGGTCGACTTCGCTGCGGAGCGGAACGGCGAGCGAGACATCAATCCGGCCAAGCTGCGCGAGGTGGTCGAGACCTTCTCCGACTCGCGCTATCGGCTGGGCCTCGCCGACGTGCAGCCCGATTTCCTCGGCCGCGCCTACGAGTATCTGCTGCGGAAGTTCGCGGAGGGCTCGGGCCAGAGCGCTGGCGAGTTCTTCACGCCGACCGAGGTCGGCTTTCTGATGGCGCATATCATGCGCCCCCGGCCGGGCGAGGAATGCCACGACTATGCCTGTGGCTCGGCCGGGCTTCTGGTGAAGCTGCAGCTGGTCGCGCGCGAGCTTGACCCTACCAGCAAGGTTCCCCTCAAGCTCTACGGCCAGGAGCTGACGGCCGAGAGCTACGCCGTCGCCCAGATGAACGCGATCATCCACGACATGAGCGTCGAGATGGCGCGCGGCGACACGATGATCAATCCGAAGTTCAAGACGCCGGACAGCAAGATCCGCACCTACGATATCGTCGTCGCCAACCCGATGTGGAACCAGCCGTTCAACCCCGACATCTTCGCAGATGACCCGTTTGACCGGTTCAGGACGCAGGGCGGCGCGACCACGGGCAAGGGCGATTGGGCCTGGCTCCAGCACACGATGGCCTGCCTTGGCGACCGTGGGCGGGCGGCGGTCGTCCTCGATACCGGCGCGGTGACCCGCGGATCGGGGAGCAAGAACGAGGACAAGGAGCGAAACATCCGCAAGTGGTTCGTCGATCGCGACCTGATCGACGGCGTTATCCTGTTGCCCGACAACCTGTTCTACAACACCAGCGCGGCCGGCGTGATTGTCGTCCTCTCAAGGCGTAAACCCGCTGTGCGCAAGGACAAGATCGTCCTCTTGAACGCGTCTCGCCGCGTGCAGAAGGGACGTCCGAAGAACTTCATTTCAGAAGACGATATCCGCCCGCTCGCCGCTGCCTATCTGAAGGGTGAGGCTGTGGAAGGCGAGATCGCGGTCATTACGCGCGAGCAGGCGGCGGAATCGGACTACAACCTCAGCCCCGGTCGCTGGGTTTCCCAAGCGGACGATATCGCACAGCGGCCGATCAAAGATATCGTCGCCGAACTGCTGAAGCTGGATGACCAAACCAGGGACATCGACGCGTCGCTCGCGAAGATGCTGGTTCGGCTGTGACCAACGAGGCATGGCCCCTTCGCCCCTTGGGCGAACTGTTCGAGATCGGCGCGGGCAAGACAATGTCGGCGGCTGCCCGCGACGGTGCCGAAAAGACACCGTTCCTGCGGACATCCAACGTGCTGTGGGACGAGATCGACCTGACTAAGGTCGACGAAATGGCGATCCCTCCGCGCGAACTGAGCGGGAAGCTGCTACGTCCGGGCGACCTCTTGGTGTGCGAGGGCGGCGAGATCGGCCGCGCCGCCATCTGGAACGGTGAGCAAGATGTCATGTCGTTCCAGAACCACCTGCACCGCCTCCGCCCGTTGGCGGACGACGTCGATCCCCGGTTCTACGTCTACTTCCTGCAATGCGGCTTCACCCAACTGGGCATCTTCGAGGGCGCGGGGAACAAGACCACGATTCCGAACCTGTCGCGGAACCGCCTTGCCGCGCTTGACGTGCCGCACCCCGAAATTCACGAACAGCGCGACATCGTTCGTGCGCTCGCGCGCGTGCGGGACGCGATGAAGTTGCATGACCGCAGCACCAGTCTCTCCCAGGACCTCAAGAGCGCAGCGATGCGGGCGCTGTTCACGACAGGTTTGCGGGGCGAGGCTCAGAAGGAAACAGAAATCGGCCCGGTGCCGGAGAGTTGGGATGTGGTTACCATTGGTAGTGTCGCCAAGAACACGCAGTATGGTCTTTCTGTTCGTGGGCAGCCTTCGGGGGCCTACCCAATATTGCGTATGAATTGCCAAGAGGACGGGAAGGTTCACTACCGAAACCTCCAGTTTGTTGATCTGGATGACGCAACATTCAGTACTTTCCGTCTTCAACCTGGTGATCTGCTCTTCAATCGAACCAACAGCATCGAGCTTGTTGGCCGTATGGCGATGGTCGAGGAATCACGCGACGCTGTTTTCGCGTCCTACCTCGTAAGGGTTTCACTCGACGATGCGCAGTGTATGCCGACGTATCTGAATTACTTCATGAACTGGCCGCAAACACAGGCTGAGATAAAGAAACTAGCCAGTCGCGCGGTCGGGCAAGCCAATATCAATGCAAGCAAACTCCGGACTGTCCCTTTCCCGCTGCCCACCCTCGATGAGCAGCAAGAGATCGTCGCCATCCCCGACGCCATCGACCGGAAGATCGACCTGCACCGCCGCAAGCGCGCCGTGCTCGACGAGCTCTTCAAGGCGCTGCTGCACAAGCTGATGACCGGCGCAATCCGCGTGTCCGACGTGGACCTTTCGGCGCTGTCCTCGGGTCCGGTCCCCGCAGCGAAACAGATCCCCGAGGTGGCTGCATGAGCAACAGCATGACCGAGGCTCTGTCGCACGTCGCGAGCCGTATGCCGCGCATCGTTCGCGAACACGAGGTGCTGCGCGTCGCCGGATGGATGCCGGGCGAAGACCCCGATGCAGTCGCGCGCAAGGCCGCTGGCGAGGTGCTGCGCTGGGCTCAGCGCCGGGCGGGACAGCGCCTTCCGCGCGAGGCCTGGGACGGCGAGAACTTCGAGGTGCCGCTGCCCGGTCGCGACCCGTCCGCCATCCGGCTCCGCGTCGGAGCGTCCGACCTCTGGGCCTTCCGCGTCCACGACCCCGACAAAACCGTGCCGGGCCGGGCGTGGACGACCGAAGTCGTCCTTGGCCATGTACCGGGCAAGCCCGCTCAGTTCAGCACCCGCCTTCTGGTCGCCACGCCAGAGGAGGACTTCTCCATCGATCCGGCGGTGCCGGGTTTCGTGCAGCAGGTCGCGGAGCAGTGCGGTCTGGTGGTTGGCTCGCAGGCAGCATCTGCAACTCCAGCGATGTACGTCGACGGCGAAGATGCCGAAACGCTGATCGAGCATCTCACCAATCCCGGCCGCTTTCTGCCGACCATCGTGTTGACACTGGCGGACGGCGCATCCGCCCCGTACATCAATGCCGAGAAGCTCGCCGGTGTGCTGACAGGGCTGGCGCATGTTGCCGTGGCCCGTCCTGATGCCGCCTGGCGACTGACCGAGAGGCTGGGCAAGCGCCTCTCTGTCTTCGGCGGCGCAGCGAACGTGCCGAGATTGCGGAAGCGCAGGCTCAGAAATCGGCGTACCGGATCCAGCAGCTCACCGATCAGCTGAAGTCAAAGGGTGACGATCCCGATCAGGAGATCCAGCTGCCTGCAGACTGGTCGGAGCTTGCTAACTGGTGCGACGAAAACCTCGCTGGCCGGCTGGTCCTGACCCCCAACGCGCATCGGGGCACGCGCAAGCCGCTGTTTCAGGATGTCGAGACCGCGGCGAGAAGCCTCCTGTGGCTTGCCACCGAGGGCCGCGACCGTTTCCGCAATGGCGGCGGAGCGCTTGCCAATATCCCCATCTTCGATGGGGCTCAGAACGCTCCCTGCGGCGCTGACGAGTTCGATTTCGACTGGAACAGCCGCAGGTTCTCGGCCGAGTGGCACATCAAGAATGGCGGTAACACCCGCGATCCGCAGCGCTGCCTGAGGGTTTACTACTGCTTCGACCAGCAGACCCAACAGATCATCGTCGCCGACATGCCGGCACATCGCAGGACGGGTGCGACATGACCGGACCGGTCCATTATCATCTGGGCCAGTTCCCGCCTCCGCCCGAGCAGTTGGACTGGCCGCGCCTCGTGCCACTGATCGGTCCGGCAAATGCCGCGCTCGCCCGTTATGACGGTCTCGTTGCGGCAATCCCCAAACCGAGATGCATCGCTTCCCGAACGCCAGAGTCAATGACGACGAGCGTCGGAAGCTGCGCGCCACCCTTTATCGCCCGCTTCTCGGACTTGGCAAAGAGGATCGCGGCCGGGTTGTAGATCTGGTGCTGGCGATCCTGCTCGACGGCGATCACGATGCCGAGTCCTGAAGACCGACGCGCCTCTCTCCGTGCCCGGGTCGACTACTGGTGTGAGCGTCTGAAGGCGACACCGCGCATTGTTCGAATCCAGCGCATGACGCGCAAGTGGGGATCATGCTCAACCGGCGGTATCATCACACTTGCCGAGGACCTGGCCGATCAGGAGAAGTGCTTTCAGGACTTCGTGATCGCACACGAGTTGCTGCATCTACGGGTTCCCAACCATGGCAAAGTCTTCAAGGCGCTGATGACAGCGCATGTGCCCCGTTGGCGTGAACATGAGAAGCACCGCTTGGCCGGAAAACGGTCAGGGGTTTCTCGATGATCGGGCGTCACCATACAAGTCCCACTCGAGGGTCGAAGGGACAGCCCAGCCACTTCGTAATTCGACCAAAGGTTCGATTGTCCCTGAAATCGAAGTGTTCAGCAGGCAGGAGATTAACCTCTGTAAATTCAATGTCTTGTGAATAATTCACCAAACTGGCGCAGTCATCAGGTCCGGAGAATATCGACCCTGAGAGACCGCTTCCAGGCCACCTGGCGCCACGGCCAGTGCTCAGCCTCACCCGCATAACCCTCGAAAACAACGGAAAAATCCGGCCGCAGCCGGATCGGGAGAACGCTTTCGCGGGGGCGAGTGGCGGAGGGGATGGGCCTGCCGTCGAACCTTCTCTGCCCTTTAACACGTTGATTCATTAGTGCGAATTCCAGGCGATCTCCTTCAGATTGTGCTTTGACGTCGATGGGCCCCGCTTCCACAACGAATGACGCGCAAGCGCGAGAGTTCCCCGGCTTCGACCTCCTTCCCCTCGCGGGACGGTGGCGTTACGGCTCTCGGGCGAGGTCTTGAAGTAGCGGAAGGGCGATCGCTGAGTCATGGCGACCGGCTACGGGGCTAGTTGCACCCGTGGCAACCGGGTTCCTTTTACAGGTCCGCAGGCAGCCTTCCGCCGATTTGTGCGTCTTCGGCTCTTGTCGGCTGACCGGAAGGACGTGGGTGGTTGCGAGGCGAGCGCCTCCCAACTAAGCGGACACGCGGACGGCGGGCAAGGCCGCGTCAACGTGGGACGACGACATTTGACCCTTCGACCAATCCGAGGACTACGCACGCTTGTGGGTTGCGTCCTTCCGGAGCGAAGATTGTTCATCCGGTCCGGCGACCATGTCCGGTTCGTTCGCCTGAGCCCCGGAAGGCAGGCCCTCGCCTGGGCTGGTGGAGCGTTTCTGGTGGCGTGGTGCCTGACGGTCACGTCAGTCCTGATCATGAACTCCATCGACTTCCTAACCATGCGCGAGCAGGCCAAGCGAGAGCAGGCGCTCTTTGAGGACCGCGCTCTCGCACTCGGCGGGGAGCGCGACCAGCAGGCGATGGAAGCACTCGCGGCCCAAGAGCGGTTTGCAGCGGCCACGGTGCAGATGTCGTCGATGCAGAGCGACCTGCTTGCGCTCGAGACCCGCCGCCGCGAGATGGAGAGCGAGTTGCAGGCGGCCCAGGCCACTCTGCGCCGTACGATGGACGCGCGCGCTGCCGCAGTGTCTGCGTCGCAGGACCCGAGATCTGAGGAACTCGCCGCCACACTCGACCTACTGACCCTCGCCCTGACCGAAACGGTGGTCGAGCGTGATCAGGCCGCCACCAAGGCCAAGGAGGCCGTTCTTCTTGCCGGCGAGCTGGAGTTCGATGGACTTGCCCGGAAAATGTGGAGAGCACCAACTGAGGAACCAGGAGGTGTTCTATGGGAAACGGGAACAGGCCGACG
>NZ_VJYZ01000026.1 GCF_007018965.1 Paracoccus marinus
GGCTTTTCCTCATTCGTCTGCTCCTTCAGGTGGGGCAGACTCTACATCAGACTGAGGGATCGCGTGGGGGGCAGGTCAAGCTCATTGAGCCGCGACTCCGCCGATGCAAGGAGCTTCCGATCTGGCGAGGGCTGGCGGACCAAGGTGAAATACTCCTCAGCAGCCTTCATCATCTCCTGATACCGCTTGCTCTTCTGAGGAAGATCAACGCCCATCACGTTCTCGGAAATGTCCTCGATACTCTTGTCCGAGTACTCGGCAAACTCCTCAGGGTCCAGGTTGATCAATTCACCCGGTTTCATCGATTGGATTATGAAGGGCGAATGCGTGGTGGCGATGAATTGAACATTCGGGAAGGTCGCAAGTAGCTTGTCGCGGACCTCCCGTTGCCATTTAGGATGCAGGTGCAGTTCGAGTTCATCGATTAACACAACGCCAGCGCCATGCAGCGGGTTGGCCAACTCGGGGTTCGCGAGCGCGAGACGGCGGCCGAGGTCGCAGATCAGGGCGAGAAAAGAGCGCTCGCCGTCAGACAGTTGGGAAATGTCGAAGCTCTGATCGTCCTTGTCGATGAGAAGCCGGAGTGGCCTTTGCTCGACACGAAGGTTGCGAAATCCACCAAGGAAGGTCGTCAGCGCATCCGATATTGCGCCAACGGCCCGGTCGCCGAGGTAGTTCGGATTGAGGCGCGTCTCTTCTTCCTGAAGCACGACCGCGCTGTGATAACGCGCCATGAAATCGCGAAAGTTCACCGTTCTGTTGAACAGCGCGCCGGCATAGGCCGCAGCCTGGCCGCGTGGCACCGCAGTTGGCAGCTTCTTGGGAAGGCGGTAGCCAGCCCGGTCCGTCGTGAAGTAGACGACCAGCGGCGCAGCATCATCGGCCCGGGTCGGGTCGCCATAGATGTTGCGAGCAGCCTTCTTGACCGCCGGCGAAAGCTTCGTGACCTTCGGGGCCTTCGCATCTTCGTCGAGAGAGACCCCAAACTCGATCGGGATATCACCGCAATTGATCCGCATGGACAGCGACAGTGGTCCATGGCCGTCATGGAGGTCGAGCGGGCCGAGGGTGCGATAGCCGCTGCGCGCAGGCGAGATGTGCGGCAGGATGCGCGATGCCAGCAGGGCCAACCCGTCGAGGAGCGAGGTCTTGCCACGACCGTTGATACCGGCGATGGCGGTGAAGTTCGGTGAGAACGGGAAAGTTTGCGGTTCACCGAAGGCCCGATAGTTCTGGATCGTTAGCTCGCGTATCCGCATGGCTAGGCTGCCTCCGGGATTTCGAGTTGGCCGGTCACTGCGGCCGCGATCAGGGCTGCGCGGCGTTCTTTCAGCAGGGCGATGGAGTTCTCGGTCGCAGTGCGCAGGCGGTCGATCTTGGCGGTCTCGGTGCTGATGTGTTCGACGATCTGTTGCTGTTCATCGAGCGGCGGCACGGGCCACCAGGTCTCGAAGAAGCCCTCTGGGTAGAGCCGCAGGCGGGAGGACCAGACGCCCTTGGAGTAGCGGGTCACTTCCTGCGCGAAGACGGGGATGCGGACCAACGCATCGACGTAATCGGGCAGGAGGCGGGGGCCCGGGGTGTAGACGTTGTAGGCGGGGCTGACGATGCCATCGACGCGGGCGGTGCCCATGGCGCCCATCCAGGCCCAGAGGGTGTTGATGGCCAGGTCCCCGGCGAAGCACAGCTTGTAGCCCGCGGTGCTTTCGGCCTCGAACATGTTCACGTCCTTCTCGGACCGGGGGGTGACGCCTGTCAGGTGAGAGACGGTTAGCATTTCCTCTTCGCCGGTCTGGGATCGCTGGTCACGTTCGCTGAACAGCCAGCGCGACCGCTCTGTCTCCCAATGCTCAGGGATTTCGCCAAGCCAGTCGATGCCTGACTGGCGCAGGGGCGCGGACGGGTCGAGGCCGCGCATGACGGCCTCGGCCACGATGGCGCGCCGCTTCTCGGCCATCAGGTCAAGCAGCTTTTGCTTGGCAGCAATCAGGGCGTCGATGTCGGCGGTTTCGCTGTCGAGGTAGTCTGCGATTGCTGTCTGGGTTGAAATATCGGGAAACGGAAAGTGGATTTTCTGGATGTCAAACGATGAAAGGTGCTTGACCGTTGTGGAATAGGTAAACTCGTTGATCAGCCGCAATGGCGCAGGAAGGAGATATAGCAAAAACCGTCGATCAACAGTCGGCCCCGGCTCTAGTCTGCATACCCGTTGATTGAGCAGCGCCCTCCCGCCTTGCCACATTGCTGCATTGAAGTCGCCATCCATCCCAACGAGGATGTCACCGCTTTCGATGATTGCATCTGGAACCGGTTCTCCCGAGAAGAAGACTTCCGCTTCCCGATTGAAGATGTCGCGAATTCTAACGAGTGGCATCCCGTCCGAGTCCGAGAACTGCTTCGAGTCAAAAGGATACCCATTTGTGATCCGCACGTGGTCACGTAGGCGGGCAGTCCGCCAGTCGTTAGGGAGCGGCGTTCGAATCCATTCGCCACCGATCATTCCGTCACCTCCCGCAAGAGCCGCAGGATTTCGTCCTCCGCCTTCTTCAGGTCTGCGTCGATGTCGACCAGCCTGCGGGGCGGCGTGAACTGATAGAAGTGGCGATTGAAGTTGATCTCGTAGCCGACCTTGTCCTTGCTCCGGTCCATCCAGGCATCGGGCACATGCGGCAGAACCTCGCGCGCGAAGTAGGCGTCGATATCCTCTTTCAGCGGCACGTTCTCGAAGTCGCGCAGGTCGGGGTCGGCCTCGAATCCCTTGCCTTCACTGACTTTTTCGGCCTCCGGATCCTTCTCGGTGAAGACGTTGCGGAATAGCCTGACCTCGGGCGCGCGCCAGCGGGACTCGCGTTTCTTCAACAGCTTCTCGATGCTGGCCCAGACCTTGTTCCAGTCCCGTTCCGGATCGCGCCCCAGTGCCTGGTCGATCGCCTGGATGTCATCGAGCAGATGGGGCGCCGCGTCGAGGAAGCGGGCCTTGTCCTCGACGGTCATCCGGTAGCGCAGCCGCAGCGGACGCTCGACGGTGACGCGGGTGTAGCCGAAATCGGCGTTGTCGAAGATCTTGGACTTGGCGTTCTGCCCGTAGCCGCCATAGAGGCGTACGATCTCGGCGATCTGATCGGGTTCGTCCGGGCGATCATCCCCTTCGGGCGCCTTGCCCGCGCCGATCTTGCGGCGCTTGTCGCCTTGGCTGCGTCCCATGGGCATCCAGATGTCGCGCGCGTCGACCAGTTGGATGGTGCCCTTGCGATGGTCGGGCTTGTTGTTGGTGACGACCCAGATGTAGGTGCCGATCCCGGTGTTGTAGAACATCTGCTCCGGCAGGGCGACGATGGCCTCGAGCATGTCGCGTTCGATGATCCACTTGCGGATGTTGCTTTCGCCACCGCCCGCGCCTCCGGTGAAGAGGGGCGAGCCCGAGAACACGATGGCCGCCCGCGAGCCGTACTTCTGCGACTTGGGATCCACGTCCTCGAACTTCGAGATCATGTGCTGCAGGAACAGCAAGGAGCCGTCGTTGACGCGCGGCAGGCCAGCGCTCCACGGGCTGTCCTGCGGGGCCTTCTCGTGGCGGCGGACGATTTCCTTCTGCTGCTTCTTCCAGTCCACGCCGAAGGGCGGGTTGGCGATGAAGTAGTCGAAAGTCTGTCCTTCGAATTTGTCGTCGGTGAAGCTGTCGCCGTACTGGACGTTCTCTCCGCCGCCGTTGTGGTCAACCTGCTTCATGAGCATGTCGGATGCGGCCGTCGCGAAGGCCCGCTTGTTGTAGTCCTGGCCGTAGACGTAGAGCTTCGCTTCCTTGTGGTGATCGCGCATGTAGCGCTGTGCCTCAGCCAGCATGCCCCCCGTGCCGCACGCCGGGTCGAGCATGCGCATGACGGTGCCTGGCTTGCTGAGCACGTCGTCGGCATCCATGAAGAGAAGATCGACCATGAGGTGGATCACCTCGCGCGGCGTGAAGTGATCGCCCGCGGTTTCATTGGCCAGTTCATTGAAGCGTCGGATGAGGTTTTCGAATACGAGACCCATCTGATCGTTCTTCACCCGGTCGGGATGCAGATCGACCTTCAGGAATTCCTTCAGTACCAGATAGAGGATGTTCGCCTCGTCCATCTTCTCGATTTCGTTGGTGAACTCGAAGAAGTCGAAAATCCGCCGGACGTTAGCCGAGAAGCCGCCGATGTATGACGAGAGGTGGCGTGCCAAGTTGGGGGTATCGCCGATCATCGTTTGGAACGTCATCGGCGAACGGTTGTGGAAGCGGTGCCCCGATGCCTTGTTCAGCATCCGGTCGAGAGCATCGTCTTCCAGCTTACCACCCTTGCGCCGCGCATACTCCGCCAGAACCTGGTCCTTGGTGTCAGCCAGCACGCAATCGAAGCGGCGCAGAACGACAAGCGGCAGCATGACGCGTTCGTATTGCGGCGGACGATAGGGCCCGCGCAGGAGGTCCGCGATCTGCCAGATCAAGTTCGCCAAGTCCGAGTGGCTTGCCATGTCGTTCAGTCTCCTGCCGGTTTGTCCGGTCTGTTGTTGTGCTGATCAGTCTTCTTGCCCCGGGCGTTTGCCCGATGCCCCGGAAGCCGCCTGCTTCTTCGCCTTTGCCGTCAGTCGCTCGAATTCTTCAACGGCAAGCACCACGACGACAGACCGGCCGTACTTCTCGATGGCAACAGGCTCCGCCCTCGCCATGTCGATCAGCCGCCCAAAGGCGTTCTTGGCATCGCGCGCCGACATGCTTTGCATGGTGAGCTCCTCCCCGAGTTGGAGCTACTTTAGCCAAGATGAAAGATCATGGATAGACGCTAACTTGCTGAGTCGCATGTCAAAGACAAAGCGCGTTGCGCTTCCCATTCGGATGGGAAGTCAGTGGACTTGCCCGGCTTTTGTGGAGAGCGTTTAGCTCACTTCGCGGGCCTTTCGCTCGAAGGCGATGGGGCTCTGGA
>NZ_VJYZ01000027.1 GCF_007018965.1 Paracoccus marinus
AGAACGGCCGACCCGACTACCAATCTCAAACCCGCAGACTCTCGTTATGAACGAGGGACCCGAGGGGGGCAGGTCAGCTGGTATGTGTGGGATCAGGGTCCGGGCTTGCCGGGCGACTGGAATGGCCGACTCGCGCCGTCGCACGAGTTCATTTTCCACTTCAACCGCCAGCCGCGGAAGCCGAACAAGCCCGTCGCCTCCAAACACGCGGGCGAGACGCTGGGCGGCGGTGGGCTGCGCGGAGCCGACGGCACTGTCCGCGCCAAGACCGGCAGCGGCAACGCGATCCAGAGCCACCGCATCCCGGACAGCGTCTTCCGCATCATGCGCCACAAGGGCGGGCTCGGCCCGGCGGGCTCACACCCGGCGGTGTTTCCGGTGGCGCTGGTCGAGGCGGTGCTGACCGCATTCAGCGACCCCCGGCGATCTTGTCTATGAGCCGTTCTGCGGTTCCGGCACCCAGCTGGTTGCCGCCGAACGTAGCGGGCGACACTGCTTCGCGATGGAGCTGGACCCGGTCTATTGCGACGTCGCCGTACGGCGGTGGGAATTGGCGACGGGGAGGAAGGCCGTGAGACAGCACTGATCGAGGTGCGCGTTGTCAGGTAACGGCGAGTAGTGGCAAGAAATCAGCTCTTCTGGTTACTCCCCTTGCTGGAAAGGGCATTGGGCTGCCGTCTCTCTTCCGAGAGGCATCCCCCTTCACCCAGCAACAGGCAGCAGCCGACTTCGAGGTGTGGCGAGAGAAACCCTGTCTGGCCCCGGCGATGATGTCCGACTTGGCGCGTCCTCACGAAACGCCCATTCGACGGGAAGAACGTGCTCTCGGCGCATGGCTGAAGACGATCAAGGCATCGAGGGACTTTGATACCGGTGGGCGTTTGGACAAGGAGGATGGCTACGCCTGCCAGACGATCTGGTATCATGGAGTTGGCGAACGAGGACGAGCCGGCGAGAGTCCCTTTTCCTTGCCTGGCGCGTCCCGCGAAAGTTGGATGTCAAGTCACGTCCCGTTCATCTATCGGCGAGCCGACATCTCTGCACCGCCCCGGAAAAACGTCTTCACTGACGATGGAGAACTTGGGGCAGATGGTACACGGTCCGGCCGCCCACTCCGTTTCCTCGATCACGGCTCGGAACTGCACGATGCGCTGGTTTCGGGCTATGCTGCTGCAGGCCTTACTGCCTTAGGGAAAGCCAAGCCGGTAGTGCAGACGAGCGTCAGGCTACCCGAAGGTCATCCGGCACGGGGTCTTGGCCCACTGGTGGTCATTACAGTGGTGCAGTTCGATCCTTTCCCGGATGAGCTGCTCCCCGCGCTCTGGACGGCCGAGGCAAGGGCGATTCTCAACAGCGCGCCGACAGAAGTGCAGAAGACCGCACTTTCCGCCGATCGACGCATGCTTCATACCCTTTTTCGTTCCTTCCAGCGCAGGATCAGGATCGCAGCCCCCGCAGTATTCATGCGCAAGGGTTACTGGAAGACCAAGGATGGTTGGCAGGAATTGTCCGAAGAAGAAGCGGACTTTTGTCTTCAACCAATAACGTCGTCGACCAACAATGCGCTGGCCAGCGGTAGAATCCCTCTTTCGGCTCTCGAGAAACATGAGGCGGTGAACGCGCTCCGATCTCGACAACTGGCGACAATCACCTCCGAGGTGGAACGATACAGAGACTCAGCTCAGCAGCGTATTCGACATGAGGTTGAAGGCATGACAGATCAGATGAGCGCGCACTTTCTGGCAGAGATCCGGAATCGCGAGCTGATGCTGTAACGGCGTAGACAATCTTCACCGGAAGCCGGTCCAGTCGAGCTTTGGCAGGGCCAGGTTGCGGCTTTGGAGAGATCCCTGTCGATGGCTCGGGAGAACTTTTCTGAGGCGACCGACTTCTTGCAAGGTCTCGCGGGCGGACATCACCTCGCTCGAACGGCACAACCGTGCACCATACTCCTAGCGCTCATGGCAGATGAGTGTAAGCGCCACGGCGCTCTCCTCCTGCCGCTGCTGATCTGATCGGTCCATTCTCCGCGGGTGGGCATGGGGCGGAGG
>NZ_VJYZ01000028.1 GCF_007018965.1 Paracoccus marinus
CTTCCAGAGCCCCATCGCCTTCGAGCGAAAGGCCCGCGAAGTGAGCTAAACGCTCTCCACAAAAGCCGGGCAAGTCCAGTCGAGAATGATCGAGGCGAAGAGTTCCGCGATCTCGGGCTGATGCGCCTTCCGGATGCGGGCCAGCCGCAACATGCCGGTGTTCTCGGAGTATCGCAGCACGGCGTGAGAAATCTGGCGCACGCTGATGACCCGCTCGACCTGACCCTCGACGACCGGCATGGTCGAGACCATGGAGCCGTGGCTGACCACGAGGTTGATCTCGTCATCGTCGTCGTAGTCGCCCACCCGGCAGTAGTCCCCGAGAAAGGCGTCACGGAAGAGCGCGGCAACGGCCGTCCGGAACGCCTCGACCTTCTCCGCCGTCAGATCGATCGCGACGCCACGTTCCCGCCCGGCATATTCATGCAGGCGGTCGGCAGTGAGCATCGCCATGTGGTCGGCGGCCGCGTCGAAGAGGTCAGGATTCTCCAGAAAGACCCGGACGGCGATGTGCTTGGGATCATGCGCCTTGTTCGGCGCGTCCTCGTCGCCGGTCTTCATGTCGGGGAAAAGATCGACGCCCTGACGGGCGGCCTGCGTCTGGATGATCTCAAGGCCGCGGGCATCGCCCAGTTCCGCGATGCGGTGCAGATCGCCGCGCAGCCCCTCTGGATAGCTGTCTTCGGCGCCGGTCAGTAGCTTTTCCAGCGCCTCGCGGGCGGCATCCTCCTCCTGGTCCAGAAGGTCGACGGAGAAGCCCTTGTACTTGCCCTCGTGCCGCGCCAGCAGCGGCTTCATCAGGGCGAGATCGATGGTCTTGATGAACCGGGGGTTCACGAACTTCTTCAAATTGCCGGCCACGACGAATCCCCTTTCCTGCAAAACCAGTGTTCTTGATACGTTCTTTCGCGTGATTCATCAACCTGCGCGGGATCGGCTGGGACGGTTCGCGATCACGGTGAGTAGAGGCCAGAGGAGACGACCGCTCCGAGGCCCGCATGAAACGCCCCAATCCGCTGCCGCCCGACCTGATGACGCCCGCCGAGCGCCGCACCGAGCTCTGCGGTCTGCTGGCGCTCGGGCTGGTCCGGCTGCGGATGCGGGAAAGTGGCGAAGTATCTGACGATACCGGAGAAAGTTGCCTACACTTGTCCAGCGACCAATGCCCTCATGCAACTCCAACGCACCGGAGAACCGCATGACGACCCATGATCCCATCCCCGCGCGCCTGGCCGCGCTGAAGACCACGCCGACGCCCGACCTGAAGCAACAGTGGCGCGAGTTGTTCGACAGCGAGCCGCCGCCGTTCAACCGCCGCTACCTCGAAAGCCGGCTGGCCTATCGCATCCAGGAACTCGCCTATGGCGGGCTGAAGCCCGAGACGATCCGGCGGCTTGAGCGGCTGGGCGAAGAACTGGACGGCGGCGACAGGAAGAAGCGCAGCATCCGCGCCGACCGCGACCGCCCCATCACGGGCACGCGCCTCCTGCGCGAATGGCAGGGCGTCGAGCAGATCGTCACCGTCACCGCCGACGGCTTCGAATGGCAGGGGCGGCCCTACAAGTCGCTTTCCGCCATCGCCCGGGCCATCACCGGCACGCGCTGGAACGGCTGGGTGTTCTTCGGGCTCAAGAACCACAGGGGGCGAACATGACGAAGCCGCCCGAGAAATCGAAGGTCGTCCGCAAGCTGCGCTGTGCGATCTACACTCGGAAATCCTCAGAGGAAGGGCTGGAGCAGGAGTTCAACAGCCTGCATGCCCAACGTGAGGCCTGCGAGGCGTACATCGCTAGTCAGCGGTCGGAAGGCTGGGTGCTGGTCCGCGATCAGTATGACGACGGCGGCATCTCCGGCGGCACGCTGGAACGGCCCGGCCTGAAGCGGCTGCTGGAGGACATCGAGGACGGGTTGGTCGATGTGGTGGTGGTCTACAAGATCGACCGCCTCTCTCGGTCGCTGGCGGATTTTGCCAAGCTGGTCGAGGTGTTCGACCGGAACGGGGTGACCTTCGTTTCGGTCACGCAGTCGTTCAACACGACGACCTCCATGGGACGGCTGACGCTGAACATCCTGCTCAGCTTCGCCCAGTTCGAGCGCGAGGTCACGGCCGAGCGCATCCGCGACAAGGTCGCCGCCAGCCGGAAGAAGGGCATGTGGATGGGTGGGGTGCCGCCCTACGGCTACCGTGTCGAGAACCGGAAGCTGGTGGTGGATGAGGAATGCGCCGCGCATGTGCGCTGGATCTTCGCCCGCTTCCTCGAGATCGGGTCCTGCACGGAACTGGCGCGAGAGGTCGGCGCGCGCGGCATCCGCACGCCGCGCGGCAACCCGATCGACAAGAAATACGTCTATCGGATGCTCAGCAACCGCGCCTACATCGGCGAGGCGGTCCACAAGGGCGACAGCCATCCCGGCGAGCACCACGCCATCATCGACCGCGAGCTGTGGGACAAGGTTCACGCCATCCTGCAGGAGAGCCCCCGGAAGCGCGCCGCGCGCACGCGCGCCGACACGCCCGCGCTGCTGAAGGGGCTGCTGTTCGGTCCCGATGGCGCCGCGTTCTCACCGACGCATACTCGGAAGGGCGGGCGGTTGTACCGCTACTATGTCAGCCAGACAGTGCTGAAGCATGGCGCTGGATCCTGCCCCATCGGCCGCGTGCCCGCGGGCGAGATCGAGGCGGCCGTCATCGACCAGCTCCGCGCCGTGTTCCGCCAGCCAGAGATCGTGGCGGGCACGTGGAAGGCCGCGCGCACCCACGCCGACGACATCACCGAGACCGACGCCCGCACGGCCCTGCAGAAGCTTGACCCGCTGTGGGACGAACTCTTCCCTGCCGAACAGGCGCGCGTCGTGGCGCTGTTGGTCGAGCGCGTGGACATCGGCTCTGACGGGCTCAACGTGCGCCTGCGCGTCGACGGGCTCAGCGGTCTAGCCCGCGAGATGCTGGCCGGCGACATCGGAGAAGCTGCATGACGCGCCGGGCTCCGATCCCCGAGACGGTCACGCTCCACGTGCCATTCCGGATCGTGAAGCGCGGCGGGCGTAAGGAGATGCAGCTTCCGGAAGGCGCCACGCAACCGCGGCGGACAGACAACACGCTGGTCAAGGCGTTGGCGCGCGGGTTCCGGTGGAAGCGAATGCTGGAGTCGGGGGAGTTCGCCACCATCGCCGAACTGGCCGAGCGCGAGGGCATCGCGCCGTCCTACATGACGCGCGTCCTGCGTCTCACGCTGCTCGCGCCCGACTTCGTTGAGGCGATCCTGGACGGGAAACAGGGGCCGGAGGTGACGCTGGCGCGGGTGCTGGAGCCGTTCCCGCTGGAGTGGGAGCGGCAGCATCTCGACATCGTCGCCCACGACCGGTAATTGTCCAAGAGGGTTTTTGAAGCACAAAAGCGGTGCGGGCACGGCAGAGTTCGACGATCAGAATGAAAAAAGAAACAGAAATAGAGCATGAGCTTATCAAAACCCTTGTAGGGCTGAAATACTCCTATCGAGACGACATTCGAGATCGCGAAACGCTAGAACGCAATTTTCGCCAGAAGTTTGAAGCCCTCAATCGGGTAAATTTAACCGATGGAGAGTTCGAGCGTCTGCTCGACGAAATCGTCGCGCCTGACGTATTTGCTAGCGCAGAAAGACTGCGCAACCTCGAAAAGTTCGAACGCGAAGATGGCACGCCTCTATATTACCAGCTCGTCAATCTTAAGGACTGGTGCAAGAACAGTTTTGAAGTGATCAACCAGCTTCGGATCAACACGAAAAGTAGCCATCATCGCTACGATGTCATCGTGTTGATCAATGGCTTGCCGTTGGTACAGATCGAACTGAAATCGCTGCAAGTTTCACCGCGGCGCGCAATGCAGCAGATCATTGACTACCGAAACGATCCAGGTAACGGCTTCGGAAACAGCCTTCTTTGCTTCACGCAGGTGTTCATAGTCAGCAACCGAAGTCAGACTTGGTACTTCGCCAATAACAATAACGAGCATTTCCAGTTCAACGTCGAAGAACGATTTCTGCCGATCTATAAATGGGCTAAAAGGGACAATAGCAAGGTACAGCACCTTTCCGCATTTGCCGACCAGTTTCTCGCCAAGTGCACGCTGGCCGAGATGATCAGCCGCTACATGGTACTCATCCAGAACGAGCGGAAGCTAATGATGATGCGTCCGTACCAAGTTTATGCGGTTAGGGCGATCGTGGACTGCATCCATGAGAACCGGGGAAACGGATATATCTGGCACACGACCGGCTCGGGCAAGACGCTCACCTCATTCAAGGCGTCCACGCTGCTCAAAGATAACCCCGAAATTGAAAAATGCCTGTTCGTCGTCGATCGGAAGGACCTCGACAAACAGACGCGTGAGGAGTTCAACCGCTTTCAACCGGGATGCGTTGAGGAAAACACAAACACTGATACCCTTGTCCGGCGCCTTCTGTCGGAGGATTACAAGGACAAGGTGATCGTCACCACCATCCAAAAGCTTGGCCTTGCGCTGGATGGAAGCCACAGGAAGCAATACCGCGAACGTCTCGAACCGCTGCGGGATAAGCGCCTGGTTTTCATTTTCGATGAATGCCACCGCTCACAATTCGGCGATAACAACAAAGCGATCCGCGAATTCTTCCCTCGTGCGCAGCTCTTCGGCTTCACGGGCACGCCGATCTTCGAGCAGAATGCTAGCAATCAGCGGGTCGAGGGTGAGCAGGCCAGCCTGTTGACCACTACTGACATCTTCGAAAAGGAGCTGCACGCCTACACCATTACCCACGCCATCGACGACGGCAACGTGCTTCGCTTCCATGTCGATTTCTTCAAGCCTGACGGGACCCCAATCAAGCCTGGTGAAACGCCGGCTATGCGGGCTGTAGTTGAAGCGGTCCTCGACAAGCACGACGCTGCCACCAACCAGCGTAAATTCAACGCGCTATTCGCGACTGCCTCGATCGACGACGCAATCGAATACTTCGGTCTTTTCAAGGAACTCCAGGCCAAGCGCCAAGCCACCCTAGACGATTACCTCTCCCTGAATGTCGCCTGCGTCTTCTCACCACCCGCCGAAGGCAACCGCGACATCGCCCAGCTGCAGGAGGATCTGCCGCAGGAGATGGCGGATAATCAGAAGGAGCCGAACCGCAAGAAGCAAGCGCTTCAAGAGATCATCGGCGACTACAATTCCCGTTTTGGGACCAACCACCGACTGTCAGAGTTTGACGCATACTACCAGGACGTCCAGCAACGCATCAAAGATCAAAAATATCCCAACACCGATCTCCCGCACGAGAAAAAGATCGACATCACAATCGTCGTCGACATGCTGCTGACAGGTTTCGACTCGCAGTATCTGAACACGCTCTATGTCGACAAAAGACTGAAGTACCACAACCTCATCCAGGCTGTTTCGCGCACCAACCGCGTACTGAACGACTCAAAGCCCTACGGCAACATCCTCGACTTCCGCGCTCAGAAAGACGCCGTCGACGAGGCTATCACGCTTTTCTCAGGCGAAGCGCCGGACAGGGCCAAGGAAGTTTGGCTGGTTGATCCGGCACCCAAGGTGATCGATAAGTTGAAGGGGGCCTCGCAGCAGCTAGCGGATTTCATGAAGTCCCACGGCCTTGATGCTCGGCCAGAAGAGGTGGCGAACCTCAAGGGCGACGAGGCACGCGCTGAGTTTATCGAGCGCTTCAAGGAGGTGCGGCGTCTGACCACCCAGCTTGATCAGTACACCGACCTCGATGCCGACGCGAAGGCTACGATAGAAGCGCTGATGCCACGCGACGACCTACGCGCTTTCTCGGCGCAGTATCTGGAAACCGCCAAGCGACTCCAGGAGCGGCGGCGCAAGACCGACGACCCCGATGGCCCCACTGCCCAGCTCGATTTCGAATTCGTGCTCTTCGATAGCGCGCTGATCGATTACGACTACATCATGGGTCTCATTGCTCGGTTCTCGCAGGCCGCGCCGACGAAACAGAAGATGACCCGCGAAGAGCTGATGGGCCTTCTTGCCTCGAGCGCCCGGCTGATGGACGAACGCGACGACCTGGAAGCCTATATCGCCACGCTGAAAGAAGGCGAAGGGTTGAGCGAGACCGAGGTCCGCGCAGGCTATGTCCGTTTCAAGGCTGCGCGTCAGGCCGAAGAACTGGCGCGCATTGCCAAGAAGCACGACCTGTCCGTCGAGGCGCTGCAGGGCTTCGTCGACCACATCCTGGATCGATACATCTTTGATCCCGACGCGCTGACAGAGCTTTTCCGCCCCATGGGCCTAGGCTGGAAGGTGCGCGCGCGGGCCGAGCTCGCGCTCATGGAAGACCTGATCCCGCTTCTCCGTGGCAAGGCCGACGGGCGAGAAATTTCTGGCTTGGAGGTCTATGAAGATGTCTGAGGCCTACCCGCCCATCCCCAGCCTACGCTTCCCCGAGTTTCGCGATAACGGGCCATGGGGGGTTAAGCCGTTGGGCGCGCTGGTCAATACGATCACTCCGCCGAAAAAGATCCAGACTTCCGGCTATTCTCCGAGCGGACGCTTCCCCGTCATAGACCAGTCGCCCAATGATATTTGCGGCTGGACTGATGACGAAACGGCGCTCGTCCAAGCGGACTTTCCGCTAGTCATTTTTGGCGACCATACCTGCGTTGTGAAAGTCGCCGAAGGACCCTTTGCTCAAGGAGCCGACGGCATCAAGATACTTGCCCCCTCTTCAGATGTCGAAGCTCGCTTTCTACACCAGTATCTGCAGGCCAACCCTTTGGAACAGGATGGCTATCGCCGACATTTCTCAGCGCTTAAGGAAAAACTAATCTCTTTTCCGCCCTTGGAAACGGGAGAACAGCAAAAGATTGCCGATTGTCTAACCTCGCTTGACAAATTGATCCGCGCCGAGACGGCGAAACTTGAGTCGCTTAAGATGCACAAGGCAGGTGACCTGCCCCCCACGCGATCCCTCAGTCTGATGTAGAGTCTGCCCCACCTGAAGGAGCAGACGAATGAGGAAAAGC
>NZ_VJYZ01000029.1 GCF_007018965.1 Paracoccus marinus
CCTGCGCATCCCCGACAACATCACCATCGTGACGCTCCCGCCCTATGCACCGGAGCTGAACCCGGTCGAGAACATCTGGGCCTATCTGCGGGCAAACCGCCTCGCCATCTCCGTCTTCGACACCTACGACGACATCGTTGACCGATGCTGCGACGCCTGGAACGCCTTCGCAAACGACCCCGAGCGTGTCCGATCAATTGCTACGCGTGAATACGCAGAGGCGGTCAATTCTTAGGGCGGTTGGTATAACGGTTCTTGATCTCTCGGAAACTGCCTTGCGCACGGCACGCGCGCGGCTATCGCCGGATGCACCGGTCGAGTGGGTGTTGGCGAACGTCCTGCACTGGCAGCCCTCCGGCCGCTTCGACGTCTGGCATGATCGGGCCGCGTTCCATTTCCTGACCGAGGCTTCCGATCAGGACGCCTATCTGCGGGGCATGGATCGGGCCCTTGCCCCGGCGGCCACGCCATCATCGGAACGTTCGCGCCAGATGGCCCGACCTCGTGCAGCGGTTTGCCGGTCGCGCGCTATGATGCGGCCCTGCTTTCGGAACGGCTGGGTAGCGCCTATCGGCTCGTCCGATCGCTGAGCCACGAACACCGCACGCCGTGGGGCAGCGTGCAGCGGTTCCACTTCGGGCTCTTTCGGAAGGTCTGACGGGTGCGGAAAACCGTCAGTCTGCAGCGACCGCGTTGGACCGCTGCGCCTGCGCGTCGCGAATGTGTTCGGGCCAGGACGACTTGATGTAGTCGAGGATGGCTTCGATCTCGCCATGGTCCAGTATCGAGCCGAAGCCCGGCATGCCCGACGTGAAGGTCACGCCCATGTCGTCCAGGACGGCCTGACCGCCTCGGGTGATGTAGTCGATGAGCATGGCGTCATCGTGGTGCCAGGTGTGGCCCGTCTCGTCATGCGGCGGCGCCGGATAAAGGCCGTTGGCGTCGGGGCTGCGCCAGTCGGGCTGTCCCTCCAGATCGACGCCGTGGCAGGCCGCGCAGTGCTCGACGTAAAGCGCGCGGCCGGAGTTGGCGTCCGTCTCGGAAGCGTGGAGGAACGCCGCCGCCGGAACCGGCATGAGCCCGATCATCAGGGAAAAAGCAGTCAACAGATGCCGACCGGGCAACAGCGGTTTGACCGGCATCCGGTGCCTCCGTCTGCGCCACGACCCTGCCATCAGCGAAAAAGACGTATTTGATCAGCGCCGCAACGACGAGCACCACGAGGACAGCGACCACGAGGCCCCAGATCCCCATTCCCCACATCATGCCATCGCCCATGATCGTTCCGATCTCCTGACTCCTAGTGGTCGCGCGACCTTCCCGAGAGCCCGTCGATGATCGGGCAGTCCGGGCGGGCGTCGCCGTGGCAGTGCTCGACAAGATGCCCGAGCATCTCCCGCAACCCGGTCAGTTCCGCGATCTTGCGGTCTATCTGGGCGAGCTTCTCGGTAGCGATCGCCTTCACATCCGCGCTGGCGCGGTCGCGGTCGGTGTAGAGGGAGAGCAGCTGCCGACATTCCTCGACCGAAAACCCGAGGCTGCGGGACCGCTGGACGAAGCGCAGCCGGTGGACGTCCTCGTTGGAATAGTCGCGGTACCCGTTGGCAGCCCTGTCGGCGGTCAGCAGACCGATGTCCTCGTAGTAGCGGATCGTCTTGGGCGGAAGGCCCGATTGCCTGGCGGCTGTTCCGATGTTCATGGCGGCATCTCCGTAGCTTCTCCCTCCACCATAAGGGTTCCAGCCGCTGGAAGCTCAAGTTAATTCGAGGCGAGCGGACAGAAGTGGCCGCGCGGTCTGCACCGCGCGGCCACTGTGGTCTCAGTTGGCGTTCTCAGCCAGCCAGGTGGTCATCCGCTCGATCTCGGGGCCCTGCGCCGCGATGATCTCTTCGGCAAGCGCCCGCATCTGCGGATCGTCGCCGTGCTCGAGCAAAACCTCAGCCATGTCGATGGCGCCCTGATGGTGGGCGATCATTCCACAGGCGAAGGCCACGTCGGCATCCTCCATCATCATGCCTTCGTGCATGGCCGGCATGGTGATCATCATCTTGCGCATGTTCTCCTGGACATGCTCGGGCATGCTTTCAAGGTCTATGCCTCCCATGCCCATCATCTCCATCATGCCGGCGCCCATGCCGCCGCCCCGATTGCCGTGCATGCCACCGTGGCCCATAGCCGAATGGTCCATGCCGCCTGCGGCGGCAGCTGTTGTGCACTGCTCGGGGAGCTGGAATTCCGCGTCCTGCGCCAAAGCGGGCGCCGAGAAGGCGGTTGCGGCGACAGCCGCTGCTAGGATCGTCTTTGCGATAGTCATCTTGAGTTCTCCTGAATGTATGATTTGTCGAGCGATCAGAGCCACAGACGTCGCGGAGGGGGGAGGATCACGCCCGGATCGTTGCCCAAGCCCGGCACCGGCGTCGCAGCCGTCGTCTCGGTACTGGCCGTAACGGTAGTAATTTCATGCGCTCCGACTGAAATCCCCGGACAGCAATGAGCCATCATGCAACAGCCTAATGTCGCAGCATCACAATCGGCGTCCATCTGAACGGTAAGACGGATGTGCTGACCGCTCGGTTTGGCATGAGCGTGTTGAGTATGGGCTTTCGCTTGCGCTGAGTGATCATTGGGTGATGGGGAGCCAAAGTTCGCAGGCGGCCAGATGAAGGCGAAGGCCAGCGCCAGTAACGCTGCCATTGCCATGTTCCAAATCCTCGCTGATTTTTTCATCAATAGTGACCCACCAGGGAAGACGCTAGCTCAGCAGTTACAACCCGCTCCAGGTGAGCGCGTTCCTCTTGGTTCCGACTATTGGCCGAGCGTCATGCCGCAGGGCGAGGCGAGAACCCGGCGTCCTCGAGCACGGCTGCAACGGCAGATTGATTGGCGCCCGACTCCACGGTCACCTGCTTCTGGGGCAGATCGATCTCGACCTTTGCCTGTGGGTCGACCGAATGGATCGCCTTGGTGACGCTCTTGGCGCAGCCGCCGCACGTCATGTTGTCGATCTGGAACTGCATGGCACTCTCCTGACGGGTTCTGATTACCCCCAAGAGATGGGGCTTCCAGTTGGTGGAAGGTCAAGGGGCGTCATCAACACGAAATCGGGTGTTGACCTTCCAGTGACTGGAAAGAGCAGAAGGGCTCCGACAGCACTCGCCAATGGAATCGATGATGAACGTCCACGCGACAGGAAGCGCCGAGATCGCTTCCAACCTGACACCGAAACTCGCCACTGTCTCGCTTCCGATTGTCGGGATGACCTGTGCGTCCTGCGTCGGGCGAGTCGAGAAGGCTTTGAACCGCGTTGAAGGCGTGGAAAAGGCGACGGTCAACCTCGCCACCGAGCGAGCGGATGTGACCTTGGTCCAGCCTGTCGATCAGGCCAGTCTGGTCCGGGCGATCGAAGACGCAGGCTACGAGGTTCCAAGCCGCTCGATCACGCTCGTCATCGATGGCATGACCTGCGCGTCCTGCGTGGCGCGCGTGGAAAAGGCGCTGCTCGCAGTTCCGGGCGTCGTATCCGCCACCGTAAATCTGGCGACCGAACGTGCTTCGCTTTCCGCCTCAGGCAGTGTCACGGATCGCGATCTCGTCGCTGCAGTTTCCTCTGCGGGGTATGAGGCGCGGACGGTAAGCGGGAACGAAGACGACGAGGCGCATGCGTCCCGCAAGCAGGCGGAGCAAGCCGTCTTGGGTCGCGACGTTACTGTTGCGGCCCTACTGACGCTGCCTGTGTTCGTCCTGGAAATGGGCTCCCACCTGATCCCGGCGGTTCATGACCTCGTCATGAACACCGTCGGCATGCGCGAGAGCTGGTATCTGCAGTTCGTTCTGACGACAGTGGTGCTGTTCTGGCCAGGCCTGCGGTTTTACCGGATCGGCCTGCCGGCGCTCATCAAGGGCGCGCCGGACATGAATTCACTCGTCGCCGTCGGCACGCTGGCCGCCTGGACCTACTCGGTTGTGGCGACATTCACGCCGCAGCTTTTGCCCCCAGGAACGGTGAACGTCTATTTCGAGGCGGCCGCCGTGATCGTCACCTTGATCCTGCTCGGCCGCTACCTTGAGGCTCGGGCCAAGGGCAGGACCTCGGAAGCGATCAAGCGCCTTGTCGGTCTCCAGCCGAAAACGGCCCGCGTCCGCCGCAATGACAAGGTTGTCGAGGTGGCGCTTGGCGACGTCGTGACGGGGGATCTTGTCGATGTACGCCCCGGGGAGCGGATCGCCGTGGACGGCGAGGTCGTCGAGGGCGCGTCCTTCGTCGACGAAGCCATGATCACGGGCGAGCCGGTGCCGGTCGAGAAGCAGGCTGGCGCGACCGTGGTGGGCGGTACCGTCAACCAGACTGGTGCGCTTACATTCCGTGCAACCGCAGTCGGCGCCGACACGATGCTCGCGCAAATCATTCGCATGGTCGAGGAGGCACAGGGGTCCAAACTTCCCATTCAGGCGCTCGTCGATCGCGTGACGCTGTGGTTCGTGCCTGCCGTCATGGCGACGGCGGCGCTCACCTTCCTCGTCTGGGCGATCTTCGGCCCTGAGCCTGCGATCACCTTCGCGCTCGTCAATGCGGTTGCCGTGCTGATTATCGCCTGTCCCTGCGCAATGGGCCTCGCGACGCCCACGTCGATCATGGTCGGAACCGGGCGCGGCGCGGAGATGGGCGTGCTGTTCCGCAAGGGCGAGGCACTTCAGTCGCTCAAGGACGCGCGCGTCGTCGCGCTCGACAAGACCGGGACGCTGACCGAAGGCAAGCCCACCCTCACCGACCTGGAGACCACCAGCGGTCATGCCCGCAAAGATGTTCTCGCGCTGGTCGCCTCGGTCGAGGTGAAATCGGAGCACCCTATCGCGCGCGCGATCGTCGAAGCCGCCGAGGCAGACGGGCTGAAGCTGTCCGATCTGACACGGTTCGAGAGCGTGACGGGTTATGGTGTCAGCGCCGATGTCGGCGGACGCCGCGTCGAGATCGGCGCCGACCGATTCATGGAGAAGCTCGGGCTCAATGTCGGTGCATTCGCGACAATCGCCGCGCGACTGGCCGACGAGGGCAAGTCGCCACTCTATGCCGCCGTCGACGGCGAGCTTGCCGCGATCATTGCCGTCGCCGATCCGATCAAGCCATCCACGCCGGAGGCCATCCGGGCCCTGCACGATCTCGGACTGAAGGTGGCGATGATCACAGGTGACAACCGGCGCACGGCGCAAGCCATCGCACGACATCTCGGAATCGACGAGGTCGTGGCCGAGGTGCTGCCGGACGGCAAGGTGGAGGCCGTCAGGGCGCTGAAGCGCCAACATGGCGGACTTGCCTATGTCGGGGACGGCATCAACGACGCGCCCGCCTTGGCCGAGGCGGATGTCGGCATCGCCATCGGTACCGGAACCGACATCGCCATCGAGGCCGCCGATGTTGTCCTCATGTCGGGCAGCCTCAAGGGCGTTCCGAATGCGATCGCGCTGTCAAAGGCGACGATCCGTAACATCCGGCAGAACCTGTTCTGGGCCTTCGCCTACAACACCGCGCTCATCCCGGTCGCCGCCGGGGCGCTCTATCCCGCCTTCGGATGGCTCCTGTCTCCCGTCCTGGCGGCCGGAGCCATGGCGATGTCGAGCGTGTTCGTGTTGGGCAATGCGCTGAGGCTGAAGCGCTTCCGGGCTCCGATGGCTGACGTCGGCCGATGATGAGGCGCCGTGAGATGCTGCCGCATGGAAAGGACCCGGTGCTTGCGGTAAAGCTTCAGGGACAGATGCCATGAAGCACCGGGAGAATCGCAGGCGACGCATCAGAGAATGGAGGAAGAAATGAAACTGAATTTTACCCGTCGAGGCTTGATGCTGGGAGCATGCGCCGCCTCGGTTGCTGCCGCTGTTCCGGCAGTGGCGGACGCAAGACCTGCGCTCCACGTCCTAAAAGATCCAAACTGCGGATGTTGCTCGGCCTGGGTCGAGATCGTGCAGGCCGACGGGTTCGATGTGACGGTCGAAGAGAGCATAGGAACGGCGCTCGCGCGCTACAAGCTCGACAACGGGATCCCGCAAGAGATGGGTTCGTGCCACACCGGCAGGATCGCGGGCTACATGATCGAAGGTCATGTTCCGCCAGCCGATATCCGTCGGCTGCTGGAGGAACGCCCGGACGCCATCGGGCTCGCGGTGCCGGGGATGCCCTACGGTTCGCCCGGCATGGGTCCAGAAACCGAGCGCGAGGCTTACGAGGTGTTCCTGATCCGGCGTGACGGCTCGACCGAAGTTTTCACAAGCTATGCGGCTGCCTGATCCTGGTGCTGCTGTTTGGCGCGTGATCAGGGCCGAAGACACGTACGCGCCTGGTCGCGCATGACAGCGTAGTCGCTCAGCATCTCGCCAACGGCCGAGCCAAGCTGCAACGAAGCCAGTTCCTCGGCAGCCCTGGCCTGAAACTCCCGACTATACTCGACGACGGGTGGGCAAGTCCCGAACTCGCCCGTCTCAGAACCGACCGTCGCGCAGCCGCTCAGCAAGCTCGTTGCGATCGCGAGGGCGGCGAGCGGCGGCTTCCAGCATCCGGCGTTGGACATCATTGGCCTTCTCCCTAGTCTCAAGGCGTTCGGCGAGGCGGCCCGTGCGTTCGCCGGACCGCCGAAGCGCTAGGTCATGTTGACAAATGGCGGAGCCATAAGCGGATCGACGTGATGTCGATGAAGCCCAGGAAGCTTTCGGCGGTCT
>NZ_VJYZ01000030.1 GCF_007018965.1 Paracoccus marinus
CCCTCCGCCCCATGCCCACCCGCGGAGAATGGACCGATCAGATCAGCAGCGGCAGGAGGAGAGCGCCGTGGCGCTTACTCAGCACCGCGCTGATGTTCTGGTGCTTGAACTCGACCGAACCCTCGGACCGGTCATTCAGAAGCGGCAGGAGCGTCCGGCGATGCTCGGTCTTGCTGTAACGGCGCCCGGCGGTGTCGTCGGCCAGCATCGCGAAGTAATCCGCGACGATCAGGTCGTTCTCTTCATTCGTCCAGGGCCCGTTCGACATTGCGCCAGGCTAGAGGGCAGAGGTTGGTCTGTCATCAGCTGCTTCCGATGCAGCGGGATATAGATTTGTGCTGGCCTGAGGCTTGCGCTTGCCTGGAGGTAGATCAAAATGCAAAAAGCCCGCCTTGTGCTGGGTCACAGCGATATCTTTGACATGGGTCTCGCGCACAGGAACTTGCTCCATGATGAGAGGCGCGGCGCTTTCGAACGCGATGCCTGGTTGTGATCGCACCAGCCCGAGCAGCGTTTCGGTTGCCCAACCCATGTTTGCTGCGCAACCGACACCGTCGCGTTGAGCCTCGAATTCAATGATCTGTCCCTCTGAGAACAGTGACGGTTGGCCGCTCTCGGTTATCTTGATGTTCTGCCTTGTACGAATGGCTTCCTTTTCGACGAGTGCCTGTGACCTGCCCCCCACGCGATCCCTCAGTCTGATGTAGAGTCTGCCCCACCTGAAGGAGCAGACGAATGAGGAAAA
>NZ_VJYZ01000004.1 GCF_007018965.1 Paracoccus marinus
CAGAACGGCCGACCCGACTACCAATCTCAAACCCGCAGACTCTCGTTATGAACGAGGGACCCGAGGGGGGCAGGTCATTCGGAACATAGATCGCTTGCAAATCGATGACAGGGGCAAGGGCCTTGTTCTAACTTACGTCGAACAATCAAATGCTGTCGCTGTAGTGGACCGCGCAGTGCTATTCTACAGAAAATACGCCACTGTAAATTGGCCTTGGCAGGAAATCATTGATGAACTAGGTGACGAAGCGTTGGAAGGTGAGGCGTAAGCCTCACCCATCCATCTTCAACGCCGAAATAAACGCCGACTGCGGGATCTCCACCTTCCCGAACTGGCGCATCTTCTTCTTGCCCGCCTTCTGCTTCTCCAGCAGCTTCTTCTTCCGCGTGGCGTCCCCGCCGTAGCACTTCGCCGTCACGTCCTTGCGCAGCGCCGCCAGAGTTTCCCGCGCGATGACCCGCCCGCCGATCGCCGCCTGGATCGGGATCTTGAACATGTGGCGGGGGATCAGCTCCTTCAGCTTTTCCACCATCACCCGGCCGCGCGCCTCGGCGCGGTCGCGATGGACCATGATCGACAGGGCGTCCACCGGCTCGTCGTTCACCAGGATCGACATCTTGACCAGGTTGTCCTCGCGGTATTCCGAGATCTGGTAGTCGAACGAGGCGTAGCCCTTGGTCACCGACTTCAGCCGGTCGTAGAAGTCGAACACGACCTCTGCCAGCGGCAGGTCATAGACCGCCATCGCCCGGCTGCCCGCGTAGGTCAGGTCCATCTGGATTCCGCGCCGGTCCTGGCACAGCTTCAAGACGTCGCCCAAGTATTCGTCCGGGACCATGATCGTGGCCTTGATCCGCGGCTCCTCGATATGGTCCACCAGCGTCAGGTCGGGCATGTCGGCGGGGTTGTGCAGTTCGCGCATCTCGCCGTCGCGCATGAACAGGCGGAACACCACGCTCGGCGCGGTGGTGATGAGGTCGAGGTCGTATTCCCGCTCCAGCCGGTCGCGGATCACCTCGAGGTGCAAGAGCCCCAGGAACCCGCAGCGGAAGCCGAAGCCGAGCGCGGCCGAGGTTTCCATCTCGTAGCTGAAGCTCGCGTCGTTCAGCGCCAGCTTCTCGATCGCGTCGCGCAGGGCGTCGAAGTCGGCGGCATCGACCGGGAAAAGGCCGCAGAACACCACCGGCTGCGCGGGCTTGAAGCCCGGCAGCGGCGCGTCGGTGCCGCGGCGTTCGTGGGTGATGGTGTCGCCGACGCGGGTGTCGCGGACCTGCTTGATCGACGCGGTGAAGACGCCGATCTCGCCCGGCCCCAGTTCCGCGATGTCCTTCATGGCGGGCGTCAGGACCGCCAGCTTGTCGATGCCGTAGACGGCGCCGGTCTGCATCATCTTGACGCGGTCGCCGCGGCGGATCACCCCGTCCATGACCCGGATCATGACGACGACGCCCAGATAGGGGTCGTACCAGCTGTCCACCAGCATCGCCTTCAACGCCGCGTCGCGGGTGCCCTGGGGCGCGGGAAGGCGGGTCACGATCGCCTCAAGCACGTCGGGGATGCCCAAGCCCGTCTTGGCGGAGATCAGCACCGCGTCGGCGGCGTCGATGCCGATCACGTCCTCGATCTGCTCCTTCACGCGCTCGGGCTCGGCGGCGGGCAGGTCGATCTTGTTCAGCACCGGCACGATCTCGTGGCCCGCGTCGATCGCCTGATAGACGTTGGCGAGCGTCTGCGCCTCGACCCCTTGGGTCGCGTCCACCACCAGCAGCGAGCCTTCGACCGCGCGCATCGAGCGGCTGACCTCATAGGCGAAATCGACGTGGCCGGGGGTGTCGATCAGGTTCAGGACATAGGTCTGCCCGTCCTTCGCCGGATAGGTGATGCGGACGGTGTTGGCCTTGATGGTGATGCCGCGCTCACGCTCGATATCCATGCTGTCGAGCAGCTGTTCCTTCATGTCGCGGTCGGCGACCGTGCCCGTCGACTGGATCAGCCGGTCGGCCAGCGTGGATTTGCCGTGGTCGATATGGGCCACGATCGAAAAATTGCGGATGAGATTGAGCTCTGTCATGATGACGCGGATATGCGCGGGAAAGCGCGGCCGGTCAATTTGAAAGGGGCGCGCGGCGCGCTTTCAGGGGAATGGCAGGGCGCGCGCGCAGGAACGCCCGTGCGGCCCGGTCCCGCAGACCGCACGCGTCGCGTCTCAGCGTTGGGCGGCGCAGTTCTCGGCGATCACGGTGTCCTGGTCTTCGTACAGGGTCGCGTCGTCGCCCTTGGTCAGCAGCTCGTAGGTCTGGTTGACGTTGACGGGCACGTAGCGCGCGCCCGATGCGGACACCGCGACCTGCATCGGGATCAGCTCGTCGTTGTGCGACACGACGGCGAAGGACGAACCCGAGGCCGTGTTGACGAAGATCGCGTCCATCATCTTCCCGCCGTCGCAGGAATAGGCGATCCGCTCGATCGTGTCGCCCTCGGATGGCGCGGTGCCGGGCATGTCGGTGGGCGCGGGCTCGGCCGTGGTGACGGGGGGCGGCGCGGGCGGGATCGTGGCGTCGGTCGGCCCTGAACCGGAGGCGGTGTCCGGCGCAGCCGCCGGCGCGGCCTCCGGCGCAGGTTGCGGGGCGGCGGTCTGCGCGTGCAGCGGGCCTGCGGCAAGCAGCGCGGCGGCAAGGATCATCGTCCGGGTCATCTGCATCCCCTTTTGGGTCATGGCGGTTCGTGCCCCATAACGCCCAAGCGGCACGGCGGGTCCGCGCCGTTAGCGCAACCGGCCTTTCACCCGTGCCACGGTCTGCTAAGGGAACGGCACCCTTTCCAGTCGCGGAGCCCGCATCCCATGCAGATGACCGATACCGTCAAGAAGATCCTGGCCAACTACGAAGGCGAGAACCCCGGCGTCAAAGCCAACCTCGCCCGCATGCTGATGCAGGGCAAGCTTGCCGGCACCGGCAAGATGGTCATCCTGCCCGTGGACCAGGGCTTCGAGCATGGCCCCGCGCGGTCGTTCGCCAAGAACCCGCTGGGCTACGACCCCCACTATCACTATCAGCTGGCGATTGACGCGGGGCTGAGCGCCTATGCGGCTCCCCTGGGCATGATCGAGGCGGGCGCCGACACCTATGCCGGCCAGATCCCGACGATCCTGAAGTGCAACAGCGCCAACAGCCTGATGTCGGACACCGCGGGCAAGAACCAGGCTGTGACCGCGACCGTGCAGGACGCGCTGCGGCTCGGCTGCGCCGCCATCGGCTTCACCATCTACCCGGGTTCGGACCTGGCGCTCGACATGTTCGAGGAAATCTCGGAAATGCGGGCCGAGGCGGCCTCGGTCGGCATCCCGACGGTGATCTGGTCCTATCCGCGCGGCGAGGCGATCACCAAGGAAGGCGAGACCGCGATCGACATCGCCGCCTACGCGGCCCAAATCGCGGCGCTATTGGGCGCCCACATCATCAAGATCAAGCTGTCCACCGACGTGCTTGAGAACAAGGACGCCAAGAAGGTCTACGAGGAACAGGGGATCGACGTCTCGACCCAGGCCAAGCGCGTGGAACACTGCATGCAGGCGGCCTTTGGCGGACGCCGGATCGTGGTGTTCTCGGGCGGCGCGGCCAAGGGCTCGGACGCGGTCTTCGAGGACGCGATCGCGATCCGCGACGGCGGCGGCAACGGCTCGATCATCGGCCGCAACAGCTTCCAGCGCTCGCGCGAGGACGCGCTTGAGATGCTGGGCAAGCTGGTGGACATCTATCTCGGCAAGGCCTGATTTCAGGGTCTGAACGACGACGCGGGCGGCGGGGTTTCCGCCGCCCGTTTTCACGACCAATCCCTGACTGACCGGCCGGCCGGCGCCGATGCGGCGGCCCGGCGCGATCGCAGCGTTAGCCGACCACCCACCGCCAGGTGCCTCTTGTCCCGTCTGCCTTCCCCGATCCGGCGCGCGCTGCGCAGCCTTGGCCCCGTCGCAACCGTTCCGCTGACGGAATCCGGTCGCGCGGCGCTGGGGGCGATGCTGGGGATCGGCATCGCCGCGCTTCTGGCCACTGCCGCGACGGATGGGCTGTTCCTTTGGCACTTCGTCCTGATGGCACCGTTCGGCGCGACGGCGACGCTTATCTTTGCGGCGCCGAACAGTCCGCTCGCTCAGCCCTGGCCGGTGTTCGTCGGCACGCTGGTGTCCGCGCTGGTGGCGGTGGCGGTCAGCATGGCGGTGCCGCAGACGGTCGTCGCGGCGCCGCTGGCGGTGGCGCTGGCGATCTTTGTCATGGCGCTGTGCCGCGCGACCCACCCGCCCGGTGGCGCGGTCGCGCTGATGGTGCCGCTGGCCGGGCCGGCCCATGCGGACCCCGCCTGGCCGTTCCTGCCGCTGGCTACAGGCACCTTGCTGCTGATCGGGATCGGCGTCCTGTTCGCCCGCGCCACGGGCCGGCGCTACCCGTTCCGGCATGTCGGCGACGCCAACGCCGTCGGCACCGGCGACCCCGACCCGGTGGAACGCACGGGCCTGTCCGAGGACGAGCTTGCCGGCATCCTTACGCGCTATCGCCAGTCGCTGAACCTCGGGGTCGAGGATCTCGCCCGGCTGATCGCCGCCGCCGAGGTCGAGGCCGCCGGCAACCGGATCGGCACCGGCACCGTCGCCTCGATCATGTCGCGCGACTTGGTCACCGTCGCCCCCGACACGCCACTGGACGAGATCGCGGGCCTGTTCGTGCGCCACGGCTTCACCTCGTTGCCGGTGGTGGACGCGGACGGGGCGTTCCGCGGCGTCATCTTCCAACTGCACCTGATCGCGCGGCAGGCGGCCGCCCCGCAGCGGCGTCGTCGGCTGACCCCCGCGCCCGACCGCGCCCTTGCGCGCGACATCATGGACGCGGCGCCCGTGACAGCCGCCCCCGCGACGCCGGTGGCGGCCCTGCTGGTGCCGCTGGCGATCAGCGGAACCGACGCGGTGCCGATCCTGGATGCCGGGCGGCTAGTCGGGATCGTGACGCAGACCGACCTGATCGCGGCGCTGGCGCGGCACGTCCCCGAAGGCCGCTGACAGCTGCGGCTTTCACTTCGGCCGCAAAGACCCTAGGTTCCCGCAGCGAAAACCCGAGGTGGCCATGTCCTTTCTGTCCAAGCTGCGCGACCGTCTGACCAAGTCATCGTCCCGGATCAGCGCCGGTCTGGATGAGGTGATCGGCGACGCGCCCGCCCCGGCCGCGCCCCCTCAAGCCGCCCCCGCCCCGGCCCCGCAGACCCCGGGAGTGCCGCACCCGCCGACGCCTGCCGTCCCCCGCCCTGCCCCCGACCGCCCCGGCCTCGTCGACCGCCTGCTTGGCCGCGAGACGGCCCCGGCCGAGCCGCGGCGGGAACTGGACGACGCGATGCTGGAAGACCTGGAGGACATGCTGATCGCGGCCGACATGGGCACCGACACCGCGCTGCGCGTCACCGCCAACATCGCCGAGGGCCGCATGGGCCGCCGCATCGGCGCGACCGAGCTGAAGCAGGCGCTGGCCGACGAGGTCACGCGGATCATGACCCCCGTCGCGCGGCCGCTGCCGCTTTACCCGAAAAAGCCGCAGGTCGTGCTGGTCGTGGGCGTCAACGGATCGGGCAAGACCACCACCATCGGCAAGCTCGCGAGCCAGTTCCGCGCCGCCGGCAAGAAGGTCGTGATCGCCGCTGGCGACACCTTCCGCGCCGCCGCCGTCGAGCAGTTGCAGGTCTGGGGCCAGCGCGCGGGCGTGCCCGTCATGGTCGCCGCGCACGGGTCGGACCCGGCAAGCCTCGCCTTCGACGCCATGACCCGGGCCGAGGCGGAGGGCGCGGACCTGCTGATGATCGACACCGCGGGCCGGCTTCAGAACCGCGCCGACCTGATGGAGGAGCTTGCCAAGATCGTCCGCGTGATCCGCAAGAAGGACCCGACCGCGCCGCACAACACCCTGCTGGTGCTGGACGCGACCACCGGCCAGAACGCGCTTTCGCAGGTCGAAACCTTCCGCAAGCTCGCCGACGTGTCGGGGCTGGTGATGACCAAGCTCGACGGCACCGCGCGGGGCGGGGTGCTGGTGGCGCTGGCCGACAAGTTCGGGCTGCCGATCCACGCGATCGGCGTGGGCGAGCAGATCGACGACCTCGACGCCTTCGACGCGGGCGAGTTCGCGCGGGCGCTGGTCGGGATTTAGGCGGGTCGGGGCTTACGCTGGACGGGATCTAGGCCGGTCGGGGTAGGGAAAGGCCGCCGTCCCGGTCGGGACAGCGGCCGTCCAGAAGGTCGCTGGCGCTCAGCGCTGCGCGTTCTTCTCGTCCAGGCGGACGGACGATCCGTCCTCTTCTTCCAGCAGCTGCTGGGCGTTGGCGGCATCCGCCGACAGCCACACCTTGCCGCCGTCGCACGACGCCACGGCCGACAGCTGCACATAGTGGTGGTGCTCGTCGTTCTGGCCGTGCTCCTCGTCCTTGCGGACCAGCTTGATGCGGTCGCCCTGGACGTGATCGACCTTGCCGACATGGACCCCGTCGGCGCCGACGACTTCCATGTGTTCCTTGATCTCGCTTGCGTTGACCATCACGGTCTCCCTTGTTGCAGCTTCGTCGCCCAACGCGCGAGGATGGGTTTCGATCCCGGCGGAAGCGCCGCGGGGTCAGACGGCGTGCAGATCGCGGGGGATGCCAAGCCGGTCCGCGAATGCGCGCAGGTCGGGCGTCTCGGCCGCCGCGCGCCCCGCCAGCAGCGTCGCCTGGCTGGCGTGGATCAGCCCGTCCGACAGGACCTTGAGATGGTTGGCGCGCAGCGTCTCGCCGGAACTGGTGATGTCGGCGATCGCCTCGGCGGAGTGGTTCAGTACCGTGCCCTCGGTCGCGCCCTGGCTGTCCACCAGCTGATAGTCCGCGACCTCGTGCGCCGACAGGAACGCGCGGACGAGGCGGTGGTACTTGGTCGCGATGCGCAGCCGGAAACCGTGCGACAGGCGAAAGTCGCGCGCGATGGACGCAAGGTCGTCCAGGTCCTCGCAGTCGCGCCAGCAGGCCGGGACCGCCAACACCAGGTCGGCGTGGCCGAAACCCATCGGCGCGAGCTCGACCACGTCCGAACGCCAGCCCGCCAGCTTTTCGCGCACCAGGTCCGTGCCGGTGACGCCCAGCTGGATCCGGCCCGCCGCAAGTTCGCGCGGGATCTCGCCCGCCGACAACATGACCAGCGACACGCCCTCCGCCCCCTCGACCGCGCCCGCGTATTCGCGGTCCGACCCGTTCCGCGACAGGCGCACGCCGCGCGCGGCGAACCAGTCGAAGGTCTGTTCCATCAGCCGCCCTTTCGACGGCACGCCCAGCTTCAGCATCGATCAAGCTCGGCCAGAAGGCCGGGGCGGATGATGCCCCCCACGGCGGGGATCGCCGCCCCCTGCCCCAGCACCGCCGTCAGCGCGTCGTAGCGCCCGCCCGACGCGACCGGCGGCCAGTCGGCCCGGCCCGGCGCGGTGAAGCTGAAGGTGAAGCCGTCGTAATATTCCATCGTCTGCCGGCCGTGGCTCGCGTCGAAGTGGATCGTTCCGGGATCGACGCCAAGCGCGCCGAGGTCGCGCAGGCGCGCCGCCAGACGCTCGGTGGCCTCCGCGATCGCGGGCATGTGGTCCGCCAGCACGCGCAACTCGTCCAGCGCCTCGGGCGCGGGGCCGGCGACGGCGAACAGGCGCTGCAGCCGCTTGTGCCAGATCGCGGGCAGCGTCGGCTCGGCCCGGTGGCTTTCCAGCCGCTCGATCCGGGCATCCATCTCGGGGACGCCGCGTAGGCCCGTCCACGGCGCGTCGTTGACCGCGAAGTGGCGGGGCGCGACCGGGGCGGAGAACCGGTCGAGCAGGCGCGCGAACCGCGTGGGCCGCCAGATGTGGTGGGCGAGGATCGCGCGCCGCGCGTCCGACAGCGGCAGCCCCGCGACCGCGTCGAGGATCAGGTCCATGTCGCCGATGGTGGCCGACAGCCGATAGGGCGCGAGGATGCCGTGAAACAGCGCGAACACCTCGGCATCGGCGCGGCGGTCGCGCGAAAACAGCTCAAACCCCGCTTGCAGGTATTCGTTGTCGCGCGGCTGCGCGGGGCGGGTGTCGCCGTGATCCTGCTTGCGGAACACCTCGCCCAGATAGCAGTAGCGCGCGGGGTCGGCGCCGCCCGCCATGTGCATCTGCACCACCGGCACGGTGAAGTCGGGGCGCAGCACGACCTCGCCCCGCACCGGGTCGGTGGTGAGATAGGCGCGGGCGCGGATATCCTCGCCGTAAAGGTCGAGCAGCGTGGCCGACGGCAGCAGCACGTCTGGCGCGACCTCGGCCGCGCCCGCCGCCGTGAACGCATCGAGGATGCGGCGCCCCACCGCCGCCTTGGCGGTGCGGGGAATCATCCGGCGGGACGCCCGCGCGCCAGCATTTCGCGGACCGTGGCGACCAGCGCGTCGCGCGCGACCTCGACCTGCGCGGGCTGGGATTTCCATTCCTCGACCGTCGCTTCCGCCGCGATCATCGCGCCGAGGATGAGGTCTTTCACCTGCACCACGCCCCGCGCCGCCTCGTCCGCGCCCTGTATGATCGCCGCCGGCGAGGCGCGCTTGTCCGCGTATTTCAGCTGGTTGCCGAAGTTCTTGGGGTTGCCGAGATAAACCTCGGCCCGGATGCCCGCCGACCGCAGATCGGCGGCCATCGCCTGATAGTCGGTCATCCGGTCTCGGTCCATCACCGTGACGACCACCGGCCCGACCTCGTCCAACCGCGCCAGGCCCTTCTCGCGCAGCGCGGCGAGCAGCCGGTCCACGCCGATGGAAAGCCCGGTCGCGGGCACCTTCTGGCCCGTGAACCGTTCGACCAGATCGTCATAGCGCCCGCCGCCCGCGACCGACCCGAACTGCCGCTTGCGGCCCTTGTCGTCGAGGATCTCGAACGTAAGCTCCGCCTCGAACACCGGGCCGGTGTAATAGCCAAGCCCCCGCACGATCGAGGGGTCGATCACGACCCGGTCCGCGCCCATGCCGATCGCGTCCAGCACCGCCGCGATCTCGGCCAGCTCGTCCACGCCCTCGGCCCCCATCGCCGATGCGCCGACCGCCGCCCGCAGGTTCGCCAGCGTCGCGTCGTTGCTGGCCCCGCGCGAGGTCAGGAACGAGATCACCGGCTCTGCCTGCGCGGGCTCAAGCCCCACGCCCTCGATTTCCGCGCCCGAGGCGTCGGTGCGGCCGGTGGTCAGCAGGTCGCGCACGCCCGCCTCGCCGATCTTGTCGAACTTGTCGATGGTCCGCAGCACGTCCGCGGCCTGGGCCCCATCGGTCACGCCCATCGCGTCCAGCACGCCGTTCAGGACCTTGCGGTTGTTCACCCGCACCAGATAATCGCCGCGCGCGATCCCGGCCGCTTCCAGCGCGTCGGCGAGCATCGCGATGATCTCGGCATCCGCCACGACGCTGGACGAACCCACCGTGTCCGCGTCGCACTGATAGAACTGCCGGAACCGCCCCGGACCCGGCTTCTCGTTGCGCCACACCGGACCCATCGCATAGCGCCGGTAAGGCGAAGGCAGGTCATTGCGGTACTGCGCCGCGACGCGCGCCAAGGGCGCGGTCAGGTCGTAGCGCAGCGCCAGCCAGTCGCCGGAACCGCCGCCGGGCACCGCCTCTTCCTGCCAGGCGAACACGCCCGCGTTGGGGCGGTCCACGTCGGGCAGGAACTTGCCCAGCGCCTCGACCGTCTCGATCCCGCTGGTTTCCAGCGCGTCGAAGCCGTGGCGGTGATAGACCTCGGCGATCCGGTCCAGCATCGCCTTGCGTTCCGACACCTCGGCGCCGAAATAGTCCCGGAAGCCCTTCGGCGTCTCGGCGCGCGGACGGCGCGGTTTCTGGTCCTTGGCCATGACGGTATCCTGCTGATGCCGGGCCGGATTAGCGGAAGGGGGCGGCATGGACAAGTTGCAGACGGTCGAGGAACGGGTGGCGCATCTGCAGCGCATGGTGGACGACCTGTCCGACGTGGTCGCGCGGCAGGACGCCGAGATCCGCCGCCTTGCCCGCCACGTCGGCCTGCTGATGGAACGAGAGGCCGACCGCGAGGCGGCCGAGGGCGCGATCCCCCTGACCGACCAGCGTCCGCCGCACTGGTAGGCGGGCGCGGTCCCGGCGACGGAACGCCGCCCCCGCCTGCCGCGTTCGCTGCCGGATCGCGCCCGCTGCTATCCCCACCTGCCCCGCCCGTTTCCAAGAGGTCATCATGCGTATTCTTCAGGTCGTGGCGGGGGTGCTGTTCGGGGTCGTGGTGTTCCTTGGCCTCGACTACATCCTGCCGTCGCGCAACACCGTGCGGATCATCGACGTGTCGAACCGGCTGACGAACGTGGGCGCGAACGCGATCTTCTACGCCTCGCGCGAGACCGGGACGGTCGAGACGGCGGACGGGCGGCGCGACGTGCGCTTCATCTCGACCGTGCGGCCGGGCGGCAAGCCCTTCGTCTATCGCAACGAGGATACCGGCCTGATCTGGCCGCCCTACTTCAAATACGACAGCTCGAACCTGCACGCGATCGCGGCCGACCAGGTCTCGACCGCCGCCAACCCCACGTGGGTCAGCGTGACGGCCTATGGCTGGCGCATCCCGTGGTGGTCGGTTTATCCGAACGCGGTGGGCGTGCAGCCGGTCGCGGGGCCGGACGACCGGCCGCTGAACTGGCCGGCGCTCGTCGTCCTGGGCGTCATGGCGGCGGTGCTGGCGGTCATCTGGCGGGCGTGGAACAGCTATCTGGACCGCCGTCACGCGCGACGGGACGAACGCCGGCTGGCGCGGGACTATGCCGGGCCAGCCGGCACGTCCGGCCTGCGGCGCTGGTGGTCGAACGCGCGGCGCTGACAAGGCGCCGCGATTCCGCCCCCCGTCCCGGCCCCGCCCCGATCCCTCAGCGCGCGGGGCGTGCCGGGCGCTTGTCGCGCAGCTCGTCGATCCGAAGCTGCAGCGCCTCGACCAGCGCCTCGCGCGGCAGGCCGCTTTCGCGCGACAGCCGCAGCAGCCCGAACTGGACGCGGGCGAGTTCCTGGTAGTAACGCGCGAAAGTATAGTTGATCGACGCCCCCGCCAGCGCGCCGAACACCGGCGTCGCCTGCGCGGCGAGCTTTTGCCCCAGCACCGCCGACAGGCGCGGCGCGACGCGGGCGATCAGCCCCTGCAGCGTCTGCCCCGTGATCGACAGCTTCGCGGCCAGCAGGCCAAGGTCGGTGCCGTCGTCGGCAGCCATAGGCCCCGCGGCAGCGAATACCCGCAGCGCGTCCATGCGCGTGTCCTCGCTGTCGGGGTCGAAGCCGTGTTCGGCCGCGATGTCGAGGATGCCGCGCAGAAGCATCGTGATCGTCACCGGCATCTCGATCATTGCGCCCGGCAGGCCGCCAAAGCCGCCCGCCGCCCCCGACACGGTCGAGGCGAGGCGGTTGAACCAGTCGCCCCGGTCGCGCACCACGCGCCGCGTCCGCCCGGCGGCATCTACCGCGCGGGTCAGCGCCGACAGCGTCAGCCGGTCCAGCCGCTTGCGGGCAAAGCCCGGCAGGCGGTCTAGCACGATCTCGGCGCTGCCGCCGATCGCCGACAGGATGTCCATCCCCAGCCCGCCCGCGTCCACGTAGCGCCGCGCGAGGCGGTCGATCTCGATATGGACGGTGGGGTCGTTGATCGGCGGCAGGACGGCCTGCCGGCTGGGAAGGTCGGGGGAGGTCATGGTGCGGGCTCCTTCATGGGCGGCGGGGATGAGCGGCGGGGTCCGCGGTGTCGTCAGTGCTGGTTCGGCGCCTCGACCTCGATGCAGGCCTGCCGCAGATCGACGGATGCCTCGATTTCGGCCAGCGCGGCGCGAACGTCGGGCGAATCCTCTCGCAGGACGTCGCCGCGCACACCAACCCACGCCCCGGAAACGAGTTCCAGCCCCAGCACCCGGTCGGGATTGGTGGGCGGCGGCATCACAACGCCATCAAGCCGGGCAAAACCGAAGCGGCCGTAATAGGGCGCGTCGCCCACCAGCATGACCCGCGCCCACCCCATCTCGCCCGCGCGGGCCAGGCTTTCGCGCATCAGAAACGCGCCCAGCCCCTCGCCCTGCGCGGTCGGATGCACGGCGACCGGACCCAGCAGCAGCACGGGCCGCTCGCCGACCCGGACTGGCCAGTAGCGGATCGCGGCCACCACCGCGTCGGTTTCGTCGCGCAGGCACAGGCACAGGGGCGCGACCTTGGGCACGCCGTCGCGCAGGCGATAGCTGCTCAGCGCCGTGCGGCCGGGCGCGAAGCACAGGTCCATCAGGGCCTCGATCTCGGGCGTATCGTCGTCCGTTTCCGGGCAAAGCTCGTACATCGCCCCTCTTTCCTCGGGTCGGGGGGGTGGTTAGCACCCGCGGCATCCGGTTTGAACGGGAAAAATCCGCCAGACCGCGATGGGGCAGGTTGTTGCCGGACCGATGCCCGGCCATCATGGGCGCCGGATCACGAACGCGGGGCGGAAAGATGTTCTATCGACCGGAAAACGGCCACGGCCTGCCGCACGACCCGTGGAACGCGATCGTGGCGCCCCGCCCGATCGGCTGGATCTCGACCCGTGGAACGCAGGGCGACAACCTTGCGCCCTATTCGTTCTTCAACGCCACCGCCTATGTCCCGCCGCAGGTGATGTTCGCCTCGACCGGGGCGAAGGCCGACCGCGACGGCACCAAGGACAGCGTGGCGCAGATCGCGGAATCGCGCGTCTTCTGCGTCAACATCGCGGACTTCGCGATGAAGGACGAGATGAACGCCTCGACCGCCGTTCACGCCGCCGGTATCAGCGAGTTCCAGGCGGCGGGCATCGCGTCGGCCGAATGCGACAGCATCGACTGCCCGCGCGTGGCGGGCGCGCCCGCGTCGCTGGAATGCCGGGCGACCCGCGTCATGCGGCTTGCGGGCGAGGCGAACTGGATGGTGCTGGGCGTCGTCACGGGCATCCACATCCGCGACGACTGCATCAACGCGGACGGTGCGTTCGACCTGCGCGCGACCGGCTGGCTTGCGCGCATGGGCTATCGCGGCGATTACGCCCGCGTGACCGAAACATTCGAGATGATCCGCCCATGAGCGTCGCCCCCCGCCCCGTCCAGAAGACGGTCAAGGACTATATCCGCAGCATCCCCGACTTTCCCCATCCGGGGATCGTGTTCCGCGACGTGACGACGCTGTTCGCCGACGCGCGCGGCTTCCGCATGGCGGTGGACCAGCTGCTCGCGCCCTATGCCGGGATGCGGATCGACAAGGTCGTGGGGCTCGAGGCGCGGGGCTTCATCCTGGGGGGCGCGGTGGCGCACCAGCTGTCCACCGGGTTCGTGCCGATCCGCAAGGCGGGCAAGCTGCCGGGCGGCGTGGTGAGCCAGGCCTACGTGCTGGAATACGGCGAGGCGGTGATGGAGATCCACGACGACGCGCTGTCGCCGGGCGAGCGGGTGCTGATCGTGGACGACCTGCTGGCCACCGGCGGCACGGCCGAGGCGAGCATCAGCCTGTGCAAGCGCCTGGGCGCCGAGGTCGTGGGCACGGCCTTCGTGGTGGACCTGCCGGAACTCGGCGGCCGCCGCCTGCTGGAAGCGGCGGGGGTCGATGTCCACGTGCTGTGCGAGTTCGAGGGGGCATAGGAAGGAACGCGAGCGTAAACTGCTAGCTGCGCGGCGGCAGTCACTGTCATCAATACCCTCCTACTTAATGGGCAAGAATCCAGTTAACGGGGTGCCACCATGTTCAATCAGCATATCTTTCGGTGGCTTAATTAGACCCGGACCAAAATAGCTAAGCTGAGCGTAGTCTGGATTTACAGCTAACCAGCACGTCATATACTCTCGTGACTGCCCCTCGTTGAACACGTCACACGATACCGCACTATGTCGGAGTTTATCTATGTGCCGTTGCGGGACTGAGCTAGGTGGATTTGCCTTCAAAGCGAGATAGACAGGGTCGTTTTCCGGCGCAGGGCCGCAGGTCACCAATCCTGAAATCGCGAATGCGCTAAATACCGCTCTCGTACCGATTGCAGAGCGAGACTTTATCGTAGGCATCTGTTGTCCTTATGAGTGCACGCGCCCGTCACGCCAGCCCCCGCGCGCGCGCCTCCGGCGGCGGAAAGACGCGGTCGTAGGCCCAGTTGAAGGCGTAGCCGTAGCAGACGTAGAACGCCGCGATGGCCGCGTCGAACAGGAACGCCTGCCACAGCGACACGTCGAGCATCCACGCGACGAATGGCAGCAGGATGACCAGCAGCCCCGCCTCGAACAGGACGGCGTGGAGCGCGCGGATCGGGTGAGTCTTGAGCGTGCTGCCGCGCAGGCGCAGCATCGCCCGGTCGAACATCCAGTTGTAGGCATAGTTCCACAGCGTCGCGACCACCGACGACACGATGCCGATCACGCCCAGGGCGTGGACGTCGAAGCCGGTCAGAAGAGTCGCGCCGCCGATCATCAGGATCAGGCCGAAGATCTCGAACAGGATCGCGTGGCGGATGCGGTCGGGGGTGGTGCGCATGGGAATGTCCGTCATGGCGGGCCGTCCCGATCGCTGCACCCATGATGGGTAAAGGTCGTCCTTTCGCCGCGAAAGGTAGTCAGCGCGGTGCCCGGCCGCAAGCCCTCAGCCCAGCACCGCGCCCGGGTTCATGATCCCCATGGGGTCCAGCGCGGCCTTGATCGCCCGCATCGCCGCAAGCTTGCCCGGATCGCCCCAGCGGGCGAGGTCCGCGACCTTCATCCGCCCGACCCCGTGCTCGGCCGAGAACGATCCGCCGCGCGCCACGACCATCTCGTGCACAGCCTCCTGAACGGGGCCGCGCAGGACGTCGTAGTCGTCGCGGGTGCGCCCTGCGGCCGGGAACAGGTTGTAGTGCAGGTTCCCGTCGCCCAGATGGCCGAAGCAGTTGATCCGCATGTCGCCCATCCGCGCCAGCATCGCCCCCGCATCGTCGATGAAGCGGGCGATTTCCGACAGCGGCAGGCTGATGTCGTGGCTGACGATCGCGCCGATGGCCCGGTTCGCCTCGGGCAGATGTTCGCGCAGGGACCACATCTCGGCCGCCTGCGCGCCCGACTGCGCGACCGCGCCGTCGGTGACGAGGCCCGCGTCCATCGCATCGGCCAGCAGCCCGTCCAGCGCCGCCGCCGCCGGCAGTCCGACCGGCAGGGACAGTTCGACCAGCACCGACCAGCGCGCGCCCGGCAGCGGCTGGCGCACCTGCGGCAGCACCTCGGCCATGAAGGCAAGCCCCTGCCCCGAGATCAGCTCGAACGCGGTGACGTTGCCCGCGAGCCGCGCGTTCGCCACGCCCAGCAGCGCCAGCGCGGCGGCGGGGGACGGCACCTCAAGCATCGCGGTCGCCACCTCGGCGGGCAGCGGCGCCAGACGCAGCGAGGCGGCGGTGATGACGCCCAGCGTCCCTTCGGCCCCGATCAGCAGGTCGCGGATGTCGTAGCCGGTGTTGTCCTTGCGCAGGCGCTTGAGGTCGCGGATCACGCTTCCGTCGGGCAGCACCGCCTCGATCCCCAGGCACAGCGCCCGCGCGTTCCCCCAGCGCAGCACCGCGACCCCGCCCGCGTTCGCGCCAAGGATCCCCCCCATCTGCGCCGTACCCTGGCTTGCCAGCGCCAGCGGGAACAGCCGCCCGGCGGCGTTCGCCGCATCGCGCACCTGCTGCAGCGTCGCGCCCGCCTCGGCCACCAGCACGTCCTCGTCGGGCCAGACGGCGCGGATCGCCGCCATGCGCTCCAGAGACAGGATCAGCGGCAGCGGTAGCGGCAGGGGGCCGGCGGGCAAGACCGAGCCGGCGACCAGCCCGGTGCCGCCGCCGCGCGGGACGATCCCCACTCGGGCGGCGTTGCAGGCCCGCACGACCGCCGCGACCTCGTCCAGGTTGCGCGGCGCGGCCACCATCCGCCCGGTGCCGGCATAGCGCCCGCGCGGCTCGTCCAGGTGACGCGGCTCGGCCGCGCGCAGCACGCCCGGGGGCAGCGCCGCCGAAAGACGGTCGTCCGCATCGTTGAGCATCGGCCGCCCCATCCGTCAGCCCGCGCCGGTGCGGCCGCGCCGGTCGTTCCGCAGGATCGAATACAGGACGTGGTTGCGCCAGCGCCCGTGGATCTGAAGATAGCTCTGAGCCACGCCCTCGTACTTGAAGCCCGATTTTTCCAGCACCCCGCGCGAGGCGACGTTCTCGGGCAGGCAGGCGGCCTCGATCCGGCTCAGTTCCATCGTGTCGAAGGCGTGCGCGACGACCGCCCCGATCGCCTCGCCCATATAGCCCTGCCGCGCGAAGGGTGCGCCGATCCAGTAGCCCAGCGTGCCGGTCTGCGCCGGGCCCCGGCGGATGTTGTCAAGCGTGATCGCGCCCACCAGCACCCCGTCGTGGCGCACCATGAAAAGCGGCAGCGAGGTCTGCCCCCGCGTCGCCCGCTGCGCCCAGTAGACCCGGTTCGTGAAGGACTTGCGGGTCAGGTGGTCGTGGTGCCAGACGGGTTCCCATGGCGTCAGGAAGGCGCGGCTTTCGTCGCGCAGCGCGGTCCAGGCGGCAAAGTCGCCATGTGCCGGCAGCCGCAGCACCATGCGTTGGGTGACCAGACGCGGTGCGCGGCGCAGCAGGAACATCAGGCGGCGAGCCGCTCGGCCAGGATATCCAGCGCAGGCGCCTTGCGCACCGGCCCGTAAAGGGCAAGCGCGGGGCGCGCGGCGGCGATGGCGCGGGCGGCATGGTCGCGCACGTCGGCGGCTGTGACGGCGTCGATCCGCGCCGCGACCTCGGCCGGGTCCGGCACGCGGCCCCAGATGGCGAGCGACCGTGCCATCCGCTCGGCCTGCGACGACGGGCTTTCAAGGCCCATCAGCAGCCCGGCTTTCAGCTGCGCGCGGGCGCGCGCGACCTCGGCCTCGGACAGATCGTCGGCCGAGCGGCGCAGCTCGTCGATGGTCAGCTGGGCAAGATCCGCGACCTGGTCGCCGGACGTGCCCGCGTAGATCGTGGTCATCCCGGTGTCGTCGTGGAACCCCGACTGCGCGAAGATCGTGTAGCACAGCCCGCGTTCCTCGCGGATCTTCTGGAACAGCCGCGACGACATTCCGCCGCCAAGCGCCGCGGTCCAGATCTGCGCGGGATAGAAGTCGGGCGAGCGGTAGCCCGGCCCCTCGAACCCCAGCGCGAAATGCGCCTGTTCCAGCCGCTTCACGCGGCGCGATTCCGCGCCCTGCCAGCGCGCCGCCTCACGCGTCGTGCCGATCACCGGTGCCAGGTGGCCGAAGATCTCGCCCGCCTGCGCCACGACGCGGTCGTGATCGACGGCGCCGGCGGCCGCCACGATCATCTGGCCGGGGCCGTAATGTTCGGCCACGAACCGCGACAGGTCGTCGCGCGCGAAGCCCGCGACCCGCTCGGCGGGACCAAGGATCGTGCGGCCCATCGGCTGGTCGGGATAGGCCGCTTCCTGCAGCCAGTCGAAGATCACGTCGTCGGGCGTGTCGAGCGACTGCCCGATCTCCTGCAGGATGACGCCGCGCTCGACCTCGATCTCGCGCGGGTCGAAGGTGGAGTTCAGAAGGATGTCGCCGATCACGTCCAGCGCCAGCGGTACGTCGGCCGACAGGACCCGCGCGTAATAGGCCGTCACGTCGCGCGAGGTATAGGCGTTGATGTAGCCGCCCACATCCTCGATCGTCTCGGCGATCTGCAGGGCCGTGCGGCGCGCGGTGCCCTTGAAGGCCATGTGCTCAAGAAAATGCGCGACGCCGTTCTGTTCGGGGCGCTCGTCGCGCCCGCCCGCGCCTACCCAGACGCCGATGCTGGCGGAATGAAGGCCGGGCATCGCCCGCGTGACCACGCGCAACCCGTTGGGAAGGGTGGTGATCCGAATGTCGCTCAATCAACTCTCCGTTCAAGGATCAAGGACTTAAGCGCCTCGTTGTCGTTTTCAACCCGCGTCACCCGCTCGGGCAGGTCGAACAGCCCGGCCATGTGCGGCGGCAGGTCGGGGCGGATGCCGATCGCCTGTTCCACGGCGTCGGGGAACTTGGCCGGATGCGCGGTCGCCAGCGTGATCATCGGCGTGCCGGGCTTCAGGTGGCGTTCGGCCACCGCGATCCCCACGGCGCTGTGCGGGCAGACGACCTCGCCGCTTTCGGCGCGGATGCGGGCGATGGTGGCCAGCGTCTCGGCCTCGGACACGCGGCCGGACTCGTACAGCTCGCGCAGGTGTTCCAGTGCCCCTTGGGCGATCCTGAACCCGCCCGAGGATTTCAGCTCGTCCATCAGCTGCGCGACCGCCGCGCCCTCGCCCCCGTGGGCGTAGAACAGCGCGCGTTCGAAGTTGGAACTGACCTGTATGTCCATCGACGGCGAGATCGACGGCTGGACCCGCCCGACCCGGTATTCGCCAGAGGTGAGCGCGCGGTCCAGGATGTCGTTCTGGTTGGTGGCCACCACCAGCCGGTCGATGGGCAGGCCCATCTGGCGCGCGATGGTGCCCGCGAAGATGTCGCCGAAATTGCCGGTCGGCACGGTGAACCTGACGGGCCGCGCGGGCGACCCGAGGCTCGCGGCGGCGGTGAAGTAATAGACGACCTGCGCCAGCACCCGCGCCCAGTTGATGCTGTTGACGCCTGCAAGGCCCACGCGGTCGCGGAAGTCGTGGTCGTTGAACAAGTCCTTCAGCCGCGCCTGCGCGTCGTCGAAGGTGCCGTCGATGGCGAGCGCGTGGACGTTCGATTCCCCCGGCGTCGTCATCTGCCGGCGCTGCACCTCGCTGACGCGGCCGTGCGGATACAGGATGAACACGTCCACGTTGGGCAGGCCGCGAAACGCCTCGATCGCGGCCGACCCGGTGTCGCCCGAGGTCGCGCCGACGATGGTGATGCGGCGATCCTCGCGCGACAGCGCGATCTGGAACAGCTGCCCGATCAGCTGCATCGCGAAGTCCTTGAACGCGAGCGTCGGGCCGTGGAACAGTTCCAGCAGGAAGTGCCCGGGGCCAAGCTGGACCAGCGGCGCGCGGGCGGCGTGGCGGAAACCGGCATGGGCGCGGTCGATGGCGGCGCGCAGCTCGTCGTGGGAGAAACTTTCCGCGACGAAGGGCTGCATGACGCGGAAGGCCACCTCCTCGTAGGGCAGGCCGTCCAGCGCGGCGATCGCGGCCGCATCCATCTGCGGCACCCGCTCGGGCACGTACAGCCCGCCATCGCGCGCGAGCCCGGTCATCATCGCCTCGGCGAAGGAAAGGACGGGCGCGGCGCCGCGGGTCGAAATGTAGCGCATCGGTGTTCCTGGCTCGGGGGCAGTAAGGGCGGTCGGGCGGGCGATCACCGGCAGGTCGCCCTGCCGGCCCGTGCCGGGGCCGGGTTTGCGACCTTAGACCGGGCGCCGCGTGATACGCCAGATCAGACCGGCTGTCATCCCTGCCCAGACGACCGCCAGCAGGAACCACTGGACGGCATAGGACAGGTGGCTGTTCGGGATGCCCGCGACCGAGATCGGGATCGGCGCCACCCCCTGCGGATCGCCTCCTACGGCGCTTGCCACGACCAGCACCGGGTCGGTTTTCAGCTGCGCCGCCATGGCGGGCACGTCGCGGGCGAACCAGACGCCCTCGGCCAGGTTCGGGGCGGGGGTGGACGATCCCTTTTCGTCGGGCCAGTGCAGGTTGCCGTTCACGCGCAGGCGCACGGGCGGGCGCGGGGCGCGGCGGGCGTCCTGCGAAACGAACCCGCGATCAACCATGATCCGCCGCCCGTCGTCCGTCACGAAGCCGGACACGACGTTGTAGCCGCCGCCCGACTCTCGCGTGCCCGACAAGACCAGGATCTCGTCCCCGGTCGTGGTGCCGGTCATCGTCACGGGCAGGTATTTCATCGACGGATCGACGCCGGCGGGCAGCGGCACCGGGTCCGCGTCGATGCCGCGCGCGATCTCGGCCACCATTGCTTCCTTCCACTCGAGCCGGCGCAGCTGCCAGAACCCAAGGCTCACGAGGATGGCGAACCCCGCGATCCCCAGCACCAAGGGCACGACGACGCGCCGCATCAGCTGTCGTCGTCCTGCGCGAACTGCGGCGCGTCCGGCGGGATCACCACGCCCGGCAGCTTGCTTGAGGTCCAGATATGGATCGCGGCGCTCAGGTCCGGGCCGTCGTCCAGCGAGCCGCCCTTGATCGACATCTCGGCCTCGGCGGGGTCGTTGACGTGCCACAGGCGGCTGCCGCAATCGGGGCAGAAGGCGCAGTCCATCAGCTTTCCGCTGTCGGTCGCGCGCGACCAGACCCGCGGCTCGCCCCGGACCAGCCGCAGCGCGGCGGTCGGCACGATGACCGAGATCCCGAACGCCGACGATGACTGCGCGCGGCATTCGGTGCAGTGGCAGACATAGATGCGGGACGGCACGGCATCGACGGCGTAGCGCACGCCGGCGCACTGGCATCCTCCGGTCAGCATGGCGAACCTCGGCGGATTGGGGCGAATGCGAAAAGCGCGCGAGGTTGCCCGTCGCGCGCCCGAACCGTCAAGGCCGGATCAGCGGCCCCAGATGTAGATGGCGGCGAACAGGAACAGCCACACCACGTCGACGAAGTGCCAGTACCAGGCCGCGGCCTCGAACCCGACATGGGCGTCCTGCGTCATCTGCCCGCGCGAGAAGCGGATTGCGCAGACCAGCAGGAAGATCGTCCCGATAATGACGTGGAATCCGTGCAGCCCGGTGGCAAGGAAGAAGACCCCGCCATAGGCGGTGTCCGCCAGGCCGAACTGCGAGTGGCTGTATTCATAGGCCTGCAGCACGCTGAAGAAGACACCCAGCACGACGGCGATGACGAGGCCGCGGATGGTGGTCTTGCGGTCGCCCTCGTGGACGAAGGCGTGGTGCGCCCAGGTCACAGCGACGCCCGACAGAAGCAGGATCAGCGTGTTGATGAGCGGCAGGTGCCAGGGGTCGAACGTCTCGATCCCCTCGGGCGGCCAGACGCCGTCCTTGATCGGGCTCTGCTCGCCCATCGGGTACATGGCGTGCTTGAAGAATGCCCAGAAGGCGGCGGCGAACAGCATCACCTCGGACATGATGAACAGGATCATGCCGTATTGCAGGCCGATGCGGACGACCGGGGTGTGGTCGCCGGTGTTGCCTTCGTGAACGACGTCGGCCCACCAGCCGTACATGCAGTACAGCACGATCAGCAGACCCAGCGCGAACTGCGACCAGTGCGGCAGCCCGGCGACGACCGAGGTGCCCTTCATCCAGAACACGGCGCCGGACAGCATGGCGAACACGCCGACCGCGGCGAGGAACGGCCACAGCGAGGGCGGGAGGATGTGGTAGTCGTGGTTCTTGGCGTGCGCCATGGCGCGGGCTCCCTGCTTTGGTCGGTGTCAGTTCACGCCCAGGGCGGCCGGCGCATCGGCGGTGGCGGCGCTGGCCGACCGCTGCGCGGGTTCATCCTTGGGGAAGAATGTATAGGACAAGGTGATGTCGCGGATGGTCTTGGCGTCGCGGTCCGCGACCATCTCGGGATCGACGAAGAAGGTCACGGGCATCTCGACCCGCTCGCCGGGCTTTAGCGTCTGTTCGGTGAAGCAGAAGCAGTCGATCTTGTCGAAGTAGTAGCCCACCGCGTCGGGCGAGACATTGTAGGACGCCGTGCCGGTGATGGTGCGGTCGGTGGTGTTCACGGCCTCGTAGAACGCAAGCGCGGTCTCGCCGATCCGCACGGTCATCTCGCGTTCGACCGGGCGGAAGGTCCAGCCCATGCCGGGGGCCACGTTGCTGTCGAAGCGGACGCGCACCGTCTCGTCCAGCACCTGGCCGGGGGCGGCGGTAGCGACGCTGGTCGTCCCGGCAAAGCCGGTGACGCGGCAGAACCACGAATAGAACGGGACCGCGGCCCAGGACAGCGCGCCCATGGTCACGACCAGCGCCATCAGGCGCACGAGGATGCGAGTGTTGCCGGTCATTCGACCACCTGCGGCGCCGGGGCAGTCGCCGCCGCAGGGCCTGTCGCGGCGGGTGCCGGGCCGGGGCCGGGAAGCGTCGCGGCGGCGGGCGCCGGGCCCGGCGCGGGCAGCGCCGCATCGGGGTCCAGCGGCAGGGCCGAACTGCGCTGCGTGTGGTCGAACGCCTCCATCATGTCGCCGTTTTCGATCTTGGCGATCGACAGGCCGAACACCAGCGCCACGAACAGCGCAAGCACCACGCCAAGGGCTATGTTGCGGCCGCGGCGGCGGCGGTGCAGGTCGTGTTCGGGGTGGAACACCATCACCACGCCCCCGCCGCATGCTGCGCCAGCAGCGCCGCGAAATGCAGGAAGGTGTAATACAACGACAGCTTGAAGAACCACCGCTCGACCGCATAGTTGTCGGCCTGCGCCTGACCTTCGGTCCGGCGCAGGATGCGCCAGCCGCCGGCGATGAACAGGACGTTCAGGACCGCCGACACCGCCAGGTAGATCGGCCCCCCGACCGAGGTCAGCCCCAGCGCCAACGCGAACGGCGCCAGCACCAGCGTATAGGCGAAGATGTGGCGGCGGGTCACGGTGCGTCCGTGGGTTACGGTCAGCATCGGCACGCCCGCGTCCGAATAGTCGTCCTTCATGAACAGCGCGAGCGCCCAGAAATGCGGCGGCGTCCAGAAGAAGATCAGCGCGAACATCAACAGCGACTCGATCCCGATACCGCCGGTCGCACAGGCCCAGCCGATCATGGGCGGGAAGGCGCCCGCCGCGCCGCCGATGACGATGTTCTGCGGCGTCCAGCGCTTGAGCCACATCGTATAGACGACGGCATAGAAGAAGATCGTGAAGGCGAGGAACGCGGCCGCGAACCAGTTCGCGGCAAGCCCCAGCATCATCACCGACAGGCCCGACAGGAACAGCCCGACGCCCAGCGCCTCGTGTCCCGCGATCCGGCCCGAGGGGATAGGGCGGCCCTGCGTGCGGCGCATCACCGCGTCGATGTCTGCGTCGTACCACATGTTCAGCGCGCCCGACGCGCCGCCGCCCAGGGCGATAAACAGGACCGCGCAGAAGGCCACGAACGGGTTCACGTCGATCGGCGCGATCCACAGCCCGACGAAGGCCGTGAACACGACCAGCGACATGACGCGCGGCTTGAGAAGCGCGACATAGTCGCGGAACTCCGCATCGCCGCCTTCGTCGTATGCGCGGATGTCGGTCACGCCCGTTCGTCCCTTCCGGCTCAGTTCGCCAGCGCCAGCTTGACGCGCGGCGCGTCAGCGGCGGGCGCGATCACGTCGCCCGCGTCGGCGGCGAAGGTCGTCTTGGCCTGCGCCATCCAGGCGTCGTATTTCTCTTGGCTGACCGCCTTGACGGTGATCGGCATGTAGGCGTGGTTGATCCCGCACAGCTCGGAACACTGGCCGAAATAGACGCCCTCCTGATCGACGCGGAACCACGCCTGCGCGATCCGGCCGGGAACGCCGTCCTGCTTGATCGCGAAGGCGGGCATCGCCCAGGAATGGATCACGTCGGCCGAGGTCACCTGCAGCAGGACCGTCTTGCCGACCGGCACCACCACGGCGTTGTCGGTCGCCAGCAGATAGGCGTCGTCCTGGTAGCCCGCGGCGGCCAGGTCCTTGCGTTCCAGCAGCAGCGCGTCGAACGCGACCGCGTCGTTGGGGTATTCGTAGGACCAGTACCACTGGTGCCCGACCGCCTTGATGACGAGGTCGGGGTTGTTCGGCATGACCTGCGACCGGAACAGCGCCGGCAGCGAATAGGCGCCGATCACGATCAGGATCAGCACCGGGACCAGCGTCCACAGCACCTCGACCGGGGTGTTGTGGGTGAAGCGCGCGGGCACCGGGTTCATGCGGCGGTTGAAGCGGACGATGCTCCACAGCAGCAGCGCGCAGACGAAGGCGGTGATCACGGCGATGATGATCAGCAGCATGTGGTCCAGCGCCTGCTGTTCGACGGCAAGCGGCGTGACCGCGGGCTGGAAGCCCATGCCGCCGTTGACGGGCTTGCCGATGACGGGCAGGTCGCCCAGCACGTCCTGCGCCGCCGCGGGCAGCGCGGCCACGGCCCCGATCGCCAGACCCGGAACCCCGCCAAAAACCGCGCCGAAAGCCGCCTTACGGCGCGTTGCCCATCCTGCCATCGTCGTCCTCGTGTCCTGTCGTCCCGGGTCGCGCCGCCGCGAAAGGGCCTGCGCGATTCAGCGCCTCGAAAAGCATACTTGCATGCGCCCGACAAGCCAAACCTATCGACAAGACCCCTGAAACCCCATACCGCTCGGCGATCATGACCGACAGTTTCCTGCCTTTTCAGCACCTGATCGACCCCGACCGCGCGCTTCGCATCCTGCGCGGCGCAACCGACGGGGCCGACGACGGCGAGCTTTTCCTGGAACGCACCCGGTCCGAGTCGCTGGTCTTCGACGACCGCCGCCTGCGCAACGCGGGCTATGGCGCAGCGCAGGGCTTTGGCCTGCGTGCGGTGCGTGGCGAGGTCACGGGCTACGCCCATTCGACCCGCATCGCCGAGGATGCGCTGCGCGACGCCGCCGACACCGCGCGGCTGGCCGTGGGCGCGGGCGGCGGCATCCTCGCGCCCGCGCCGGCGGGTCCCGGACCCGCGCTTTACGGCGGGATCGACCCGGTCGAGGGGATCGAGTTCGCGGCCCGCGTCGCCACCCTGCGCGATATTGACGCATACGCCCGCGACCTCGACCCGCGGGTCGTGCAGGTGACCGCCTCGATCGCGTCGTCGCTGCAGGAAATCGCCATCCTGCGCCCCGAGGGCGGGATCGTCGCCGACGTCCGGCCGATGGCGCGGCTGAACGTGTCGGTCATCGTGGAATCGAACGCGCGGCGCGAAAGCGGCAGTGCGGGCGGCGGCGGGCGCTTCGGCCTGTCGTCGCTGATGGACCCGGCCCACTGGCAGGCCTGCGTGGCCGAGGCGCTGCGGATCGCGCTGGTGAACCTGCGCGCGGTGCCCGCGCCCGCCGGTGTCATGGACGTGGTGCTTGGCCCCGGCTGGCCCGGCATCCTGCTGCACGAGGCGGTGGGCCACGGGCTGGAAGGCGACTTCAACCGCAAGGGCGCCTCGGCCTTCGCCGGCCTCACGGGCACCCGCGTCGCGGCCCCGGGCGTGACCGTCATCGACGACGGCACCATCCCCGACCGGCGCGGCTCGATCACCGTGGACGACGAGGGCACCGCGCCCGCGCGCAACGTCCTGATCGAGGACGGAATGCTGCTGGGCTATCTGCAGGACCGCCAGAACGCGCGCCTGATGGGGGTGGAGCCCACCGGCAACGGACGACGCGAGAGCTTCTCCCACGCGCCGATGCCGCGGATGACCAACACCTTCATGCTGGCGGGGTCCGACGATCCGGCGTCTATCCTTGCGGGTCTGGACGACGGAATCCACGCGGTGGGCTTCGGCGGGGGCCAGGTCGACATCACCTCGGGCAAGTTCGTCTTTTCCTGCACCGAGGCCTACCGGGTGAAGAACGGCCAGGTCGGCGATCCGATTCGCGGCGCGACCCTGATCGGCGACGGCGCGACCGCGCTGCAGCACGTGCGGGCGATCGGGAACGACCTGAAGCTGGACCCGGGGATCGGCAATTGCGGCAAGCAGGGGCAATGGGTGCCCGTGGGCGTGGGGCTGCCCACGATCCGCATCGGCGGGCTGACGGTGGGCGGCTCGGCGGCGTAATCGCGGACGCCGCGTCCCGTCGCCGGGTTGCGCGCTAACCCGCCGTTAACGACTCGTGCGGCAGAACGGTCCGGCAGACCACGCGAAAGGCCCCGCGATGCTGACCGGATTGCTTTCATTCGACAGGCCCAAGCGGTCTCGCCCGGTCGCGGACGACGACGAGGCCCGCGATCTCGCGTTCCTGCGCCTGATCCGGTCGCGCCGGGTCGGGCCCGCGACGTTTCACCGGCTGATGGCCGAACACGGCAGCGCCGACGCCGCGCTGGACGCTCTGCCCCGCATCGCCGCTGCGACCGGGGTGCGCGACTACGCCCCCTGCACGCAGGCCGCGGCCGAGGCCGAGTTGCGCTCGGGCCGGCGCGCCGGCGCGCGCCTGATCCGCTGCGACCACGCGGACTATCCCGACCTCTTGCGCGACATCGACGACGCCCCGCCCGTGATCTGGGTCCATGGCGACCCGCGCTGCCTTGCCCGGCCGCGGATCGCGCTGGTGGGGGCGCGGAACGCGTCGTCCCTGGGGCTGCGGATGGCGGCCGGCATGTCGCGGGCGCTGGCCGAGACGGGGCTGGTCGTGACGGCGGGCCTTGCCCGGGGCATCGACACCGCCGCGCACGAGGCGGCCTGCGCCCCCGGCACGATCGCCGTGATGGCGGGCGGCATCGACGTGATCTACCCGGCCGAGAACGCGAAGCTCGCGGACCGGATCCGCGAGACCGGCGCCCTCATGTCGGAACAGCCGCCGGGGACCCAGCCGATGGCGCGCCACTTTCCGCTGCGCAACCGCATCATCTCGGGCCTCGCAAGCGGGGTGGTGGTGGTCGAGGCCGCGCATCGGTCGGGCAGCCTGATCACGGCGCGGCAGGCGCTGGATCAGGGGCGCGAGGTCATGGCCGTGCCGGGCCACCCCATGGACGCCCGCGCCTCGGGCTGCAACGCCCTGATCCGCGACGGCGCGACGCTGGTGCGCAACGCCGACGACGTGATCGCGGCGCTGGAGAACGCGCCGGTGCGCGAGCGGGGGGACGGGCGAGGAGATGCGGCGCCGGACAAGGCAGAGGCGCGGGCGGAGGCTGCGCGGGTCGTTGGGCAGGATGGGATGCGGATGAGAGATACGTCTGCGGCGGCTGAAAGCCAGAGTGCGCCCGCGTCCGGCACCGCTGTCTGCGGGACCGGCGCATCCGGGGGGCACGGAGCGGGCATAGCTTCCTGCTACATCGCATCGGGCACGAGTCGCGCTTCCCGCGCACCCGCGCCGGTCCGCACTGGACCGCCCGCGTCTAAGGCTGCTCAGCGCGGACCCCAATCCGGCGGCCCGGCGCGCGGTCCGCACCCCTACCCCGACGACACAACCGACCAGACCCGTCTGCGCCAAGCAGCACTCGACCACGCCCGCGCCACGCGCCCCGGCCCGTCGCCCGCAGCGGGCGGGCCGGTCGCGGTCGAAACACGAATCCTCGGCCTGCTTGGCCCCAGCCCCACCGATGAGAACCTGCTGATCCGAGACCTCGGCCTGACCCCCGCCGCCGTCGGCGCGGCGATCCTGAACCTGGAACTGGCCGGCCGCGTAATCCGGGTCCCCGGGGGGCGCGTGGCATTGACGTGACCTGCGGTGGCAGGGGAAGGATGGGCCGCGCACCCCAGAGTCCCTGGGACGCCACGGCCGCCGCGCAACAGGGAGTTGTTGGCGTTCCGTGTCGGTCGGCAGACAGCGGACTGCTGGCGGACCCTGCCGCCGCACCCGCATGCGTCCGTATCCTTTAGGCGCTCACCGGCGCATTCTGGGCATGCGATTGCACGGGCCTGATTGGCGACCCGGGACGGAACGCCGGGATGCCGGGAGATGAAAGTCCTTGCCGCTCCCCCACCCAACGGACGAACCGGCCAGCCTATTGCAAGCGCGCCGGCCGCCGAGCGGGTTGTGGGAAGTTTGCTCTTGTAATCCTGCCCGCTCGCCTCAGCCAGTCCTGCCAGCTCGCTCAGCCGGTCCTATCCTCCGGCGCCAACCCGCACGCGGCCTGTGTCCAAGGTCTTTTCTCCCATCGTGCCCGCCGCTTCTGCCCGGAACGGGTCCGGCACGTCGAGGTCGGCTGGGGGTGTCGCATCCGCCCCCGCCAACCGGCCTTCGACGGCCGCAGCCGGCTCATGGCCGACGCCCCGCGCGTCGCCCGGCGTCCAGTCCGCCGCGGCGCCGCCATATGCAGCACCCGCCGCGTGCAGGCGAAGCGCGTGGCAGCCCGCGGATTCGCCGGCCTTGCCGGTGGCGATGACCTGCCCCGCCGCAGTTTCCAGCGTCGCGCCGTCAAGGCAGCTGCGCGGCAGGGTCAGCATCTGCCCCGGCGCCAGCGCCTTCAATTCGCCCAGGCTCAGCTTGCGCCGCGCGAGGACGGCGTTCAGCCGCACGCCGGCGGTGGCCACGACGGCGCTCAGATCGGGAACCGGGTCCGGTGCGCCCGGCAGGGCTTCAGGCGCCGGCGCAACGGCGGCCGGGTCCGTCAGGTCGGGCAGCGCCCTGTGTCCGCCGTTCGCCGGCAGCAGGATCGTCAGCGCGCCGTCGCGCTGGCCCGCGCCGCCCGCGCGCAGCTCGACGTGAAGGCGGCGATAGACCACATCCTCGAGCAGCAGGTCGAGCGGGCGCGGATCGCCCAGGAAACTGGCGTAGCGATAGCCCGCCACCGCCTCGTGGCCCGGCATCGTGGACAGCTCGGCCGCCAGTTCCCCTAGGCAGGCGTTCACGAAGTCGGCGCACACGGCGGCGTCGGTGGCGGTGGGCCTGCGCGCGACGGGGGCGCGCGACGACACCCGCCCGATCGCCTGCATTTCGATCAAGGACCCCAGAAGCGCGGGCGAGATCGAGACCACGCCGATCGCATCCCCCGGCCCCTCGATCAGCGACAGGAGCGCCTGGTCGGGCAGGCATTCGGTGATCTCGGCCAGGCTCGCCAGCGAGGTTTCCACCCGGTCGAAATAGACCGGCAGCTGATGCACCCGGTCGGCCGCGCGCGACACGGCCGCCGCGATCACCCGTTCGGGATTGCGCGGCCCCGGCGCGGGCGTCGCGGGCGCGGGGTCGCGGCGCAGTTTGACCAGCATGCCGCGCAGCACGTTGCCGGGCGCGCGCGCGGTCGCGTCGGCGCGGTCGTCTGGTCGTCGCTCTGCCGTGGCCTGCATGATCCGTCCCGAATCGTCCCGTTCCCCGGACCATCGCAGACAAGTCTTGCCAATCCGTTAGCCGCCAAGCCGACAGCCCCAAGCCGCCAGCCCCCAAGCCGCCTACCTCTAGGCCGAAAGCCCGTGCCGCCCGGCAAGATCGGTGAAGAACTGCCACGCCACCCGCCCCGACCGGGCGCCGCGCGTGGCCTGCCACTCGATCGCCTCGGCCCGCAGGACATCGGGGTCCACCGCCAGCCCGTAGGCCGCGCAGTACCCCTGCACCATCGCAAGATATTCGTCCTGCCCGCAGGCGTGGAACCCCAGCCACAGCCCGAAGCGGTCCGAAAGCGAGACCTTTTCCTCGACCGCCTCGCCGGGGATGATCGCGGTCGCGCGCTCGTTGTCGATCATGTCGCGCGGCATCAGGTGGCGGCGGTTCGAGGTCGCGTACAGCACCACGTTCACAGGCCGCCCGGCGATGCCGCCGTCAAGCACGGCCTTGAGCGACTTGTATTGCGTGTCGTCGTGGCTGAAGGACAGATCGTCCGCGAACAGGACGAACCGCCGGTCCACGTCGCCCAGCATCGCCAAGAGCCGCCCGACCGAGCCGAGATCCTCACGCGCGATCTCGACCAGCGCGAGCGGCAGGCCGCGGGCCAGCACCTCGGCGTGGACGGCCTTGACGAGGGACGACTTGCCCATCCCCCGCGCGCCCCACAACAGCGCGTTGTTCGCCGCATGCCCGCGCGCGAACTGCAGCGTGTTGGCCAGAAGCGTGTCGCGGGCGCGGTCGATGCCCAACAGCGCCGACAGCGGCACCCGCGACACCTGCGCCACGGGTTGCAGCCGGTCTGGGTCGGGGTGCCAGACATAGGCGTCGGCCTGCGTGAAGTCGGGCGCGGGCACCGGCGGCGGGGCCATCCGGTCCAGCGCGGCGGCGATCCGGGTCAGGGCCGCGCCGTCTTCGCCGTAAGCCGAGCGTTCGGCGGGCAGGTCAGTCATCCACCCACAGCCCCTCGGCGCGCAGCCGCGCCTCGCGCCGCCGCTCGATCCGGCGCACGAGCAGGATGGAGATTTCGTAAAGCGGATAGACCGCCATGAACATGATGATCTGGCTGGTCATGTCGGGGCCGGGCGTAACGACCGCCGCGACGACCAGCATCGCCACCAGCGCGAACTTCCGCACGCCCGCCAGCCCCGCCGCCGTCACGATCCCGGCCTTGCCCAGCAGCGTCAGCAGCACCGGCAGCTGGAAGCAGATCCCGAACGCCATGATGAGCCGGATGGTGAGCGACAGGTAATCGCCAAGCGACCCCTGGAACACGATCCCGGCGGCCGGGCCCACCGGCGTGGCCTTTGCGGTGGCCTGCGCGGCGTCGGCCGCGACCTCGGCCACCGGGGTCACCATCGGCCCGGTCTGGAAGCCAAGGAAGAAGTCGAACATCTGCGGCAGCACCGCGTAATAGGCGAACGCCCCGCCCAGCATGAACATCAGCGGCGAGGCCAGCAGGAACGGCAGCAGCGCGTTCTTTTCCGACCGGTAAAGCCCCGGCGCCACGAACCGCCACAGCTGGAACCCGATCACCGGGAACGCCAGCGCGAAGCCGCCCATGAAAGATATCTGCAACGCGACGAAGAACCCTTCCTGCGGCTTCAGCAGCACCAGCCCGCAATCCTGGTTGCGCCGCGCCAGCGCGTCGCAGATCGGGTGGGTCATGAAGTCGCGGATCGGGTTGGCGAAGGAATAGCAGGCGACCATCGCGACGACGAAGGCCAGCACCGACCAGATGAGCCGGGTCCGAAGCTCGCGCAGGTGTTCGATCAGCGGGGCCGAGCTGTCCTCGATCTCGTTCTTGCGGGTCGGGGTGGCGGGCACTCAGCTGTCTTTCGGTTCGGCGCGGCGGACGGCGTGCAGGCGGCGGCGGCCATGCGCCTCGGCGGCGGGCGGCGTGGCGGGGCTGCTGCCCGGAACGAGGCGGCGGGCGGCGGTCGCGTGGTCGTCGTCGGCGCCGTGGTCGGGGCCGGGCGTGGCCGGGGCAGTGGGATAGGGCGCAGGGACGGCGGCCGCGGCCGGGCCTTGCGTATCCGCCGGACCCACGGGGCTCGACGGGTCGGGCAGCGCGCCGCTGGTGCGGCGGGGCAGCTTGGGGTCCCATTTCTCGAACTTGTCGGCAGCGCGGTCAAGCGCGTCCAGGCCCAGCGCCTTGCTCGACGTCATCGACTTGACGTCGCGCAGCGACTTGGCCGCGTCCTCGATCCCGCTCGAACGGGCGGCGTCGTCCATCGCCATCGAGAACTCCCGCGCCATTCCCCGCGCCTTGGCCGTGATGCGGCCCAAGGCGCGGAACATGCGCGGCAGGTCCTCGGGGCCGATGACGATCAGCGCGACGATGCCGATCAGCAGCAGCTCGCTCCAGCCGACGTCGAACATAGGTCGTTCCGGCTCAGCTGCGCGGGGTGGTGTCGTGGCGCGGGTGGGTGCCCAGGCCGGATTCCACGCGCGGCTCGGACCGGGGGGTCACGTCGCGCAAATGCTCGTCGGCGCGGGCGCGGGCGCGGTCGGCGGCCGCCTGCACGTCGTCGGCGGTGCGGTCGAGCGCGCGGTCCAGCGGCCGATCAAGGGGCCGGTCCAGCGGCCGTTCGTTGCTCAGGCGGTCGCTGGCAAGTCGGTCGTTGCTCAGGCGGGCGTCGCCCGCGCCGCGACGCACTTCGTCCTCGCCGTCCTTCACGCCGTGCTTGAACGCGGTGATCCCCTTGCCGACCTCGCCCATCAGCGACGACACCTTGCCCCGGCCGAACAGGACAAGGACCACGACGGCGATGAGGAGGAGGCCGGGAAGGCCGATGTTGTTCAGCATCTCAAGCTCCTTCGTCGGGCCACGATGGCCCCGGGTCGCGTCATGTCTATTCCCCCCACACGCCTTTGCAAAGTCCCATCACGGCGAGGTGCGCTTGGCCAGCGCGCGCGGATTGGGCATAACCGTTCCATGACCCGCACCGCCCCGCACCCTTGCTGCACGCCCGCGCCGCGCCCCTTGGTCCCCGGAACGCGCAGTCGGCCCCTTGCCGCCGGGCGCGCGCCATGATCGGCGACGACTACATGCGCCTTGCCTACCTCGTGGTGCTGCTGGTGGCGCTTGGCGGCTTTCTCGTCACCGATTTCCGCAACCGCCCCGGCCAGACCAGCCGGCAGGCGCTGGCGTGGGTGCTGATCTTCGTGGCCGTGATCGCGGCCGCGGGCCTGTGGGGCGACGTGCGCGACAGGGTGGCCCCGCGGCAGGAGATCGCGGGCGGCGGCCGGATCGAGATCCCGGCCTCGGCCGACGGGCATTACCACCTGAACACGGACCTGAACGGCACCACGGTGCGCTTCGTCGTCGATACCGGCGCCTCGACTATCGCGCTGGGGCGAAAGGACGCACGGCGGATCGGGATCGACCTCGACGGCCTTGTTTATGCGGGCGAGGCGCAGACGGCGAACGGCAGCGTCAAAACCGCCTCGGTCGTTATCGACCGGATAAAGATCGGCGACATCGTGGACGACGACGTGCCCGCCGTGGTCATCGGCGGCGATCTGGACCAGTCGCTGCTGGGAATGAGCTACCTGCGCCGCTTCGCCCGCGTGGGGATCGAGGGCGACAGGCTGGTGCTGGAACGCTGACTGCGGCCCGCGCGGGCGTTCAGGCCTTGCGTTCCCACTTGCCGCCGCCCTCGGACCAGTATTCGGCCGCCACGCCCGCGCCGGTCAGCGCCCGCCACTGCGCCCGGGCATGGGTCACCGCGGCCTCGTCGTTGCCGTCGAACAGGATGCAGACGCGGGCGAGCCTGTCGCATTCCGCCGCCTCGACGTCCGCCCCATCTACGGCGATGACGCACTGGGGATCGTTGGCGGCGGCCTCGACAGCCGTCTGGCCGTTCCTGCCCGTCACGGTCAGCAGCACCGGCTGACGCGCGTCGTGCGGCCCGCCGGCGATGCCGTGGGCCATGAACCCGTCGCCCTGCCACAGATGCTCGTCCAGACGCGCCATCCGGTCGGCGTCGGTGCCGCGCAGCTCGATCCGCCAGCCCGCCGACTGGCTCTTGCCGATCAGCGTCGGCACCAGCCCCTCGGCGGGGGTGCGGGTCAGGTGATAGAACATCGCGGCGCCCACGCCCGTGCCTCCGGTCCTGCCTTGAACACTGTCCCGGTCCTGCGCTTCAGGCCTTGCGGGGCGCGTCGGCCCCGGCCTCGAACCCGTCGCGGATCATCCGGTCCAGCGTCATCACGCCCCAGCCGGTCGCGCCCTTGGGCGCAAGCGTCGTGGCGCCCGGCGGCAGCGCGACCCCGGCGATGTCGATATGGGCCCAGGGCGTGCCCTCGCGCACGAAGCGCTGCAGGAACTGCGCCGCCGTGATCGACCCGGCCGGACGCCCGGCGGAGTTCTTGACGTCGGCAAGCCGGGAATCGATCAGGTCGTCATAGGCCTGCCCCAGCGGCAGCCGCCACGCGCCCTCGCCCTCGGCCTTGGCGGCGGCGAGGACCTGCCCGGCAAGCCGGTCGTCGTTGGAAAAGACGCCCGCATGTTCGTGCCCCAGCGCGACGATGACGGCGCCGGTCAGGGTGGCGAGGTCGATCACCGCCGACGGCTGGAACCGGTCCTGCGCGTACCAGAGAACGTCGGCCAGCACCAAGCGCCCCTCGGCGTCGGTGTTGATGACCTCGATCGTGTCGCCCTTCATCGAACGCACGATGTCGCCCGGGCGCTGCGCGCGGCCGTCGGGCATGTTCTCGACCAGGCCGACCAGCCCCACGACGTTGGCCCGCGCGCCGCGCAGCGCGAGCGTCCGCATCACGCCCGCGACGACGCCCGCGCCGCCCATGTCCATCGTCATCTCCTCCATGCCCTGCGCGGGCTTGATCGAGATGCCGCCGGTGTCGAACACCACGCCCTTGCCGACCAGCGCCAAAGGCGGCTCGTCGCCGCCGTTCTGCCAGCGCATCACGACGACCTTGCTGGGCGCCTCGCTGCCCTGCCCCACGGCCAGAAGCGCGCGCATGCCAAGGCGCGCAAGCTCGCCCTCGTCCAGCACTTCGACCTCGAGCCCCAGTTCGCGCATGGCGAGCAGGCGGTCGGCGAAGTCGGTGGTGGTCAGGATGTTGGCGGGTTCGTTCACGAGGTCGCGGGTGAAGAACACGCCCTCGGCCACCGCCGCGCCGTCGCGGGCGTTCCGGGCGGTCGCTTCGGCATCGGCGACGATCATGGTGACGCTGGCGCGCCGGGGCTGGGGGGCGGGGGTGGCCGCGCCGTCATCGCCGGCGTCTGCGCCGGCGTCCGCAGTGCCGCCGGTCGCGTCGGCCAGCAGCGCGTCGGCACCGGACCCGGTGCGACTGACGCCCTGCGGCGGGTTCAGCGGCGCGTCCGCCGCGCCGTCCGTCGTGTTGTCCGCCACATCTTCCACGCCGTCCGCCGCATCCTTCTTGCGCGTCTTGTGGACCGAAAAGTCATAACCGCGCAGCGCCAGCCCCAGCGCGATCTCGGCCGCCTGCGGGTGGTTCGCCGCGACGACCGTCACCTCGCCGGTGCCGATCTTCGCCCCGATCGCCGCCCCCGCCTTGCGCGCCACCAGCGCGTCCGCGCGCCGGGGCAGGTTCACGAGCTGGATCGCATCGGCTTCCAGCCCCGCGGGGAAGGCGAGCTCCATTGCCTCGCCCGGCTTCACCTTGCGCCAGGCGTCCGACGCCATCGCCCGCGCCAGCGCCTGCCGGGCGGCTGCGGGCAGGCCCGAGGGCGGGCGTCCCTGATCGCCGACCATAAGCGCGATCCGGCCGCGCGCGGTCTTCAGATCGGGCGCGTCGGCGGCGGCGACGAAGCGGATTTCGACGGGTTGGGACATGGTCGGGCATTCCTTCTGGCAAGCCCGGCGAAACCTAGACCCGCCGCCCGGGGATGGCCAGAGCCGCGGGCCGCGGTCGCTTGGGCGCGGCGGAAAAGCCCCGACCGGCGCAGCCGGGACACGGTCGGCGGCGAAGCTCGCGCCGGGGCCCCGGGCGGGCTTTCGCCAACGCGCGTCTGCGGCTAATCAGGGTCAACGGGGGACGAGGCCGGTCAGGGCCCGAACAAGGGCGCCAATGACGCGCATCGACAAATACATCCTGTCGCAGTTCCTGGGCCTGTTCGGCTTCTTCGGGCTGGTACTGGTATCGGTCTACTGGATCAACCGCGCCGTGAGCCTGTTCGAGCAGCTGATCCAGGACGGGCAGACCGCGCTGGTGGTGCTGGAGTTCACGGCGCTGACGCTGCCGCTCGTGATCTCGGTCGTGCTGCCGGTCGCGGCGTTCGCGGCCGCGGCGTTCGGGACCAACCGGCTGACCTCGGAATCCGAGATGGCGGCGATGCAGGCGGCCGGCATGTCGCCGTGGCGGCTGGCGCGCCCGGTCCTGGTCTTCGGGATCGTCGCGGGCGTCATGGTCGCGATCCTCGTCCACGGGCTGGTGCCGATGACGCGGTCGCGGCTGGCCGACCGCCAGGCCGAGGTGGCCGAGGACATCACCGCGCGGTTCCTGCGCGCGGGCCAGTTCCAGTATCCGGGCGCGGGCATCACCGTGTTCATCCGCGACATCGCCGACGACGGGCGGCTGCTGGACGTGTTCCTGCAGGACGCGCGCGATCCGGCGCGGATCACCGACTATACCGCCTCGCAGGCGCTGGTCGTGCGCGCCGACACCGGGCCGCGGATCGTCATGCTGCAGGGGATGGTGCAGTCGCTGATGCGCGACGGCGAGCAGCGGCAGCTGTCGGTGACCCGGTTCGAGGATCTGACCTACGACCTGGGCAACCTGATGCCCGCCGACGAGGATGAACGCGACCTTCGCAGCTATTCGACCGCGCGCCTGCTGTCCCCCGACGCGGACCTTCTGCGCGCGACCGGCGCCTCGCCCGCCGAGGCGCGGGCCGAGGCGCACGAACGGATCACCAAGCCCTTCATGGCCCCGGTGAGCGCGCTTCTGGGGTTCGCGGTCCTGCTGCTGGGCGGCTATTCGCGGTTCGGGGTCTGGCGGCAGGTCACCGGCGCGGTCGTGGCGCTGATCCTCGTCCAGATGCTGGCCACGGCGGCGGCGAGCGCCGTCGCCGGATCGCCCGGGCAATGGCCGATCCTCTACCTGCCGCCGGTCGCGGGCGCGGCCGTGGTGGCGCTGGTGCTGGCCTGGGTCGCGCGGCCGCGCCGGACGGCCCGCGCGCGCGGGGCCGGCGCAACACCGGACACGGGGGGCGCGGCATGATCCTGCATCTCTACCTCGCGCGCCGCTGGTTTCGGCAGTTCCTGATCGTCGGCGGCGCGTTCCTCGCGATCCTGTTCCTGATCGACCTCGTCGAACAGATCCGCCGCTTCGCCGGCGCCGGGATCGGGCTGCGCGGCACCGCTGCCGTGGCCGCGCTGAACGTGGTGAGCAGCTTTTACGCGATCCTGCCGCTGATCGCGCTGCTGGCGGGGCTTGCGCTGTTCCTGTCGATGTCGCGGTCGTCCGAGCTGGTCGCGGTCCGCGCCTCGGGGCGGTCGGGGCTGCGGGCGTTGTCGGCGCCGGTCATCGCGGCGACGCTGGCAGGCGCGGCGGCGGTCGCGGTCCTCAACCCCATCGTCGCGGGAACGTCGCGCCGTTACGACGCGGCGGTGGCCCGGATCGACCGGCAGGGCGAGCAGACGGTGAGCCTGGGCGAGGGCGCGGTCTGGCTGCGGCAGGGGATGCCCGCCATGCGCCGCGGACCCACCCCGGACACCCTGTCCGAAACCGGCCAGATCGTCATCCGCGCCAACCGCGCCAGCACCGACGCGACCACGCTTTACGACGCGACCTTCGTCGTCTTCACCCCCACCGACGGCCCCACCCTGCGCTACGAGGCGGACTCGGCCCAGCTTGAACCCGGCGCGTGGCTGCTGCGCGGGGTCAAGGAATGGCCGCTCGACGCCGACAACCCCGAAGTCGCGGCCCGCGACCTGCCGATGCTGCGGCTGCCGACCGAACTGACCGCCGCCCGCATCCGCGACGGCTTCGGCGCACCCGAGGCGGTGCCGGTCTGGCAGCTCGCGACCTTCATCGACGGGCTGGAACGGGCCGGGTTCTCGGCGATGCGGCACCGGGTGTGGCTGCAGATGGAACTGGCGCGCCCGTTCCTGATGGGCGCGATGGTGCTGATCGCGGCGGCCTTTGCCATGCGCCCCAGCCGGGGCCGCCGGATCGCCGCGATGGTGCTGGGCGGCTTTGGCGCGGGGCTGGGGCTGTTCTTCCTGCGCAACCTGGCGCAGGTGCTGGGCGAGACCGGGCAGGTGCCGCCCGCCATGGCCGCGTTCGCGCCGATCGCGGTCGCGGTCATGCTGGCGCTCGCGCTGCTTCTGAAGCTGGAGGAAGGATGAGACGCGCGGCCCTGACCCTCGCCGCCCTGACGCTCGGGGCCGCCGCCGACCTGGCGCTGGCGGACCTGGTGCTGCCCGATGCGGCCGCACGCCTGGGGATGCCCGCCCACGGCGCCGCCCGCGCGCAGACGATCCTTGATGCCGAGATGACGCCCGACTGGCTGGACGGCCCGGCGCTGGCGCCGACCGAGGAAAACGTCACCGACGCGCCCCTGGCCGACGGCACCGCCGCCGCCGTCCTGCCCACGCTGGACGACAGCGCCGCTGTCACCATCGACGGGGGGACAATCGACGGCGGGACCATCGAAGGCGGGGCCCCGCGCCAGCCCGCCGCACCCCAGGACGACGGCGCCGCCACGCTGCTGGCCGACCGGGTCGAGGTGTCGGGCGACCGGGTGCTGACCGCCTCGGGCGGGGTGGTGGTGTGGTATGACGGCGCGCGGCTGGTGGCGTCGCGGGTCGTCTATGACGGCGCGTCGGGCCAGCTTGCGATCGAGGGGCCGATCCACCTCACGCGCCCGGACCTTGCCGGCACACCCGACGACACGATCCTGATCGCCGACCAGGCGCAGCTGGACGAGGACCTGCAGGACGGGATCCTGCGCGGCGCCCGGCTGGTCCTCGCGCGCGAACTGCAGCTTGCCGCCGAGGAGGTGCGCCGCACCGGGCAGGGCCGGATGACGACGCTGACGCACGTGGTCGCGTCGTCATGCCAGGTCTGCGCCGACAACCCGACGCCGCTGTGGGAGATCCGCGCCCGCCGCATCATTCACGACAGCGAAACCCGCCAGCTTCACTTTGACCGGCCCGAGTTCCGCGCCTTCGGCCTGCCGGTGGCGACGCTGCCCGCGCTGACCACCCCCGACCCGACGGTCGAGCGGATGACCGGCTTCCTGCGCCCGCGCTTCCGCACCACCACCGCGCTGGGGTTCGGGATCAAGCTGCCCTACTTCGTCACGCTGGGCGAACACGCCGACGTGACGCTCACCCCCTATCTCGCCGCCAACCGCACCTCGACGATGGAGCTGCGCTACCGGCAGGCGTTCGAGAACGGCGCCACCGAATGGAACGGCGCCATCTCGCGCGACGACATCCGCCCCGGCGAGACGCGGGGCTACGTCTTTGGCGCGGCGCGGTTCGCGCTGCCGCGCGACTACACGCTGACGGCGCAGGTGCAGACCGCGTCCGACCGCGCCTATCTGCTGAACTACGACATCACCGAGGCAGACCGCCTGTGGAGCGGGCTGACCCTGGAACGCTATCGCCGCGACCGCAGCCTGAGCGCCCGGATCGGCAACTACCAGACGCTGCGCGAGGACGAGGACGATTCGACCTCTCCCGGGCTCGTCGCCGACGCGATGTGGAGCCATGCGTTCCGCCCGCCCGCGCCCATAGGCGGGCGCGGCTGGCTGGAATGGTCGGTCCACGCGCATCAGCGATCATCGGACGAGGACCGGGTGGGGCGCGACGTGGTCCGCGCCTCGGTCGCGGTGGACTGGCGGCGGCAGGAACTGTTGGCGGGCGGGTTCCTGGGCGCGGCGCAGGTCCGGGTCGATGGCGACGTCTACGAGATCGGGCAGGACAGCCGCTATGACGACACCGTCGCCCGCGCGCATCCCGCCGCGGGGGTGGAACTGCGCTGGCCGCTGATCTCGCGCGGCACTGCTGGCGGAACGGCTGGCGGAACGGCTGGCGCGACCCACATGCTGGAACCGGTGGCGCAGCTGGTCTGGTCGCCGCGCCGCGACGATGACGACGACGACGATGGCGACCTCGACGACGACGATGACGACGTCCCGAACGAGGACAGCACCCTGGCCGAGTTCGACGAGGGGAACCTGTTCTCGTTCAACCGCTCGCCCGGCTGGGACCGGCGCGAGGGGGGCCTGCGCGCCAATCTCGGACTGACCTGGACCCGGATCGACCCGACCGGCTGGTCGCTGGGTCTCACCGGCGGCCGCGTCGTGCGGTCGGGGGACGAGGACGGCGGGCTGGTCGGGCCGGTGTCGGGGCGCCGCTCGGACTGGCTGCTGGCCGCGCATTTCGCCGATCCGCGCGGATTGGCGGTATCGAACCGGGCGCTGTTCGACGACGGGTTCGACCTGTCCAGCAACGAGCTGCGCGTGGGCCTTGCCCGACCGGGGCGGCAGATCAGCGCGGGCTACCTGTGGATCGACGCGGGCAACGAACCCGGCCGCGACCGCGACGTGTCGGAACTGTCGGCCCGCACCGGGATCCAGCTTGCCGCCGGCTGGTGGGCCACGACCGATTCCCGCTACGACTTCGTGGCCGACCGCGCGCAGAAGACCGAGCTTGGGCTGCAATACCGCAACGAATGCGTGACCGTGGACCTGTCGCTGGACCGCCGCTTCACCTCGTCCGACAACGTCTCGCCCGACACGAGCTTCGGGCTGTCGGTCCGGCTGGGCGGGTTCGGGCGGCAGGCGGACGGTCCGGGACAGGTGGCGCGGCGCGCCTGCGTGCGCTAGGCTCGCGTTCGATTTTCAGGGGAACACCAATGCGGCGGATCATTCAGGTAACGGCCTTGGCGATGATGCTTGGCGGATCGGCGCTGCCGGCGCTGGCGCAAGGCCCCTTCGCACCCGTCATCTACGTCAACGACTCGGCCGTGACCGCGTTCGAGGTGGACCAGCGGACCCGCTTCATCCAGCTGCTGAACGGCCCCGACAGCGACCGCGAAAGCGTCCTGCGCGAGCTGGTGAACGACCGTCTCAAGATGCAGGCCGCTCGCCAGATCGGGGTCGAGATCACCGACGAGGCGCTGGCCCAGGGCGCATCCGAGTTCGCCGGGCGCGCCAACATGGGGACCGAGCAGTTCATCGCCGCGCTGGCGCAGGCGGGCGTCGAGGAACAGTCGTTCATCGACTTCGTGCGCGCCGGGATCGCCTGGCGCGAGGTCGTGCGCGCGCGGATCGTGCCACAGGTCAACATCACCGACCGCGAGATCGAGCAGGCGCAGACCCGCGCCGTCCAGACCCCGATCGTGACGCAGGTGCTGCTGTCCGAACTGGTGATCCCCGCCCCCCCGGGGTCCGAGGAACGCGCGCTGGCCCAGGCCGAAGAGGTCGCCCGCGCGGTCGGGTCCGAGGCCGAGTTCGCCGCCGCCGCGCGCCGCCTGTCGGCCACCCCCTCGGCCCCCAACGGCGGGCGGATCGACTGGCTTGCCGTCGGCAACCTTCCGCCGTCGCTGCGCCAGGTGGTGCTGCAGCTCAGGCCCGGCACGGCCTCGGCCCCGCTGACGGTGCCGGGCGCGGTCGTCATGTTCTTCTTGCGCGACACCCAGGGCACGCTGCGCGCGGGCGCGACCGACCAGACCGTGGATTACCTGACGATGGACCTGCCGACCGTCGCCGACGGCGCCCGCATCCTCGCCGTGGCGCAGTCCTGCACCGACGCGCGGGCCGAGGCGAACCGCTTCACCCCCGACCCCGCCCGGCGCGAGACCGCGCCCCTGGGCGCCGTGCCCGCCGACGTGGCGCAGCGGCTGGCGAGCCTTGACGACAACGAGGGGACGGTCATCGACTATGGCAGCGGCGCGCGGCTGGTCATGCTGTGCAAGCGCACGGTGACGGCGCTGGCCGAACCCGAGCCCGCGTGGATCACCCCGCCCGGCGTTGCGGCGACCGCCACCCGCGACAATTCCCCGGCACCCGCCGCAGGCGCGCCGCGCAGGTCCACGGGCCTGTCGCCCGCCACCGGCGCGCCGATCGCCGACCAGCCCTCGGCCGGCGTTCCCGCCGAGGTCGATGCCGCCGCCGACGCGCCCGCCCCGTCACAGCCCGCCCCGGCCGAGGCTGAGGCGGATCCCGCCGCCGAGGCACCGGCAGAAGCCGTGGCACCCGAGCAGACGCCCGTCGCATCGCGCGAGGATATCCGGGCCGAGATCTTCAACGACAAGATCAACGCGGCCGCCGACGCCTATCTGGCCGAACTGCGCGCCGACGCGATGGTGCGCCAGCCGTGACGCGCCGCCTGCCCCGGCGAACCGCCCGAACAGCGCAGGCCGCGTGATGCCGCAGCCCATCATCCTAACCTGTGGCGAACCCGCCGGGATCGGCCCCGAACTCGCCCCGCAGGCGCTTGGCGCGGGCGTCCCGGTCGTCTGGATGGGCGATCCCGCGCACCTGCCCACGGGCACCCCCTGGCAACCGGTCGAGCGGCCGTCCGACCCCGTCGGCGTGGGCGTGCTGCCGGTGCTGGTCCACCCCTTCCCCGCCGCCGCGGTTCCGGGCGCGCCCGACCCCGCGAACGCGCCCGCGGTGATCGAGGTCATCGCCCGCGCCGTGGCCCTTGCCCAGTCGGGCGAGGCGGGCGGGATCTGCACGCTGCCCATCAGCAAGCACGCGCTGATCGAGGGCGCGGGCTTCGCCTTCCCGGGCCACACCGAATACCTCGCCCATCTCGCGGGCGGCGTGGACGTGGCGATGATGCTGTGTTCGACCACCGTGAACCCGCCCTGCCGGGTGGTCCCGGCCACGATCCACATCGCGCTGGACCAGGTGCCGGCGGCCTTTACCCCCGACGCGCTGACGCGCGCGATCCTGACCACCCACGACGCGCTGGTCCGCGATTTCGGCATTGCCGCCCCCCGGATCGCGGTGGCGGGCCTGAACCCCCACGCGGGCGAGGGCGGCGCCATGGGCCGGGCCGAGACCGAGTGGATGGCCCCCCTGCTGGGCGCGCTGCGCCAGCGCGGGCTGGACCTGATCGGCCCCCTGCCCGCCGACACCATGTTCCACGCGCCCGCGCGCGCCGCATGGGACGCGGCGATCTGCGCCTATCACGACCAGGCGCTGATCCCGGTCAAGACACTGGATTTCGCAGGCGGGGTCAACGTGACGCTGGGCCTGCCGTTCGTGCGGACCTCGCCCGACCACGGCACCGCCTTCGACATCGCCGGGCGCGGGATCGCCGATCCCTCCTCGACCATCGCCGCGCTGCGGCTGGCGTGGAACATGGCGTCCGTCCGCATCTCGGGCGAAGCCGCCATCGCATGAGCGGGATCGACGCGCTGCCGCCCCTGCGCGACGTGATCGCGCGCCACGACCTGCGCGCAAGAAAGCAGTTGGGCCAGAACTTCCTGCTGGACCTGAACCTGACCGCCCGGATCGCGCGCGCGGCGGGCGACCTTTCAAGCTGCGACGTGCTGGAGATCGGCCCCGGCCCCGGCGGCCTGACGCGCGGCCTGCTGGCCGAAGGCGCGCGCCATGTCCTTGCAATCGAAAAGGACGCGCGCGCGATCCCCGCCTTGCAGGAAATCGCGGATGCCTATCCGGGTCGGCTGACGATCGTGCAGGGGGATGCGCTGCAAGTCGATCCGCTGGCGCAGCTAACGCCGCCGATACGGATCGCCGCGAACCTGCCCTACAACATCGGGACGGAACTGCTGATCCGCTGGCTGACGCCGCCCGCGTGGCCGCCGTTCTGGCAGTCGCTGACGCTGATGTTCCAGAAAGAGGTCGCGCAGCGGATCGTGGCGAAGCCGGGCGGCAAGGCTTACGGCCGCCTCGCGCTGCTGGCGCAGTGGCGCTGCGACGCGCAGATCGTGCTGACGCTGCCGCCGCAGGCCTTCGTGCCCGCGCCCAAGGTGGAATCCGCCGTGGTGCAGCTGACCGCGCTGCCCGCGCCGCGCTTTCCGGCCGACCCGGCGGTGCTGTCTGAACTGACCGCCGCCGCGTTCAACCAGCGCCGGAAGATGCTGCGGGCGGCGTTGCGCGGCCTGCACCCGGACATCGAGGCGCTGCTGGTCGCGTCGGGCATTCCGCCCACCGCGCGCGCCGAGGAGATCGGGCTGGAAGGGTTCTGCACGCTGGCCCGCAACCTTGCGCAGGCGCGCGGCAAGACTTGAGCTGAGGCTGAGGCTTCAACGCGGGCAATGCAGCGGCATGGCGGCGGACGCAGCGGCCCGCCGCCTGCACGTCATTCCTCGGATGCGGTTTCCGGCGCGGTTTCCGGCGCGGTTTCCGGCGCGCTTTCCGGTGCGGGCTCGTCGGCCTTGCGGCGCCGCGCGCGGGGCGCTGCGCCGGTGTCGGCCGCAGTGCCACCCGCGGTTCCGGCAGCACGCGGGGCGCGGGGGGCACGGGGCGCGCGCGGACGGGGCTGTTCGGCCTGCGTCTCGGGCGTGGCCACCAACCCCTCGTCGGCGTCGGTCGAGATCGCCTCGGGGATCGACAGCCCGTCCTCGTCGGCGTCGCGCGACCGGCGGGCCGAGCGCAGGAAGGCGGGCGCGGAATCCTCGTCGCGCATCCGCAAGGCGTCGTCGCGCCCGGCGGTCCCGGCAAGGTCGTCCGACACGTCAGTGGACGTCGTGCGCGAGGTTTCCGCAGGTGCGTCGACGGGGGCGGCGACCACCTCCTCGATGGCGTCGTCGCGATCCTCGAACGGATCGGCGCGGCCGTCGGACTGCGGATCGGGGCGGCTTTCGGGCCGCGTGTCGGGCCGGCTGTCGGCGCGATTGTCGAAGCGGTTTTCAGTGCGATTGTCGCCCGGCCGATCGCCCGCGCGGTCGTCACGCCGATCTTCGCGGCGGCCGCCCTGGCGGTCATCGCGGCGATCGTTCTGGCGATCGTTCTGGCGGTCGTCTCGGCGCCCGTCACGGTTATCCCGGTTATCGCGGTCGCCACGCGCCTGCTGACCCGATTGCTGACCGTTCTGCTGACGGTCGTAGCCGTGATGGCCGTTCATCTGGCCGCCCTGCCCGGACCCCTGACCCTGACCCTGACCCTGACGGTCGTCGCGGTCGTCGCCGTAGTTCTGGCCCGGCTGCTGCTGGCGCTCGTTCTGTTCGCGCGTCGCCTCGGCCAGCATGCGGGTGTAATGCTCGGCGTGCTGGAAGAAGCTCTGCTCGGCCACGCGGTCGCCCGAAAGCTGGGCGTCGCGGGCGAGCGCGAGGTATTTCTCGATGATCTGCTGGGGGGTGCCGCGGACCTTGCCTTCGGGGCCGGAGCTGTCGAAGACGCGGTTGACGACATTGCCAAGCGTGCGCTGGCCGCGGGACTTGTTACGCGAACGGGATTTGGATGATCTCATCAGCTTTTTTTCGGTTGATTTCGTCCGAGCGGGCTTCAAGCGCGCGTCGATGGGTTCGAGTCAGGGCCGCAGCGTGCCGGGCTGGAACGGTGGCTCCAAAGCAGGCGTATTCGTGATTGGCGCACGAAGCGCGCCGGTCAAGCGAATGGTGTAAGGCTGACCCGTGCGGATTTCATTGACCCGTCACATGGGCGAATAAGCATGCAGCGGACGGACGCACAAGCGAAAACTCCGTGAATGCTGAAAATGGCGGTGACTTTCGGCGGTTTTCACCCGGCCCGACCCGTCACCACGCGGTCGCGCCCGTCAAGGTCGGGCAACACCCGCACCGACCCGAACCCCGCAGCCTCCATCAGCCCGGCGACCGCCGATGCTTGCGACGGCCCGATCTCGACCGCGAGCCAGCCGCCCGGCGTCAGATGCGCGGGCGCTCCCGCGGCGATGGCGCGATAGGCGGAAAGCCCGTCCCCCTCGTCCGTCAGCGCCGCGCGGGGTTCCCAGTCGCGGACCTCGGGCCCAAGCCCCGCCATCTCGTCGGCCGCGATATAGGGCGGGTTCGAAACGATCAGGTCGAACCGGCCCTCGACAGCCGCGAACCAGTCCGAGCGCAGGAAGGCCGCCGCGATCCCCAGTCGGTCGGCATTGCCGCGCGCGACCGCAAGCGCCGCATCGGACAGATCGGTGCCGGTGCCCCGCGCGCTCGGCCGGTCGCCCAGCAGCGACAGAAGGATTGCGCCGGTGCCGGTGCCAAGGTCAAGGACCGACCGCCACGGCAGGTCGAGCGCGGCCGCGACCAGCGTTTCGGTGTCGGGGCGGGGGTCCAGCGTGTCGCGGGTGACGGTGAAGCGGTGCTTCCAAAAGTCGCGCCAGCCGACGATCTGCGCGACCGGCTGGCGCGCCATCCGCGCGGCGATCGCCGCGTCCAGCGCGCGCAGTTCGGCGTCCGAAGCCTCGCGGTCCGACAGCCGCACCCGCTCGGGCGCGATCCCCAGCGCATGCGCGACAAGACGCCGCGCGTCGCTTTGCGGATCGGGGATGCCGGCGCGGGACAGCCTGTCGGCCACCTGAGCCAGCAGCGCGGCGGGCGTCACCCCTCGGCCTCGGCCAGCTTCGCGGCCTGGTCATGGGCGACGAGCGCGTCGATGATCTCGGCCAGGTCGCCCTGCATCACCCGGTCCAGCGAATAGAGCGTCAGGTTGATGCGGTGGTCGGTCACGCGCCCTTGGGGGAAGTTGTAGGTGCGGATGCGCTCGCTGCGGTCGCCGCTGCCGACCTGGCTGCGGCGGTCGGCGGAGCGTTCGGCATCGGCGCGCGCGCGTTCCATGTCGTAAAGCCGGGCGCGCAGCACGGCCATCGCGTTGGCGCGGTTCTGGTGCTGCGACTTTTCCGACGAGGTGACGATGATGCCGGTGGGCAGGTGGGTGATCCGCACCGCCGAGTCGGTGGTGTTGACGTGCTGCCCGCCGGCGCCCGACGCGCGCATGGTGTCGATGCGGATGTCGGCGGCGGGGATGTCGATATCGACCTCCTCTGCCTCGGGCAGGACGGCGACGGTCGCGGCGCTGGTGTGGATGCGGCCGCCGGATTCGGTTTCCGGCACCCGCTGCACCCGGTGGACGCCGGATTCGAACTTGAGGCGCGCGAACACCCCCTCGCCCTCGACCCGCACGGTCGCCTCGCGGACGCCGCCAAGCTCGGACAGGGCCAGTTCGAGGTTCTGGAACGTCCACCCCTGCGTTTCCGCGTGGCGCTGGTACATCCGCAACAGGTCGCCCGCGAACAGCGCCGCCTCGTCGCCGCCGGTGCCGGGGCGGATCTCGATGATGGCGGGGCGGGCGTCGGCCGCGTCACGCGGCAGAAGCGCCAGCCGCAGCGCCTGTTCCTGCCCCGGCAGCGCGCCGCGCAGGCGCGACAGCTCGTCCTCGGCCAGTTCGCGCATCTCGGGGTCGGCGAGCATCGCCTGCGCCTCGGCCAGCGCGTCCTGCGCCTCGGTGTAGGCGGCGATCTGGGCGACGACCGGCTTCAGCTCGGCATATTCACGGCTGATCCGCGCGATCTCGTCCGGCGCCGGGCCGGCATTCAGCCGCGCCTCGAGAAACTCGAACCGCTGGGTGATCTGGGACAGGCGCTCGACGGGCAGCATGGCTCGGCATTAGCCGCCGCCACCCTGCGCGGCAAGCCGCCGCGCGCCTGCGGCCGCAACGGAAATGCGCCGCCGCCTCAGCCCTTCGCCGCCTCGACCGAGATTTCCAGCCCGACCTCGTCGCCGATCGCCGGGGCAAAGGCGCCAAGACCGAAGTCCGACCGCTTCAGCGACCCGGTGATGTCGAACCCGGCCGATGGCTGGCCGGTCATCGGGTGCTTGCCCAGCCGCCGCAGCGTCACGTCGAGCGTCACGGGCGCCGTGACGTCGTTCAAAAGCAGGTCGCCCGTCACGCGGGCGGTGTCGGGGCCGGTCGGCTCGACGGCGGTCGAGGTGAAGGTGACGGCCGTCGCGGGCGCGGCGCCGTCGAACAGGTCGGGGCCGAACAGGTGCTCGTCGAGCTGGCGCGACACGGTCTGTATCGCCGACAGCGGAAACGCGATATCGACCTTGCTGTTCGCGGGCGCGGCCGGGTCCAGCGTGATCGTGCCCGAAACGCCCCGGATGGTGCCGCGGCTGGTGGACGATCCCAGGTGGTCGTAGCTGAACACGATGGCGCTGTGTTCCTGGTCCAGGACATAGTCGCCGGCGGGGGCTTCGGGGTCGATAGCCGGGGCGGCAGGGGCGGCAGGGGCGGCAGTGGCGGCAGGGGGCGCATCCGCCGCCGGAGCGGACGCGTCAGCCGCAGGCGCCCCGGCGGGCGGCGCCGCGTCCTGGGCAAGCGCCGGCGCGGCGAGCGCGGACAGTAAGACGAAGGCGGACGCAAGGCGCATTGCTGGGCCATCCCCTGCTGGATCGGTCTGACATCCCGACGCTAGCCGCGCGCCCACCGGCAGGCAAGGCCATGCCCCGCGGCCCCGCGGCCCCCGGCCCGCGAGTGCCCCGACTCAGGCCCCGACCCGCGAATCGCCTTGCGCGGCGGGCGCGCGCCTGTATAAGACCGCATCCTTCCGCAACGATGCGAAACCGGCGCAGCCTCTCGTGGCGGGGCGCGGAAGGGATTTCCCGCCTATGAAGCGCGCCCGAGACGAAAGGGATAGCATGCCGCTTTACGAGCATGTGCTGATCGCCCGCCAGGACCTGTCGAACACGCAGGCCGAAGGGCTGGTCGAACATTTCTCCACCGTGCTGACCGACAACGGCGGCACCGTGAAGGATAGCGAATACTGGGGCGTGCGGACGCTCGCCTACAAGATCAACAAGAACCGCAAGGGCCACTACGCCCTGCTGCGCACCGACGCGCCCTCGGCCGCCGTGCAGGAGATGGAGCGTCTGGCCCGTCTGCACGACGACGTCATGCGCGTGCTGACCATCAAGGTCGACGAGCACCAGGAAGGCCCCTCGGTCCAGATGCAGCGCCGCGACGACCGCGACGGGCGTGACGGCCGCGACCGGGGCCCCCGCGGTGATCGTGGTGGTGACCGTGGTGATCGCGGCGACCGTGGTGACCGCGGCGGCGACCGTGGTGATCGTGGTGGCGACCGGGGTGATCGTCCGCGCTTCGACCGCGACGATCGTAGTGGCGACCGTGGCGGCGAACGCCGCGAAGACCGCAGCTGAGCGCAGGGAGACACACACCAATGGCGACCAAACCGTTTTTCCGCCGCCGGAAAGTCGATCCGTTCGGGGGCGACAACGCACCCGCGATCGACTACAAGGACACCCGCCTGCTGCAGCGCTACATCAGCGAACGCGGCAAGATCGTCCCGTCCCGCATCACCGCAGTTTCCGCGAAGAACCAGCGCAAGCTGGCGCAGGCGATCAAGCGCGCCCGCTTCCTCGCCCTGCTGCCCTACGCCGTGAAGTAAGGAGAGACCGATGCAAGTCATCCTGCTGGAACGTGTGGCCAAGCTTGGCCAGATGGGCGAAGTCGTGAAGGTCAAAGAAGGCTTCGCCCGCAACTACCTTCTGCCCCAGGGCAAGGCCATGCGCGCCAACGACGCCAACATCGCGGCGTTCGAGGCCCGCAAGTCCGAGCTTGCGACCCGCAACGACGAGACCCGGACCGAAGCGCAGGCGATCGCCGAGCGCCTGGACGGCGCGACCTTCGTCATCATCCGCTCGGCGTCCGACGCCGGCGCGCTGTATGGCTCGGTCACGCCGCGCGACGTGGCCGAGGCCGCGACCGCCGAGGGTTATGCCGTCGAGCGTCGCCAGGTCGTGCTGACCGCGCCGATCAAGGATCTGGGCCTGCACACGGTCAACGTGCACCTGCACCCCGAAGTGGACGCGCAGATCACGCTGAACGTGGCCCGTTCGGCCGAGGAAGCCGAGCTTCAGGCTTCGGGCAAGTCGATCCAGGACCTGGCCGCCGAGGAAGACGCCGCCGCCGAGTTCGAGATCGCCGAGCTGTTCGACGACCTGGGTTCTGCCGGCCGCGACGACGACGAGGGCCCCGCGCCCTCGCGCGACAGCGACCTCTGATCCGATACGCACCGCAACGACGGGCCGCGCCGCACTGGCGCGGCCCTTTTCGTTTGCGGGCGGCGGTGCCGTGGCGACGCGTTGACGGGGTGGGAACGAAGGCGCGGGGCACGGGTTGATCCGCGATACCAGCCCCCTGGAAAGGACCACGCCATGGCCACCGACCCCCGCATCCTGTCCTCTGCCGTCAAGACCGAGATGACGGACGACAAGTCCGGCGACACCTCTCTCAACGTCGAACGGGATCTCGCGGTCCTTGGATCGGACACGCCGGTGACCGACCACGAGACCGACCTGTCGATTCCCCCGTCGCAGAACGAAGGCGAGGATGGCAGCGCCCGCCCGCGCAACACCGTCGGCGGCGGCGACAGCCGTCACGGCGCGGCCGGGAACCCCGACGCGAAACGGGACGACCGCTGAGGCAGTCGGGCGGAGAGGGGGACGGGCGGACGGGCCGGGCCGTGACGCCCGCACCGCCCCTCGCCCGAACCCTGCCGGAACCCGCGCCCAAAGGCGCGTCCCGACCCGGCCGGGCGGGAACATTCCCCGCCCCTGCCGGGTTTCGCCCCCGGAACACCGCGCGAGCGCACAACTTTCCCTGTGCGCGTCGAAACAGGAAAGAACACGCCCATGTCCGACTGGCCCAACGACAATCCCGACCGCACGTCCGGCGCAGCGACCGGCCCAACCACGGGCGCGGCGACGGGTGACGGCCGCCCCGACCACCAGCGCCTTGGCGCGCCGGTCGACCGGGCGCAGGAAACCTACCGCCCCTCGCCCTACGCGGCGCAGCGCACGCTGCCGCACGGCGACGTGTCGCGCGACGGCATGTCGGCCGAGCCTTACTCGTCGCTGACGACGCGCCTGCTGCTTTGGGGCGGCGCGGCGGTCGCGGCGGCGGCGGTCACCGCAGGCGGTGTACTGGCGGTCCGCAAGGTCGCCGATCTGGTGAGCGGCGGCGACGACGAACCCGACCGCGATGCCGACCGGGCGGAGGACCGGGCACGCAACAGCTACTATGCCACCTCGCGCGGGCAGGGATCGCGCGGCGACCGCCCGCTTGCCCCGCGCTTCGCCGACATGTCCGAACAGGAACGCGACCGCATGCGCGCGCGCCAGCGCGCCCGCGAGGCCGAAATGGACGCCCATTCCCGCGCCGTCCGGGCCAGTGCTATCCGGGACGGCGCCGGGCGCAGCCGCGACGAAGATGACGAGCGGCGGAATCGCGGCCACGAACGCCCCCGCCGCGACGACGACTACCGCCCCTCGCGGCCCCGCCCGCGCGCACCCCGCAAGCTGGGCCTGCTGCAAGAGGTCGAGCAGACCGCCGCCCGTCTGACCGGCGGCGCGGAAAGCCTGATCGGGTCGATCTCGGCGGCGATGGCCGGGTTCAAGCAGGTCGCGGGGCAGGCCGACGACGTGCTGCGCCAGTTCCACAGCACCGCCGACCAGATCCGCGGCTTCATCGACACCGCCGGTCCGATCGTCGGGTCGGCGCGCGGGTCGGCGCGCGGGCAAGGTGGCGACCATCGTCCCGGCGCACGCAGCGGCCCGGCCGACGACGTGCGCGACGCCAACGCCTATCGCCGTGCATCGCGCCGCGACATGGTCGACCTGCGCGACGACGCGGCCGCACCCAAGCCCCGCGCGAACGCCGACGGCGACAGCTTCGGCGACCATCCCGCCGATGAGGCGCGCACCCACCGCCTTTGAGCGACCACGCACCCCGCCGCCATCGCGGCGCGGCCACGACCTTCTTGCCCCCGCGCAGTCTCGCGCGGGGGTTCTGCCCTGAAAGGACGCCTTGGATGCCCGCCCCCCGACCCGCGCACCCCCCCGCGCCCGGCGTGATCGACGCCCTGTTCGGCAAACTGCCCGAAGGTTGGAGGGAACGGCACGGCACCCCGCCCGCGTCGGAAGCTGTCACCGGCCCGGATCGGCGCGCCCCGGCCCAAAGCGACAGCACCTCCGACAGTACAGACAGCAAGGCCAGCGCGCCCGACACACCCGGCAGACCGCCGCGCCGCCCGGGCGACCCTGCCTCGCCCTGGCACATGCGGCGGTCAAGCTGGTTCAAGGTCCTGCGCCGGACCGCGGTCGAAAGCGCCAACGACCGCGTGACCTCGGTCGCGGGCGGCGTGTCCTATTTCGGGCTGCTGTCGCTGTTTCCAGCGATCACCGCGCTGGTGTCGATCTACGGCTGGGTCGCGGACGAGAACACGATCGTCGACAGCATCGTCCTGCTGAACCGCATCCTGCCCGAAAGCGCGGTCGAACTGATCGCGGGCCAGATCGCGGCCATCGTGCAGGCGCCCGGATCGGCGCTGACGCTGGCGGGGATCGTCAGCATCCTGTTCGCGCTGTGGACCGCGAACGGCGGCATGAAGGCGATGATCAGCGCCCTGAACGTCGCCTGGTTCGAGACCGAAAAGCGCGGCATCATCGCGCTGAACCTGCTGTCGCTGACGCTGACGATCGGAGCAATCATCCTCATCATCCTGATGATCGCGACGGTGACCGTGCTGCCCGCCGTCGTGGGCTTCGTCACGCACGAGGGATCGCTTACCGGAACGCTGGTCAACGTGGTGCGCTGGCCGATCCTGTTCGGCGTGCTGCTGATGGCTCTCGCGGTGCTTTACCGTTTCGGGCCCAGCAAGAACGACCCGAACTGGCAGTGGATCTCGCCCGGGGCGCTGCTGGCGGCGGTCGGACTGATCCTCGGCTCGCTCCTGTTTTCGTGGTACGCGGCGAACTTCGGCAACTACAACGAAACCTACGGCTCGCTCAGCGCCGCGATCGTGCTGATGGTGTGGCTGTGGCTGTCGGCCGTGGTGGTGCTGGTCGGGGCCGAGCTGAACTCGGAAGTCGAGCGGCAGATCAAGATCGAGAACGGCGTTCAGCCGCAAGACGAGAAGAACCTGCAAAAGCAGATCGACTCGCATGAGGCTGCAAAGCGGTAAGGGAGCAATGAAAAGGGCCGCCCCAAGGGGACGGCCCGTGTTCCGCGCCAAGGGCCCGGATCAGATCTCGTCGAGTTTCTCGACCGCCTGCTCAAGCTCTTCCTTGGTGACGTCGCGGTCGGTGACGTTGGCCTGCTCGAAAATGTAGTCCACGACCTTGTCCTCGAAGATCGGGGCGCGCAGTTGCTGCTGGGCCTGCGGGTTCTGCTGGATGAACTCGAAGAACGCCTTTTCCTGGCCGGGGAACTGGCGGGCCTGCTGCAGCACCGCCTGGGTCATTTCCTGGTCCGAGATGGTCACGTCGTTCTTCTGGCCGATCTCGGCCAGCAGCAGGCCAAGGCGCACGCGGCGCTCGGCGAGCGTGCGGTGTTCGTCCGTCGCCTCGATATGGCCGTGGTCGTGGCCGTGATCGTCGGGATGTTCCTCGTGGTAAAGCTGGTGCGCGATCTGCGCGGCCTCGGCATCCACCAGCGACGACGGCAGGTCGAACTTCACGCGCTCGTCCAGCTGGTCCAGCAGCGCGCGCTTCATGATCGCGCGGCTCGCGCCCTTGTATTCGGCTTCCAGCCGGTCGCGGATCTGGCCTTTCAGCGCGTCCAGGCTGTCGGCGCCGAAGCGCTTGGCCAGCTCGTCGTCAAGCTCGGCCGCCTTCGGCGACTTGACCGAATGGACGGTCGTCTCGAACAGCGCGTCCTTGCCCTTGAGGTTCGGGGCGCCGTAGTTTTCCGGGAAGGTCACGTTGACCTTGACCGCGTCGCCCGCCTTCGCGCCGACCAACTGTTCCTCGAAGCCGGGGATGAAGCTGCCGCTGCCGAGAACGAGCGGATAGGCCTGCGCCTCGCCGCCCTCGAACGCCTCGCCGTCGACGAAACCCTTGAAGTCGATCGTGACCTGATCGCCGTTGGCCGCCGCTTCGCCTTCGGCCTTGTCGTCGAAGGACTGCGCATTCTTGGCCAGGTTTTCCAGCGCCTCGGTCACGGCCGCATCCTCGGCGCGCACGGTCAGGCGTTCCAGCGTCAGGCCGCTCAGGTCGGCCGCCGGAATCTCGGGCAGGTTCTCGTAGCTGATGTTGACGACCACGTCGTCGCCTTCCTTCCAGCTTTCGCCGCCTTCCATCTCGACCTTCGGCTGCATCGCCGGACGGGCCTTGGTGTCGTCCAGATGGGTGCGGATCGCATCGTCGATCGACTTCTGCATCGCATCACCCAGGACGCGGGGGCCGTACTGCTTTTTCAGCAGCGCCATCGGCACCTTGCCCTTGCGGAAGCCCTTCATCTCGACGTTCGGCTGCGCCTCGGCCAGCTGGCGGTCAACCTCGGCCGCCAGATCGGCGGCGGGCAGCGTGAACTGGTAGCCGCGCTTGAGACCTTCGTTCAGGGTTTCCTTGACCTGCATCTTCCATCCTTTGTTCATCCTGGTGCGGGTGGAGGGACTTGAACCCCCACGCCTTGCGGCGCCAGAACCTAAATCTGGTGCGTCTACCAGTTTCGCCACACCCGCAATGCAAAGCCGGGCGGGCCACGGCCCGCCGGCAAATCCGGGGCGTTCTAGCAAAGCCGGGCGGGGCGTGCGAGGGGATTCTTTCGCCCCTACAGGTCGCGGAACACCGCCGGCAAAAGGTCGGGCAGGTCCTCGGCGATCAGCCCCCGCCCGAACCGCCTTGCCGCCTCCGCGTGCAGCCAGACGGCTTTCCGGGGCGACGTCCAGGCCCGCCCGCCCCGCGCGATGAGCCCGGCGATCATCCCGGCCAGCACGTCGCCGCTGCCGGCGGTCGCGAGCCACGGGATGCCGGGGATCGCCGGCGTCCGGGGGTCGGTGCCGCTGGCAAGGACATGCGCGGTGCCGCCGCCGGAAATCACCGTGACCGGCCCCTTTAGCACCACGGTCGCGTTGCAGCGCCGCCCGGCTTCCCGCGCCGCCTCGATCACCGAGGGGTGGTCGGCCAGATCAGGGAACAGCCGCGCGAACTCGCCGCCATGCGGGGTCAGGACGACGTTCTGGTTCAGTTGCGCGAACAGCGCAGCGGAATCGTCCGCGAACGCGGTCAGCGCGTCCGCGTCCAGCACGCAGGCCCGCCCGCTTGCCAGCGCGACCGGCACCAGTTCGCGCGCCCGCTCGAGCCCGAGCCCCGGGCCAAGCACCAGCACGTTGATCCGCGCGTCCGTCAGCAGCGCCCGCAGGTCGTCCGCCCCGTCCACCGTCCGCAGCATGATCGCGTCCAGCCGCGCCGCGTTCTCGGTCAGCGCGTCCGAAGGGCAGGCAACGGTGACGAGCCCCGCCCCCACCCGCAGCGCCCCCCGCGCCGCCAGCCGCGCAGCCCCGCCCCTGCCCGGCCCGCCCGCCAGCACGAGGACGTGGCCGTGGTCGTACTTGTTGGGCGCCTCGCCAGGCCTCAGCACGGGGTCGAAATCCGACGGCACGGGGATCGTGAAGGTCTTGCCCCATGCCAGCGCCGCGATCCCCAGCTCTGCGACCACGACCTTGCCACACAGGGTCGGCCCGGACGCCAGCAGATGCCCGGGCCGCAGCGCGTCGAAGGTCACGGTCAGGTCGAACTCGAGCACGATGCGTTCGCGCCCGGTGGCGAACATCACCCGCCCGGTGTCGAGGTTCAGCCCCGAGGGCGCGTCGATCGACACCCGGTAGCTCAGCGCATAGGGCGCGCGGTCGTCGATCGTGACCAGCGCCTCGGACAGATCGTCGGGCATCGGCCGGTCCAGCCCGCCGCCGAACAGCGCATCGACCAGCAGCGCGGGCGGGGGCCGGTCCCAGTCGGGCTGATGGTCCAGCAGGGGCGCGACCCGGCCGCCCGCCGCGACCCAGGCCCGGTGCGCCTGCGCGGCGGGGTCCGGCAGCGCGCCGGGGTCGCCATAGGCCACGACGGTCACGTCCAGCCCCGCCTCCGCCAGCAGCCGCGCCACGACATAACCATCGCCGCCGTTGTTTCCCGGGCCGCAGAGGACCAGCGCCGTCTGCCCGGCGGAAGGGATGTCAGGACGCTCACGCCGCACCGCCGCCACGACGCCGCGCCCCGCCCGCTCCATCAGTTCGGCCGGATCGATGCCCGACCCGGATTCGCGTTCTCGCATTTCGGCGACTGACAGGATGGGTCTGGCGGAACGCGGGTCGTGCATGATCACTGTGCATCCTGACCAAATTATAGGCATACTACGTCAAGCAGGGAAAACCTTGGCCACCATGTTCCGGGGCTGGCGTTTACCCTGCCCCGCGAAAACGGCACCACGATGACAACGCAACCGCCACGCAACCCGACCCCGGAGCCCGCGATGAAAAAGATCGAAGCGATCATCAAGCCGTTCAAGCTGGACGACGTGAAGGAGGCTCTGCAGGAGGTCGGCGTGCAGGGCCTGTCGGTGATCGAGGTCAAGGGCTTCGGCCGCCAGAAGGGCCACACCGAACTGTATCGCGGCGCCGAATACGTCGTCGATTTCCTGCCCAAGGTGAAGATCGAGATGGTGCTGCCCGACGACCAGGTGGATGCTGCGGTCGAGGCGATCATCGCCGCCGCCCGCACCGACAAGATCGGCGACGGCAAGATCTTCGTGCTGCCGGTCGAGCAGGCGATCCGCATCCGCACCGGCGAGACGGGCGACGACGCCGTCTGATCGCCGTAGGGCTTAACGAAATATCAGGTACTGGCCGGTAGAACACCGGCCTGATGGAAGGAGAGACCATGACGGTCAACGAGGTTCTGGATCTGCTGAAGTCGGAAGACGTCGCCTATGTCGATGTCCGCTTCACCGATCCGAAAGGCAAGCTGCAGCACGTGACGCTGGACGTCGACCTGATCGACGACGACTTCTTCGAGGAAGGCTTCATGTTCGATGGATCAAGCATCGCCGGGTGGAAGTCGATCGACCAGTCCGACATGAAGCTGATGCCCGATCCGACCTCGGCCTACATGGACCCGTTCTACGCCGAAAAGACGCTGTGCGTGCACTGCAACGTGGTCGAGCCCGACACCGGCGAGCCCTATGACCGCGACCCGCGCGGCACCGCGACCAAGGCCGAGGCGTACCTGAAATCGACCGGCATCGGCGACGCGTTCTACTGCGGCCCGGAAGCCGAGTTCTTCGTCTTCGACGACGTGCGCTATTCCGTCTCGCCCCAGAAGGTCAGCTTCCAGATCGACAGCGTCGATGCGGCCTGGAACACCGACACCGAATACGAGATGGGCAACACCGGCCACCGCGCGGCCCACAAGGGCGGCTATTTTCCGGTGAACCCGATCGACGCGGGCCAGGACCTGCGCGGCGAGATGCTGACTACCATGAAGCGCATGGGGATGCGGACCGACAAGCACCACCACGAGGTGGCGTCGGGCCAGCACGAGCTGGGGCTGATCTTCGGCGGGCTGGTCGAGCAGGCCGACAACATCCAGAAATACAAGTACGTGATCCACAACGTGGCCCACGCCTACGGCAAGTCGGCGACCTTCATGCCGAAGCCGATGAAGGGCGACAACGGCTCGGGCATGCACGTCAACATGTCGATCTGGAAGGACGGCAAGCCCCTGTTCGCGGGCGACAAATACGCCGATCTCAGCCAGGAGGCGCTGTATTTCATCGGCGGCATCCTGAAGCACGCCAAGGCGCTGAACGCCATCACCAACCCCTCGACCAACAGCTACAAGCGGCTGATCCCGGGGTTCGAGGCGCCGGTGCTGCGGGCCTATTCGGCGCGCAACCGCTCGGGCTGCGTCCGCATCCCGTGGACCGAGTCGCCGAAAGCCAAGCGCGTCGAGGCCCGCTTCCCCGACCCGGCGGCGAACCCCTATCTGGCGTTCGCGGCGCTGCTGATGGCCGGGCTCGACGGCATCCGCAACAAGATCGACCCCGGCCCCGCCTCGGACAAGGATCTTTACGACCTGCCGCCCGAAGAACTGGCCGAGATCCCGACCGTCTGCGGTTCGTTGCGCGAGGCGCTGGAGGAGCTGGAGAAGGACATGGACTTCCTCCTGCAGGGCGACGTGTTCACCCGCGACCAGCTGCAAAGCTACATCCGGCTGAAGTGGGACGAGGTGTACGCCTTTGAACACACCCCGCACCCGATCGAGTACGCGATGTATTACAGCTGCTGAGGCCGCCGTCACACAACCCGACGGAAGCGCCCCTCGCGGGCGCTTCCATCATCTTCGGCGCCAGCCTGATGCCGTCTCAGCGCAGGGCCGCGCCCGCGATCCGGCGATCGACGCGGTTCGCGAAGGATGCCGCCCGCCCGGCGCTCACGGTCTCGGCGCCGTAAAGCACGATCCAGTCCAGCTTCGCCGCCGGCGCGCAAGGCCCGACGATCGCCCGTTTCAGGACCCGCCGCAGCGGCCGGCCCATCACCAGCCGGTCGATCCACCACGGCGCGCCCATCGTCGTGACCGCGATCACGCGCTGCAGGCGCTGCAATCGCGGGATCATGCGGCCAAGATCCGGCGCGTGGTCGAACGCCACGCCGGGACGCCAGACGCGATCGAACCATCCCTTGAGAATGGCGGGAAACCCGAACCACCAGGTCGGAAAGACGAGGATCAGCACGTCAGCCTCGGCCAGCCGCGCCGCCAAGGGGTCGCCCGTCGCCGCAGCGGGCGGGCCGTAGTAGCCGGCCCGCTCGCCCGCGGTCAGGACGGGGTCGAACCGTTCGGCATGAAGATCCAGCCGGTCCACGACCCAGCCTCGCGCCTCGGCCGCAGCCTGTGCCCGGTCGGTCAGCCAGCTGCACAGGCTTCGGTCCAGCGGATGGGCAAGGACGATCAGGCAGCGCGTCATGAAATCCCCCGTGGTCGGTCCCGCGCGATTACGTCCGTCAAAGCCCCCTGCCGCAAGAAGGCACCGCAAGCGCCCTCGCACGACGCACCGGTTGCTCCCCTGCCCGCCCCGGCCTAAACGACCCCCGACCCACCCCGCAGCCCGAGGCCCGCCATGATCCCCCGCTATTCCCGCCCCGAGATGGTGGCCATCTGGTCGCCCGAGACGAAGTTCCGCATCTGGTACGAGATCGAGGCGCATGCCTGCGACGCGCAGGCCGACCTTGGCGTGATCCCGCGCGAGAATGCCGAAACGGTGTGGAAGGCGCGCGACGTCGAGTTCGACGTGGCCCGCATCGACGAGATCGAGGCGGTGACCAAGCACGACGTGATCGCCTTTCTCACCCACTTGGCCGAGCATGTCGGCAGCGACCAGGCCCGCTTCGTCCACCAGGGCATGACCTCGTCGGACGTGCTGGACACCACGCTGAACATCCAGCTGGTCCGCGCCGCCGACATCCTGCTGGGCGACATGGACCGCCTGCTCGACGCGCTGAAACGCCGCGCCTACGAGCACAAGGACACCGTGCGGATCGGCCGCAGCCACGGCATCCACGCCGAACCCACCACGATGGGCCTGACCTTCGCCCGCTTCTACGCCGAGATGGCGCGCAACCGCCGCCGGCTGGACGCCGCGCGCGAGGAAGTCGCGACCGGCGCGATATCGGGCGCGGTCGGCACCTTCGCCAACATCGACCCCGCGGTCGAGGCGCATGTCTGCGACAAGCTGGGCCTGCGCCCCGAGCCGATCAGCACCCAGGTCATCCCCCGCGACCGCCACGCGATGTTCTTCGCCACGCTGGGCGTCATCGCCAGCTCGATCGAGAACGTCGCGATCGAGATCCGCCACATGCAGCGCACCGAGGTGCTTGAGGCCGAGGAGTTCTTCAGCCCCGGCCAGAAGGGGTCCAGCGCCATGCCCCACAAGCGCAACCCGGTGCTGACGGAAAACCTGACCGGGCTTGCCCGGCTGGTCCGCATGGCGGTGGTCCCCGCGATGGAAAACGTGGCGCTGTGGCACGAGCGCGACATCAGCCATTCCTCGGTCGAACGCGGGATCGGCCCGGACGCGACGGTCACGCTGGACTTCGCGCTGAACCGCCTTGCCGGGGTGATCGACAAGCTGGTGATCTATCCCGACAACATGCTGAAGAACATGAACAAGTTTCGCGGCCTCGTGATGTCGCAGCGGGTGCTGCTGGCGCTAACGCAGGCAGGCGTCAGCCGCGAGGACGCCTATCGGCTGGTCCAGCGCAACGCGATGAAGGTCTGGGAACAGGGCGCGGACTTCAAGACCGAGCTGCTGGCCGACGCCGAGGTGACGGCCGCGCTGTCGCCCTCCGAGATCGAGGACAAGTTCGATCTTGGCTATCACACCAAGCACGTGGACACGATCTTCGCCCGCGTCTTCGGCCCCGAGGGGGACCGCTAACCCGTTCTTAATCCGGCCCTGCCATGGTCGCCCGGGACAGGGAATCGGGCGCGGGTCGATGATGATGAACACAATGGCCGCAGGGATGGGGCCGGGGGTGGCCGCGGGCATGGCCGCGGGGGTGGCGGTGCCGGTCGGCGTCGCGGCGGCGCTGACCTCGCGCCAGAAGGCGGCGGTGATCGTGCGGCTGATGCTGGCCGAGGGGGCGGATCTCAAGCTGTCGTCGCTGCCGGTCGAGGCGCAGGCCCGGCTGGCGCAGGACATGGCATCGATGGACCTGATCGACCGCGACACGCGCGACGCCGTGGTCGACGAGTTCTGCGACCGGCTGGAAGCGGTGGGGCTGGCCTTTCCCGGCACCATCGACGGCGCGCTCGACATCCTGGGCGCGCATCTGTCCCATGACACCACGAGCCGCCTGCGCCGGATGGCGGCGCTGTCGGGCGCATCCGACCCGTGGGATCGGATCGCCTCGCTGCCCGCGCCGCAGCTGGCCGACCTCGCCCGCGCCGAAGCGATCGAGATCGCGGCGGTGATGTTCCAGCGCCTGCCGGTCGCCCGCGCGGCCGAGGTGTTCGGCCTGCTCGATCCCGAACTCAGCCGCCGGATCGCCTATGCGATGTCGATGACCGGCGCGATCGAGGCGCCCGCACTGCGCCGGATCGGCCTTGCGATGATGCGGACGATGGACGCCCTGCCCCAGCCCGCGATCGACCAGGCGCCGGTGGAACGCGTGGGCGCGATCCTGAACCATTCGCCCTCGGCCACCCGCGACACGGTGCTGGCGGGGCTCGACCAGGACGACGCCGCCTTTGCGGGCGAGGTGCGGCGCGCGATCTTCACCTGGGCCAACATCCCGCGCCGGATCGACCCGCGCGACGTGCCGCGGATCATGCGCGCGGCCGAGGCGGGGGCCGTCACCAAGGCGATGGCGGGTTCGCACGGCGAGAACGCGGCGACGGTGGAGTTTCTGCTTGCCGGGCTGTCGTCGCGCATGGCCGAGACGATGCGCGAGGAGATCGGGACGGCGGGCAAGGTCGCGGCCAAGGATGCCGAAGAGGCGATGAACGAGGTGGTGGCCGCGATCCGCAGGATGGAGGCGGATGGCGAGCTGTTCCTGATCGCCCCCGAAGCCGACGATGACGACGCGGGAGGCGCGGCGGGGGGTGCAGACGACGCGAAGCCGGCGGCGGCGTGACGGTGGCAGGCGGCCTTGATGCGTCAGCCGGTCCCCGCGCCGACAGGCGAAGCGGCGCGACGTGGCGCCCATCGGCTCAGGCGTGCGATCCCGCCCTTGCCCGACAGGGGCGCCTTGGATATCCGCGAGCGGTAAGGGAAGACACGCGCGCTGCTGGGCTTCGCGCTCACGCGCAACAGACAAAGGCGACCGGAGGACGGGCCGATGACCAACTCGATCACCGTGGCGCTGGTGGTGCTGATCGCGGGCATTTTCCTTCTGGACGCGACCGTGCTGCACATGAACCTGCCCCTGCAGGCCGCGCGCGGCTTCGCGCAGTTCGTCGAGTGGCTGAGCTTCTGGCGCTGACGCCGCATCCGCGGACAAGCCCCACCCCGTCGCGCAGGCCGATCACCCCCACCGCCCCGCCGCAACCCCGGACACGAGACCGTTTGCCGGCCGGTAGCGCTCACAGAATTGCAGTCGCCGCTGCTTTCCGGCAAGGAACGGGCGAGTTTCAAGCGGGAGTATGAAGATGGCTGTCAAGGTTGCAATCAACGGCTTCGGCCGGATCGGGCGGAACGTGCTGCGCGGGATCATCGAGTCCGGCCGCACCGACATCGAGGTGGTCGCGATCAACGATCTCGGCCCGGTGGAAACCAACGCCCACCTGCTGCGCTACGATTCGGTCCACGGCCGCTTCCCGGGCACCGTGACGACCACCGGCGACAGTATCGACGCGGGCCGCGGCCCGATCCGCGTCACGTCCGAGCGCGACCCGGCCGCCCTGCCCTGGCAGGACGTGGACGTGGCGCTGGAATGCACCGGCATCTTCACCGAAGGCGCGAAGGCCGCCATCCATCTCAAGAACGGGTCCAAACGGGTCCTCGTCTCGGCCCCCGTCTCGGGCGAGTGGAGCACCGACCGCGCGCTCAAGACCATCGTCTACGGCGTGAACCACGACACCCTGGAAGCCGAGGATCACGTCGTCTCGAACGCGTCCTGCACGACGAACTGCCTTGCCCCGGTCGCGCATGTCCTGCACCAGGCCGTGGGCATCAGCCGCGGCTTCATGACCACGATCCACAGCTACACCGGCGACCAGCCGACGCTGGACACGATGCACAAGGACCTGTACCGCGCCCGCGCCGCGGCGCTGTCGATGATCCCGACCTCGACCGGCGCGGCCAAGGCGGTGGGGCTGGTGCTGCCCGACCTCAAGGGCAAGCTCGACGGCGTGTCGATCCGCGTTCCCACGCCGAACGTCTCGGTCGTGGACCTGGTGTTCGAGGCCGCGCGCGACACCTCGGTCGAGGAAATCAACGACGCGATCCGCTCGGCCGCCGACGGCAAGCTCAAGAGCATCCTCGGCTATACCGACGAAAAGCTCGTCTCGTCGGACTTCAACCACGATCCGCATTCGTCGGTGTTCCACATGGACCAGACCAAGGTCATGGAAAGCCGCATGGTCCGCATCCTGTCGTGGTACGACAACGAATGGGGCTTCTCGAACCGCATGGCCGACACCGCCGTCGCCATCGGCAAGCTGATCTGACCGGACACCCGGTCGCAGGACGACGAAAGGCCCGGCATCGCGCCGGGCCTTTTTCATGGGCCCTGCCCGCGCCTCAGACGGCGCGGTAAAGCCGCAGCGCGTTCGCGCGGGTCCGCCGTCCATAGGGTTTCAGCGCCGCCGCCATGATCTGGTCGGGCCGCGCGCCGCGCGCGACCTGGGCCAGCGCCGCGCCGATCGATTCGGTCGCGGCGTCCCCTTTTTCGGTCACCATGCGCGCGTTCTCGGCCGCGGCGTGGGGCATCAGCCCCATCATCCCGGCCACGCGCATCCCCATCACGAATTGCGATTCCATCCCCATGCGGGCCATGTCGGCCCACAGTCGCAGGCCGAACATCGGGTCGAAAGCTGCGTTCGTCATCGTTCATCCTTTCGCCACGGGCGCAATCGACGATAATCATGCTGCAGCGCAGCAATTCCAACCACCGCCGGGTGAAATGCCGTTACGTCCGGCGTCACGTCCGATCCCGTCTTGGTGAACGCGCCGCTTGCGACTATAGACCCGTCGCATGAACGAAAAGCTTACGCTCCGCCGTCCCGACGACTGGCACCTGCACCTGCGCGACGGCGCGATGCTGGCGGCCGTTGCGCCCGCGTCCGCCCGGCTGGGCCGCGCGATCATCATGCCGAACCTGGTCCCGCCGGTGGTGACCGGCGCCGATGCCGCAGCCTACCGCGACCGCATCCGCGCGGCGCTGCCCGCGGGTGCCACGCTGACGCCGCTGATGACGCTGTACCTGACCGAGGCGACCGATCCCGCCGATGTCGTGGCCGCGCACCGCGCCGGCATCATCGCGGCGGTCAAGCTGTATCCCGCCGGGGCCACCACGAACTCCGCCAGCGGGGTGCGCGATTTCGACCGCGTGCGCCCGGTACTGGACGCAATGGCCGAGGCGGGCATTCCGCTCTGCGTCCACGGCGAGGTCACCGACCCCGGGATCGACATCTTCGACCGCGAGGCGGTCTTCATCGACCGCGTTCTGGACCCGGTGCGCCGGGCGACGCCGGGGCTGCGCGTCATCATGGAGCACGTGACCACCAGCGACGGCGTCGATTACGTCAGCGGCAACGACGGCATCGGCGCCACGATCACGACCCACCACCTCGTCATCAACCGCAACCACCTGCTGGTCGGCGGGATCCGGCCGCATTACTACTGCCTGCCGGTCGCCAAGCGCGAAAGCCACCGCCTTGCGCTGCGGCGGGCGGCCACCAGCGGCGATCCGCGCTTCTTTTCCGGCACCGACAGCGCCCCGCACCCCGACCGCGCCAAGGAAAGCGCCTGCGGCTGCGCGGGCTGCTTCACCGCGCCGAACTGGCTGCCGATCGTCGCGCAGGTGTTCCAGGACGAGGGCGCGCTGGACCGGCTGGAAGGCTTCGTCAGCCTGAACGGCGCCGCCTTCTACGGCCTGCCGCCGGCCGAGGGCCGGATCACGCTCACCCGCCGCGACCAACCCGTGAGCGCGCCCACCCACATCACCGCCGGCGACGAAACCGTCACCGTCTTCGAGCCCGGCTTTCCGATCCACTGGCATGTCGAGGACGACGCATGACGCTTCCCTTCCCCCCGGCCGAGGAAATCGCCCGCCTGACCGCCCGGATGCTGCTGGAGATCGGGGCCGTCCACTTCAACGCGGCCGAACCCTACACCTACGCCTCGGGCCTGAAGGGGCCGACCTATATCGACTGCCGCAAGCTTATCTCGTACCCGCGCATCCGGGGCACGCTGATGGATTTCCTTGCCGCCACCGTCATGCGGGACGCAGGATTCGAGGCGTTCGACAACGTCGCGGGCGGCGAGACGGCGGGCATCCCCTTCGCCGCCTTCATGGCCGAACGGATGGGCCTGCCGATGACCTATGTCCGCAAGAAGCCCAAGGGCTACGGCCGCAACGCCCGGATCGAGGGCGCGATGACCGAAGGCCAGCGGGTGCTGCTGGTCGAGGATCTGACGACGGACGGCGGCAGCAAGCTGAGCTTCGTGGACGCGATCCGCGACACGGGCGCCACCTGCGCCGACACGGCGGTGGTGTTTTACTACGGCATCTTCCCCGACACGATCCAGCGCCTGGCCGACCACGGCGTCCGGCTGCATCATCTCTGCACCTGGTGGGACGTGCTGGCCGAGGCGCGCGCGCAGGGCAGCTTCGACGACGCGACGCTGGCCGAGGTGGAGCTGTTCCTGACCGACCCCCGCGCCTGGCAGGCGGCGCATCCCTGAACCCCGCCTCACACCTGACCGCCTGACCACGGCATCGGCGGCGGCTGGCGCATCGCGGGTTATCCACAGCTTATCCAGATGGACCCCGCCCCCGCCCGCGTGAGATAGTCGCCGCCAGACCAGAATCGGACCCGTGCCCATGACCGAGCTTCGCGCGCTCGCCCCCCGCCCCGCCCTGCAGGCGGCGCAGGGTGACGATGCCGACACGCCTTCCATCCCGTTCTCGATCGAGGCGGAGCAGCAGCTTCTGGGCGCGCTCCTGACCAACAACGACGTGTTCGATTCGATCACCCGGATCATCAAGGCCGAGCATTTCTTCGACCCGGTCCACCGCCGCATCTACGAACTTTGCGCCGAGCGCATCACCCGGAACGCGCTGGCGAGCCCGGTGACGATCAAGGCGTTCATGGAACAGGACGCGGGGCTGAAGGAACTGGGCGGGCCACCCTATCTCGCGCGGCTCGCAGGCGCGGCGGTGTCGTCCTATGCCGCGCGCGATTACGCGCAGATGATCCGCGAATTCGCGCTGCGCCGCGAACTGATCGGGCTGGGCAACGACATCTCGGCCCGCGCGGCCACCGTCGCCGTGCACGAGAACGCCGAGGACCAGATCAAGGCGGCCGAGCAGACGCTGTACAAGCTGGCCGAACAGGGCGTGGCCGAACGCGGCTTCCAGTCGTTCCTGCAGGCGGTGACCGGCGCGCTTCACACCGCGAACGCGGCGTTCCAGCGCGGCGGCAAGCTGTCGGGGATCTCGACCGGGCTCAAGGACCTCGACCAGAAGATGGGCGGGCTCAACAACTCGGACCTCATCATCCTGGCCGGGCGCCCGTCGATGGGAAAGACCTCGCTTGCCACCAACATCGCCTTCAACATCGCCCGCGCCCACCGCATGGGCGAACTGCCCGATGGCACCCACGGCACCGTGGACGGTGGCGTCGTCGGCTTCTTCTCGCTCGAGATGTCGGCCGAGCAGCTGGCCGCGCGGATCCTGTCGGAAGCGTCCGAAGTGCCCAGCGAACTGATCCGCCGCGGCGACATGACGGAAGAGGAGTTCCGCCGCTTCGTCACCGCCGCCCACGACCTGCAGAACTGCCCGCTGTATATCGACGACACGCCCGCGCTGCCGATCAACCAGCTTGCCGCCCGGGCAAGGAAGCTGAAGCGGACGCGGGGGCTGGACCTGCTGATCGTGGACTACCTGCAGCTTCTGCGCGCCGCGTCCGCCAAGGACAGCCGCGTGAACGAGGTGTCGGAAATCACCCAGGGGCTGAAGGCCGTCGCTAAGGAGCTCAACATCCCGGTCATCGCCCTGTCGCAGCTGTCGCGCCAGGTCGAAAGCCGCGAGGACAAGCGCCCGCAGCTGTCCGACCTGCGCGAATCCGGCTCGATCGAACAGGACGCCGACATCGTGATGTTCGTGTTCCGCGAGGAATACTACAAGGAACGCGAAAAGCCCGCCGACCACGAGCTGGACAAGATGGCCGCCTGGCAGCAGGTCATGGAAGCCTGCCACGGCAAGGCCGAGGTGATCCTGGGCAAGCAGCGACACGGCCCGATCGGGACGGTCGAGCTGAGCTTCGAGGGGCGCTTCACCCGCTTCGGCAACCTGGAAACCCACCACACCCAGGGTTGGGGCTGATCCGCGCCATGCCGCCGGTTCCGGTCCCGGTCACGACCATCGGCCTTTTGATCCTGTCCAACCTGTTCATGACGGTGGCGTGGTACGGCCATCTCAAGTTCAAGTCCGCGCCGCTTATCACGGTGATCGCCGTCAGCTGGGGGATCGCGCTTTTAGAATACATCATGCAGGTGCCCGCCAACCGGATCGGCTACGGCCATTTCAGCGCAGCGCAGCTTAAAACGATCCAGGAGGTCATCAGCCTGACCATCTTCGCCGGGTTCTCGTGGTTCTACCTTGGCGAGCGGCTGGGCTGGCAGCACGCGGTCGGCTTTTCGCTCATCTGTCTTGGGGCCTGGTTTGTCTTTCACGACTGGAACTAGCGGCGCGGCCCGCACCCCGCCGCATACCCTTACGCTGATCCTGCTGTCGGGGATCGGCGCGCTCAGCATGAACGTGTTCCTGCCGTCGCTTCCCGGCATGGCGCGGGATTTCGGCGTGGATTACGGCACCATGCAGCTGTCGGTGTCGGCCTATCTGGTCGCCTCGGCCATCGTGCAGCTGCTGGTCGGCCCGCTGAGCGACCGCTGGGGCCGGCGGCCGGTGATGCTGGGCGCGCTCGCGATCTTCGTCGCCGCGACCGTGGGGACGATCGCGGCGCCGACCGCCGGGTGGTTCCTGGTGTTCCGCATGGCGCAGGCGGCGGTGGCGACGGGGCTTGCGCTGTCGCGCGCGGTCGTGCGCGACATGGTGGCGGGCGACGCGGCAGCCAGCCGGATCGGATACGTGACGATGGGCATGTCGGTCGTGCCGATGATCGCCCCGATCCTCGGCGGTCTCATCGACGAGGCGGCGGGCTGGCGCGCGGTGTTCGTGGTTCTGGGCGCGGCGGGCGCGGGAATGCTGTGGCTGACCTACGCCGACATGGGCGAGACGGCGGCGGGCGGCGGCACCAGCCTGCGGACCCAGGTCGCCAATTACCCCGTGCTGGCGCGGTCGGGCCGGTTCTGGGGCTACGCGCTGGCCATGACCTTCGCGTCGGGCGCGTTCTTCGCCTATGTGGGCGGCGCGCCCTTTGTGGGCGAGCAGGTGTTCCACATGAGCCCGGCCGAGGTCGGCTACTGGTTCGCGGCGCCGTCGATCGGCTACATGCTGGGCAACTTCCTAGCCGGGCGCCTGTCGGTGAAGGTGGGGACGAACAACATGATCCTTGCCGGTGCGGTCCTGACCGCGCTGGTGCTTGCGGTGGCGACGGTGGGCGATCTGGCGGGTATCCACCGCCCCCTCGTGTTCTTCGGCGCGATCGCGGTAATGGGGATGGGGAACGGCATGGTGCTTCCCAACAGCGCGGCGGGCATGATGGGCGTCGTTCCGCATCTCGCCGGCACCGCCAGCGGCCTGGGCGGCGCGATGGCGCTGGCGGGCGGCGCGGGGCTGTCGGCCATCGCGGGCGTGTTCCTGGTGCCCGGCGCGGGGGCGCTGCCGCTTTTGGTCATCATGCTGGCGTCTGCGGTGGGATCGCTGGTCTCGATCGCGGCGATCATGCGGTCGCCCCGCGAGCCCGCCGGCGGTCGGCGATTGTCCGCCGACTGACCGGCGAGATCCCGCGTCCCTGTGCCGCGAACGGCCGGGATGCGCTATCGTCGACTTCAACGACAACGAAGAACCGGCAACGGCAACCAGACGAGGCAGTGATGATGACCGCTCTTTCCCGCGCAGGCGCGCTTGCCGTCCTGATGGCCCTGGCCGCGTGCGGCGGCGGCAACAACACCCCGCGCATGAACCTGCGCTCGCCCTCGGTGTCGCAAGCGGCCCTGCACCCGAACGAGACGCCCGAGCTGCGCCGCCTGATCCACAAGTACTCCGCCACCTATGGCGTCCCCGAGGCGCTGGTCCACCGCGTCGTGATCCGCGAAAGCCGGCACCGGCCCACGGCCCGCAACGGCCAATACATGGGCCTGATGCAGATCTCGCCCGCGACGGCGCGGGGCATGGGGTATCGCGGCCCGGCCGAGGGGCTGCTGGATGCCGAGACCAACCTGAAATACGGCGTCAAGTACCTGCGCGGCGCCTACATGGTTGCGGACGGCGACTTCAACGACAGCGTCAAGTGGTACTCAAAGGGCTACTACTACGAAGCCAAGCGCAAGGGCCTGCTGAAGGCCACCGGGCTGCGCTGAGCGCTGAGCTTCAGACCTTGCGGCTGTAGCGGATGAACGGCGTTTTCGCCGCCACCCGGTCGTACAGCATCCGGCCCGCATAGTTGTCCTCGGCCGTCAGCCAATAGACGTTGGGCGCCCCCGCCGCGTCGGCCGCCGCATAGACCGCCTCGATCAGCGCCCGCGCCACCCCCTGACCGCGCGCCTCGGGCGCGGTGAACAGGTCCTGCAGATAGCACACCCCCTCGGGCCGCCACAGGTTGGGGTGAAAGACATAGTGCGTCAGCCCGACGATCCGGCCGCCATCCTCGGCGACCAGCCCGCGAAAGTCCTTCGCGTCGCCCGACATGAGGCGCGCGAAGGCGGTGTCGTAGAAACCCTGCGGCAGCCCGGGGCGGTCGTAGAACAGCTGATAGGCCTCGTAGAGCGCCTGCCAGCCGGCCCTGTCGCCGGGCTCGACCGGCCGCGTCGTCACGGCCGGGCGGTTCCGCGCCGGGACCGGCGCGCTCAAATCAGCCCTTCGGATTTCATCGCCGCGACCACGGCCGGACGCTCGGCCACCCGCGCGACGAAGGCCGCGACGTTGGGCCAGCGCGACAGGTCCACGCTCACGCGGGGCGACCAGCCCGCGACGACAAAGGCATAGGCGTCGGCCACGGTGAAGTCCTTGCCGGTCAGGAACGGCCGCCCGTCCGCCAGCAGACCTTCCAGCCAGTCCATGTTGCGGCCGATGTTCTCGCGCGCCTTGTCCTTGTCGGCGTCGCTGGTGCCCGGCTTGAACATCGGCTTGAACGCCGCGTGCAGCCCGGTGCCGGTGAAGTTCAGGATCTCCTGCACGCGCGCGCGCTCGATCGTGCCTGCCTTGGGCGCAAGCGTGGTGTCACCTGCGCTGTCGGCGAGGTACTGCAGGATCGCCGGGCCTTCGGTCAGGTATTCGCCGTCGGCGTATTCGATCGCAGGCACGACGCCCTTGGGGTTGATCGCCAGGTAATCGTCGCCCGCTTCGGTCTTCTTGGCGGCGGTATCGACCTTGTCGAGGTCGAAAGGCTGGCCCAGCTGCTGCAGGACGATGTGCGAGGCGAGCGAGCAGGCGCCGGGCTTGTAGTAAAGTTTCATCGGGTCACTCCTTCGATGTGTGTGGCGGTCGCGCGGGGCGTCAGCGCCCCTGCCGCCGCGCCATGAACGCGAGCCGCTCGAACAGCGCCACGTCCTGTTCGTTCTTCAGCAGCGCCCCGTGCAGCTTCGGCAGCGCCTCGCCCGCGGGCTTCTTCAGGTCCTCGGGCGACAGGTCCTCGGCCAGGATCAGCTTCAGCCAGTCCAAGAGCTCGCTGGTCGAAGGCTTCTTCTTCAGCCCCGGCGCCTCGCGCAGTTCGAAGAACTGGTGCAGCGCCTCGTCCAGCAGGCGCGGCTTGAGGCCCGGATAATGCACGTCCACGATCTTCTTCAGCGTCTCGGCGTCGGGGAAACGGATGTAGTGGAAGAAGCAGCGGCGAAGGAAGGCGTCCGGCAGCTCCTTTTCGTTGTTCGAGGTGATGATGACGACCGGGCGGTGCCGTGCCACGACCGTCTCGCCGGTTTCGTAGACGTGGAACTCCATCCGGTCGAGTTCCTGCAGCAGGTCGTTCGGGAACTCGATGTCGGCCTTGTCGATCTCGTCGATCAGCAGGACGACCTTTCCGGGCGCGTCGAACGCCTGCCACAGCTTGCCGCGGCGGATGTAGTTGGCGACATCGTGGACGCGCGCCTCGCCCAGCTGGCTGTCGCGCAGGCGGCTGACGGCGTCGTATTCGTACAGGCCCTGCTGCGCCTTGGTGGTGGACTTCACGTTCCACTCGATCATCGGCAAGCCAAGGCTCGCCGCCACCTGCCGCGCCAGCTCGGTCTTGCCGGTGCCGGGCTCGCCCTTGACCAGCAGCGGCCGTTCCAGCGTGACGGCGGCGTTCACCGCAAGCGCCAGATCCGGCGGGGCGACGTAGGTATCGGTGGACCTGAACTGCATGCGGGATCTCCTTGGCGGGTGCGCGAACCGGCACCGGCGCGTGCGCAAACTAGGGCCGGGGGCGGGCACCCGCAAGTTGATGGCGGCGGCGGGTCCACGCCCCACGGTCACGCCGGTCGCATGAATGTAGCTGCCGGATGCGACAGAAGTGCTTCCCATTTAGGGGCATCTCCGCTATTGCGGCGCCAACTGGAGACGGGGCACGCCCCGTCAGGCTGGAGGAGCCATGAAGCGCCAGACTTTCCTGCCCGAAGACTATCGTCCGGCCGAGGACGAGCCCTTCATGAACGACCGGCAGCTCGAATATTTCCGCCGCAAGCTCGTCGCCTGGAAACAGGAACTTCTGGACCAGTCCGCCGAGACGCTGGAAGTGCTTCAGGACAGCGCCCGCAACGTTCCCGACATCGCCGACCGCGCGTCCGAGGAAACCGACCGCTCGATCGAGCTTCGCACCCGCGACCGCCAGCGCAAGCTGGTCAGCAAGATCGACGCGGCGCTGCGCCGGATCGAGACCGGCGACTACGGCTATTGCGAGATGACGGGCGAGCCGATCAGCCTCAAGCGGCTGGACGCGCGCCCCATCGCCACCCTGACGCTTGAAGCGCAGGAACGCCACGAGCGTCGCGAGCGCGTGCACCGCGACGACTGATCGCAGCGGCGGGCGGGCGTGCAGGCGGGCGGAGGGATCGAGATGACTGACACCGACCACGACCCCGCCGGCGAAATCCGCCTTTCACGGCCAATCCTGATTCTGGTGGCCGATGGGTTCGCCGACTGGGAAATCGCGCTGCTGACCGCCGCCGCCCCCGACTATTACGGCGCCGATGTCCGCCTGTCCTCGCTTGACGGCGGCGAGGTGACGTCGATGGGCGGCCTGCGCGTCACCGGGGTTGACCGTTTTGCGCCCACCGGCACCGAGGTGGTGGTCGTCTGCGGCGGCGTCGGGTTCGAGGCCCAAGACGGGCCGCAACTGATCGCGCGCATGGGACCGCCGCTGCGACAGGCGCGCGCAGACGGGGCCGCGATCGCCGGCATCTGCGCCGGGGTCCGGGTTCTGGCCGACGCGGGCCTTCTGGACGGCAAGCGCCACACCAGCAACAACAGCGACTGGCTGAACGCCGTTGCGCCCGGCTATGCGGGGTCTGACCTGCACGTGGACCAGCCGCAGGCGCTGCGCGACGGCGACACCGTCACCGCCCCCGGAACCGCCCCGGTCAGCTTCGCCGCCGAGGTGCTGGCCGTCGCGGGCCTGCCCGCCGCGCATGCGGACAAGTTCCGCGGCTATCTGGGCGCCGAGCACGGGGCCCGCCGTCAGCCGGGGCCAGCCGCCTGAGCGTTGATCCGAGCGACCATCTGAGCGACCAATCCGGCAACCATCTGGCGGGACGGCCCGTCACCATCGTCGGCGCGGGGATCGGCGGGCTGACGGCGGCGCTGGCCTTGGCCCGGCGCGGGGCGCGGGTGACCGTGCTGGAACGCGCGGGCGCGCTGCGCGAGGTCGGCGCGGGCATCCAGATCAGCCCCAACGCGCTGCGCGTCCTGGACGCGCTGGGGATCGGGGACCGGATCGCCGAGGTATCGGCCCCGTCGCGCGGCGTCGAACTGCGCTCGGGCAGGACCGGCGCGCTGGTCGCCCGGATCGACTATGCCCGCCACCGTCCGGCCGCGCCCTTCCGCGTGATCCACCGCTCCCGCCTGATCGAGGCGCTCGCCCGCGCCGCGCGCGAGCTGGGCGTCGGGATCGAGCTTGGCCAGCAGGTCACCGACCTGCCCCCCGCCCCCCTGCTGATCGGCGCGGACGGGCTGCATTCGCGCGTCCGCGCGGCGCTGAACGGGGCCGAGACGCCGTTCTTCACCGGCCAGGTCGCGTGGCGGGCGCTGGTTCCGCTGGAAGCGGGCGCCGCCCCGGTGGCGCAACTGTTCATGGGCAAGGGGCGGCACCTCGTCAGCTATCCGCTGGCGGACGGGCTTCGCAACATCGTCGCGGTCGAGGAACGCAGCGGCTGGACCGCCGAAAGCTGGTCGCTGACCGACGACCCGGCCAAGCTGCGCGCGGCCTTTGCGGGCTTCGGCGGGCCGGTGCCCGGCTGGCTGGATCAGGTCCGCGACTGCGGGCTGTGGGGCCTCTTCCGGCATGAGGTCGCGCCGCGCTGGCATGACGGCACGCGCGCGATCCTCGGCGACGCGGCGCATCCGACGCTGCCGTTCCTCGCCCAGGGGGCGGCGCTTGCGATCGAGGATGCGTGGGTGCTGGCCGCGTGTCTTGACGCAAGGGCCGATCAGCGCGCGGCGCTGGAACGCTATCAGGCGCTGCGCCATTCGCGCGCGGCCCGCGTGGTCGCGGCGTCGAACGCGAACGCCCGGAACTATCATCTGGGCGGGCCCGCACGGGTCGGGGCCCACGCGGCGCTCAGGGCCGGATCAGCCCTCGCCCCGGCGCTTCTGTTCCGCCGGGTCGCCTGGGTGTTCGACCACGACGCGACGGACCTGCGTCCCTAAGGCCACCCGTCGCTCAGGCCGCCCGTTCGACCGCCGCGACGATCCCGTCCACGACCTCGCGCAGCGTCGCCTCGTCCTCGGCCTCGGCCATGACGCGGATCAGGGGTTCGGTGCCGGACTTGCGGATCAGGACCCGGCCGCTGCCGGCAAGCCGGACTTCGGCCGCCGCGATCTCGGCCCGCACGGCGTCGGTGGACAGCGGGTCCGCGCCCGCGCCGTAGCGCACGTTCTTGAGAAGCTGCGGCACCGGCGTGAACTGGCGCACCAGCTCGCTGGCCGGGCGGCCCGTGTCGGCCATGGCCGCCAGGAACTGCAGACCCGCGATGAGCCCGTCGCCGGTGGTGGCATAGTCGGTCATCACGATGTGGCCCGACTGCTCGCCGCCCAGGTTGAAGCCCTGCCCGCGCATCCGCTCGACCACGTAGCGGTCGCCGACCGCCGTGCGTTCCAGCCGCAGCCCGCGCTCGCCCAGATAGCGTTCCAGCCCCAGGTTCGACATCACGGTCGCGACCAGAGCGCCGCCGCGCAGCCGCCCCTCGGACGCCCAGCGGCCCGCCAGCAGCGCCATGATCTGGTCGCCATCGGCGACCGCGCCGGTCTCGTCCACGATCATCACCCGATCGGCGTCGCCGTCGAGGCTGATCCCCAGATGCGCCCCGTTCGCCCGCACCGCGGCCGCGCAGGCATCGGGATAGGTCGAGCCGACACCGTCGTTGATGTTGGTCCCGTCGGGGTCCACGCCCAGCGGGATCACCTCGGCCCCAAGCTCCCACAGCACGTCGGGCGCGGCGCGGTAGGCGGCGCCGTTGGCGCAGTCGATCACGACCTTGAGGCCGTCGAGCCGCTGCCCCTGCGGGAAGGTGGTCTTGGCGTATTCGACATAGCGGCCGCGGCCGTCGTCGATCCGGCGCGCGCGGCCGATGTTTCCGGGCGCGGCCAGCACCGGATCGGCAAAGGCCATCGCCTCGATCTCGGCCTCGGCATCGTCCGACAGCTTGAAGCCGTCGGGGCCGAAGAACTTGATGCCGTTATCCTCGGCCGGATTGTGGCTGGCCGAGATCATGATGCCCAGATCCGCCCGCATCGACCGGGTCAGGAACCCGACCGCAGGCGTCGGCACCGGCCCTAGCAGAAGGACGTTCATTCCGGTGCTGGTCAGCCCGGCGGTCAGCGCGTTTTCCAGCATGTAGCCCGACAGCCGCGTGTCCTTGCCGATCACCACCCGGTGCCCGTTGGTCCCGTCGCGGCGGAAATATCGCCCGGCGGCGGCGCCCAGGCGCAGCGCCATCTCGGCCGTCATCGGATGGGTGTTGGCGCGGCCACGCACGCCGTCGGTCCCGAACAGTTTTCGTGTCATCGCTCTGCCCTCGTGTCCTCGTCAAAGATCGCGCGCCACAGGGCGAGGCCCTGCCGCGCGCCCGCCACGTCGTGGACGCGGTGGATCTGGATGCCCTGTGCCACCGCCGCGAGCGTCAGCGCAAGCGTGCCGGGATCGCGGGCGTCAGGCGGCACCGCCGCGTCGGTTCCTCCAATCGCGCCGATGAAGCGCTTGCGCGACAGGCCCAGCAGCACCCCGCAGCCCAGGCCGTGATAGACCGAGATCCGGCGCAGGATCGCCAGGTTGTGCGCCTGCGTCTTGCCGAAGCCGATGCCCGGATCGACGACGATCCGGTCGCGCGGGATGCCCGCCGCGACGGCGCGGGCGATGCGCGCGGCGAGCGCGTCAAAGACGTCCAGCAGCACGTCGCCATAGCGCGGGTCGTCCTGCATGGTCGCGGGCAGGCCCTGCGCGTGCATCAGGCAGATCGCGGCGCCCGAGCGCGCGACCTCGGCCGCCATGCCGGGATCGAAGTCGAGGCCCGAGACGTCGTTGACGAACCCCGCGCCTGCCGCGACGGCCGCGCGCGCCACATCTGCCTTGCGGGTGTCCACGCTGCGACGCGTGCCGGGCAGCCCCTCGATCACCGGGACGACGCGCGCGATCTCGGCCGCGACGCCGACCTCGGCCGCGCCGGGACGGGTGGATTCGCCGCCGATGTCGATCAGGTCTGCGCCTGCACGGGCCAGCGCCCGGCCGTGGGCGATGGCGGCGGGCGCGGTGTCGTGGCGGCCGCCGTCGGAAAAGCTGTCGGGGGTGACGTTGACGATCCCCATCAGCCGGGGCCGGTCCAGCGCAAGGCCCAGCAGCGGCGCGCAGGGCGCGGTCAGCGCGGCCATGACGTCGTCCGGTGCCTCGTCCACGATCCGCGGCGGGGCGTCGCGGGCCAGGAGTTCGAGGCGGGAGAACCGCGTCCACCCGCCAGCGAGCGGCCAGCGGCCGCCCTGTGGGTCGGGGATCGGGCGATAATAGGCGCGCTGGGTCATGGTCGGGCCGGCATGTCGGCGGCACCTTCTGCCCCGGCGGGGCGCAAGGCAAGCGTCACGCGCCGTGCCGGCGGACGGGGATGCGGAAATCTGCCGGGATCGCCGCCGCCCGGCCCGGCGCCTCCGTCAGGTCGAGCCGCGCGGCCTGCAGCTTGTCGGCAAGCCACAGCGCCAGCGCCAGCGGATCGGCGGGCAGGCCGGGGTCGTCGGCCACCAGCCGCGCGGGCGCCCAGACGACCGCGCGGCGTTCGGCCACGGCCCAGTCAAGCTCGGTCCGGCTGTCCGCGACGGTGATCCCCAGCGGCCCGGCCAGCGTCCACGCCGCCTGGTCCAGCGCCAGCAGCGCCACCCGCCGCGCGTCGCCGCCCGGCGGCAAGGGCAGCCCCGGCGCGTCGGGGACGATCACGACCGCGCCCTGCCCGGTCCCGACGTTCGAAGCATCCGGCCGCGCGCCATCCAGCCGCAGCACGATCACCGGCCCCGGCGACCCGGCCCGGTCCGCGACCGCCACCTCGCCCGCGCGCCGGACGATGGTGACGCCAAGCGCGCCCGGCACCCGGTCAAGCTTTTCGACCGATACCTCGACCCGCGCGGCGGCCGGATGCGCCAGCACCTCGGCCGCGATGCGTTCCGCCAGCGTCTCCAGCAGGTCGTAGCGGCGATCGGCAAGCCCTGCGGCCACCGCGCCGGTCAGCACGTCGTAGCTGAGGATCCGGTCCACCTGATCGCCGCTGCCGCCGACGGGCGCGGCGAGATCCGCCGTCACGTTGAAGCGCAGGCGCTGGGTCACGCCGCGCTCGGTCTGGAAGGCGCCGATCTCGGTCAGGGCGACGTGATCGCGCAGGTGGATGCGGTCGGGCTGGTCCATCGCCCCCTCATGGAAAACAAACCGCGGCTTCGCAAGGCCCATGGCGCGTGGGACTGACGGGGGGTCGAAACGATAACGGCCCCGCAACGATGCGGGGCCGGAAAGGCATGGGCGCGCGGACCGGATGGCCCTCGGTGCGCCCTCAGTTCGACGCCACGCGGCGGCCGCCCTGGCGGTAGAAGACGTGCGCGCCGATCTTCGTGGTGCGGGTGAACCGCTTGGACCACGACGGGCGGACCTTGGTGGTGTGGAAATAGGTCGCGCCGTCGGTCAGCGCGCGGGGGGCACCCGACAGCGCTTCCTGCGCCACGCGCTGCGCGGTGGTGAAGGCCGCGCCCTTGCGCATCTTGCCCACGTTGCCGCGATAGCTGAACTGCCCGCTCTGGTTCACGACGCCGCAGACCGATTTCGGAAAGCGCGGGTCGTCCACGCGGTTCATGATGACCTCGGCCACGGCCTTCTGGCCCGACAGCGGCTCGCCGCGCGATTCGAAATAGACCGCCTCGGTTAGGCATTCGAGGGCGGCGTGGTCCGTCGCCTTGGCCGTCTTCTTGCCCGCCGCGTTCTTGCCGGCGGTGGCCGCCGCGCCCTGGCCCGACACGGTTGCGGTGGCGCGCGTCTTGATGATCCGCTCGGGGCCGCCGGTGACCGCCCGGTTCTGGTTCAGCCGCTCGGCGTTGCGGCTTTGGAACTGCGCGACGCGCGCCTGGTAGGAGGCGGAGTCGCCCGGTTCGGCCACGGCCGGGGCGGAAAACAGGGGAACGGTCACAACTGCACACACACAAAGGCGCGCCAGCCACGAAGCAGATTGAGGCATGGTGTTCCTGTAAACTGACACCCGGCGTGGCCGGGCAGATGCAGGCTGGATGCGGAACCGGGACCGGAGCCGCCAGTCGCATGGGCGTGAGCGGCCGTGTTTGTCATGAATCCGCCACTTTCCGGCAGGAACCCGCCGAACGGAGTCGGGCGTTTCGGCGGCATCCGGCCCGAACGCGGCTGCTCGGCGTAGGTGGCCTGCCCGTCAAAACGCGAAATACTCGCAGCTACGAGACAGATTCGCGCCGCCGCTGTCAGGCAATCTTCACCGCGGCGTCACGCCGTGGTCGCGCGCAAAACTCATGCAGCACCGCACCGGGCGAACCCGGCCCTGCCTTCACCCGAAAGGACATCACGGTGCCCAAGTCGATCCGAGCGGCCGTTGTTTCCATCGCCGCCACCATCGTCGCCGTCGCCACCACGACGTCTGCCGCGCTGGCCCAGGACACGGCGCAAGTCCCGACCCCGCCCACATCCACCGCGCCCGCGACGCGGGTGGACGAGATCGTCGAGCGCTTCGTCAACGCCAACGCCAACCGCGACCATGTCATGGTCGTGGCGCATCGCGGCAGCTGGTGGGACGATGGCAAGATCGTGCTGGCGGAAAACTCGATCTCCGCCATCGACCGCGCGGTAGGGATCGGTGCGGAAATGGTCGAACTGGACGTGCAGAAGACCTCGGACGGCGCCTACGTGATCCTGCACGACAAGACGCTCGACCGCACCACGACGTGCCGGGGCACGGTCGCGGAAACCACCCTCGACGCGGTGCGGGCCTGCCATCTCGTCATCGAGGGCACGGGCGAAGAGACCGCCGAGGTGGTCCCCACGCTGGAGGAGGCGTTCAAGGCCATCGACGGCCGCATCCTGATGAACGTCGACATCAAGCTGGGCGTCGAGGAACTGGCCAACGTCATGCGGATCGCCGCCGACATGGGCGTGCCGACCAGCTGGTCATCAAGAACGGCACCGGCACCCCCGACGAGATCGAGGCCGCGCGCGCAACGCTTCGGGCGATCGGCGCGCCGGTCCTGTTCATGCCGATCCTCGACGACCGCAAGATCACCAAGCTGGCCGACCTCGCCGCGGCCTACGACGCCTTTTCGCCCGAGGCGGTCGAGGTCCTGAACCGGTGGGAGCCGGGCACGCCGATGACCGTGGACGGCGGGCTGAACTTCACGCCGGAAGCCAGGGCCCTGGCCTACGCCAACGACACGCATCTGTGGATCAACGTGCTGTTCCAGGGCGGCGACGCGAACATCTCGGGCGGGCGGGGCGACCCCATCGCCGTGGGTCCGGGCCTGACCGAGGAAGGCTGGGGCTACTGGGTCGAGAACGGCGCCACGATCTTCCAGACCGACGAGCCGGAGGCGCTGATCACCTATCTGGACGCCAAGGGGTATCGCAAGCCCTACGCGAACGACTGAGCGGGCCAAGGCGATGACGGTGGGGCCGCGCGTGCGGCCCCTTTCCCCGTCCGGTCGTGCCCGCTGGATTGTCCCGCCTTACCGTTCCGCGCGCATGGCGATCGACGCCCGCGCCGCCGCCAGCCGCGCCAGCGGCACCCGGAAGGGCGAGCAGGACACGTAATCCACGCCCGCGCGCAGGCAGAAGTCGATGGAATCGGCGTTGCCACCATGTTCGCCGCAGACCGACATGGTGATGTCGGGCTTGACCTCGCGCGCGCGGCGGACGCCCGTCAGCACCAGTTCCCCCACCCCTTCCTGGTCGAGGATGTGGAACGGGTCCTCGTCATAGACGCCCTGCCCCACGTAGCTGCCCATGAAGCGGCCGGCGTCGTCGCGCGACAGGCCGAAGGTCATCTGGGTCAGGTCGTTGGTGCCGAACGACATGAAGGCGCAATGCTCGGCGATGTCGCCCGCCCGCAGCGCCGCGCGCGGCGTTTCGACCATCACACCCAACCGATAGTCGAAGCTCGACCGCGTTTCCGTGCGGACGGCGGCGGCCACCGCCTCGACCCGGTTGCGGACCAGCTCGACCTCGCGCATGGCGCTGACCAGCGGGATCATGATTTCCGGGGTGACGCCCATCCCCTGCCGACCGACGGCGATCGTCGCCTCGAAGATGGCGCGGGCCTGCATGTCGTAGATTTCCGGGATGACGATGCCAAGGCGCACGCCGCGCATGCCCAGCATCGGGTTGAACTCGTCCAGCGCCTCGATCCGGCGGACCACGTCTGACAGCGGCAGGTCGAGCGATTCCGCAAGCTCGCGCATCCCCTCTCGGTCGTGGGGCAGGAACTCGTGCAGGGGCGGGTCGAACAGGCGGATCGTGACCGGCAGCCCGTCCATGATCTGGAACAGCGTGGTGAAGTCGGCGCGCTGCATCGGCAGCAGCCGGTCCAGCGCAAGGCGGCGATCCTCGGCCCGGTCGGCGAAGATCATCTCGCGCATGGCGGGCAGCCGCGCCTCGTCGAAGAACATGTGCTCGGTCCGGCAAAGGCCGATACCCTGGGCGTTGAACATCCGCGCGGTGCGCGCGTCCTCGGGCGTGTCGGCGTTGGCGCGCACGCCGATCGCGCAGGCGCCGTCGGCCCAGTCGAGAAGCTGGGTGAACCCCTCGTCCAGCGCGGGTTCCAGCATCTCGGCCGCGCCCATCAGCACGTCGCCCGAGGTGCCGTCGACCGTGATCTCGTCGCCTTCCTGAAGCGTGCGGGTGCCGGCGCGGATCGTGCCCGCGCGGGCGTCGATCGCCAGCCCGTTCGCGCCCACGATGCAGGGCAGGCCCAGGCCGCGCGCGATCACCGCCGCGTGGCTGGTCATGCCGCCGCGCTCGGTCACCACGGCGACGGCCGCGTGCATGCCGCGCACGTCCTCGGGCGCGGTCTCGCGGCGCACGAGGATGCAGGGCTCGCCCCGCGCGGCGCAGGCTTGCGCGGCCGCGGGGGTGAAGACGATGCGGCCGGTCGCGGCGCCGGGGCTCGCGGCGATGCCGCGCACGACCACGTCGCGGCGGGCGCCCGGATCGACCTGCCGGTGCAGCAGGTCCGACAGGGTGCGCGGCTGGATCCGCATCACCGCGTCCTCGTGCGAGATCACGCCGTCCCGCGCCAGCGCCACCGCGATCCGCACGGCGGCGCGCGACGACCGTTCGACCTTGGTGGCGTCGATCAGCGACAGCTGGCTGTCGGACACGACGAACTCGATCTGCATTTCCTCGCGCAGGCGCTGGCGCGCGGCCGCGCCGAACCGGACGAGATCGGCGAACACCGCAGGCGCCGCTTCTTCAAGCGAGGGGCCGCGCGGGTCGCGCGTCAGGTACAGCTCACCGTCCCTGACCTTCGACGGCGCGCGCGCGCGCCCCTGCGACTGGCCGCGAAAGCGCCCGGTGATGCCCGGCAACCCGGTCGAGGCGTCCACGTAGCGGATCGTCCCCGACCCGGTGACGCCGGGCCCGAGCGCCAGCGCCATGTCCTGCACGATCAGCCCCAGTGGCGCGTCCGACGGGGCCCCGTTCGCCTGCCGCAGAAGCCGCGCGGTCGGCCCGTCCCACGCCCGCGCCATCGAGCGCAGCACCTCGGCCAGCTGCCGGGTCGGATCCTGCGGAAACTCCTCGTCCGTTTCATGGCGATAGGCGGCCAGCGCGTCGGCAAGGCTCGCGTCGGGGTCCGAGAACATGTCGGGGTCGAGTCGCGCGACGTGGACCGCGTAGGACTGCACGAAGCCGCGATAGATCGCGTCCGCCGCCTCTTGCCCGCGCGTCTCGGCCAGGTGCTGATGGCAGGCGGCGTTGATCCCGATGTTGAGGACCGTCCCCGGCCCGCCCCAGCCCGGATCGACCGGCGACGGGCGCACGCCCACCATGCCCGCGCCTTCGCCGATCAGCCGGTTCAGCGCCGCGCGGTCCAGCATCCGTCCGGCCGCGATCGCCCGCACCGCGCCCACCGACACCGCATGGCTGCGCGGCACCGGCAGGTCCATGCGGATCAGGCGCTGCAGGCACTTGGCGCGCCAGCCGTGACCCAGGATCGCGACCGGTGCGGTCGGCGTGATCTCGACGATGTCGTCGAAGGACGCGCCGGACGCGGCCGACGTGACCGGGCCGGAAACGGAGGCAGGGGAGGTTGGCGGGGCGGGTGATCGTTCCATGATGGCGAAAAGCCTATGCACCGGGGGCGCGATGCTGCAAGCGCGAAACGCGCCGCGCCGCCACGTCCCGTGATCCCGGCCGCGGCCCCGCGCCCCTCAGGCGTCCAGTTCGATCCAGATCGGGACGTGGTCGCTGGGCTTTTCGGTGCCGCGCTGGTCGCGGTCGATGCCCGCGTCGCGCAGCAGATCGGCGGCCTGCGGCGACAGCAGCGCGTGGTCGATGCGGATGCCGTTGTCGCGTTCCCAGCCTTGGCGCTGATAGTCCCAGAAGGTGAACGGCCCCCGTTCCGCGTTCGGCGTGCGGATGCGGATCGCGTCGGTCCAACCCTGGTTCACGATCCGCCGATAGGCGGCGCGGGTATCGGGTAGGAACAGCGCGTCCTCGACCCAGCGTTCGGGGTGGGCGGCGTCGCGGTGTTCGGGAATGACGTTGAAGTCGCCCAGCATCACCGCCGGTTGCTCGGCGGCAAGGATGCCCGCCGCATGGACCCGCAACCGTTCCATCCACGCAAGCTTGTAGTCGTATTTCGGCCCCGGCGCGGGGTTGCCGTTGGGCAGATACAGCCCCGACACCCGCACCGCCCCCCGCGCGCCGATCACCGTGCCCTCGATGAAGCGGGACTGTTCGTCGGCGTCGTCGCCGGGCAGGCCGCGGCTCACGTCCTCGACCGGCAGGCGCGACAGGATCGCGACGCCGTTCCAGCTTTTCTGGCCGTGGGTGTGGACGGTCCAGCCGAGATCCTCGATCGCCCCGGACGGGAAGCCCTCGTCCACCGACTTGATTTCCTGCAGCACCACCACGTCGGGCTGCGCGTCGGGCAGCCAGGCGGTCAGCTGGTGCAGCCGCGCCTTGATGCCGTTGATGTTGAAACTGGCGATCTTCATGGCCGCGACCGTAGCAGGCGGTTCGGCGCGGGCAAGGCGTCAGAACAGCGACAGCTGGTCGCCCGCGCGCGGCGGCGGCGCGAAGCGGCTGGCGTCCAGCGCCGGGCTTTCGCTCGCATAGCCCAGCCGCTTGCGGGCCAGCCGGAACCGCTGGTGCAGCAACTCGGCCTCGACCCCCTCGCCCTTCATCCGGGTGCCGAAGCGGGGGTCGTTGTCGCGCCCCCCGCGCATCGCCTGGATCCGGGTCATGACGTGATCGGCCTTGCCCGGATGGTGGCGCGCGAGCCAGTCGCGGAACAGGGGCGCCACCTCGAGCGGCAGGCGCACCGGGATCATGCTGGCGGTGTGGGCGCCCGCGTCGCGCGCGGCGGCAAGGATGTTTTCGACCTCGTGCGCGGTCAGCACCGGGATCATCGGCGCGCACATGACCCGCACCGGCACCCCGGCCTGGGCCAGCCCGCGGATCATGGCAAGGCGGGTGGCGGGTGCGGGCGCGCGCGGCTCCATCTGCCGCGACAGTTCGGGGTCCAGCGTGGTGATCGACACGCCAACGAAGACCTGCCGCCGCGCCGCCATCGCCCCGATCAGGTCGAGGTCGCGCAGGATCGTGCGGCCGCGCGTCACGATGCTGACCGGATGGTTCCAGTCGTGCAGCACCTGCAGGCAGGCGCGCATGATCCCCATCTTCGCCTCGGTCGGCTGATAGGGGTCGGTGTTGGTGCCGAAGGCGATCGGCCCGACCGCGTAGCCCGGGCGCGCGATCTCGGCCGCGAGCAGGCGGGCGGCGTCCGGCTTGGCGGTGATCCGCGTCTCGAAGTCCAGGCCCGGCGACAGGCCCAGATAGGCGTGGGTCGGGCGGGCGAAGCAATAGATGCAGCCATGCTCGCAGCCGCGATAGGGGTTGACCGAGCGGTCGAACGGCACGTCGGGCGACTGGTTGCGGGTGATGATCCGGCGCGGCTGTTCGGTCGTGACGTCGGTCCGCAGGACGCGCTCGTCCGGCTCGCCGTCCCAGCCGTCGTGCTCGATCTGGGTCGTATAGGGCTCGAACCGGGCGGCCGGGCGGTTCGCGGCGCCACGCGCTTTCAGGATCTCGTCTGGGTCACGGGCGGGAAGCATGGATGCAGTTTAGAACAAATGCGGAACATTCCGCAAGCTCGGCGCGCGGCGACGGGTCTTTCCTCATCACCCTTCCGCCCCCATATTGAACGGTGGAAGACCAAGGAGCGAATCGATGCCCCTGCCGCATTTCCTCTGGATGCTCGCCGCCGTGGTCGCGGCCGCTGCCGTGACGCTGTGCCTTGCCCTTTCGGTCGGCGTGCCGTTGCAGGCGATGGCGCTGGTCGTGCTGATCGCCGCGGCGGTCCTGCATTTCGCGAGCCCCGGCGACGATTCGCGCCGGAACCCGGGCGCCTAGACTTTTCGACCTTCTGACATCGCACACCCCCGACCCGTGACAGGCCGGGGGTTCGCCTTCGCCCCGCGCGTCAGGTGATGAAGATGTCCGAAACGCCGAACGCGGCGCCGTCCTGCAGGTCGGCCACCAGCACCCGGCCGCCAGCCCCGGTGCCGTCCGCGTCGAACCACACCGTCCGGTCGGTCAGGCGCAGCATGAACCGGTCGTCGGCGTCGTGGGACAGGCCCGTCGCGCTGGCCCAGAAGCGGTTCGCGCCCAGCGCCCCCGCGACCAGTCCGGCCCCGAAGCCCGCGGCCGACACCAGGATCGTGTCGTTGTTGCCCGCGGCCGCGCCGAAATCCATGATCCGGTCGCCGATCTCGGCCAGCGTGTTGAACACGAAGGAATCGTTGCCCGCATTGCCGTAAAGCATGTCGAGGCCGATCCCGCCCGACAGCACGTCGTCGCCCGCGCCGCCGATCAGCGTGTCGGCGCCCGCGCGGCCCAGAAGCGTGTTCGCGAACTCGTCGCCGGTCAGGTAGTCGTTGCCCCCCTGCGAGCCGAACACGATCTCGACCCCGGTGTAGCTGTCGCCGGCGGCAAGGCCGGTGCCGTCGCTGTTGCCCAGCGTCAGCCGGACGCCAGCGGGTCCGCTGACATAGATGCGGTCGCGCCCGTCGCCGCCGAAGATGGTTTCCGCGGCCGCGCCGATGGTGAAGCTGTCGTCACCGGTGTCGCCCAGGATCGACCCCATCACGAAGCCGTTGCCCATGGCGGTATAGCTGTCGTTTCCGCTGCCTAGAAGGACGTCGCCGTACATCTCGCCGCCATTGGTGACGTTCTGCACCGTGCTGCCGCTGGAATACAGCGCGTAGCCTCCGACCGAGTTGATGCTGCCCATGTTCAGCACGTTGGCCGTGCCGAATTGAACGATCCCGTAATAGGCGTTGATGACACCGAAGTTCCTGATCTGCGCGAAGTCGTCGACCGACGCGTAGATCCCGTAGTAGTTGGTGCCGGCGCTCATATCCCCGTAGTTGTTGAAGTAAAGATACGAGGCGGTCACGATGGTGCTGCCGCGCAGCATCGCCGCGCTGCCCAGGTCGATATAGTGGGTGCTGACGGCCGAGGCCGCGTCGGAGATGCTGATCGCGCCATAGAACCCCGCGACGTAGCCATCGACCTGCAGCCTGTTCGTGCCGGTCGAGTTGTTCGCGGTGACGGCGTAGTTGTCGGTCGAGATGATCGTGGCGTTGTTCGTGACCACGGCGTTGTAGCCGGCGGCAAGCGCGACCCGCGGGCCGGTCCCCACCGAATAGCTGTGATACGTAAGTGGCATGTCGTTCACCGATGGATGGAGCGTTGATGAAACGGTCCCGGCAAGACGGTCAGGGCCGTCGAGATGACATGGGGACTATCTGCGCGCCCCATCGCGCGGCAGGGCGATCGCCGCCTTGGGCGGGTCGGGTGCCTGCCGCGAATAAGATCACGGACGCGTGATTCTCGCAAGGAATCTCGGTGGTGAAGCTGACGCGACAGGGCCGCCGGTCAGCTTTCCAGCTCGGCATCCCAGTAAAGGAAATCCATCCAGCTGTGATGCAGGTGGTTCGGCGGGAAGCGGCGGCCCACGGCATGCATCTCCTCGGCCGTCGGCCGTTCGGGCGAGCGGCGCAGTTTCAGGCCGGAGTTCCGCAGGCTCTTGTTGGCCTTCTTCAGGTTGCAGGGCGAGCAGGCGGCGACCACGTTTTCCCAGCTCGTCACCCCGCCGCGCGAGCGCGGGACCACGTGGTCGAAAGTCAGGTCGCCCTTGGCGCCGCAGTACTGGCAGCAGAACTCGTCCCGCAGAAAAAGATTGAAGCGCGTGAATGCCACGCGCTTCTGGGGTTTGACGAATTCTTTCAGCACCACGACCGAGGGGATCCGTATCGCGGATCGCTGGCTTCGGACCACGTCGTCGTATTCGGCCAGGATCGTCACCCGGTCCAGGAACACGGCCTTGACCGCTTCCTGCCACGGCCAGAGCGACAGCGGGTAATAGGACAGCGGCCGGAAGTCCGCGTTCAGCACCAGCGCCGGGTTGCGGCGAAGCGAGCCGGGATCGCGCACGAACTGGGTGCGGAAGTCGGTATCTACGCTGTGGTCGTCAAGCATGCGCGTCGCAGCCCCCGCCCGGTCGTTCAGCAACTGGGTCCACCATCTGCGATCACTATATGTGGTCGTCGCAAGGTGGCAAGTCCCGTGCATATGGTTCGCCCCAGCGAATACGCCCGGATCGTGACGCGCGAATGACAGGCCGGCCCCCGCCCGCCCCCGCGCCGGAGTTTTGCGGCGGCACCACCTGTGATAGGATAGCTGTGTCGTCCCCGTACGGCACGGGCGGGCGACGGGGGAGGTTACCATGACGAGACACCACCACCACGGCCGCGGCCGCGCGATGTTTGCCCGCGTGATGCTGGCCTGCGCGCTGCTGGGCACGGGCGCGACGGCGGCCCTGGCCGATACGGGCATTACCCGCGTCCAGACGCCGGGCGGCGAGGTCTATGCCGACCAGCGCGGCATGACGCTTTACACCTTTGACAAGGACAGCGCCGGCACCTCGAACTGCGACGGCGACTGCGCGGTCAAGTGGCCGCCGCTGATGGCGCCCGAGGGCGCGACCGCCGAAGGCTCCTTCGCACCCATCGCCCGCAGCGACGGGTCGATGCAGTGGGCGATGGACGGAAAGCCCCTGTACACCTGGGCCGAGGACACCGCCCCGGGCGAGACGACCGGCGACGGCGTCGGCGGCGTCTGGCACGTCGCGAAGTAACGGTCGGACCCGAAGCGGTCAGGGACGAAGCGACCAGAGCCGGGCGATCAGGTTCGAAGGGCGGCGCTCAGCCGTCCTTCAGCACCTCGCGCACAAAGGACAGCGCGACGCCAAGACCGTCGGGCGATATGCCGTGGCCGGTGTTCTTCATCACGTGGCTGTAGACGGTGAAGCCCGCGCCCACCAGCGCGTCGCCCGCCAGCCCCATGTCCGCGAACGGCACCATCTGGTCCTGGTCGCCGTGGATGAGCAGCACCGGCGGTTTCACCCGCGCCTCGTGCAGCAGTTCGGGCGCAAGCAGCCGGCCCGAGAAGCCGACGACCCCCGCCACCTGCTTGTCCCGCCGGGGCGCGAGGTGCAGCGCCATCATCGTCCCTTGCGAGAACCCGACCAGCACCAGCCGCTCGGGCCCCACCCCCTCGCGCGCAAGCACCTCGTCAATGAAGGCGTTCAGGTCGTCGAGCGACTGCGCCATGGACGCCCGCGCCATGTCCTCGGTCGATCCGTCGAGCCACGGGATCGGAAACCACTGCCGCCCCATCGGATTGTTGGCGCAGGGCTCGGGCGCGTCGGGGGCGTGAAAGGCGGTGCCGGGCAGATGCGGCGACAGCGGATCGGCCAGCCCAAGCAGGTCCGCCCTGTCCGCGCCGTAGCCGTGCAGCAGCACCACGACCGAGGTCGCCTTGTCCGGCCCGCGCCGATCCGATTGCAGTTTCCGTGCCATGTCCGTTCCCTTCCTGCTGTGCGACGCGGCCGCCCAAGCCGTCCGCCGCGCCCTACCTGACGCCCTCGCGCCCTTTCGCGATGCGGTAATACGCCCACAGCGCCCGCGCCGCGACCGACCGCCATGGCCGCCACGGTTCCGCCATCTCGATCAGCGCGGCGGGCGTGGGGCGCGCGTCCAGCCCGTAAAGGATGCGCGCCGCTTCCTGCAGGGCAAGGTCGCCCGCCGCGAACGCATCCGCCCGGCCCAGCGCGAACTTGAGATAGATTTCCGCCGTCCAGCGGCCGATCCCGGGCAGCGCGACCAGGGTGTCCAGCACCTCGTCGTCGGGCATGGCGCGCAGCGCGGCCCAGTCGGGGGACGCCGCCGCGATCCCGCGCAGGTAGCGGATCTTCTGCGCGGACAGCCCGCAGGCCCGCAGCGCCTCGTCGCTGGCGGCGGCGATGGCCACCGGATCGGTCAGCCCCGCCGCCTGAAGCTTGCGCGCGATCGCGTCGGCCGCGTGGGTGGAAAGCTGCTGCGAGACGACCGCGCCCAGGATCGCGGCAAACCCGTCCTCGCGCCGCCTCAGCGGCAGCGGGCCGATTTCCGGCAGGACGGCCGCCCAGACCGGATCGGTGGCGGCCAGATGCGCCAGCCCTTCCTGAATGTCGGCATCCGCGTCGATCACCCGCAGCGTGGCAAGCCCCGTCATTGCCGTTCCTGTTCCACGGTCGCGGCCCAGTCCCGCGCGCCCTGCCGCAGCCGCGTCTCGTAGGCGAGCGAAATATGCGCGCGCAGCGCCGCGTCAGCCTCGTCCGGGTTGCCGGCGGCGATGGATTTCACGATCGCGCGGTGCTCGTCCAGCGAATCCTCGCCCCGCCCCGGCACCGCAAGCGAGGAATGCGCCATCAGCGCCATCGTCCGGTGGACGATGTCGAGCTGCTGGACGAGATAGCGGTTGTGCGAGGCGAGGTGGATCTGGTGATGGAACCGCCGGTTCGCGCGGGCGAGCGCGTGCGGATCGTCAAGGATCTCCCGGTCCTCTTCGACCATCGCGCCAAGGACGCGCACCTCTTCGCGGCTGGCGTGGCGGGCGGCGAGGCGGGCGGCCAGCGCCTCAAGCTCGGTGCGGACGGCGTAAAGTTCAGTCAGCTGGTTGTGGTCCAGCGCCGACACGATAAGGCTGCGCCCGTCGCGGGTCAGCATCGACTGCGTTTCCAGCCGCTGCAGCGCCTCGCGCACGGGGGTGCGGCTGACGCCGAACCGCTCCGCCAGCTCGGATTCGACCAGCCGGTCGCCGGGGCGGTAGGTGCCGTTGTCGATCGCCGACAGGATCAGGGAATAGGCGTCCTTCATGGCGGCAGAGTTGGCCTTGCCGGGCGGCGTTTGCAAGCAGACGGGCGCGCGGGCGGATTGATGGCGCCCGCCGGTCCGGCCAGAACTGCCGTGATCCCGATGAAAGGCCGCCCGATCATGCCGAGCAACCGACCGACCGGACGCGGGCGCACGCCGCCCAAACGCCGCCTTCAGGCGGTCGCGCTGGCGCTCTGCATGGCGCTGCCGGTCCCTGCGGCGTCGCTTGCGGAAACGGCTTCCTTGCAGGCGACCAGCCGCTCGATCGACGACCTGCGCCGCATCGTCCGGATCGCAGGCGAACCGCGATCGGTGCTGTGGGCGATGGAACCTGTCGGCCCGGAAAACCCCGACAGCTTCCCGCCCGGCCCCACCGACTATCTTCTGCGCGCGGTGCTGACCTACGGCTCGGCGGGAGAGGTCGCAGCCCTCATGGGCGACGGCCCGACCGAGGCGGCGGACTACCTTGCCCCGGCGTGGTTCCCGAAGGCAGCGGGTCCGGGCCGCACCATCCAGGTCATCCGCCACCACCGTGTGCAGGGGTTCATGGACGCGGCGGTGATGACCGTGCCGGACGCGCCCGGCGTGGTGATCGTCGAACGCCCCTCGTCCTGACAACCCGCGCACCCCGTGCTAGCGTGGCCCGCATGGACGCCACCGCGCACAAGCCCGATCATGACCCCGGCCCCACCCCCGGCGCGCTTCGCCGCGCCTTTGCGGGCGTGGACACGTGGATCTTCGATCTCGACAACACGCTATATTCCCCCGACATGCGGCTGTTCGACCAGATCCAGCTGCGGATGACGGCTTGGGTCGCGCGCGAACTGGGACTTGACCGTGACGCGGCGGACGCGCTGCGGGCGCAGTACTGGCGCGACCACGGCACCACGCTGGCCGGGCTGATGGCCGAACACGCCATCGACCCGGCAGGCTATCTGCTGGATGTCCACGACATCGACTTTTCCGCGCTCACCCCCGACGAGGCGCTGTCGGCCGCGATCCTCGCCCTGCCCGGCCGCCGCATCGTCCACACCAACGCCGACGCGGGCTATGCGGCCAAGGTCCTCGCCCGGCGCGGGCTTGGCTGCTTCGAGGCGGTGTACGGAATCGAGGAATGCGGCTTTCACCCCAAGCCCGACCCGCGATCCTTCGCCGCGGTGCTGGACGCGCACGGGATCGACCCGGCCCGCGCCGCGATGTTCGAGGACGACCCCCGCAACCTCGAGGTGCCCCACAGGCTGGGGATGCGGACGGTTCTGGTGGGGGCCGGCCGGCACGGACCCGACGAACTTGGCCCCGACCACGTCCACGGGCCGCATGTGGGCTGGCGCACGGACGACCTGCCCGCGTTCCTGGCGCGGCTTGCCGCCGCGCTGGCGGACGTGGCAGTCTGAGCGCTGCGTAGCTAAAGCCGACCCCCGCGAGGACCGAAACATCATGGCCGACCGCGATATCGACATCCTCGTCTCGGGCGGCGGCATCGCCGGGCTGATCGCGGCGGCGGCGTTCGGCGCCGGGGGCCACCGCGTCCTCTGCGTGGACCCCGCCCCGCCGGTGACCGACGAAGGCGCGGCAGGCGCCGACCTCAGGACCACGGCGTTCCTGCAACCCTCGGCCGACCTGCTGGCGCGGATCGGCCTGTGGGACCGGCTCGCGCCCTTCGCGACGCCCCTGCAGGTGATGAAGATCGTGGATGCGGGCGGGGCCGAGCCCACGCCGCGCCTGACCCGCGCCTTTGACGCCGCCGACATTTCCGACCGCCCGTTCGGATGGAACCTGCCCAACTGGCTTCTGCGGCGCGAGATCGCGGCGCGGCTGGCCGAACTGCCTGGGGTCGAGTTCCGCCCCGGCACCGCCACGGTCGGCCTGACCGTGCGTGAGGATGCAGCGCTGGTGCGCCTCGCCTCCGGCAACGTCAACGGCAGCGGCGGCGCGCAGACGGTCGCGGCGCGGCTGGTGGTGGCGGCCGACGGCCGCAACTCGCCGGTGCGCGAGATGCTGGGGATCGGCGCGCGCACGATCCGCTACGGGCAAAAGGCACTCGCCTTCGCCGTCACCCACGACCGCCCGCACGACAACGTCTCGACCGAGGTTCACCGATCCGGCGGGCCGTTCACGCTGGTCCCCCTGCCCGACCGCGAAGGGCGGCACGCCTCGGCCGTCGTATGGATGGAACGGGGCCCCGAAATCGCGCGCCTGCGCGCCCTTCCCCGAGACGTGTTCCAGGCCGAACTGAACGCCCGCTCCGCCGGGGTCCTCGGGCAGCTGACGCAGGCGACGGGGCTGACCGAATGGCCCATCATCAGCCAGATCGCCGACCGCTTCACCGGCCCCCGCACCGCGCTGGTGGCCGAGGCGGCGCACGTCGTCCCGCCGATCGGCGCGCAGGGGCTGAACATGAGCCTGGCCGACATCGCCGCGCTGGCCGAGCTGATGCAGGACGATCCCGGCAACGCGGCCGCGCTGGACCGCTTCGACCGCGCCCGCCGCCCCGAGGCGCTGCTGCGCGTCATGGGCATCGACGCGCTGAACCGCGCCAGTATGGTGGGCCTGCGCCCGCTGCGCGACATCCGCGCCGCGGCGCTTGGCGGGCTTTACGCGCTGTCGCCGGTGCGGCGGACGCTGATGCGCGCGGGGCTCGGCACGCGCTGAAGACACGCGAAGGGACAGCCGGGGGCTTCGCGCCCCCGGACCCCCGCGGGATATTTCAGCCCGCCCGAGACCGACGCCGCCTCGGGCGGGCACAAGTATCCTCGGGGGTCCGGGGGCAGACAGCCCCCGTCCTTCGGGCGCTCAGCCCAGCGGCCCGGGACGGCGTTCTTCGGACAGGACCACGTTCGCCTCGACCTGGCCCACGCCGGGCAGGGTCATGATCCGCCGGCGCAGGATGCGCTCGAAGTCGGGGATGTCGCGGGCCACGATCCGCAGCCGGTAGTCGAAGCGGCCAAGGACGTGCTGGACCGTCTGCACCTCGGGCACGGCGGCGGCGGCGCGCTCGAAATCCTCGAGCGCGGGGCGGCCGCGGGCGGCAAGGCGGATGCCGAGAAAAACCGTCACGCCGAACCCCAGCGCGGCGCGGTCCACGACCACACGGCGCCCGGCGATCGCACCGGATTCCTTCAGCCGCCTGATCCGCCGCCATGCGGCGGGCTGGGTCAGGCCGACCGCGCGCCCGACTTCGGCTGCGCTGAGTTCGGCGTTGCGCGCCAGAAGCTTCAGGATCGCGATGTCGGTCGCGTCGGGGGCAAAGGGGTCCGTCACAGCGGTAGCTCCGCGCTGTCCTTGAGGGTCGCCACCAGCATCAGCGGCTCGATGTCGGTGACGTGCGGCAGGGGCAGGATGCGGTCGCGGTAGATCTGCTGCCAGTGCGCCATGTCGCGCGCGATCACCGACAGGCGGATGTCGACCGACCCGAGGAAGGTCTGGATCTCCGTCACCTCGGGCACCTCGCGCGCGGCGGCGGTGAAGGCGTCGAAGGCGCGCGGCTCGGTCTTGTCGAGGGTGAAGCGCAGCGACACCTCGACCTCGTAGCCGAGCGCGCGCCAGTTCACCCGCGCCTCGATCCCCTGCAGGATGCCGCGCTGGCGCAATCGGTCGAGCCTGCGCCACAGCGTGGCCGGGGTGACGCCCGCGCGGGACGCGAGGGTTGTGGGGTCCAGTTCCGGGTCAGCCAGCATCTGGCGCAGGATGCGCCGGTCGGCGTCATCGAGCATGGATTTTTCATTCGGCATGATTTCGGCGCATGATCGTCGTAGAAAAGTTCGTTTGCATGATCGGTTTGCAAAGTCCACCGGCATGGCGGCGACTATCTTTCCTTCAGCAGAGAAGGAGAATCCGATGCGCGTTTACTACGATCGCGACTGCGACGTGAACCTGATCAAGGACAAGAAGATCGCGATCCTCGGCTATGGCAGCCAGGGGCACGCCCATGCGCTGAACCTGCGCGACAGCGGGGCCAGGAACCTTGTCGTCGCGCTGCGCGAGGGATCGGCCAGCCGCGCAAAGGCCGAGGCCGAGGGGCTGCAGGTCATGGACATCGCGGACGCGGCGAAGTGGGCCGACCTCATCATGTTCACCATGCCCGACGAGCTGCAGGCCGAGACCTATCGCAAATACGTCCACGACAACCTGCGCGACGGCGCGGCGATCGCGTTCGCGCACGGGCTCAACGTCCACTTCGGCCTGATCGAGCCCAAGAAGGGCGTCGATGTCATCATGATGGCGCCCAAGGGTCCGGGCCACACCGTGCGCGGCGAATACGTCAAGGGCGGCGGCGTGCCCTGCCTTGTCGCCGTTCACCAGGACGCGTCGGGCCGGGCGATGGACCTGGGGCTGTCCTATTGCTCGGCCATCGGCGGCGGCCGGTCGGGCATCATCGAGACGAACTTCCGCGAGGAATGCGAGACGGACCTGTTCGGCGAGCAGGCGGTGCTGTGCGGCGGCCTTGTCGAGCTGATCCGCATGGGGTTCGAGACGCTGGTCGAAGCCGGCTACGAGCCCGAGATGGCCTATTTCGAGTGCCTGCACGAGGTGAAGCTGATCGTGGACCTGATCTACGAGGGCGGGATCGCGAACATGAACTACTCGATCTCGAATACGGCCGAGTACGGGGAATATGTCAGCGGCCCGCGCATCCTGCCCTATGACGAGACCAAGGCGCGGATGAAGGCGGTGCTGCGCGACATCCAGTCGGGCAAGTTCGTGCGGGACTTCATGCAGGAAAACGCGGTCGGCCAGCCGTCCTTCAAGGCGACGCGCCGCCTGAACGACGAACACCAGATCGAACAAGTGGGCGAGCGGCTGCGGGCGATGATGCCGTGGATTTCCAAGGGCAAGATGGTGGACCGCGCCCGCAACTGACCGGGACCCACACGGAACGGGATCCACACGGAACGGGATCCACACGGAACGGGAAGGGCCGGCGCGATGAAGCGCCGGCCCTTTTTCGTGGTCGGGGGCGCGCTCAGTCGTTGCTCAGGCGGCCGGTGTCGGGGCGGTTCAGCCGCAGGTCCCGCGTTTCCGGGATCAGAAGCCCGGTTGCCAGCGTGATGCCCGCGACGACCATCAGGTAGATCAGGAACCAGTCGTGGTGCCCGCGGGTCGAAAGCCACGTGTTGATGTAGGGCGCCGTGCCGCCGAAGATCGCGGTGGCGAGCGACAGCGTGCCCGCGACCCCGGTGGCGCGGATGTCGGTCGGGAACACCTCGGTCCAGACGGCGGTGTTCACGCCGAACAGGCAGGCGATGAACAGCAGCGCGATGACCATCGCGGTCAGCAGCCCGCGGAAGCTGTCGTCGATCGTGCCGTCGAGGAAGAAGGTCAGACAGACGAAGCCGACCCCGAACAGGATGATGAACGGCCGCCGCCCGAACCGGTCGGCCAGATAACCCACGACCGGGATCGCCACCAGGAACACGCATTGCGCGATCAGGCTGGCAGACAGCGCCGATCCGGCGTCCAGCCCGCGACCCACTTGGGCGAAGGTGGGGCTGTAGATCAGCCAGGTGTAGAACATGATCGACCCGCCCGCGGACAGCCCGAACACGACCGCGATCCCGCGCCAGTTGCGCGCGAGCGCCCGCAGCCGGCTTTCCTGCATCGGCGCCTTGGCCTTGTTTTCGTGGAACGTCTCGCTCTCGGTCAGCTGGCGGCGCAGGTAAAGGCCGTAAAGGCCCAGCAGCCCGCCCATGGCAAACGGGATCCGCCAGCCCCATTCACCGATCGCCGCCTTGTCGAGAACGCTGTTCAGCGCCAGCCCCGTGATCGTCGCCAGCATCGTGCCCAGCACCACGCTGACCCACGAGGTGCTGCCGAACAGCGCGCGGCGATCCTGGGGCGCGCGTTCAACCAGATAGGTGATCGACGTTCCCATCTCGCCGCCATGCGAGATGCCCTGCAGGAGCCGCGCCAGCAACAGCACCACCGAAGCGAGGATGCCGATGCTGGCGAAGGTGGGCGTCAGCGCGATGACGAGGCTGCCGCCGGCGGTGATGAGCATGGCGAGCGTCAGCGCCCGCTTGCGCCCGACCCGGTCGGCATAAAGGCCGAACAGGAACCCGCCAAGTGGCCGGGTGAGGAACCCGGCCGCGAACACGGCCAGCGCCGCCAGCAGCGCCGCCGAGGGGTCGTCCGAGGGGAAGAACTGCCCCGCGAAGTAGGGTGCGAAGATCGTGTAGATGGTCCAGTCGAACCATTCGAGCGTGTTGCCGAAGTTGACGGCGATGATGTCCTTCAGCCTGCGGCTTTCGCCGTGTGGTTGGTGCGCGTTCGTTGTCGCTGACATTGCATTTCCCTGTTGAGCTGCCTTGCGGGTTCATCCCCAAGGCGATGGCCGTTCTTCTTGCGGTTCAGGTAAGCGAGGCGCGGCCCTCCAGTCCCTGCTGCGCGTCGCCGTCCGATCCGGGCACGCGCATCTCGAACGTCTTTTCGACGACCGTGTAGTCGAAGTAGCCCAGCCGGGCGATCGGACGGATGGTGGGGATGTCGAGCCGCCCGTCGGGCAGGATGAAGCGGTCGTCGATGTGGATCTTTTCGACCTGCGCGAACACGATATCGATCGTGCCCATGGGCGACGCGCCCTTCATCCGGTGGGTGCTGAGATAGCGGCACTCGAACTTGACCGGGCTTTCCTTGACCATCGGCACGCGCGCGTTGTCGGCGTATTCGCGGTTCACGTTGGGCAGGTGGTCGAATTCGCTTTCGTTCGGCGGCAGCGCCATCGCGCTGATGTTGACCGCCTCGCGCAGGTCGTAAGTGGCCATGTTCCAGACGAACCAGCCGGTTTCCTCGGCGTTCAGCACCGTGTCCTTGCGGCGGCCGTCCGGGTACTGGTTGGCCGAGAACATGACCATCGGCGGATCGAAGGTCAGGTTCTGCCACTGGCTGTAGGGGGCGATATTCTCGACCCCTTCGGTGCTGACGCTGGACAGCCAGCCGATCGGGCGCGGGACGGTGCAGCTCTTGAACGGCGAGAAGGGGAGCGGGCTCGGCTCAAGATGAGGTGAATACTTCATGGGGCGCTTCTTCTGTGACAAACAGGCAACATTCGTATACGACCGATATATCGGCTGTGTGTCAAACTATTCTTGCGCTAATCGGCGCAACGCCACCGATAAGCCTGACGATGGGCCGGGCAGCGAGCAGGGACGCGACGAATGACAAGCCAATCCGACCAGACCGTGGCGATCCTGCAGGACCTGATCGAACGCGGGGAACTGCTGCCCGGCGCGATGCTGTCCGAGCGGCGGTTGATGGACCTGACGGGCTTCGGCCGCACCCCGGTGCGCGAGGCGGTGCAGCGGCTCGCGCTCAGCCACATGCTGCGGATCCATCCGGGCCGCGGGGTCGAGATCCCGCCGGTCTCGGTCGAGGATCAGCTGAGCCGGCTCGAGGTTCGCCGCTCGCTCGAGGTGCTGGCGGTGACGCTGGCGTGCGAGCGTGCAAGCGCGCGCGACATCGCCGAGATGCGCGGCCTGGTGGCCCAGCCCGAGGCCGAGCCCCAGCCAGCGCCGTCCCTGCTCAGCTATTCGGACGAGGTGCGGCTGACGCACGGGATCATCATCCGCGCCGCGCACAACCCCTATCTCGAGGCGCTGATGAAGCCGCTGCAGACCCTGTCGCGGCGGTTCTGGATCATGAACGTGCGCGACGAGGCGCAAGAGATCGCGACCGGCCGGGCGCTGCACCGGCAGGTGCTGACCACCATCGCGGCCCGCGACTTCAAGCAGGCGCGCGACGCGTCGCTGGCGCTGAACGACTATCTCGTGCGGTTCGCGCTGAACGTGCTGGCGCAGAGGGCGCGCATCCCGGCCTGATCCGCGCGGCGGGGGCCCGGGTCAGCCCAGCAGCGCCGCCATGTCCGCCCGCGCGCGGTCGGCAGCCTGATGGCGCACCGGGCCGTAGCCGCGGATCTCCTGCGGCAGCGCGACGGCCTTCATCGCCCGTTCGGGCCCCAGCGCGGCGGCGTCCCGTTCCACGCGGTCCAGCACGCTTTCGAACCACGCCAGCAGCTCGCGGTCGAGCTTGCGGTCGCCGCTGCGTGCGAACGGGTCCAGGATCGTGCCGCGCAGCCTTTTCATCCGCGCCAGCGCCTTCATCCCCCGCCCCATCCACGGCCCGAACGACCGCTTGAGCGGGCGGCCGCGCGTGTCGGTGCCGGTCGGCAGCATCGGCGGGGCAAGGTGGTAGTGGACGGTATAGTCGCCTTCAAACCGGCTCTCGATCTCGGCCTGGAAGGCGGGGTCGGTGAACAGGCGGCCGACCTCGTATTCGTCCTTGTAGGCCATCAGCCGGAACAGCGACTTCGCCGCCTCGGCGACCGTGTCGTCCGACCCGGCGGGCAGCGCCGCGCGGAACCGCGCGATCCGGTCGGTGAAGCGGCGGGCGTAGGCTGCGTCCTGATACCCGGTCAGGAAGCGCGCGCGATGCGCGATCAGGTCGTCCAGCGTCTGCGGCGCGGGCGGCGCCGCATCCCGAAGATGCGCGTCGAGCGCCGCCGGATCCGCCGCCAGCACCCGACCGATGTCGAAGGCCAACCCGTTCTTCTCGACCGCCATGCCGTTCAGCAGGATAGCCTGTTTCAGCGCCACCTCGCTGACCGGCACGAGACCCATCTGCCAGGCCGCGCCCATCAGCATGATGTTGGCAAAGACCGCGTCCCCCATCAGCCGTTCCGAGGCGACGTTGGCGTCGAACCCCAGCACGTTGCCGTCGCCCACGGTGCGGCGGATCAGCGCCTCGCGCCCCGCGATGCGAAGGTCGGCGTCGCGGTGCAGGACCAGATCGCCAGTCGGCATCTCGGCCCGGTTCAGCACGATCCGGGTGCCGTCGCGATAGTGAATCGACGCCTTCGGCGACGAACACACCACCGCGTCGCAGCCGATCACGGCGTCGGCGTGGCCGCGTTCGATGCGGACCTGGTTGATCGCGTCGGGCGTGCGGCCGATGCGGACGTAACCCAGCACGGTCCCGAACTTCTGCGCGAAGCCGGTGAAGTCGAGGACGCTCGACCCCTTCCCTTCCAGATGCGCGGCCATTGTGATGAGCTGGCTCACCGTGACGACCCCGGTGCCGCCGACGCCCGCGACCAGCAGGTCGAACGGACGGGCGAGCTCCGGGACGGCCGGGTGCGGCAGGGCGCGGCGCAGCGCCTCGATGTCCAGCCCGGCGGGCTTGGGCTTGCGGCGCTGCCCGCCTTCGATCGTGACGAAGCTGGGGCAGAAGCCGTTCAGGCAGGTGAAGTCCTTGTTGCAGCTGGACAGGTTGATCCGGCGCTTGCGGCCGAGTGGGGTTTCCACCGGCTCGACGCTGAGGCAGTTCGATTCCACCGAACAGTCGCCGCACCCCTCGCAGACGAGGCTGTTTATCATCGCAAAGCGGGGCGGGTCGGCAAGCTTGCCGCGCTTGCGGCGACGGCGCTTTTCGGTCGCGCAGGTCTGTTCGTAGATCAGGATCGTGACGCCCGCGATCCCGCGCAGCTCGCGCTGCACGGTGTCGAGATCGGCGCGCGGATGCAGCGTCGTGCCGGCGGGAAAGTCGCGCAGGTCGAACTTTTCCGGCCCGTCCGACACCAGCGCGATGCGCGCGATCCCCTCGGCCCGGCAGTTGTGGGCGATGCCCGCGACGCTCACCGGGCCATCGACCGACTGCCCGCCGGTCATCGCCACGGCGTCGTTGTAAAGGATCTTGTAGGTGATGTTCGCGCCCGCGGCGACCGCCTGCCGGATCGCCATCGAGCCCGAGTGATACCACGTCCCGTCGCCGAGATTCTGGAACACGTGCTTGCCGCCGTTCCAGCGCTGCCCGACCGCGACCGGCACGCCTTCGGCGCCCATCTGCGCGAACCCGATGTCGCTGCGGCCCATCCAGCCCGACATGACGTGGCAGCCGATCCCGCTGGCCGCGACCGATCCGTCGGGAATCTTGGTCGAGGTGTTGTGCGGACAGCCCGAACAGAAGAACGGCGTCCGCGACGCGCCCGGCACCTGCAACACCGGCGAGGGCGTCGCGGTCAGCGCGCGCGCCCGGTCCTCAAGCCCCTCGTCCGGGAAGAAACGGCCCAGCCGCTCGGCCAGCACCGACACCAGCATCAGGGGCGTGATCTCGCCCGTCCACGGCAGCAGCGGATCGCCCGCCGCGCGATGCTTGCCGACCATCTTGCGGGGCTTCGCGCCGGGCCAGTCGTAGAAATATTCCTTGAACTGGCTTTCGATGATGCCGCGCTTTTCCTCGATCACCAGCACCTCGTCCTTGCCGGTGACGAAGGCCAGCGCATCGCGGCGCGCCAGCGGCCAGACCATCCCGACCTTGTAGATGTCGATGCCCAGACGCCGGCAGTCGTCGTCGCCAAGGCCCAGCAGCCGCAGCGCCTCCATCGTGTCGAGATGCGCCTTGCCGGTGGTGACGATCCCGAAGCGCGCCTCCGGCAGGTCGTAGATGCGGCGGTCGATCGGGTTCGCCTCGACGAACGCCTCGACCGCGCGCAGCTTGTGTTCAAGCCGGGTTTCGATCGTCGGACTGGGCGGGTCGCTGCGGCGGACATGCATCCCGCCCTCGGGTCCTGCGAAGTCGGGCAGGACGAAGCTGCGGTCGGACGGCAGCTCGACCGACTGCCCCGCCTCGACCGTTTCCGAGATCGCCTTGAACCCGACCCATGCGCCCGAAAAGCGCGACAGGGCAAAGCCGTATTCCCCGAACTCGAGGTATTCGCGGATCGAGGCCGGGTTCAGCGTCGGCATGAACCACGCCATGAAGGCCACGTCCGACTGGTGCGGCATCGACGACGACACGCAGCCATGGTCGTCGCCCGCGACCACCAGCACGCCCCCTTTCGGCGACGAGCCATAGGCGTTCCCGTGCTTGAGCGCGTCGCCCGACCGGTCCACGCCCGGCCCCTTGCCGTACCACATCGAAAACACGCCCTCGACCGAACAGTCGGGGTCCAGCGTCGCCTGCTGCGCGCCAAGGACGGCGGTCGCGCCCAGATCCTCGTTCACCGCCGGCAGGAACTCGATCCGGTCGGCCGCAAGGCGTTTGCCGATGCGCCACAGCTCCTGATCGACCCCGCCCAGCGGCGATCCGCGATAGCCCGACACGAAGCCCGCGGTGTTCAGCCCCGCCTTCCGGTCGCGCCGCGCCTGATCCAGCATGATCCGCACCAGCGCCTGGGTGCCGGTCAGGAACACGCGCCCGTCCTCGCGGTCGTAGCGGTCCGACAGCTGATAGGTCGCGAAGCTGGCGTCGTGACGGGTCATGGCTGGTCCCCTTGCCCAAGGATCTGGCTTTCCCGCCAGTGTGGACCCTTGCGGATGAAATGTTTGTTCAAACTTGCGCTGCTAGGCGCGATGTGCGGATGATCCTGTCACCATCATCGCCAATACTGTAACGACATGCCGGACGACGACCAGTTAGACCAAAGGATCATCGCGGCCCTGCGCGACGACTCCCGCATCTCGAACGCCGATCTTGCCACCCGGATGGGCCTGTCGGCATCGTCCTGCTGGCGAAGGGTGAGGGCGCTTGAGGACGCGGGCGTCATCCGGCGCTACACCGTGGACGTGAACGACGCGGCGATGGGGCTGGCGTTCAAGGCCATCGTCCACGTGCAGATGACCCGCCACGACCGCGGCCTGGTCAAGGATTTCGTCCGCATGATCCGCACCAAGGACGAGGTGCGCGCCTGCTACGCCACCACCGGCGGGTCGGACTATCACCTGCACGTCGTCTGCCCAGACCTCGACGCCTACAACCGCTTTCTCGAGGATTTCCTGTTTACCATTCCCGCCGTCGCCAGCGCCCAGACCCACCTGGTGCTGAGGACGATCAAGGACTGACGGCCCGATCATTGACCACCCGGGCCGCTTGTGCATCATCAGGCCGCAAGGCCGATCCGGGGGGACGGGGGAACAATGACGACATCCGACACCGTGCTGGTGGCGCTGGACCGGGGCGTGCTGAAGCTGACGCTGAACCGCCCCGACAAGCTGAACTCGTTCAACGAGGAAATGCATGTCGCGCTGCGCGCCGGGTTCGAGCGTGCGCGCGACGACCGCACGGTGCGCGCGGTGCTGCTGACGGGCGCGGGACGGGGCTTCTGCGCGGGGCAGGACCTTGGCGACCGCGATCCGCGCAAGGGGGCGAAGGTCGATCTGGGCCACACGATCGACACGTACTACAACCCCCTGCTGCGGCTGATCCGGTCGCTGGACAAGCCGGTGATCTGCGCGGTGAACGGCGTCGCGGCGGGCGCGGGCGCGAACATCGCCTTTGGCTGCGACATCGTGCTGGCCGCGAAATCCGCGCGCTTCGTCCAGGCATTCTCGAAGGTCGGGCTGATCCCCGACGCGGGCGGCAGCTGGTCGCTGACCCGCATCCTGGGCGAGCCGCGCGCCAAGGCGCTGACGATGACGGCCGAACCCCTGCCCGCGCAGACCGCCGCAGACTGGGGCCTGATCTGGAAGGCCGTGGACGACGACGCGCTGATGGCCGAGGCCACCGCGCTGGCCCACCGCCTCGCCGCCGGGGCGACGCTGGGCCTTGCCCTGACCAAGCGGCTGATCCAGGACGCGCAGGCCAACGACCTCGACGCGCATCTGGACCGCGAACGCGACGCCCAGCGGCAGGCCGGGAACAGCGCCGACTATGCCGAGGGGGTCGCCGCCTTTCTCGACAAGCGCGCGCCCGAGTTCCGGGGCGAATGACGTGCAGGACGCGCGCCCCATGAGCCCGCAGATGCTGGCCGAGGCCTGCGCCCGCGCGATGTGGCGGGACGACCACGCCTCGCAGGGGCTTGGGATCGACCTGCTGCACGTCGCGCCCGGCGAGGCGACGCTGGCGATGACCCTGACCCGCGCCATGACGAACGGGCAAGGCAACGCGCATGGCGGCTACCTGTTCGCGCTGGCCGACAGCGCATTCGCCTTCGCCTGCAACACCTACAACCAGATGACCGTGGCGCAGCACTGTTCCGTCACCTACGTCGCGCCCGGCACGCTGGGCGACCGCCTGACCGCCACCGCGCGCGAGGTGACGCGCAAGGGCCGCTCGGGCATCTACGACGTGCGGGTGACGCGGGACGACGGCACGACCATCGCCGAGTTCCGCGGCCATTCCCGCACCATCGACCGCACCTTCCTGCCCGCCGCGGCAGAGGGGGCGGAATGAAGGACCTCACCCCCGACCCCGCCACGCTCGACCCGATCGAAACCGCGAGCCGGGACGAGATCGCCGACCTTCAGCAGCGCCGGATGGCGTGGTCGCTGCGCAACGCCTACGACAACTCGCCCTTCTATCGCCGCCGCTTCGACGAACACGGCGCGCACCCCGACGACTTCCGCACGCTGGCGGATTTGGCGAAGTTCCCCTTCACGCTGAAGCAGGACCTGCGCGACAGCTACCCCTTCGGCATGTTCGCCGTCCCGCGCGAACGGCTGGCCCGCATCCACGCCTCGTCCGGCACCACCGGCAAGCCGACCGTCGTCGGCTACACGAAAACCGACATCGACAACTGGGCCAACCTCGTCGCCCGCTCGATCCGTGCCAGCGGAGGGCGCCCCGGCGACGTCGCCCACATCGCCTATGGCTACGGCCTGTTCACTGGCGGCCTGGGCGCGCATTACGGGGCCGAGCGGCTGGGCTGCACGGTCGTCCCCGTGTCGGGCGGGATGACGGAACGGCAGGTCACGCTCATCAACGACTTTCGCCCGCGCATCATCATGGTGACGCCGTCCTACATGCTGTCGATCCTCGACGAGTTCCACCGCCAAGGCCTCGACCCGCGGCAAAGCTCGCTTCAAGTCGGGATCTTCGGGGCGGAACCCTGGACGAACGCGCTGCGGGAGGAGATCGAGCAGGCCTTCGACATGCACGCGGTCGACATCTACGGCCTGAGCGAGATCATGGGCCCCGGCGTCGCCAACGAATGCGTGGAAACGAAGGACGGCCTTCACGTATGGGAAGATCACTTCTACCCCGAGGTGATCGACCCGACCACCGGCGCGGTGCTGCCCGACGGGCAGATGGGCGAGCTGGTGTTCACCACGCTGACCAAGGAAGGGCTGCCGATGGTCCGCTACCGGACCCGCGACCTGACCCGCATCCTGCCCGGCACCGCCCGGTCGATGCGGCGGATCGAAAAGATCACCGGCCGCAGCGACGACATGATCATCCTGCGCGGCGTCAACGTGTTCCCGACCCAGATCGAGGAACAGATCCTGAAATGCCCGGGCCTCGCCCCGCATTTCCAGATTGAGCTGCTGCGGCGCGACCGCATGGCCGCGCTGGTCGTGCACTGCGAATGCACCCCCGACCATGCGTCCGACGACGCCCGCGCGGCATCGCAGCGCGACCTGATCCACCGGATCAAGTCGGTGGTCGGCATCTCGACGACGGTCCAGGTCCACGACCCGAACGGCGTCGCGCGGTCCGACGGCAAGGCCCGGCGCGTCGTGGACAACCGCCCGCGCTGACGGCGCCGGCCCGCCCGAAGATGGATATTTGGACCGCCCGAGGGCCGCGCGTCCGCACTCGGGCGGGCCGAAATATCCTCCGGGGGTCCGGGGGCGGACGGCCCCCGGCCTTTGGGCGGATCAGTCGGCTGCGGGCAAGGGCCACGTCTTCGCGACCATCGTCAGCACGTCGTACTGCGCCACCACCTCGTCCCGCTGGTTCGTCACGCGGCAGTCCCAGCGCACCTCGCCGTAGGTCGCGTTCTCGCGAGGGTTGATCTGCTTGCAGGTCAGCCGCACTTTCAGGCTGTTGCCGAAATAGACCGGCGTCAGGAAGCGCAGGTCATCAACGCCGTAATTTGCGAGGACCGGGCCGGGTTCGGGGTCAACGAACAGCCCCGCCGCAAATGAAGCGATCAGGTAGCCGTGGGCGACGCGATCCTCGAAGAACGGGTTCGCCTTTGCGGCGGCGCTGTCCATGTGGGCGTAGAAGGTGTCGCCGGTGAACCGGGCGAAGTGTTCCACGTCGTCCTGCGTCACCTCGCGGGCGGCGGTCACGATCTGGTCGCCGATCCGCAGCTCGGCCAGCGACTTGCGGAACGGATGCCGGTCGGCGCGGACGGGGGCGCCGTCGGTCCACTGGCCGGTCACGGCCGCCAGAAGCCGCGGCGCGCCCTGCACGGCGGTGCGTTGCATGAAGTGCTTGACCCCCCGCATGCCCCCCATCTCCTCACCCCCGCCCGCGCGCCCCGGGCCGCCGTGGACCAGGGGCGCCAGCGGCGCGCCGTGGCCGGTCGAGGATTTCGCGCTGTCGCGGTTGCCGATCATCACCCGGCCGTGGAACGACGCGATCGCGCCGACCAGTTCGGCGGCGACGTCGCCGTCGTTGGTAAAGACCGACGACACCAGCGACCCCTTGCCGCGCCGCGCAAGCTCCGCCGCCTCGTCGAGGTCGCGGTAGGCCATGACCGTGGCGACCGGGCCGAACGCCTCGACATCATGCGGCGCGGTCGCGTCCAGCGCGTTCTCGCAACGCAGCAGGACGGGCGCCATGAACGCGCCGCGCCCGGCTTCGCCCGACACAAGCGAGACCTGCGCGGGATCGCCGAAGACGATCTCGGCCTCGACCGCGATGCGGGCGATCATGTCGCGCACGCCGTCGCGGTCGCCCACGGACGCCAGCGCCCCCATCCGCGAACGCTCGTCGCCGGGCAGGCCGATCGCGGTCTGCCCCAGCCTTTCCGACAGCGCCGCGATCAGCGCCCGCTCGTGCGCGGCGGGCACCAGCACGCGCCGGATCGCGGTGCATTTCTGCCCCGCTTTGGACGTCATCTCGCGATGCACCTCGCGCACGAACAGGTCGAACTCGGGCGTGCCCGGACCCGCGTCGGGGCCGAGGATCGCGGCGTTCAAACTGTCCGCCTCCATCGTGAAGCGGACGGAGTTTTCCACGATCGCCTTGTGGGTCCGCAGCTTGCGCCCGGTGTGGGCCGAGCCGGTGAAGGTCACCACGTCCTGCCCGATCACGTGGTCCAGCAGGTCGCCCACGCCGCCGCAGACAAGCTGCAGCGCGCCGTCCGGCAGGATGCCAAGGTCGATGATCCGGCGCACCACCAGTTCCGTGAGGTAGGCGGTCTGCGAGGCGGGCTTCACAAGGCAGGGCATGCCCGCGATCAGCGCGGGCGCGATCTTTTCCAGCATTCCCCAGACGGGAAAGTTGAAGGCGTTGATATGGATCGCGACGCCGCGAAGGGGCGTCAGGACGTGCTGCGCCGCGAAGCTGCCGTCTTTCGACAACGGCTCAACCGGCCCTTCGGTCAGGACCCGGGCGTTCGGCAGTTCCCGCCGCGCCCGGCTGGCGAAGGTCAGAAGCGTCCCGATCCCGCCCTCGATGTCCGGCCAGGCGTCCTTGGGCGTCGCGCCGGTGGCCAGGCTTTCGGCGTGGAAGTCGTCCTTCATCTCCATCAGCGCGGTGCCGACCGCCTTGAGCATCAGCGCGCGTTCGTGGATCGTGTGGCGGCGCAGCGCCGCGCCGCCCACGTCGCGCCCCCAGTCGAGCGCACCCGCGAAGTCGAGCCCGTCCGAGGTGATGGTCGCGTGCGTCTCGCCCGTGGCGGCATTGAGCAGCGGCTTGCCCTCGCCCGCGCCGCGGCGCCAGCCGCCCAGCACGTAGCTTTCGAGTTGCCGCGCGGTGTGCGCCCGATCCAGCATGTCCGTCCCTTTCCTCAGGCCAGCTTCAGCGCGGAAAGCGTCGCCGCCGTCTCGGCCCGCCACCGCTGGCGCAATGTCTCGTTGTCGGTGTGGCGCAGGCCCATCGCCCGCAACCGGTCGAAGCGGTCGGACCCTGCCGGGCCGAACGTCTCGGCCACGCGCGGCATCCAGTAGGCGACGGACGCCGCCGCCGCGCCGCGTTCGGTCGCGGCAAGACGTTCCAGCCCCTCCAGCCCCAGCTCCATGTGCCGCCGCTCGCGCGGCAGAACGCCCCGCAGCACCTCGGCCAGCGGCTGGTAGGAACAGGCGGCGAGTTCGCCCACGGCATGCAGCGTGGCGGACCCCATCAGCACGTTCATCACCACCGCGTCGGTCCAGCCGGTCAGCGGATAGTGGAACACCGACAGCCGCATGTCGCCGCCCTGCCGTCGCGGGTCCACGTGGCCTTCGCGCGGGCCGCGGGCGGCCCAGTCGTGGGCGCGTTCGTACAGCGCCTTGTCGGTACCGAAGCCTTCCATCAGGTCCAGCACCCGCTCAGCGTGGTCCGCCTTTTCCAGCGTGATCCGGCTGGCGGCGATGCGTTCCCTGATCCCCGGCGCCCAGTTGATCGCGGCGGCGAATCCGGCCGACCCGGCAAGCTCGCTGTCCACGAAGGACGACATCAGCCGCAGCAGTTCCGCCCGGTAGCGCGGCGGCGCGTTCTCGGGCGAGGTCAGCCGCCCGCCCTGCGCGAGGTAGTCGCCGATCGGCATCTCATTCGTCATAGCTGAGCACCAGACGGTCCGACAGCGGGATGCACTGGCACGACAGGACATAGCCCGCGCGCACCTCGTAGTCCTCGAGCGCGTGGTTCACCTCCATCTCGACCTGCCCTTCCAGCACCTTGGCGCGGCAGGTCGAACAGACGCCCGCCTTGCAGGAATAGGGCGCGTCCATGTGGTGGGCGATGGCGGCGTCGAGGACGAAGGTGCCGTCCTTCGGCATGGTGAAGGTCCGCGTCGTGCCGTCCAGCGTCACCGACACCTCGCAGGCATGGGCGGCGGCGTCCGCCACGCGCGAGGCGGCGCGGGCCTTGGCGCGGCCGGGCTGGCCCGACGCGAACAGCTCGAACCTGATCTGTTCGTCGGCAAGGCCGTGGCGGCGCAGGCTGTCGGCGATGGTCAGCATCATCGGCTCGGGCCCGCAGATGAAGGCGGTGTCCACGCTGTCCGCGTCGATCCACATGCGGAACAGCATGTCCATCTTTTCGGCGTCGATGCGGCCGGTGAACAGGTCGATCTCCTGCCCCTCGCTTTCCAGGATGTGGACGATGGACAGGCGGCCGAGGTGAAGGTTCTTGAGATCCTCCAGCTCCTCGCGGAACATGATCGAGCCGGTCTGCCGGTTCGCATAGACCAGCGTGAAGCTGGATCTCGGCTCGCGCGACAGCACCGTCTTGATGATCGACAGCAGCGGCGTGATCCCCGATCCGCCCGCAAAGCCCAGATAGCTGCGCGCCGCGTCGGGGGCGAGCGGGGTGTGAAAGCGGCCCTGCGGCGGCATCGCGTCCAGCGTGTCGCCGGGGCGCAGCATCTCGTTGGCCCAGGTCGAGAACGCGCCGCCCTCGACCCGCTTGATGCCCACGCGCAGGCAGCCTTCGTCCAGACCCGCGCAGATCGAATAGGACCGGCGCAGCTCGTCGCCGTCGAAGTCGCGGCGGAAGGTGAGGTATTGCCCTTGGGTGAACGCGAACGCCGCCGCGTCCTCGGCCCGGGGGCGCAGGGTCAGGACGACGGCGTCGCGCGTCTCGCGACGGATGTCGGTCACTTCAAGGGGGTGGAAACGGGGCATTGGCGGTTCTCGGCCCTTTTCAGTGGCACTTGAAATAGTCGAAGGGCTCAAGGCAGTCGGTGCAGCGGTAGCTGGCCTTGCAGGGGGTCGATCCGAACTGGCTGATGCGTTCCGTCGCGCCCGATCCGCAGCGCGGGCAGGCGACGGTCAGGTTCGACCGCCCCGACAGCCGCGCCGCGCGGGCGGCGGTGCCGCCGTCCGACGCGGTGCCGTCGATGGGCGGGGCGATGCCATAGGCGCGCAGCTTCTCGCGCCCCTCGGGCGTCACCCAGTCGGTCGTCCAGGGCGGCGACAGGCGGCGTTCCAGCCGGACATGTTCCACCCCGCGGGCGCGCAGGCTGGTTTCGATGGCAAGGTCGATGAAGGCGGTGGCGGGGCAGCCGGAATAGGTCGGCGTCACCGCGACGACCAGCGTGCCGTCATGCCAGCGCACGTCGCGGACGATGCCGAGGTCGGTGACGGACACCACCGGGATCTCGGGGTCAGGGACGGCTGCGAGCCAGCCCCAGACCTCGGCTATGGAAGGCAGGGTCGTCTGCATCCTACCAGCTTGCGCCGGGATAGGCGCGCTGCAGGAACTGCATTGGCGCAAGGATGAAGCCCAGATGCTCGGTGTGCCGCCCCTGCTTGCCGCCAAGATGAACGTCGAAGCGGACCTCGGGCCGGGTCAGCGTCGCCTCGGCCAGCACCTCGTCCACGGTGCGCTGCCAGTCGGGCTTCAGGTCCGAAAGCGCGGGCGCGATCCCGGCCGCCGCGACCGCGTCGTCCACCGCGTCGGCGGCGAACAGCTCGCCCGCATAGGGCCACAGCCGGTCCAGCGCATCCTGCATCCGGGCGTGGCTTTCATCGGTCCCGTCGCCCAGGCGCACCACCAGGTCCGACGAGCGTTCGAGGTGGTAGCTGACTTCCTTCAGCGCCTTGGCCGCGATCCCGGCCACGCGCGGGCTTGTCGATGCCGTCAGCCCCCTCAGCATCCCGAACGCCCAGGCGTCGAACAGGAACTGCCGCACCAGCGTCACGGCCATGTCGCCGTTCGGCAGCTCGACCAGCTTCACGTTGCGAAACCTGAGCGTGTCGCGCAAAAAGGCGAGGTCGTCGGCCGTGCGCCCCTGCCCCTCGACCTCGGCCGCCAGTCCCAGCCATAGCTGGGCGTGGCCGATCAGGTCCAGCGCGGTGTTGGCGATCGCGATGTCCTCTTCCAGCGCGGGGCCGTGGCCGCACCATTCCGACAGGCGGTGGCCGAGGATCAGGGCGTTGTCGCCCATCCGGCACAGCCAGTCGAAGAACGCGGGCCGCAGCGCCACGTCGGCCAGATGCGGGTCGGCGACGTGCGGGTCGTCGTGGTGCGGCTGGGCGTCGGCGGCGGCGCGGGCCAGCGCCATCACGTCCGGCGTCCCCATATCGGGCAGCGACGGCATTACATGTGGCCCACTTCGTCGGGGATGTCGTAGAAGGTCGGGTGGCGATAGACCTTGCTTTCCGCCGGGTCGAACAGCGGCCCTTTTTCGGACGGGCTGGATGCGGCGATGTCCACGGACCGCACCACCCAGATCGAGACGCCTTCCTTGCGCCGCGTATAGACGTCGCGGGCGTTGTTGATCGCCATCTCGGCGTCGGGCGCGTGCAGGCTGCCGACATGGCGGTGGTTCAGCCCGTGCTGGCCGCGGATGAACACTTCCCAGAGGGGCCATTCCTTGCGGGTCATCGTCGCCCCCCTCACTCTGCCGCGACAGCGGCGGCCGCGCGCCGGGCGGCCGATTTCTCGGCGTAAGCGTTGAGCCCGTCGCGGAACCACGCGCCGCGATCCCACGCGGTCCGCCGCGCCTCCAGCCGCTCGGCGTTGCAGGGGCCGTTCCCCTTCAGCACCTCGAAGAACTCCTCCCAGTCGGGCTCGGCGAAGTCGTAATGGCCGCGCCCGGCGTTCCAGATGCAGGTTTCGTCCGGGACGGTCAGGCCAAGGTATTCCGCCTGCGGCACCGTCTCGTCCACGAACTTCTGGCGCAGCTCGTCGTTGGTGTTCATCTTGATGCGCCACGCCATCGACTGCGCGGAGTGGACCGAGTCCTTGTCGGACGGCCCGAACATCATCAGCGCCGGCCCCCAGAAGCGGTTGAGCGCGTCCTGCGCCATTTCCTTCTGCTCGGGCATGCCCTGCGCCATCTTCATCATGATCGCGTAGCCCTGCCGCTGGTGGAAGCTTTCTTCCTTGCAGATGCGGACCATCGCCCGGGCGTAGGGACCGTACGAGGTGCGCTGCAACGGCACCTGGTTCATGATCGCGGCGCCATCGACCAGCCAGCCGACCGCGCCCATGTCGGCCCAGGTCAGCGTCGGATAGTTGAAGATCGAGCTGTATTTCATCGCCCCGGAATGCAGCCGGTCGAACAGCTCGTCGCGGCTGATCCCCAGCGTCTCGGCCGCGCTGTAAAGGTAAAGCCCGTGCCCGGCCTCGTCCTGCACCTTGGCCAGCAGGATCGCCTTGCGTTCCAGCGTGGGGGCGCGGGTGATCCAGTTGCCTTCGGGCAGCTGGCCCACGATCTCGCTGTGGGCGTGCTGGCCCATCTGGCGGACCAGCGTCTTGCGGTAGCCGTCGGGCATCCAGTCGCGCGGCTCGATCTTTTCGCCGCGGTCGATGCGGTCCTGAAAGGCGCGCTCCTCGGGCGACATCTCGGCCGCGGCGGTGCCTTCGGATTTGACCATCTGAGCGTACATGGGCGCGTTCCCCCTGATCCGGTGCGGTCAATATAGCGCAGGAAACGTCACGAGAAAAGGACCGAGGTCAGAAATCTTGTGACGCTTCACGGGTCTGCTCGCATGACGGCGGCGCGGCGCTCGGTCTCGGGCGTCGCTTGCGGCAGAAGGCCGGTCGCGTCGGTGAAGCTACGGCCGACGAAGCGGTCGGCGCCGGGCGACAGGTCAAGGTAGATGCGGCGGAAGATGTCGCGCGCGCGGTCGCCCGGCCAGTCGGGGCCGAGCGCGTCGCGCGGCAGGCGCGGATCGGCCAGCGCGGCGTGGCGGTATTCGTCGATCAGCCGCAGCCGCAGCGCCAGCGCGTCCTCGTCTGCCAGCACCTCGGCCAGCCCCCGCGCCGCGTGGCGGGCGAAGCGGTCGGCGAAGGCGCGGTAGCTGCGGGCGACCTCGGCCAGCGGCCAGTGCTGCGCGGCGACGCCCGGCAGCGCGTCCAGCCCGGCGATCCCGTGCGCGGCCATCACCGCGCCCGCAGGCAGCGCCGCGCCGTCGCCCTGCGGCGCGATCATCACGTTCGGCCCCAGCGTCACCCACCCCGGCGGCGCGACCGCGCCCGCCTGCACCAGCGCGACGAGCCAGCCCTGCGACGGGGGCGGCGGCGCGAAGATGATCCGCGACGCCTGCCGGAACTCCGCCCGAGCGGGGTCCGACAGGCGGTAAAAGCTGCGCCGCCCGATCCGCTCGCCCACCAGCCGCCCCGCGCCCACGAGGCGCGAGACGGCGGTGCGGACCAGGCTTTCGCTGATCCCGTGCCGGGCGCAGGTGTCGATAAGCGTCGCCATCGCCAGCGTCCCGCCGCGCGGCTCGACCACGTCGCCATAAATAGTGACGATGAACGACGCCGCGCGCGGCGCGGTCCCGGCGAGAAGCGCGCGGACCGCGCCCTGCGTCGGCGGCTGGACCTGAGAGGTGACGGTCATCTGCTGTGCGGCCAGGTGGTTGCGGCGTGGGTTCGCGCCGACTGTGACCTATGCGGACACGGGACGCCACCGGGGCGGGGTTCGACGGGGCGGGGCATCGGCCCTGACAACGGTGAACCGGGGCGCCGAGCCGGGTCGCCGAACCGGGGCGCTGCCCCGGACCCCGGGATATTTCGGCAAAGAAGAAGCGGCGTCAGAGGTCGTTGTGGCTGTTGATGAGGTCGGCGGTCGTGACCGTCCGGCCGTCGGGCAGCCGGCACAGATCGGCGCGGCGCCCGCCCGACACGCGCTGGATGACCGACCCGCCCATGCCGCTGCAATAAAGCGCCGCCGGATCGACCAGCGCGCCGCTGGCGCCCCCCGACCGCGCCGCCGGCTGGGACGACCCGCCGCAGGCCGCAAGGGACAGGACGATCACGGGCAACAGGACGCGGCAGGCGAGAGGCAGGCAGTCGAGGCAGGCGGGGGCGCGGTTCATCGGCATGCTCCGTCGGGAAGGGCGCGGTGGCGGCCACAGTGCCAAGCGCAACCGCAACGGGCAACGGATTTCGCAAGGGCGGCCCGTTCGGCGGGCGGCCCGCGCTATTCCTCGGTCACGTCGATCACCCCTTCGACCGCGCGCAGCGCCTGCCGCATCTTCGGGGTGACGGGGACGTTCTGGCCCACCTCGATGTCGTAGACCGCCGTCCCCTCGCGCACCCGCATCAGCAAGGGCCCGCGCCCGCGCGACGAGGCGCTGATTTCCGTGCTGACCACGCGCAGCCGGTCCAGCACCGCGACCGCCGTGCCCGCATCCGCGATCTCGACCGCCAGCTTGCCGGAGCCCGCGTCGGCCACCGCCTCTTCCAGCGGCTGGGCCATGCGGGCAAGCATCTTCACCTGCTCGCCCGACGGCTCGACGTTGACGGTCAGCAGCACGTTCTCGCCGGGTTCCAGATGCTGGCGCGCGGCGTCCAGCAGGTCGGAAAACACCGTCACCTCGTAAAGCCCGGTCGGGTCCGACAGCGTGACAAAGGCGTAGCGCGTGCCCTTGGCGGATTTCTTTTCCGCCCGCGCCGCCACCGTGCCCGCGATCTGCGCGACCAAGGGTCCGCCAAGCGAGGCCGCCTGCACCTCGGCCAGCGTCATCGCGCCCTTGCGCCGCAGCGCGGGAAGGTAATCGTCGAGCGGGTGCCCCGACAGATAAAAGCCGATCGCGGCACGTTCCTCGGCCAGCTTCTCGGCCGGCATCCAGACGCTGGCGAGCGCCGGGCGCGGCGGCGGCAGATCCTCGCCGCCGCCAAAGAGCGAGGACTGGCTGGACCGCGCCGCGTCCTGCACCGCAGCCGACCACGCGACCAGCGTGTCGAGCGATTTCAGCACCCGCGCCCGGTTCGCGTCCAGCTCGTCAAAGGCGCCCGCGCGGGCCAGCATCTCAAGCGCACGCTTGCCGACCTGGCGCAGCGGCACCCGGCGGGCGAAGTCGGTGAGGTCGCAGAACGGACGGTCCCCCCGGGCCGCGACCAGCGTCTTCATCGCCTCGACGCCCACGTTCTTGAGCGCGCCGAGCGCATAGACGATCCGCCCCTGATCCACGCTGAACATCGGCTGCGAGCGGTTGACCGATGGCGCGATCACCTCTATCCCCATCTTGTCCACCTCGCGGCGATAGACGGCGAGCTTTTCGGTCAGGTGGATGTCGCAGTTCATGACGGCGGCCATGAATTCGACCGGGTGGTTCGCCTTGAGCCAGGCGGTCTGATAGCTGACCACCGCATAGGCCGCCGCGTGCGACTTGTTGAAGCCATAGTTGGCGAATTTTTCCAGCAGGTCGAAGACCTCGCCGGCCTTCTTCGCGTCCACGCCCTGCGCGACGCAGCCGTCCACGAACTTGGGCCGCTCCTTGGCCATTTCTTCGGCGATCTTCTTGCCCATGGCGCGGCGCAGCAGGTCCGCGCCGCCCAACGAATAGCCCGCCATGACCTGCGCGATCTGCATCACCTGTTCCTGATAGACGATGATGCCCTGGGTTTCGGCCAGGATGTGGTCGATGGTCGGGTGGATGGATTCCAGAGGGCGCAGGCCGTTCTTGACCTCGCAATAGGTCGGGATGTTCTCCATCGGGCCGGGGCGATACAGGGCCACCAGCGCGACGATATCCTCGATGCAGGTCGGGCGCATCCGGCGCAGCGCGTCCATCATCCCCGAGGATTCCACCTGGAACACCGCTACCGTGCGGGCCGAGGCGAACAGGTCGTAGGTCCGCTTGTCGTCCAGCGGAATCAGGTTGATCTCGTCCACCGCACCGGCGGGCGGATCGTACAGCTGCCGCCCGTCGGCGGCGATGTGAAGGTGCCGCCCGCCGGCGCGGATCAGGTCCACCGCATTCTGGATGACAGTCAGGGTCTTGAGGCCCAGGAAGTCGAACTTGACCAGCCCGGCCTGTTCCACCCATTTCATGTTGAATTGCGTGGCCGGCATGTCGGACCCGGGGTCGCGATACAGCGGCACCAGCTGGTCCAGCGGCCTGTCCCCGATCACCACCCCGGCGGCGTGGGTCGAGGCGTTGCGCAGCAGCCCTTCGACCTTTTCCGCGAATTCCAGCATCCGTCGGGTGTTCTCGTCGGCGTCGCGCGCCTCGCGCAGGCGCGGCTCGTCGGCCAGCGCCTTGGCGATGCTGACGGGCTTGACCCCTTCCAGCGGGATCATCTTCGACAGCTTGTCGCGCTGGCTGAAGCCCATGCCCAGCACGCGCCCCACGTCGTGAACCGCCGCCTTGGACAGAAGCGCGCCGAAGGTGATGATCTGCCCCACCTTCTCGCGCCCGTATTTCTGGCAGACGTAGTCGATGACCTCTTCCCGCCGGTCCATGCAGAAGTCGATGTCGAAGTCGGGCATCGACACCCGCTCGGGGTTCAGGAACCGCTCGAACAGAAGGGAATAGCGCAGGGGATCGAGGTCGGTGATCGTCAGCGCATAGGCCACCAGCGACCCCGCGCCCGACCCCCGGCCCGGACCGACAGGGATCCCGTTCGTCTTGGCCCACTTGATGAAGTCGGCGACGATCAGGAAATAGCCGGGGAACCCCATCTGCTCGATGATCCCCAGCTCGAAGTCGAGCCTTGCGCCGTATTCCTCGACGCTGACGGCGTGCGGGATGACGGCAAGCCGCGCGTCAAGGCCCGCGCGCGCCTGCCGGCGCAGCTCGTCCACCTCGTCATCGGCAAAGCGGGGCAGGATCGGCTTGTGCTTGGCCACGGCAAAGGCGCAGCGGCGGGCGATCTCGACGGTGTTTTCCACCGCCTCGGGCAGGTCCGCGAACAGCATGGCCATGTCGCGGGCGGACTTGAAGTGGTGCTGCGCGGTCAGGCGGCGGCGCGGCCCCGGCTGGTCCACCATCGCCCGTTCGCGGATGCAGATGAGCGCGTCGTGGGCGCCGAACATCTCGGGCTTGGGAAAATACACGTCGTTGGTGGCGACCAGCGGCAGGCCCAGGTCATAGGCGATGTCGATCATCGGCCCTTCGGACGCGGCCTCGGCCGGGACCGGCTGGCCGTTGTCCTGCATGTGGCGCTGCAACTCCACATACACCCGGTCGCCGAAGATCGCGTGCAGCGCGGCCGCATGGGCGCGGGCGTCATCCAGCTTGCCCGCGGCCGCCAGCTGGCCCAAGGGGCCGGTCGCCCCGCCGGTCAGGCAGATCAGCCCGGCGGCATGGCGGGCAAGTTCGTCCATCGTGACATGCGGCGCGTCCTTGACCGGGGTGACATATAGGCACGTGGAAAGCGCCATCAGGTTCATCCAGCCGCCCTGGTCCTGCGCCAGCAGCACCACCGGCCCGCAGGCCGGACCCGCGTCCAGCGTGACCTGGCACCCGACGATGGGCTGCACTCCCTCGTCCATCGCCTTGACCGAAAACTCCAGCGCCGCGAACAGGGCGTTGGTGTCGGTCAGCGCGACAGCGGGCATCCCTTCGGCGGCGGCGAGGGACGCGAGCTTCTTGACCGGGATCGCGCCTTCCAGCAGCGAGTGCTCGGAATGGCAGCGAAGATGGATGAACTGGGGGGAGGTGTCGGGCATGGACCGGAACATAGTCGCGCCGCGCGTGGGCGCAATCGCCAGTTCGGACGGCTTGGCGGGAACGGCGGCATGACTGGCGGCCCGACCGGCTTTGCGGCCGCGCTGCTCGCGGCGGCGTTCCTGCTGCAGAACGCGGCCGAGGTCAGGGGCGGCGGACCGGACCTGCCCGCCCCGGTCGCCGCGCGCCTGCCCGGACTGACGGCCCGGACGAAGGTCGTGGCAGTCGCCCTCGCCTCGGTCGTGGTGTGCGCCGCGCTGGCTGTGGCCTGGCCCGCTGACACCCGGTGGCGGCAGGCGCTGCTGGCGATGATCGCGGGCGCGCTGGCCGCCAACGCGGTCGTGCAGGCGGTCGCGTCGGCCGTGCAGCGGCGGGTGCTGCCGGGCACCCTGACCGGGGTGGTCCTGATGCTGCCGGCGGCGCTGTGGCTGCTGGCGCTGCTGCCCGGCGCGCGGCTGTGGGCCATGGCCGGGATCGTCCTGACCGCGCCACTGCTGGCGGTTGTCTGGGCGATGGCTTGGGGCCTGACGCGCAGGCGGCGGCCGCGACGAGACGGCCACCGCTGAGCGTTCAGTTCGTCAGTCCAGGTGGCTCAATGCAGGCGGCTCAATCCAGGTGACTCTGCACGAACCACAGGTCCTTGTCGGCCTGGCGCGACGCTTCGGTCAGCACGTCGGCGGTGGACGTGTCGCCCGCCCCGTCGGTCGCGTCGATCGCGTGGCGGACCCGCACGCCGTAGCTGCGAAGGCGGTCCGCGATCTCGCGCACGTGGTCCGAGACCTTGGTCAGGTCCGTCGGATAGGGCTTCAGCTGCGTCGTGCGCGCGACCTCCTCGACCGTGCCGACCGCCACGCCGTCCAGCTGCTGGATCCGTTCGGCCATGTTGTCGAGCTGTTCGTCCAGCCGGTCCTTCACCTCGTCCATCAGTTCGTGGACGGCGATGAAGGTCGCGCCCTTCATGTTCCAGTGCGCCTGCTTCAGCGCCATCGACAGCGACGTGCCGTCCGCCATCGCGGCCTGAAGCTCGGTGATCGAGGTCTTGCGGGCGTTGTCTTCCAGCCCCTGCAGATTGACGGACATGCGTCTTCTCCTGTCTGAAATCATTGTCGGAACAACGGGCGGGGACGGTCGGGGTTCCGCCGCGCAACGCGACCCTGCACGGGGCGCAAGTCGGCGGCCGGTGGCCGCGCAAACGCGAACGGCGCCCGCTTGGGGCGCCGTTCCGACGCGATCCGGGGACCGCGCGAAGTCAGGTTCGTCCGATCAGGCGGTCGCGCCCGAGATGAACTTCACCGCGTCGCCGAAGGTCTGGATCGTCTCGGCGGCGTCGTCCGGGATCTCGATCCCGAATTCTTCCTCGAACGCCATGACCAGCTCGACCGTGTCCAGCGAGTCCGCGCCCAGGTCGTCGATGAACGACGCGGATTCGGTCACCTTTTCCTCGTCGACGCCCAGGTGCTCGACAACGATCTTCTTCACGCGATCAGAGATGTCGCTCATGTTCCATCCTCAGTTGCGGGCATCCGCCCAGTGTTGCCGGCTGTCGCCGACGACAGCCGCGGGCGGTTCCCCTGCGGCCTTGGTCCGGGGATATAGCAACGGCCGCGCGTTCTGCAACTGCTTTCCCGTGCGCTCCGCGCCGTGCCGTCACGGCGCTCGGGGCGAGGGCGCAGGCGTGCGGGAAGCCGCGTCAGATCATCGCCATGCCGCCGTTGACGTGCAGCGTGGCACCGGTGACGTAGCCCGCCTGCGGGCTTGCCAGATACAGGACGGCGGCCGCGATATCGTCGGGCCCGCCCATCCGCCCGGCGGGAATCTGGGTCAGGATCCGGCCCTTCTGATCGTCGTTCAGCTTGTCGGTCATCGCCGTCTCGATGAAGCCGGGGGCCACGCAGTTGACGGTGATCCCGCGCGACGCGACCTCGTAGGCGAGGCTCTTCGACATTCCGACCAGACCCGCCTTGGCGGCGGCATAGTTCGCCTGCCCCGGGTTGCCGGTGGTGCCGACGACGCTGGTGATCGTCACGATCCGGCCCCAGCGCGCCTTCATCATCCCGCGCAGCACGCCCCTTGCCAGCCGAAAAGACGAGGTCAGGTTCACGTCGATGACCTGCGCCCATTCCTCGTCCGACATCCGCATGAACAGGTTGTCGCGGGTGATGCCCGCGTTGTTGACGAGGATGTCCACGGACCCCATCGCCTCGGCCGCCTGCTTCGGCAGCGCCTCGACGGCCGCCGCGTCGCCCAGGTTCGCGGTCACGACATGCGCGCGCTCGCCCAGGCTCTCGGCCAGTTCGCGCAGCGGCGCCTCGCGCGTGCCCGACAGGGCGACGCTCGCCCCCGCCGCATGCAGCGCCGCAGCCACGGCGCCCCCGATCCCGCCCGAGGCGCCGGTGATCAGCGCGGTCTTTCCCGTAAGGTCGAACATCAGTGCCTCATCTTCTGTCTGGAAATATCCCGGGGGTCAGGGGCCGCGCCCCTGCCTGTCCTCAGCCCTTCAGCGCCGCAATGTCCGCGGGCGCGCCGACGTTGCGGGTGGCCGCGTCCGGCGCGATGCGCCGGATCATGCCCGACAGGGCCTTGCCCGCGCCGATCTCCCAGAACTCGGTCACGCCCTGCGCGGCCATGAAGCCCACCGATTCGCGCCAGCGCACGGCGCCGGTCACCTGCTCGACCAGGAACTGCCGGATCGCGCCGGGCATCGTCACCGGCTCGGCCCGGACGTTGGCGACCAGCGGCACGGCGGGCTCGGCGATCTCGACCCCCGCCAGCGCGTCGGCCATCATGGTCGCGGCGGGCTGCATCAGCGCGCAGTGGAACGGCGCCGACACCGGCAGCATGAGCGCGCGCTTGGCGCCGCGTTCCTTCGCCAGCGCCGCCGCGCGCTCGACCGCCGCCTTGTGCCCGGAGATCACGACCTGCGCCGGATCGTTGTCGTTGGCGGCCTCGCAGACCTCGTCAGCGGCCGCCTCGCGGGCGATCTCGTCCACGGCGGCGAAGTCCAGTCCCAGCACCGCGGCCATCGCGCCCACGCCGACCGGCACAGCCTCCTGCATCGCGGTCCCGCGGATCTGCAACAGCCGCGCGGTGTCGGGCAGGCTGATCGCGCCGGCCGCGCACAAGGCCGAATATTCGCCAAGGCTGTGGCCCGCCACGAAGTCCGCGTCGGCGATGGAAAACCCCTCGGCCTCAAGCGCGCGCAGCGCGGCGATCGAGGTCGCCATCAGCGCCGGCTGGGCGTTGCGGGTCAGCGTCAGCGTCTCGATGTCGCCTGACCAGATCAGCGCCGACAGCTTTTCGCCCAGCGCCTCGTCCACCTCGTCGAAGACAGCCTTGGCGGCCGGATAGGCCTCGGCCAGTTCGCGGCCCATGCCGATGGTCTGGGCGCCCTGCCCCGGAAAGACGAATGCGCGCATGATGCTGTTCCCCCTTGGTCCGTTCATCCGATACCGCCTGACGTGACGGCAGGCAACCGACGCGGGGCCGCCCTTGAACCGGCGCCGCCGCGCCGCCATATACCCCCCGTAGGTATTGGCATGAACCACGACCATTCCCCGGAACGCCGCGAGGCCAAGGTGAAGCGCCTGAACCGGATCGCGGGGCAGGTGCAGGGCATCTCGCGCATGGTGGCCGAGGATCGCTACTGCATCGACATCCTGACGCAGATGCAGGCGGTCAAGTCCGCCCTGGCGCGGGCCGAGGCCGAGATCCTGCGCGACCACGCCGCCCATTGCGTCCGCGACGCGATCACGGGCGGCGACGCGACCGAGACGCAGGCCAAGGTGGACGAGCTGGTCGCGCTGTTCGACCGCGCCCGCCGCTGAAGAAGAGGAATCTTGAAATGACCACCCTTGCCGACCCGAGCGCCGCGACGACCGGGGACCGCCGCGCCGTGATCTACCGCATGGTCACGCCCCAGCACATCTGCCCGTCCGGGCTGAAGGCCTTGGACCTGCTGCGCCGGAACGGGTTTCAGGTCGAGGACCGGCCCCTTCGCACCCGCGAGGAAACCGACGCCTTCAAGGCCCGCCACGGCGTGCCCACCACCCCGCAGGTGTGGATCGGCGGCGAGCGCATCGGCGGCCACGACGACCTGCGCCGCCATCTCGGCCTCAGGGTCCACGACCCCAGGGCGCTGACCTACGCCCCGGTGATCGCGATCTTCGGCATGGCGGCGGCGCTGGCCGTGGCCGTCGCCTGGGGGACGGGCGGGGCGGCCGCGCTGGCCACCGCCCACGCGGTCCAGCTGTTCCTGGGCTTTGCGACGGCGCTGCTCGCGCTGCAGAAACTGCGCGACATCGAAGGCTTCGTGAACGGCTTTCTGGGCTACGACATGCTCGCGCAGCGCGTCCCCCGCTACGCCCGCGTCTATCCGTGGGCCGAGGCGCTGGTCGGCCTGCTGATGATCTCGGGCGCGGCGGTCTGGCTGATGGCGCCGCTGGCGCTGGTGATCGGCGGGATCGGCGCGGTGTCGGTGTTCAAGGCGGTCTATCTGGACAGGCGCGAACTGAAATGCGCCTGCGTCGGCGGGCAGTCGAACGTGCCGCTGGGGTTCGTGTCGCTGACGGAAAACCTCGTCATGATCGGGATGGCGGTGTGGATGGTCGCGCGGATGATGTGACGCGACCCCTTCCGCAAACGAAAAGGCGCACCGCCCGTCGGCGGTGCGCCTTTGTTCATTCCAGCGGGCGAACCCGGTCAGCCGACCAGTTCGAGCCCCGAGAAGAAGAACGCGATCTCTTCCTTGGCCGTCTCGGCGGCGTCCGAGCCGTGGACCGAGTTCTCGCCCACGGACACCGCGAACTCCTTGCGGATGGTGCCCTCGTCGGCGTTGGCCGGGTTGGTCGCGCCCATCACTTCGCGGTTCTTGGCGATCGCGCCTTCGCCTTCCAGCACCTGCACGACGACCGGGGCCGACACCATCGACTCGACCAGTTCGCCATAGAACGGACGGTCCTTGTGGACCTCGTAGAACTTGCCGGCCTGCGCGGGCGACAGCTGGATGCGCTTTTGCGCGACGATGCGCAGGCCCGCATCCTCGAACTTCTGGTTGATCTTGCCGGTCAGGTTGCGGCGGGTCGCGTCGGGCTTGATGATCGACAGCGTGCGTTCGACGGCCATGATGATGTCCTTGGTGTTGTCAGGTGCGGATTGCGATTGGCCGGGCCGGTATCACGCGACCGGGGCGATGGAAACCCCGGCCCGACCGGGGACGCGGCCCGCAAACCGGTCGTCGCCCGTCTGTCGCCCGTCTGTCACGGGACCGTGATCGCGCCGTTGCACGACCGCCATACCCTGCGCGCGTCCCTGCAACCTGTCACCGGAGCTTCCATGTCCCTCGCCCTTCTGCGCGGTGCCGCGCTGATCGCCCTGCTGCCCGGCCTCGCCGCCGCGCAGGCGACCGCCCCGGCCGCCGATACCGCCGCCGCCGCCGGCACCGCCGAGAATACCGCCGCCTACGACTTCGCCGGCGCGACCCGGCCCGCGCCGACCTACGGTCCGCGCCCGTTCTACCTGATCGACCAGCTGCCCGCCGGCGCGCTCAAGGACAAGCTGATGTCCTGCAAGGACCAGACCCCCAAGGTCACCGCGTTCTCGATCGGCCACCGCGGCGCGCCCCTGATGTTCCCCGAACACACGGTCGAATCGAACCTCGCCGCCGCCGCGATGGGTGCGGGCGTGCTGGAATGCGACGTCAGCTTCACCGCCGACAAGCAGCTCGTCTGCCGCCACGCGCAGAACGACCTGCACACCACCACCAACATCCTGTCCACGCCGCTGGCCGCGAAATGCACCACCCCCTTCGCGCCCGCCGCGAGCGGCGAAAAGGCGGCGGCCGAGTGCCGCACCTCGGACCTGACGCTGGCCGAGTTCCGCACGCTCAAGCCCAAGATGGACAGCTCTGACCCGACCGCGACCACGGTCGAGGACTACATGAAGGGCAATGCCGCCTTCCGCACCGATCTTTACACCAACGGCGCGCATCTGATGACGCACGCCGAATCGATCCAACTGTTCAAGGCGCTGGACGCGAAGTTCACGCCCGAGCTGAAGGAAGCGATCGTGGACATGCCGTTCGACGGCTACACGACCGAAATGTACGCTCAGGCGATCGTGGACGAATACAAGGCTGCGGGCATCCCCGCCTCTGACGTGCATCTGCAGACGTTCGAGATCGAGCACATGGACCACTGGCTCAAGGCCGAGCCCGAGTTTGCCGCGACCGCCGTCTACCTGATCGACACCGACCGCGTCGAAGGCTTCGACGTGCAGAAGCCGGAAACCTGGGGCGAATACGCGCCGCAGCCGCTGGCCGACAAGGGCATCAAGACCGTCGCCCCGCCGCTGTTCGCGCTGGTGACGCCGGGCACCGGCCGCGACATGGTTCCGTCGGCCTTTGCCGACGCGATCAAGGCCGCGGGCATGGACACGATCACCTGGTCGCTTGAACGTTCGGGCCCGATCACGGCCGAGAACAAGGGCGGCTGGTACTACGGCTCGGTCGGCGACGTCGCCACCGACGACGGCGCGGTCTACGAGATCGTGGACACGCTGGCGCAGGAAGTGGGCGTGAAGGGCATCTTCTCGGACTGGCCCGCGACCGTCACCTACTATGCCAACTGCATGAACATGTGACCCCGGCCCGGGCGGCAGCGCCCGCCGGCGGAACGACGTGGGGCGGCCCGTGCGGCCGCCCCTTCTTCGCCCGGGCGCCTGCCGGCCGACGCTCCGAAACGCAAAAGGGCGGCCGCTTGGGCCGCCCTTCGTCATCGGATCGACTGAAGGCTCAGACGAACTTGATGTTCGACGCCGATTCGCGGCCGTCGCGGCCGGTTTCCAGGTCGAAGCTGACTTTCTGACCGTCAGCCGGGGCCTGCAGGCCGGCGCGTTCCAGCGCCGAGATGTGCAGGAACACGTCGCGGTTGCCGTTTTCCGGCTGGATGAAGCCGAAGCCTTTGGTCGAGTTGAACCATTTCACGGTGCCGTTGGCCATCGTGATTTCTCCTTCAAACGTCATCCGCGGAAGTGCGATGACCCGGCGCAGTCAGTCATAGCAGCATACTGAAGCCGATGACGGAGACAGAGCAGATAGAAAAACGTTGCCGACGCAATGTAGTGCGCCCGACCTTTCCGATCAAGTCTTTTGTCGGACACCGTTTCCGCGCGGCGCGCGATCTTTCCACGCGGCCCGCGATTGACCCGCCAGCCCGGTTGAGGCAAGCCCCCCGCCATGCTGCGCATCGACGTCCTTTCATATTCCATCGCCGGACGGCCCCTGTTCGAACACGCCTCGGCGGCGATCCCGGGCGGCCACAAGGTCGGCCTCGTCGGTCCCAACGGGGCCGGCAAGACGACGCTGTTCAAGCTGATCCGGGGCGAACTGGCGCTGGACGGCGGGTCGATCACCCTGCCCTCGCGCGCCCGCATCGGCGGCGTCGCGCAGGAATCGGCCGCGACCGACCGCAGCGTGCTGGACACGGTGCTGGCCGCCGACACCGAACGCCACGCACTGCTGTCGGAATCCGAGACCGCGACCGACCCGCATCGGATCGCCGAAATCCAGACCCGGCTCGCCGACATCGACGCCTGGTCGGCCGAAGGCCGCGCCTCGGCGATCCTTCAGGGCCTTGGCTTCCCGCCCGAGGATCAGGCCCGCCCCACCGGCGACTTTTCGGGCGGCTGGCGGATGCGGATGGCGCTCGCGGGCGTCCTGTTCGCGCAGCCCGACCTGCTGCTGCTGGACGAACCGACCAACTACCTGGATCTCGAAGGGGCGCTGTGGCTGGAAGGCTATCTTGCCCGGTATCCCCACACCGTCATCATCATCAGCCACGATCGCGGCCTGCTGAACCGCGCCGTCGGCGCGATCATGCATCTCGATGACCGCAAGCTGACGCTGTATTCGGGCGGCTACGACGCCTTTGCCCGCGCCCGGGCCGAGCGTCGCGCGCTGCAGGCGGCCGAGGCGAAAAAGCAGGAAGCGCGGCGCGCCCACCTGCAAAGCTTCGTGGACCGCTTTCGCGCCAAGGCCAGCAAGGCCGTGCAGGCGCAGTCGCGGATCAAGGCCCTGGCCAAGATGGAGCCGATCACCGCCCCGGAAGAGGCGAAGTTCCACCGCTTCACCTTTCCCCAGCCCGACCAGCTGTCGCCGCCGATCCTGTCGCTCGACAACGTCGCGGTGGGGTACGGCGACCGCGCCGTGCTGCGGCGGCTGGAACTGCGGATCGACCAGGACGACCGGATCGCCCTTCTGGGCCGCAACGGGCAGGGCAAGTCCACGCTGTCCAAGCTGCTGGCCGACCGCCTGCCGGTGATGGAGGGGCGGGTGACGCGATCCTCCAAGCTGCGCGTGGGCTATTTCGCCCAGCACCAGGTGGACGAGCTGCATCTGGACGAAACACCGCTGGCCCATGTCCGCCGTCTCAGGCCCGACGAGAACCCGGCGCGGCTGCGCGCGCGGCTGGCGGGCTTCGGCCTGATGGAGGCGCAGGCCGAAACCAGGGTCGGCGCGCTCTCGGGCGGGCAGAAGGCGCGGCTGTCGCTGCTGCTCGCCACCATCGACGCGCCGCACTTGCTGATCCTCGACGAGCCGACCAACCACCTGGACATCGAAAGCCGCGAGGCGCTGACCGAGGCGCTGAACGACTATACCGGCGCGGTGGTGCTGGTCAGCCACGACATGCACCTGCTGGAACTGGTGGCGGACCGGCTTTGGCTGGTCGCTGACGGGGCGGTGAGGCCCTATGCCGAGGACCTGGAAACCTATCGCCGCTCGCTGTTGGCGGGGGACACGGCGGCCGCGCCGGCCGAGCCCGCGCCGGCGGCGAAGCCCGCGCCCAAGCGCCTCAGCCGTGACGCCATCCTGGACCTGCGGGCCGAGGTGCGCCGCAGCGAGGAGCGGGTCGAAAAGATCTCGGACATGCTGGACCGGATCGCCAGAAAGATGGCCGATCCCGCGCTATACAACGACCCGCACGAGGCCAAGCTTCTGGGCCGCAAGCACGCCGAGGCAACCGCCGCCCTGCCCCGCGCCGAGGCGCTGTGGATGGAGGCGCTTGAGCGGCTGGAAGCGGCCGAAAAAGCCTGATCGTTCCGCTTTCGCCACAGGCGGCGAAAATCGTGGAACTCGGTGCAACATTGGCGCGGTCCGCGGGTTGTCATGCGGGCCCGCCGGGTCCATGTGTCTCGGGAATCGCCGGAAAGGTCGCGCGCCCATGAAATCGCTTGTCCTCGCAACTGTCGCGGCCGCCGCCGCTTTCGCAGCGCTCCCCGCCGCCGCGCAGGACGGCTGGGGCGTCGGCGCCGATGTGGGCCTGGGCGCCAGCCACGCGCCCGACTACCTCGGCTCGGAAGACATGGACACCTCGCCGTGGGTCATCTTCCGCAACATCGACGTCGTTCGCCCGGGCCAGTCGCTGACCACGGACGGGTCGGCGGACGGGCTGGCGATCCTGCCGTCGCTGAACTATCGCGGCGACCGCGAGGCGGATGACAGCGACAGCCTTGCGGGCCTCGACGACATCGATGCCTCGGGCGAGGTCGGGCTGCGGCTGAAATATTCGATGGGCGACGCCGTGGGCTACGTCGCGGCGCGCCGGGGCTTTGGCGGCCACGAGGGCGTCGTGGGCGAGTTCGGGGCGAAGTACCGCTTCAAGCCGTCCGAACGCCTGACCATGTGGGCGGGGGCCGAGGCCGATTTCGCGAACGAGGAGTTCGTGGACACCTATTTCGGCATTTCGCCCGCGGAATCGATCACCAGCGGCTATGTCCCCTATTCGCCTGACGGCGGCATCTACGCCCAGTCGCTGTCGCTGGAAGGGCGCTACGCCCTGACCGACAGCCTCGCGCTGCTGGGCGAGGCGCGCTACACCAAGCTGACCGGCGATGCGGCGGACTCGCCCATCGTCGAGGATGAGACCCAGCCCTCGGTCCGGCTGGGCATCGTCCACCGCTTCAACTTCCGCTTCTGATCCGCTCAGGGCCGCCCGGCGGGAACGGCGACGTTTCCCGGCGGCGCGGGCAGAACCGCCGGCTTGACGTGCGGTGATCGGCCGCACCCCGGGTCGGCCACTTCCCTGCAATGATCGCCGCAGCCTGCCCGACCTGTCGCGTTGGTGACACGGCCCCGTGCCAGACACCCCGGCGCGAGAAACTGCCCGGGCAGACGCCCCCCCCCCGCCCGACGAAAACCCATCGCCAGACGACGCCCCGCAACCGCCACCAACGGAAAAAACCGCGATGACATTCCGCCTTGGCTGGGAAGAATGGGTATCCCTGCCCGACCTCGGCCTGCCCGCGCTCAAGGCCAAGGTGGACACCGGCGCGCGCACCTCGGCGCTGCACGCCTTTGACATCGAGCCGTTCGGCCCAGCCAACGCCCCCCGCGTCCGCTTCGCGATCCACCCGATCCCGGGGCGCGAGGACCTCGTGATCCCCTGCTCGGCCAAGATCGTGGACCGGCGCGAGGTGATCTCGTCCAACGGCGACATGGAATACCGCTTCGTCATCCGCTCGGACATCGCGATCGGCGACCGCCGCTGGCCGGTCGAGATGACGTTGACCGATCGCGGCCAGATGGCTTACCGGATGCTCATCGGCCGGCAGGCGCTGACGCCCGACATGATCGTGTCGCCGCTCGACAGCTTCCTGCAACCGACGCTCGGCTACGAGATCTATTCCAGCGCCGCCGTCCGCACCGACGCCCCCCGCCGCAGCCTGCGGATCGCGGTCCTGTCGCGGGAGGAAAGCGCCTATTCGACCCTTCGCATCGTCGAAGAAGGCGAGGCGCGCGGCCACGTGGTCGAGGTGCTGGACACGACCCGGCTGTACATGGCGATCACCACGGCGGAACCGGCGGTGTTCTATGACGGCAAGCGGCTGGCGCGCTACGACGCCGTGATCCCCCGCATCGGCGTCAGCGTCACCAGCTACGGCACCGCGATCCTGCGCCAGTTCGAGGCGATGGGCACATTTGTCCTGAACCCCGCCGACGGGATCATGGCCAGCCGCGACAAGCTGCACGCCCACCAGCTGCTCGCCCGCCACCGCCTGCCGATGCCGACGACCGCCGTCGCCTCGTCCCCCCGCGACACCGAGGACCTGATCGAGCTTGGCGGCGGCGCGCCGCTGGTCCTCAAGCTGCTGGAATCGACGCAAGGCAAGGGCGTGGTGCTGGCGGAAACCAGCAAGGCGGCCGCGTCGGTCATCACCGCGTTCCGCGGCCTCAAGGCCGAGTTTCTTGTGCAGGAGTTCGTGAAGGAAGCCGCGGGCGAGGACGTGCGCGCGCTGGTCATCGGCGGCAAGGTGGTGGCCGCCATGCGCCGCACCGCGCGGGCGGGCGAGTTCCGGTCGAACCTGCATCTGGGCGGCACGGCCGAGGCGGTGAAGCTGAAACCGGCCGAACGCGACATCGCCACCCGCGCCGCCCGCGCCTTCCGGCTAGGGCTGGCGGGCGTGGACATGCTGCGCTCGGCCCACGGGCCGAAGATCCTGGAAGTGAACTCCTCGCCCGGGTTCGAGGGGATCGAGGCCGCGACGGACCGCAACATCGCCGAACTGGTGTATCTGGAAATCGAACGCCGCGTTCGCCCCGCGCCCGCACGCCGCAAGAAGAGCTGAGCGGCCCGCCCGGCGCCACCTCGCCCAGTACCCGGCGCGGTCAGGCTTTTCCTGACGGGTTCGACACCCTATATCCTTGGTCGAGTTCGACGGGATCAAGGCCACCATGGACGACGCGACCAACACCCCGCAGACGGCCCCGACCGCCCTGCCCGAAGGCGCGCCGCTGATCGCGCCCTCGACGACCGACCATCCGCTGTACGACAGCGTGGTCGAGGCGTGCCGGACCGTCTATGACCCGGAAATCCCGGTCAACATCTACGACCTTGGGTTGATCTACACGATCCAGATCGACGCCGGGAACGCCGTCCGCATCGTGATGACCCTGACCGCCCCCGGCTGCCCCGTCGCGGGCGAGATGCCGGGCTGGGTCGCCGACGCGGTCGAGCCGCTGCCGGGCGTCCGGCAGGTGGACGTCGAAATGACGTTCCAGCCGCAATGGGGCATGGACATGATGTCAGACGAGGCCCGGCTGGAACTGGGGTTCATGTAACGCTCAGGCGGTTTCGTCCCCGGCCTGCGCTTCCAGCGTCAGCGGCGCCGCATCGACCGTCAGGTCCTCGGTCCCAAGCCCCGCCTGCGGCCGCGCCAGCCGCGCCTTCGTCACCCACAGAAGTCGGTCCTGCGCCCGCGTGATCGCGACATAAGCAAGGCGCTTCCACAGCGGCAGCCCGGCTTCGGTCCGGTTGGCCCAGGCGGCGGCGCTGATGTCGGGGGCGAACACCTGCACGTCGGGCCACTGCGACCCCTGCGCCTTGTGGATGGTGACCGCCGCCCCGTGCAGGAACGTGGCCCCCATATGCGCGGCCGACGGGATGAACGGCTCGTCCACGTCCGGCGTCTCGATCTTGATGATCGACGCGGCCGAGATGCGCGGCTCGGGCGCGCCGATCACGTGCAGCCGCGCGAAGCCCGGCTTCTTGCCCGCCCCCAGATAGACCACCTGCGCCCCCTTGATGAGGCCTCGCGCCTCAAGGTCGATGCGCTTCTTGCGGTGCTTCAGCGGCAGTTCGATCCCGTCGCAGATCAGCGGCTCGCCCGGCAGCAGCGCGTCGCCCGGCGCGCCGTGGGCCGCGCGGAACGCCGAGATCAGCCGCACCCGGGTCGCGTTGCGCCAGACCAGCACCGGGCTGCGCGCCATCAGGTCGCTTTCGACGCGTTCCGCCCAGACCACGCGCGGATCGCGGGTCGAGGCATCGCGGACCAGCCGCTCGAACGCCGCAAAATCCACCGCCGGATCGGACAGCGCGTGGGCGAGGTCGAGGATCGGGTTCCCCTCGGCCTGCCGATGGATGCGGCTCAGCATCCGCTTTTGCGGCGCGGCCAAGGTGTCGAACACCATGTCGCCCGACTGCCCCACGGGGGCCAGCTGCGCGGGGTCGCCGAACAGGACGAGCAGCGGGAATATCTCGCGCAGGTCGTCGAACTGGCGCTGGTCCAGCATCGACGCCTCGTCGATCAGGCCGATGTCCAGCGCATCCTCGCGCCGCTTCCAGCCCTGGATGAAGTCCGACCCGCGCAACCCCGCCGCCGCCAGCGCGCCGGGGATCGAGCCGTGGCTTTGGTAAAAGGCGAGCGCGCGGTCCAGCGCCGCGTCGCTCAACCCCTCGATCACGGGGCGCTCGCCGTTGCCGGCCAGCCATTCCGCTAGCCGCTCGTATTCCGGGTCATAGACGGGCGTGTAGAGGATGCGGTGGATCGTGGTCGCGGGCACGCCGCGCGTCCGCAGCACGAACGCCGCCTTGTTGGTGGGGGCGAGGATCGCCACCGTGCGCGCATCCTTGCGGCGCTTGGATTCGTAGTCGCCGCTGACGACATGGACGCCCGCCGCGACCAGCGCGCGGGTCAGTTCCGCCAGCAGCAGCGTCTTGCCCGATCCGGCCTTGCCCAGAACCGCCATGACCCGCGCGCGGCCCGGCTGCGGCGGCGCGAGTTCCTGGGATACAAGGTCCACGCCCGCCTGCGCCAGCGCCTCGGCCAAGGCATCCCACGCATCCGCCTGGTCGGCGGACAGCTCGGGGCCGGCGGGTGGGGCCGGGGTCGTCATGGAAAGGGATTGCTGCATCGACGCATCCTATCCTGCATGGCGGCACGGGCAACCCGGGGCGCGGCGCGGGCGTTGCGAAAGCGATCAACGCCCGCCGGGCCCATGCAAGGACGCACCCTAGATGCAATCTCACCGCCATCGCAGATACCGCCGCAGCCCATCCGTTCTGCCCCTGATCGTCGTCGCGGGGGCCGCATGGCTGGTCTGGTCCGCGGTCTGCGCCAGCGGCGCCGCCAGCCGGGCCGAGGCGGCGGACCCGGATGTCCCCGACCGCAACCCTGCAACTACGCCCGCCCCGCGCCCCAGCGACTACGTCCGCGCCGCCGGACCTGAGGAAATGCGCGACCGGCCGCGCCGCTGGACCAGGCTTGACGAGGAACTGGACGAATCCTTCCCCGCCAGCGACCCGCCCGGGAACTACTGACCCTGCAGCCGCGCCGCCGTCCTAGTGCCGGATGCGGCGCAGCTTGCGGGCGCGCGCCTCGCCCTCGCGGGCGGCGCGCGCGGGCTTGCGGCGCGGACCCTTGCCGCGCTTGCCCTTCGCGCCCGCTACGATCCCCTTGCCGTCAAGCTCGACCAGCTCCAGCGTCAGGCCGCCGGTCAGCGGGATCGCCTCGGCCAGCCGCACCTTGACGCGCTGGCCCACGCCCAGCCGGGTGCCGGTTTCGGACCCCACCAACGTCTGCGCGTCGCGGTCATAGTGGAAATATTCGTTCCCGATCTCGCGGATCGGCAGCAGCCCGTCGGCCCCTGTCTCGTCCAGCTTCACGAAGGCGCCGAAGCGCTGGATGCCGCTGATCCGGCCCGTGAACTCGGCCCCGATCCGTTCCGACAGAAAGGCGGCGAGGTAGCGGTCGGTCGTGTCGCGTTCGGCCGCCATGCTGCGCCGTTCGGTGTTGCTGATCTGCTCGGCCGTCTGTTCCAGCATCTCGATGTCGGCCGCGGACAGCCCGTCCGATTTCGCCCAGTCATGCCCCGAGATCAGCGCCCGGTGGACGATCAGGTCCGAATAGCGGCGGATGGGCGAGGTGAAATGCGCGTAGCTTTTCAGCGCCAGCCCGAAATGCCCGAAGTTCGCCGGGTGGTAGTAGGCCTGCGTCATCGACCGCAGGGTCGAGATGTTGATGAGCTCGTCGAAATCCGTCCCCTCGGCCTGTCCCAGCAGCCGGTTCAACTGGCTTGTCTGCAGGACCTGCCCCCGCGCGAGCGAGAACCCCGACGCCTCCGCCACCTCGCGCAGCGCGTCCAGCTTTTCGGGGCTGGGCTCCTCATGAATGCGGAACAGCAGCGGGCGGCGCAGGCGCGTCAGCTCCTCGGCGGCGGCGACGTTGGCGAGGATCATGAACTCCTCGATCAGCCGGTGCGCGTCGAAGCGGTCGCGGAAGTTCACTGACTGCACCCGCCCGTCCTCGGTCAGGACGATCTTGCGTTCCGGCAGGTCGAGGTCCAGCGGCTGGCGGCGGGCGCGTGCCTTTTTCAGCAGCTCGTAGGCGGCGAAAAGCGGGCGGATCACGTCGTCCATCAGGGGCGCCGCCTGCGCGTCCGGGCTGCCGTCCGCCGCCGCCTGCGCCTGTTCGTAGGACAGCGAGGCCGCGCTTCGCATCATGCCGCGATGAAAGTCGTGGGCGATCTTTTCGCCGCTCGCGTCCAGCCGCATCCGCACCGCGATGACGGGCCGGTCCACGCCCTCGTGCAGTGAACACAGATCGCCCGACAGCACGTCCGGCAGCATCGGCACCACGCGGTCGGGAAAATAGCTGGAGTTCCCGCGATGCCGCGCCTCGCGGTCAAGCGGGGTGCCGGGCCGGACGTAATGCGCGACGTCGGCGATGGCGACCCAGATCACCATCCCGCCTTCGTTGCGCGGATCGTCGTCGGGCATCGCCGCGACCGCGTCGTCATGGTCGCGCGCATCGGCCGGGTCGATCGTGACCAGGGGCAGCGGGCGCAGGTCCTCGCGCCCCGTCATGGTCGCGGGCTTGGCGGCGTCGGCTTCGGCGATCACCTCGTCGGGGAAATCGTCGGGGATGCCGTGCTGGTGGATCGCGATCAGGCTGACCGCGCGCGGCGCCGACGGATCGCCCAGCCGGTCGGTGACGCGCGCCCAAGGCGCGGACCCCATGCGGTCGCGGGGGCCGGCCTGTTCCGCCTCGACCAGCTCGCCGTCCTGCGCGCCCTGCGTCGCGTCCCCGCGCACGCGCCAGGTCCGGTCCTGCCCCTTGTCGATGGGCAGGATGCGCCCGCCCTCGGCTTCCTTGCGGAAGATGCCGACGATCTTGTGGGCCACGGTCCCGATCCGGCGGATCAGCCGCGCCTGATACTGATGATCCTCTCCCCCGGTCTCGACCAGCCGGGCCAGGATGCGCTCGCCCGCACCCACGGCCGGGTCGCCGTCGCGGGGCGCGAACAGGATGCGCGGCGCAGCGCCCTCGCCCTGCCATTCCACCGGCTTTGCGAAGATGTCGCCGTCGGCGTCGGGCGGCAGGATCTGGACCGCCGTGACCGGCGGCAGCTTGCCCGCGTCGCGATAGGCCCCGCGGCGGCGGCCAAGCAGCCCCTCGCCCTCAAGGTCCTTCAGCATGCGCTTCAGCTCGATCCGCGCGGCGCCCTTGATGTCAAAGGCCTTGGCGATGTCGCGCTTGGCGGTGGCGTCGGGATTGTCGGCGATCCAGTCAAGGATCTGCTGGCGGGTGGGCAACTGGTTCATGGCGCGGTCCTATCATGCCCGCAGGTCAAGCGGCAGGGACAAACGGCGCCGGGGCGATCAGGGTTCGATGCGGGCGGGATGGGTGAAAAGATCGAACGCGCCGTCCCGCGCCCGCCCGATGAGCGTCATCCCGGCCGCATCGGCCCAGGCGACCGCGAGCCGCGTCGGCACCCCGGCCCCGGCCAGCACCGGCGCGCCCATCCGCGCGGCCTTCTGGACCAGATCGACCGAGATGCGCGAGGTCATCGCGACGATCCCCGCGCGTGCATCCGCCCCGGCCCGCGCCGCCGCCCCCGCAAGCTTGTCGAGCGCGTTGTGCCGCCCTACGTCCTCGCGCACCAGCGCCCCGCCGGGGGTCCACAGGCAGGCCGCGTGGATCGAGGGCGTCGCGCGCCACAGGACCTGACCGGCCGCGAGCGCGTCCATCGCCGCCGCCACGTCGCCCGGGCCGAACCGCGCGTCGGACTGCACCGGCACCACCGCCGGCAGCGCCGCCGCGATGCTGTCCACGCCGCACAGCCCGCAGCCGACCGGCCCCACCATCGCCCGCCGCCGCTCTGCCAGGCCCGCCGCAAGGCCCGGGCGCAGCCACAGCCGCGCCTCGACCGCCGCCAACGCAAGGTCCGTGGCGGGCGCGACCGCCACCTCCTCGAACCCGGTGATGTCGGCGGGCGCGGCGATCAGCCCCTCGGTCAGCGCGAAGCCGGTGGCGAAGTCCCGCAGGTCGTGTGGCGTCGCCATCAGCACCGCCTGGCTCGCCCCGTCGATGACGATCGCGACCGCCGCTTCCTCGGGGATCGGCCGCGCGTCCGCCGCACCCCACGCGGCCCCGTCCCAGCGCCGCAGCGGGACGCCGGTCACACGGCGCGCCCCACATCGACGGCCAGCGCCCGGTCGGGCGCCAGCGCCGCCAGTCCGGCGGCAAGCCCTGCCGGGTAGGTCGGCCGGAAAGCCGGGTATCCCGCCGCGCCCGTCTGCAAATGGGCGCCGGGACGGGTCAAGCCAGCTCGACCCGCCAGCTTTCGATGACGGTGTTGGCCAGCAGCCGCTCGCACATGCGCGCGACCTCCGCCTCGGCCGCGGCGCGGTCGGTCGCGGCCAGGTCCAGCTCGATCACCTTGCCCTGCCGCACGCCGTCCACGCCCTGAAAGCCAAGGCCGCCCAGCGCGTGGCGGATCGCCTCGCCCTGGGGGTCGAGGACGCCGGCCTTGGGCATGATCGTGACGCGGGCTTTCATCGGCGGTCCCTTCAGTTGATGAGCGTGGGCTTGGGGGTCGGCGCGGCGGGCATCACGCCCAGGCGGCGCGCGACCTCGGTATAGGCGTCGGTCAGGCTGCCCAGATCGCGGCGGAACACGTCCTTGTCCAGCTTCTGCTCGGTCTTGACGTCCCACAGGCGGCAGCTGTCGGGGGAGATTTCGTCGGCCACGATCAGCCGCATGAAGTCGCCGTCCCAGATCCGCCCGATCTCGATCTTGAAGTCCACCAGCTTGATGCCCACGCCGTAGAACACGCCCGACAGGAAGTCGTTGACGCGCAGCGCAAGGCTGACGATGTCGTCCATGTCCTGCTGGCTGGCCCAGCCGAAGGCGATGATGTATTCCTCGCTGACCATCGGGTCGCCGAGTTCGTCGTTCTTGTAGCTGTATTCGACGATCGGGCGCGGCAGCGCCGTCCCCTCGTCCAGCCCCAGCCGCTTCGAGATCGAGCCCGCGGCGAAGTTCCGCACGATCACCTCCAGCGGGATGATCTCGACCTGGCGGATCAATTGCTCGCGCATGTTGATGCGGCGGATGAAGTGGTTGGGGACGCCGATGTTGGTCAGGCCCTGCATGAAGAACTCGCTCAGGCGGTTGTTCAGCACGCCCTTGCCTTCGATCACCGCCTTCTTCTGGGCGTTGAACGCGGTCGCGTCGTCCTTGAAATACTGGATCAGGGTGCCGGGCTCGGTCCCTTCGTACAGGATCTTGGCCTTGCCTTCGTAGATCTTCTTGCGGCGTGGTGCCATGGCGGGATCCCCCTTTTCATGCGCGCTATAGGCCAGAAGCGCCATCCGGGGCAATGGTCCGGTGGGGCGCGCGCCAACAGCAGGGTTGCGGGCGGGCGCGCGGCTGGCCATACCATGCACGACCCTTGATGGAGGCCAAAGATGACCACCTTCGACGACCGCGAGCACGCCTACGAGACGAAGTTCGCCCACGACGCCGACCTGCGCTTCCGGGCCGAGGCGCGGCGCAACCGCCTGCTCGGCGAATGGGCGGCGGGGCTTCTGGGCAAGACCGGCGACGACGCGCGGACCTACGCGCTGACGGTCGTGACCTCGGACTTCGAGGAACCGGGCGAGGAAGACGTGTTCCGCAAGCTCGAGGCGGATCTGGCCGGCAAGACCGACGCGGCCGCGATCCGCGCCAAGATGGCGGAAATGCGCGCCCTCGCCCGCCGCCAGGTCATCGACGAGGCGTAAGCCCCGCCCCGCCCATACGGCCGAACCACGCCCCCACGGCCGCGCCACCCCGCGCGGCCGATCTTCTGTCCGGAAAATATCCCCGCCGGAGGCCCCCGTCTCAGGCGGCGGCGGCCTCGGCCCGGTGATACTGCCGGCCCAGCATCACCGCGCGGGCGATGTTCAGCAGCCCCAGCGCCACCCACAACCCGTGATTGCCCCACAGCGGCGGCAGCGTCAGCGCGGCGACCCCGAAGATCGCGACCGCGGGCAGCATGGCGTTGCGCATCTCGCGCGTCAGGGTGGCGCCGATGAAGATGCCGTCCAGCATCCAGCTTGCGACCCCCACGACGGGCATCAGGACCAGCCAGGGCAGATAGCGCCGCGCGACCTCGCGGACCTCGGGCGCGGTCGTCAGCACGTCGATCAGCGCGCCGCCCGCGACCGCGAACAGCACCGCCATCACCACGGCGGCGCCGCAGGCCCAGGCGCTCGCCACGATCGACGCGCGCCGGACCAGGTCGGGGCGGCGCGCGCCGACCGCCTGCCCCACCAGCGACTCGGCCGCGAAGGCCAGCCCATCCAGCGCATAGGCGATGATGCCCAAGAACTGCAGCAGCACCTGGTTTGCGGCAAGCGGCACGTCGCCCTGCCCCGCGCCCAGGAACATGAAGCTGGTGAACGACGCCTGCAGCAGGACCGACCGCACCATGATGTCGCTGTTGACGCGCAGCAGCCGCATGACGTGGGCCCGCGCCCACAATCCGCCCGCGCCGATCCCCTCGCGGATCGCGGCCCGCGCCAGCCACAGGGCCAGCATCGCCCCCGACCATTCCGCTGCCAGCGTCGCCCAGGCAACGCCCGGCACGCCCCAGCCCAGCCCCATCACGAACCACAGGTCCAGCCCGATGTTGACGAGGTTGATGAGCATCTGCACCGCCAGGATCGACCGCGTCCGTTCGACCGCGATCAACCAGCCGGTCAGCGCGTACATGGCGATGGTCGCGGGCGCACCCCAGATGCGGATCGACAGGTAGTCGCGGGCCAGCGCCTCGACCTCGGCCGACGCGGGCGACAGCCGGAAGGCGATCCCGACCAGCGGCCCCTGCAACGCGATCAGGACGACCCCCGCCACCCCGGCGATGGCGAGCGCGCGCAGCAGATGCGCGCCCGATGCCCGGGCGTCGCCCGCGCCGTGGGCCTGCGCGACCAGCCCCGACGTGCCCATCCGCAGAAAACTGAACACCCAGTAGAGCGAGGTCAGGATCACCGCGCCGATCGCCACCGCGCCGATCGGCTCGGCCCGGCCAAGCTGGCCCACGACACCGGTATCGACCATGCCCAGCAGCGGGATGGTGGCGTTCGACAGCACGATCGGCAGCGCGATGGCAAGCACGCGTCGGCTGGTGATCTCGCCCATGGCCTTGCGGCCCGAACCGCGCTCCGCCGCCGGGGTGGTGGCTTCGGCCATTCGCTCAGCTTCTCTGCGGCATCAGGAAATGGCCGTTCGCCTGCGCGAAGGGCCGGTCGCGGTTGTCCTGCCACGCCTCGACCTGCACGCTGGAATAGCGCCGCCCCAGCCGCACCACGCGGGCGCGCGCATAGCTGTCGCGCGGCAGGCCCGAGCGCAGGTAGTCCACCGAGAAGTCGATCGTCTTGGCGAGCCGCGGGATCGCGATCGGCACCGCCGCGTCGGGCACCATCCGCCCCGCCTCGAGATCGTCCCACAGCGACACGAAGGTCAGTTCGACCGTGGCCGCGATTTCCAGGAACGCGGCCGTGACGCCGCCGTGGATTGCGGGCAGCACCGGGTTGCCGATCAGCTTGTCGGCGAACGGCATGACCGCCGTCAATTCGTCCCCGCGCCGGTCGAAGCGGATCCCCAGCCAGGCGATATAGGGCACCGCCGCGACGATCGCGGACACGGCGGCGTCGCGGCGGGTCTTGACCAGCGCCAGCGGTTCGTTGCGGTCGGCCATCTCAGCGCTCCACCGTGAAGGACCCGGTCGCGGTGGCCACCGGCCGCGTCTCGTCGTCGTCGAGCGCCAGCGCGCGCACGAACGCCACGTTGCGGGTCATGTGAAAGCACTCGGCCCGCGCCCTGAGCTTCTGGCGCGGCGTCGCCGCCCGCATGTAGTCGATGCGCAGCGAGATGGTCGCGGTCCCCACGGGTTTCTCGGGATGGGCCATGACCGCCGCGCCGCCGCAGGTGTCCATCAGCGCCGACACGACTCCGCCGTGGATGACGCCGGTGCGCGGGTCGCCCACCAGTTCCTCGCGCCAGTCCATCTCGATCTCGGCGCTCGCCTCGCCGAACGCGATCAGGCGGCCGCCCAGCGCCTTGACATGCGGCAGCGCCGTCAGGAAATCATGCGCCGCCTTGGTGCGCCCGTCGTCCTGCGCCATCCACCCGTTCCTTCCGGTATCGTTGATCCGGGCCGAACTTGCGCCGCGTGGCCGACGCTGGCAAGCCGCACCGCGCAGCGTCCCCCCGGCACGCGCGCGGTTGAAGCGCGGTCGAAGCACGCTTGAAGCGCGGTTGAAGCCGGGCCGCGCCCGCACTATCCTTGCCAGAACGGGTGGAGTGTGCATGACCGAAGAAACCTTCATCAGCTTCAAGGAGATGTGCGCGCGTTTCGACGTCACGCCGCGCACCCTTCGCTATTACGAATACATCGAACTGCTGAACCCGCGCCGCGAAGGCCGGTCCCGCTTTTACGGGCCGCGCGAGATCGCGCGCATGAAACTCATCATGCGCGGCCGGCGCTTCGGCTTTTCGCTCGAGGACATCCGCCAGTGGCTGCTGATCTACCAGCAGAAGGGCACGCGCGAGCAGTACACGGTCTGGATCGAGCAGGCCGACCGGCAGCTGGGCCTGCTGGACAAGCAGCGCCAGGAACTCGAGGCCGCGATGGCCGACCTGCGCAGCCTGCGCGAGGAAGCGGCCGTGATCGTGACGGACATCGACGCGCGCGCGGCGCAAGGGTCGGCGCAAGGATCGGCGCAGGGATCGGCGGCCGGCTGAAAACGCTGGCAAGGGCGGCGGCACGAGTGACCGCCCGCGGCCGCGGCGCGCCCCGCCTGCGAAGCTGACGCGACGGCACGCGGCCGGCGCGTTCGATGACGCCACGTCTGCGGTGGGCGCTGCGGAACGGGTGCTTATATTCCCGCCCGAGATCGGAACGTGCGGGGACGTTGCGGGGGGTGTCGCGGGATTTGCCGCGCAAGGTCCGCCGCCTTCCCCGCCGATGAAGGAGAACGCCTTGACCCGTTACGTTGCCCCCGTCCAGGACATGCAGTTCCTGCTTCACGACGTCCTCAAGCTGTCGCAGTCCGGCCTGCCCGGCCATGACGAGCTGGACCGCGACTTCACCGCCGCGATCCTGGACGCCGCCGGCCAGCTTGCCTCGGACGTGCTGGAGCCGCTGAACAAGGTCGGCGACGCGCAGGGCTGCGTGCTTGAAAACGGCGTGGTCCGCACGCCCGCGGGCTTCAAGGCCGCGTTCGACCAGGTCCGCGAGGGCGGCTGGACCGGCCTCGACTGCGACCCGGAATACGGCGGCCAGGGCATGCCCCACATCATCGGGCTGGCCACTGGCGAGATGTTCGTGTCAGCCAACCTCGCCTTCAACATGTACCAGGGCCTGACCCACGGCGCCTATTCGGCGATCCACGCCCACGGCACGCCCGAGCAGAAGCAGACCTACCTGCCCAAGATGGTGTCGTGCGAATGGACCGGCACCATGAATCTGACCGAGCCGCATTGCGGCACCGACCTGGGCATGCTGCGCACCCGCGCCGAACCGCAGGACGACGGCAGCTACGCCATCACCGGCCAGAAGATCTTCATCTCGGCCGGCGACCACGACATGTCGGACAACGTCATCCACCTGGTGCTGGCCAAGGCGCCGGGCGGCGGGGAAAGCACCAAGGGGATCAGCCTTTTCATCGTGCCGAAGTTCCTCGTCAACGACGACGGCTCGCTGGGCGACCGCCAGGCGGTGTCGGTCGGCAAGCTTGAAGAAAAGATGGGGATCCACGGCAACGCCACCTGCGTCATGAACTTCGACGGGGCGAAGGGGTGGCTGCTGGGCGACCTGCACAAGGGCATGCGCGCGATGTTCACCATGATGAACGAGGCGCGGCTGGGCGTGGGGCTGCAAGGCTACGCCGCGGCCGAGGCGGCCTATCAGAACGCGGTGGACTATGCCCGCGACCGCCTGCAGGGCCGCGCCGTCACCGGGGCCGAGAACAAGGCGGGCCCGGCCGACCCGATCATCGTCCACCCGGACGTGCGGCGGATGCTGATGGACCAGCGTTCGTTCCTGGAAGGGGCGCGGGCGCTCGCGCTCTGGGCCGCGCACATGATCGACAAGTCGCATAACGGCGACAAGGACGCGGACGGGCTGATCTCGCTGCTGACCCCCGTCATCAAGGGCTTCCTGACCGACAAGGGCTTCGACGGCGCGGTGCAGGCGCAGCAGGTCTATGGCGGCCACGGCTACATCGAGGAATGGGGCATGTCGCAGTTCGTCCGCGACGCCCGCATCACCATGATCTACGAGGGCGCGAACGGCGTGCAGGCGCTGGACCTGGTGGGCCGCAAGCTGGCGCAGGACGGCGGCAAGCACGTCATGGCCTTCTTCGAGATGGTCCGGTCGTTCATCAAGGAAAACGAGGGCGACGAGACGCTGAAGGCGCAGTTCCTCGATCCGCTAAAGGCGGCCTCGAAGGACCTGCAGGCGGCGGCCACGTATTTCATGGAACGCGGCATGTCGAACCCGAACGACGCGCTGTCGGGCAGCTACGATTTCATGCACCTGTTCGGCCACACCGCGCTGGGGCTGATGTGGTCGCGGATGGCGGTCGCGGCGCAGGCGGCGCTTACCGCGGGCGAGGGCGACGCGGAGTTCCTGCGCGACAAGCTGGTCACGGGGCGCTACTACATGGCGCGGCACCTGCCGATGACGACGACCCACCTTGCGCGGATCCGGTCGGGGTCCGAACCGGTGATGGCGCTGGCCGCCGACCGGTTCTGATCCATGGCGATCGTCCCCCCCGCAGGGCGTCGGCGCCGCGCTTGCGGCACCGTGCCGACGCCTCCGGCGGGGATATTTGGGCAAAGAAGAAGCGGCGCGGCCCCGATCCCGCGCGGCCCGTGGGCATCAGTGGCGGAACCGGGGCTTTCTCCTTTGGCGGCCATCGGCTTCCCAGCCTGTCCCGCCCGCCGATCCTCGCGCGGAATGGTTGAGGAAGCGTTACCGCGCCCGTTCTTCTTTGTGAAAATATCCCGCAGGGTCCGGGGGCGCGCAGCCCCCGGCTTGCGGCAGGGGAGGGATGGATGACCGCGCAGCTTTGGTGCTTCGGCGAATCCGGCAACGCCTACAAGGCGGCGCTGACGATGGAACTGTCGGGCTTCGACTGGGAACCGGTCCACGTCGACTTCTTCAACGGTGAGACCCGCACGCCCGAGTTCCGGGCGATCAACCCGATGGGCGAAGTGCCGGTTCTGCGCGACGGCGACCTGACGCTGAGCCAGTCGGCGGTGATCCAGCTGCACGTGGCACGGCGCACCGGCCGCTTCGGCGGCACCGACCCGGACGAGGTGCTGCGCTGGCTGATGTGGGACAACCACAAGCTGTCGGGCCAGGCGGGAACGACGCGCTTTCTCGCCAACTTCGTGCCGGCCGAAAAGCGGCCAGACGAAGTGATCGCGTTCCAGCAAGCGCGCCTGAAATCCGCCTACAAGCTGCTCGACGGACGCCTTTCCACCCGCGACTGGGTCGCAGGCGACGCCCCCACGATCGCCGATTTCGCCTGCTGCGGCTATCTGTACTACCCCGAACCCTTCGGGTTCGACCGGGCCCACTGGCCGCATATCGACGCCTGGCTGGACCGCATCGCGGCCCTGCCCGGCTGGAAACATCCCTATGATCTGATGCCCGGCAGCCCTGCCGACCGGGCGTGAAGGAGAGGACGCATGACCGAAGCCTACATCTTTGACGCCGCCCGCACCCCGCGCGGCAAGGGCCGCCCCGACGGCAGCCTGCACGAGGTCACCTCGATGGCGCTGTCGGCGCGGCTGCTCAATGCCATGAAGCAGCGCAACGGCCTTGAAGGCCACGCGGTCGAGGACCTGATCTGGGGCAACGTCACCCAGGTCATGGAACAGGGCGGCTGCCTTGCGCGGTCGGCCGTGCTCGCGTCCGATCTCGACCAGGCGATCCCCGGCGTTTCGATCAACCGGTTCTGCGCCAGCGGCCTCGAGGCCGTGAACATGGCAGCCAACCAGCTGAAGGGCGGGTCGGGCCAGGCCTACCTTGCCGGCGGGGTCGAGATGATGGGCCGCGTCGCCATGGGCAGCGACGGTTTCGCCATCGCCGTCGATCCCTCCGTCGCGATGAAGACCTATTTCGTGCCGCAGGGCATCTCGGCCGACATCATCGCGACCGAATACGGCTTCACCCGCGAACAGGCCGACGCGCTGGCCGTGGAATCGCAGCGCCGCGCCAAGCAGGCGTGGGACGAGGGGCGGTTCGCCAAGTCCATCGTCCCGGCGGTGGACCAGAACGGCCTAACCATCCTCGACCGCGACGAGTTCATGCGGCCCGACACGACGATGGACAGCCTGTCGGCGCTGAAGCCCAGCTTCAAGGACATGGGCGAGGTCATGCCGGGCTTCGACAAGGTCGCGATGCTGAAATACCCGCACCTGCCCCGCATCAACCACATCCACCATGCGGGCAACTCGTCGGGGATCGTGGACGGCGCGGCGGCGGTGCTGATCGGGACCAAGGAATGGGGCGAGCAGATGGGGCTGAAGCCCCGCGCCCGCATCCGCGCGACCGCCCGGATCGGCACCGATCCGACGATCATGCTGACCGGCCCGGTCCCGGTGACCGAACGCATCCTGCGCCAAAGCGGCATGGCGATCTCGGACATCGACCTGTTCGAGGTGAACGAGGCCTTCGCCTCGGTCGTGCTGCGCTTCATGCAGGCGTTCGACGTGGACCCGGCGATCGTCAACGTGAACGGCGGCGCGATGGCGATGGGCCATCCGCTGGGCGCGACCGGCGCGATCCTGATCGGGACGCTGCTGGACGAGCTGGAACGCCAGGACAAGCAGGTCGGCTACGCCACGCTGTGCGTCGCGTCCGGCATGGGCGCGGGCACGATCATCGAGCGGGTGTGACGATGGCGATCCTCCGCAAGGACAGCGTTGCGCGGACGGACGCGGTGTCGGGCTATCCCGACCCCTACAACCAGGGGTCGGGGCAGCTGTCCTATCACGCGCTCGGCGATGCCGGCGGGCTGACCCAGTTCGGCGCCGCGTTCGAGACGCTGCACCCGGGCGGGCACAGCTCTCAGATGCACTGGGAAAGCCATGAGGACGAGTTCCTCTACATGCTTTCGGGCAGCATCACCGTCATCGAGGACGGCGAGGGCACGGTGATCGGCCCCGGCGACGCCTGCTGCTGGAAGGCGGGCACGCCGGTCGCGCACACGCTGAAGAACCACACCGCCGAGCCCGCGACCTACCTGATCGTCGGCACCCGCGATCCGCAGAACGTCACCACCTATCCGGGCTGCGACATGCTGGCCACGCCCCAAGGCTACACCCATGTCGACGGAACGCCCTACCCGAAACGGGGGGGCGCCTGATGCCGAAGCTCGACATCGAGGCGGCGCCGCTGCGGACGGAGTCGAGCTATCCCGACCCCTACAGGGCCGAGGTCGCCGGCCGCTCATCGCGCCGCCTCGGCGATCTTGCCGGGCTCACGCAGTTCGGGGCGAACCTCGTCACGCTGGAGCCGGGGGCCGCGGCCTCGCTGCGGCACTGGCACCTCAACGAGGACGAGTTCGCCATCGTGACCGAGGGCGAGCTGGTGCTGGTCGAGGACGAGGGCGAGACGCCCATGCGGCCCGGCGATTGCGCCGCGTGGAAGGCGGGGGTGGCGAACGGCCACCGCTTCGTCAACCGCTCGGGCGCTAGGGCCGTCTTCCTTGTCGTGGGCACCCGCGCCCCGCAGGAGACCGCGACCTACAGCGACGTGGACATGCAGATGCACCTTTCGGGCGGCGCGATCCGCCTGACCTATCATGACGGCAGCGACTGGGCCGGACCCCGGAACCTCGCGCCGAAGGGAGAGAACGAATGACCGATTTCACCATGCAGAAGGGCGACGACGGCGTCGCCGTCATCACCTGGGACGTGTCCGGCAAGTCGATGAACGTGCTGTCCTTCGACGGCGCGGGCGAGCTTGACCGCCTGATGGACGACGCGCTGGCCGACGATGCCGTCAAGGGGATCGTCATCACCAGCGGCAAGGACGACTTCGCCGGCGGGATGGACCTGAACGCCATCGCCGACATGAAGGACGCGGGCGGCGCGCAGGGCGTGTTCGACGGGGTCATGAGCCTGCACGCGCTGCTGCGCAAGATCGAGCGCGCGGGCATGGACCCCAAGACGCTCAAGGGCGGCAAGCCCGTCGCCGCCGCGCTGACCGGGACGGCGCTGGGGATCGGGCTGGAACTGCCGCTGGCCACGCACCGCATCTTCGCCGCGCCCAAGGGCAAGATCGGCCTGCCCGAGATCAACGTCGGCATCTTCCCCGGCGGCGGCGGCACCACCCGCCTTGCGCGCAAGCTGGGCGTGCTGGCGGCCGCGCCGTTCCTGCTGGAAGGCAAGCTGAGCGATCCGGCCGCCGCGAAGTCGGCGGGGCTGATCGACGAGGTGGCGGACGATCCGGTCGCCGCGGCCAAGGAGTGGGTGCTGAAGGCGACCGACGCCGACATCGTCAAGCCGTGGGACGCCAAGGGCTTCAAGATGCCCGGCGGCACGCCCTATCACCCGGCGGGCTTCACCACCTTCCTCGGCGCCGCGGCGATGGTCCACGGCAAGACGCTGGGCGTCTATCCGGCGGCCCGCGCGCTGCTGAGCGCGGTCTACGAAGGCTCGCTGGTGCCGTTCGACACCGCGCTGAAGATCGAGGCGCGCTGGTTCACCCACGTGCTGATGAACCCGTCCTCGGGCAACATGATCCGCAGCCTGTTCATCAACAAGGGCGCGCTGGAAAAAGGCGCGAACCGTCCCTCCGTGCCCGACCAGACCGTGCGAAAAGTCGGGATCCTGGGCGCGGGCATGATGGGCGCCGGGATCGCCTATGTCAGCGCGAATGCCGGGATCGAGGTCGTGCTGATCGACGCGGCCCAGGATGCGGCCGACCGCGGCAAGGCCTATTCCGAAGGGCTGCTCGACAAGGGCGTCAGCCGCAAGAAGGTCACCGAAGAGAAGAAGGCCCAGGTCCTCGGCCGCATCAACGCGACGACCGATTACGCTGCGCTGGAAGGCTGCGACCTGATCGTGGAAGCCGTGTTCGAGGACGTGGGCATCAAGGCCGACGTGACGAAAAAGGCCGAGGCGGTGATCCCGGCGGACGCGATCTTCGCCACCAACACCTCGACCCTGCCGATCGGCGAGCTGGCCAAGGCGTCGTCGCGCCCCGACCAGTTCATCGGCATCCACTTCTTCAGCCCGGTCGACAAGATGCTGCTGGTGGAAATCATCCGCGGCGCCCAGACCGGCGACGTGGCGGTGGCCAAGGCGCTCGACTTCGTGCGCCAGATCCGCAAGACCCCGATCGTCGTCAACGACGCCCGGTTCTTCTATGCCAACCGCTGCATCATCCCCTACATCAACGAGGGCGTGCGGATGGTCGGCGAGGGGGTGAACCCCACGCTGATCGAGAACGCGGCCAAGATGATGGGGATGCCGCTGGGGCCGCTGCAACTGATCGACGAGACCTCGATCGACCTCGGCGTGAAGATCGCCAAGGCGACCAAGGCGGCGATGGGCGGCGAGTATGTCGATGCGGACGTGGACGACGTCATCTTCTGGATGGCCGACCAGGGCCGGATGGGCAAGAAGTCCAAGTCGGGCTTCTATGCCTATGACGAGGCCGGCAAGCGGCAGGACCTGTGGGAAGGGCTGGACGCGCAGTTCCCGCGCGCCGACGGCCAGCCGGACCTGACCGATGTGCAGCAGCGGCTGATGTTCGTGCAGGCGCTGGAGGCGGTGCGGGCGCTGGAACAGGGCGTGCTGACCGACATCCGCGAGGGCGACGTGGGCGCGATCCTGGGCTGGGGCTTCGCGCCGTGGTCGGGCGGCCCGTTCGGCTGGCTGGACATCCTGGGCGCCGAACGCGCGGTGGAAGTGACCGAACGGCTGGCCGCCACCTACGGCGACCGCTTCACCCCGCCGGCGCTGCTGCGCGAGATGGCGGAAAAGGGCGAAAGCTTCTACGGCCGCTTCGGGCCGCAGGCGAAGCAGGCCGCCTGACCCCGAAGGCCGCCCTACGGAAAAGGCCGGGCCCTGCGGCCCGGCCTGCCTCCGGCGGGGATATTTCGGCAAAGAAGAAGCGCGCCGCGGTTGTCCGGGGCGCGCTTTTCGTTTGCGGGTCAGACGAGGCCCTCGTCCCGGAACAGCGCCATCACGTCGCGGTCGGGCCGGGCGCCGAGATGGGAGATGACCTCGGCCGCCGCGATGCAGCCCATGCGGCCCGCGACCGCCAGCGGCTTGCCGGTGGCAAGGCCGTAGATCAGCCCCGCCGCGAACTGGTCCCCCGCCCCGGTTGCGTCCACCGGCGTGATGCGGTGGACCGGGGCGGTGACGCGCTCGCCCTCGCGGATCAGGATCGCGTCCTCGCCCGAGCGGGTGCAGATCACCGTGCCGCAATCGGCGGCGGCCAGCGCCAGCGCGGTGTCCAGATCCTCGACCTGGTAGAGCGCCTGCCATTCGTGGATGTTGCCGATGACGTAGTCCATCGGCCCCGCGACCAGCCGGCGGAAGTCGGCGCGGTGGCGGTCGACGCAGAACGGATCGCTGAGCGCGATCCCCGCCTGCCCGCCCGCCGCGTGGCAGGCTGACGCCGCCTTGAGGAACGCAGCCTTTCCCTTGGGCTTGTCGAACAGGTAGCCTTCGAGAAAGAGCCAGCTCCCGCCCGCGAACAGCGCCGGGTCCACGTCCCCCTCGTCCAGTTCGGCCGAAATGCCGAGATAGGTGTTCATCGACCGCTCGCCGTCCGCCGTGACGAGGATGATCGAGCGCGAGGTCGGAAGCTCCGCCCCGCTCACCGGGGCGTTCACGAAGTCGGTGCCGTCGGCGGCCGTCGCGTCGGCATAGCCGCGGCCGAGGTCGTCGTCGGCGACCCGGCCGATGAAGGCCGTCGTCTGCCCCAGCCGGCCGATTCCGGCCAAGGTGTTCGCCACCGACCCGCCCGGCACCAGCCGCGACGCATCGCGGCCAGCGTCGAGCGCGGCGGTCAGCACCTCGGCCCGCGCCTGGTCGATCAGCTGCATGATGCCCTTCTGGACGCCGAGCGCCGCGAGGCTCGCGTCGTCCGCCGGGCCGATCACGTCCATGACCGCGTTGCCGATGCCGATGACCTGATGTGCCGCCATGATGAACCCCTGCTGTGTCCGACCGACCTTTGCAGCGTGCGGCGCCCCGCGGCAAGCGGGTCAGGGGTCGGTCGTCTTGGGCTCGTAGGGGCAGATGTCGCGGATCGGGCAGATCGGGCAGCGCGGGCGGCGGGCCTGGCAGATGTAGCGGCCGTGCAGGATCAGCCAGTGATGGGCGTTGCCCTGGAACTCGGCCGGCACGTTGTCCTCGATCGCGCGCTCGACCTCGACCTCGTCGCGTCCGGGGGCAAGGCGGGTGCGATTGCCCACGCGGAAGATGTGGGTGTCCACCGCCTGCGCGGGGATTGCCCAGATGCAGTTGAGGACCACGTTCGCCGTCTTGCGGCCCACGCCCGGCAGCGACATCAGCGCCGCGCGCGACGATGGCACCTGCCCGCCGAAGTCGTCCAGCAGGCGCTGCGACAGTGCGACGACGTTGCGCGCCTTTTGGCGGAACAGGCCGATGGTCTTGATGTGCTCGGTCACGCCCTCGACGCCCAGCTGCACCATCGCCGCGGGGTCGGGCGCCGCGTCGAAAAGCGCGGGCGTCGCGCGGTTCACGCCTGCATCCGTGGCCTGCGCCGACAGCGCCACCGCAACCAGCAGCGTGAAGGCGTCATGGTAGAGAAGCTCGGTTTCCGGCTGCGGGTTGGTGTCGCGCAGCAGCTGGAACGCGCGGACCTGCAATGGATAGGGCAGCGGCGCGGGCAGGCGCGCCCCGGGCGTCTGGCGCGGCTTGCGCGGCTTGCGCGGCGGCGGGGTGGGTGACGGCGGGCTTGCGGGGGTGGGGCTGGCCATCTGCCGGTGATGCCCCGCGCGGCGCGCCCGCGCAAGCGCGGAGCCACCGCGCCGGGGCCAACACCTTGACGCGACGGCCGGATTTCCGCCGATCCTGTTTTCGTGACGAAACCTTATCGCCGGGCCACAGTTTCAGTCCGGAATGGTGCGGCCATGCGCCGCGGCAGGATGGAAAGGAACCACCACATGATGTCTCGCCTCTCGCTTCTGGCCGCAGGTGCCAGCATGGTTGCGCTCGGCGCCTGTACGACCCCGATGGGAACCACGGGCGGCACCGCTGCCGTGGGCACGCCCCCCGGCGGCATGTCGCGCGCGCAGCAGGGCGCGATCGCGGGTGCCGCGACCGGCGCGATCCTGGGCGCCGTGCGCGACAGCGACGGCAACAACAAGGCGCGCGACGCGGCGCGGGGCGCCATCGTCGGCGGTCTGGCCGGCGCGGCGGTCGGTGCGACGCTGGATGCGCAGCAGCGCGCGCTGCAGTCGCAGATCGCAACGCCGGGCGTGCAGGTCGTCAACACCGGCACCACGCTGAACGTGGTCCTGCCCGAGGGCGTGCTGTTCGCCACCGACAGCGCCGCCGTGTCGGGGCCGGCCCAGTCGGACCTGCTGGCCGTCGCCCAGAACCTGCGCCAGTACCCGAACTCGACCGTGCAGGTCATCGGCCACACCGACAGCACCGGCGAGGCCGCCTATAACCTGCAGCTGTCGCAGCGCCGCGCGCAGTCGGTCGCCAACATCCTGATCGCGGGCGGCGTGCAGTCGCAGCGGATCGCGGCGGGCGGCCAGGGCGAAAGCCAGCCGGTCGCGTCGAACGACACCCCCGCCGGACGGTCGCAGAACCGCCGGGTGGAAATCATCATCCGCCCGAACCGCTGACGCGGCTGCGGGGGGCCGGATCGCCCGGCCCCCGTTCGCCCCCGTTCGCCTACGCACGACAAGAAAACCCCGGACCGCTGGCCCGGGGTTTCCTTGTCGTGCAGCGCCGCCGGTCGCGTCGGCGCGAAGGACGTCAGTTCAGCTGGTGCGAGAGGTTGTCGATGGCCCGGTCGATGCCGGCGCTGCGGTCGGATGCGCCCGACTGCGCGGCCAGCACCTCGGACGCGGCGGCGATCGCCACCTGCACGGCACGGTCGCGCACCGCGCGGACCGCGTCCGATTCCGCCGAGGCGATCTGATCCTCGGCAGCCTTCAGGCGGCGCTGGATCGAATCCTCGAGGTCGGTCTTGGCCTTGGCGGCGTGGGCCGTCGCCTCGCGCTTGGCGTTCGCGACGATCTCGTCGGCCTGCCCCGCGACGTCGCGCTGCCGGCGCTCGTAGCTGGCATAGATCTCCTGCGCCTCGTCGCGCAGGCGGCGCGCCTCGGCCAGGTCGGCGCGGATGCCCTCAGCCCGGGTGTCCAGCATCTTGCCGATCCGCGAGGGGACGCGGAAATACAGCAGGATGCCCACGAACAGCAGGAACCCCAGCAGCACCACGAAGTCGGTGTTGCGAAGCGAGACGAAGGGGCCGGTCGCCGCAACCGCCGGCGACGCGAGAACCGCGCCGAGAGCGCCCAGCAACAGGGTGGAACGGGCGATCATTGCGAGGCTCCCTTCATGCGTTTGTCCACGGCCTGGCCCAGCGTGCCCGCGTCGGGCTGGCCGCCGAAGGTGCGGACCAGTTCCGCCGCGACGTCCGAAGCCACCGTGCGGGCGTCGGTTTCGGCGGACGCGCGGATCTCGCCGATGCGACGTTCGGATTCGACCGTGCGGGCAGAGATTTCGGCATCGGCCTTGGCGATCGCCGCGTCCAGTTCGCCCTGCATCTCGGCCCGGTTCGCGGCGACGATCTTGTTCGCCTCGGCCCGGGCGTCGGCCAGCGCCTTGTCATAGGCGGCCTCGGCGTCCTTGGCCTTCTGCTTGAAGTCCTCGGCGGCCATCAGGTCGTTGGTCATCAACCCCTGCCGGTCGGCGAGGATGCGGTTGATGCGCGGCAGCGCCACCCGCGACAGCGCAAAGTAGATCAGCGCCAGCGCGACCAGCAGCCAGAAGATCTGGTTGCCGAAGGTCGAGAAGTCGAGCTGCGGCATCCCGGCCGACGCGGCCGCGTCGTGGGCACCGGCCGCGGCCGCGCCGTGCGCGTCGGCGCCAGCCACGACGTGGGTCGCGGCGCCGTGCGCGCCGTCGACGACGGCGGTCGTGGCGTGATCGGCGGCCACGGGCGCGTGGCCCATCCCGACCTCGGGGACGGCGGGGGCAGTCGCGGCGCCGGTCGCGTCCGGGACGACGATCGCGTCGGTGGCATGCGCCTGCGGGTCGGTCGTGACGACGGCGGCGGGCGCTTCGGCGACAGGCGCTTCGACGACGGGCGTTTCGACGACAGGCGCTTCGACGACCGGTGCGTCGACGACCGGTGCGTCGACGACGACAGGCGCGCCCGTCGTGGACAGGTTCGCCGCAGGCAGGTCGGGTGCGGGAACCTCGGCGATCGGCGCGTCGGACCCGGCAGCCGCGTCCGTGGCCGGGGTGGAGTCATAGGTGATGGTCACGGGCGACGCCGGGGGCGCGTCCGCGGGGGCTTCGGTCAGGGGCACGGTGTACGTGCTGACCGGACCCGGGGGGGTCGTTCCGACCGCGGCTGGGGCGGTCTGCTGCAAAAGGCTGATCATGTCCTGTCCCTAGCCGGCGGTTGTGGCCTGCAGATTACAATCGGGTGAGGGGTCTTTCGACGCCCCCACCCAAAAGCAAGGAGTTGGCGCGGGGATCAGGCTGCGAACAGCAGCAGCAGCGCGACGAGGAACGAGAAGATGCCGAGCGCTTCGGCAAAGGCCATGCCGATGAACAGCGTCGCGGTCTGCGAGGCGGCGGCCGACGGGTTGCGCAGCGCGCCCGACAGGTAGTTGCCGGCAACGTTGCCCACACCCATCGCGGCGCCGGCCATGCCGATGCAGGCCAGGCCCGCGCCGATGTACTTGCCCCAGTCGGCGGATGCCACGGCGGCGACGACTTCGTTTTCCATGCGTAAAGCTCCTTGAGGGTATGGAAAGGAAATTGGTGGACTGATGCGGACCGCGGCCCGTCAGTGGGCGGGATGCAGCGCGTCCTTCAGGTAGACGCAGGTCAGCATGGTGAACACATAGGCCTGGATGACGGCGACCAGCACTTCCAGCGCGTACATCCCGGTGATGGCGACGATGGTGACCGGCGACACGGCGGCGATCGCGGCAAAGGCGGCGAACACCTTGATGACGGCGTGGCCGGCCATGACGTTGCCCGCAAGTCGGATCGAGTGGCTGACGGGGCGCACGAAGTACGAGATCACCTCGATCACCGCGAGCAGCGGGCGCATCGCCAGCGGCGCGGACTTGACCCAGAAGAGGCCCAGGAAGTCCGACCCGTTCTTAACGAAGCCCAGGATCGTCACGCCGAAGAACACCAGCAGCGCCAGCACCGCCGTCACCGCGATGTGCGAGGTGGTCGAGAACGACATCGGCAGCAGGCCGAGCAGGTTCGCAAACAGGACAAAGCAGAACAGGGTAAAGACGTAGGGGAAGTATTTCAGGCCGTCGCGGCCCGCCACGTCCTCGACGATCTTGTGGACCATGCCGTAGCTCAGCTCGGCCATCGACTGGACCCGCGACGGGATCAGCGCGCGGCCGCGGGTGCCCAGCACGAACAGCGCCGTGATGGCCAGCACCGCGAGCATCAGCCACAGGGTCACGTTCGTCGGCTCGAACCAGCGCAGGCAGCCGTCGGTCACACCCGTCGCGGCGTCGCAGGTGCCGGGCACGATGTCGCGGAACAGCGGCCGGACGATGAACTGGTCCATCGGGTGGAAAACCAGGCCCGTTGCTTCGCCATGCGCTTCAGTCGCCACGCTGCGTCCCCTTCGTCCCTTCCGGCTCTGCCGGCGTTGTCCCTGCCGGCTCTGCCGGCGTTGTCCCTGCCGGCGGTGCCGGCGCAATCTCTGCCGGCTGTCCCGGCGCGGGTTTCGGCGCGCCCGTCATCTCGGCCGCCGTCCGCATCATCGTCTTCACCCCGGCCGCAAAGCCCAGAAGGATGAACAGGACCAGCAGGATCGGCGTGGTGCCGAACAGCTGGTCAAGCCCGTAACCGATGCCGAAGCCGATCCCCAGACCGGCCACCAGCTCGATCACCATCCGCCAGGCCTGGTTGGCCTGCTGGTATTTCTCGCCTTCCCGCGACATCGGTTCCACGCCGCGCGTCCGGGCCAGCCGATCCTCGAGCGCGCGCAGGCGCTCGGCGTCGCGGCGGCGTTCGGCGTCGTGCTGGCGATCCTCTGCCACGCGCGGCATCCCCTGTCGGTTGCGGTGCTGATAGGGGTGCTGCGCGCACGAGTCAACCGGAACGGACGATCTCGTAAGTGGCTGATTTCGTTGGATCGGCGTAAACGGCCAATGCCGCATCCGCTTGCGGACCGGCCGCCGAGCCGTCATCATTCAACCGCACAGTTGAACGTGAAGGCCCCGCCCTGTCCGATCCCGACCCCGGCCCCGACACCCCGCCCCACCGCGCGGCCGAGCTTGACGCCGTCTTTTCGGCGTTGGCCGATCCGACCCGCCGCGCGATCCTGGGCATGCTGCTCGAGGACGACATGGCCGTGACCGACGTGGCCGAGCCGTTCGGGATCAGCCTTGCCGCGATCTCGAAGCATCTGGCCACGCTGGCGGCCGCCGGGCTGATCGTGCAGGAACGGCGCGGGCGGATCACCTGGTGCAAGCTGGACCCGGACGGGATGCGCGCGGCCTCGGTCTGGATGCGCGGGTTCGGGCAGTTCGACCCGGTGGACCTCGACGATTTCGAGCGGTTCCTGGCGGCCGAGCTGCGCGGGCTGGGGTTCGACCCCGACCCGGCGGCTTAGGCGCGGAACGGGCGCTTAAAGCCCCAGAAGCCGCTTGGTCAGGTCGCCCTGCTGGCTCGTCGTCATCCGCTCGGCCGCGACCTCGCCCTTGACGTATTCCAGGATCTCGCGGGTCTGGGCGTCGTCGGGCTTGACCGTCTCGATCGGCAGCGCGCGCAGGACGCGGAGCAGATAGCCCTCGGGGTAGGTGCCGTCGGCGACGGACGCGACCGTGTCCGACAGGCAGGTCTTGATCCCCTCGACCGTGGTCTGCTTTTCGCAGGACTTGGCGATCGACGACGACAGCGTCGATCCGACCGAGGCGGCGGGCGAGGCGTCGTCGCCGTCGGCCGCGTCCATCGCCGTCACCTCGGCCGCGATGCTGCGGTAGCAGGCGGCGTCGTAATCGGCCCCGGCCAGCGCCGTGTCCATTTCATCCGCCGTGTCGCTGTAAAGCGAGTTGAGGGTGGTTGCCGGCGCGAGCCCGTCGCGCAGCAGCGACGTCACCTTGTCGATGTCGGCGCGGCGGGCCTGCAGCGCCGCAAGTCCCGCGCACCCGCCCGCAGCTGCGGCGACGGGCGCCGGGGCCGCGGGCGCGGCGGGCGCCGGTGCGGCCGTCTGGGCGGCCGTCTGGGCGAATCCCGGCGAGGCGGCCGTCAGGACCATGCCAAGAGCCAGGCCGGGTGCCGTGCCGAAAAGATGACGCGAAAGCTTGGACATGGCGTGTTCCTTTGCTGAGCCGGGTGCCGTCGGGACGAAAACCCCGACCGGCACCCGCAGGTTGCATGGAGCGCGCCGCGTCCGCAATCGGGCCGCGCGCGGCCCGACGACCCTCAGACCGCGCGGTCCACCATCATGTGCTTGATCGCACCGATCGCCTTGGCCGGGTTCAGGCCCTTGGGGCAGGTGTTGGTGCAGTTCATGATCGTGTGGCAGCGATACAGCTTGAACGGATCTTCAAGCGCGTCCAGCCGGTCGCCCGTCGCCTCGTCGCGCGAATCGATGATCCAGCGATAGGCGTGCAGCAGGGCCGCCGGGCCAAGATACTTGTCGCCGTTCCACCAATAGGACGGGCACGCCGTCGAGCAGGACGCGCACAGGATGCATTCGTAAAGCCCGTCGAGCTTCTTGCGGTCCTCGATCGACTGGCGCCATTCCTTGGTCGGCGTCGGTGTTTCCGTCATAAGGTACGGGTTCACGCTGGCGTGCTGGGCGTAGAAATGGGTCAGGTCCGGCACCAGGTCCTTGACCACCGGCATGTGCGGCAGCGGGTAGATGCTGATGTCGCCCTTCACCTCGTCGATGCCGTAGATGCAGGCGAGGTGGTTGCCGCCGCCGATGACCATGGCGCAGGACCCGCAGATCCCCTCGCGGCAGGACCGGCGGAAGGTCAGCGTCGGGTCGATCTCGTTCTTGATCTTGATGAGCGCGTCCAGAACCATCGGCCCGCAGCGGTCGAGGTCGATCCAGTAGGTGTCGAGCCGCGGGTTCAGGCCGCTTTCCGGGTCGTAGCGGTAGATGTTGAACCGCTTCAGCCGGGTCGCGCCCTCGGGCTTGGGCCAGGTCTTGCCGACCGTGATGCGGCTGTTCTTGGGAAGCGTAAACTGGACCATGATCCTGTCCTTCGGTCTGCGGGGGCCGGGCACGGGCGCCCGTCCGACATCACGTGGGTCGCGGCCCGGCGGACCGGCCGCCGGTTCGGGTGAGGCGACCGGCGGACACCCCGCCGGCCGTGGAAATCGTCAGCCGCCCCAGCCGGGCTGGCCGGCAAGCGGCGTCACGGGCGCCCGCCCCGACCGCCGCCGGACGCAGGCGTCGAATGCCTGCGACGGCGTGCGGCCCGACAGGTAGTCGGGCGAGAACTCGGTCGACACGCCCAGGCCCGTGCGGCCGCCCGAGCCGATGCCGATCGCGATCGAGGTCCGGGGCGACCGGGCCGACACCGCGTCGTAGAGGCAGTCGCGTTCCGCCTGTTCGACCGGCACCGGGACCGGCGGCGCGCATGCGGCCAACCCTGCAAGCGACAGGGATGCCGCGGCGAGGATGGCCCGCGCGCCCATGTCAGGCGACGGCCACCCGGCCGATGCAGGCGGTCGTGCCCGAACGGCGGACGATGTTAGCGACCGCGTCGGCGGCGCTGGCCTGGCCCGACAGCGTGGACAGGTCCGCGATCTCGGCGTCGGTCGCGTTGTCCAGCACGCACGAGGTGTAGGGCGCGACGTTGCGGCCCGGCAGGCGCTTGGCCATCTCGATGTTGACGACGCGGGTCGCGGCGGCACGCGAGCCGCTGGCGACGCTGGGGGCCGGCGGGGCGACGACGATCGGGGCGGTCGGGACCGGCGTCGGCGCGACGGGAACGGCGGCGACGCAGCCCGACAGGGCAAGCGCGGCCGCGGTCACGGCAAGGAAGGAATGGCGCATCAGTAAACCCTCGCTTTGGGAGCTATCTTCTTCGGATCGATCCCGCCTTCGTCGAGCGTGGTCAGCGGCTCGAGGTGGACGGGGCGGTAGGCCAGTTTGACTTCATTTCCTTCGACCCACGCAAGCGAATGCTTGCGCCAGTTGGCGTCGTCCCGCTCGGGATAGTCCTCGTGCGCGTGGGCGCCGCGCGATTCCTTGCGCGCCTCGGCTGCGACGATGGTCGCAAGCGCATTGGGCATGAGGTTCGTCAGCTCCAGCGTTTCCATCAGGTCGCTGTTCCAGATCATCGTCCGGTCGGTGACGCGCAGGTCGGCCATCTGCGCCGCGATCCGCGACATCTTCTCGACGCCCTCGGCCAGCGTCTTGTCGGTGCGGAACACCGCAGCGTCCGCCTGCATGGTGCGCTGCATGTCGTTGCGCAGCTTGGCCGCGGGCGTGCCGCCGTTCGCGTGGCGCAGCGCGTCAAAGCGCGACAGCGCCCGATCCACCTCGGCCATGTTGGTGCCGGGGATGGATGCCGCGCGGTCGATCACCTCGCCCGCGCGGATCGCCGCGGCGCGGCCGAACACCACCAGGTCGATGAGGCTGTTCGATCCCAGCCGGTTCGCGCCGTGGACCGACGCGCAGCCCGCCTCGCCCACCGCCATCAGGCCGGGGAAGATGCGGTCGGGGTCGTCGGGCGTCGGCGCTAGCACCTCGCCCCAGTAGTTCGTGGGCACGCCCCCCATGTTGTAGTGGACGGTCGGCAGCACCGGGATCGGCTCGCGCGTCAGGTCCACGCCCGCGAAGATCCGCGCGCTTTCGCTGATGCCCGGCAGCCGCTCGTGCAGCGTCTCGGGCGGCAGGTGCGACAGGTGCAGGAAGATGTGGTCCTTTTCGTCGCCGACGCCGCGCCCCTCGCGGATTTCCAGCGTCATGCAGCGGCTGACCACGTCGCGCGAGGCCAGGTCCTTGTAGGTGGGGGCGTAGCGTTCCATGAACCGCTCGCCTTCCGAGTTGGTCAGGTACCCGCCCTCGCCCCGCGCCCCTTCGGTGATGAGGCAGCCCGAGCCGTAGATGCCGGTCGGGTGGAACTGCACGAACTCCATGTCCTGCAGGGGCAGGCCCGCGCGCGCCACCATGCCGCCGCCGTCGCCGGTGCAGCTGTGGGCGCTGGTCGCGCTGAAATAGGCGCGGCCGTAGCCGCCGGTCGCCAGCACCACCATCTTGGCGTTGAAGACGTGGATCGTGCCGTCGTCGAGCTTCCAGCAGACGACGCCGGTGCAGGCGCCGTCGGTGACGATCAGGTCGATCGCGAAGTATTCGATGAAGAACTCGGCCTTTTCCTTGAGGCTTTGGCCGTAGAGCGTGTGCAGGATCGCGTGGCCGGTCCGGTCGGCCGCGGCGCAGGTGCGCTGCACGGGCGGGCCCTCGCCGAACTGGGTCGTGTGGCCGCCGAACGGGCGCTGGTAGATCTTGCCTTCCTCGGTGCGCGAGAAGGGCACACCGTAGTGTTCCAGCTCGTACACGGCCTTCGGCGCCTCGCGCGCCAGGTATTCCATCGCGTCGGTGTCGCCCAGCCAGTCGGACCCCTTGACGGTATCGTAAAGATGCCACTGCCAGCTGTCGGGGCCCATGTTGCCAAGGCTCGCGGCGATGCCGCCCTGGGCCGCGACGGTGTGGCTGCGGGTCGGGAACAGCTTGGTCACGCAGGCGGTCTTGAGCCCCTGCTCGGCCATGCCCAGCGTGGCGCGAAGGCCGGCGCCCCCGGCCCCGACCACGACAACGTCGTAGTCGTGCGTTTCGTACGGATATGCGGCGTTTGCGGACATGAAAGGCCCCTCAGACGATGACGGCGGTCAACGCCATCCGCGCCAGCGCGTAGCCGGCGGCGGCGATGACGGCCCACGCGAAGATTTCGGAAAAGATGATCGCGACCTTGCGCTCGGTATGGCTCAGGTAGTCGTCGATCATGTTCCGGGTGCCCTTCACGAAGTGGTACATGCCCACGATCAGGAACAGCGCGGTGACGATGGCGGGATAGGGCTTGCTGAAATACGCAAGCACGCCCTCGCGGGGCAGGCCGACGGCGCGGCTCATGACCAGCAGGAACGCGGGCGTCAGGATCGCCAGCGCGACCGAGGTCACGGTCAGGACCCAGTGGTGCAGCGTGCCGGTGGACGGGCCCGCGGCCCCGGTGCCCCGGGCGGCCTTCAAGGGGGTGATGTAGCGCATGGGAACCTCGGGTCTCAGGCCAGGAAGAACAGCAGCAGGCTGATGAGCGTGAGGATCACCGACCCCCAGATGATCGCCCAGCTCGACTTCTGCCCCTCGTCGATTTCCAGCATGTGGCCGGCGTCGTAGAAGAAGTGGCGGATGCCGGCGAGAAAGTGGAACCACAGCGCCCACATCGACAGCGCCAGCACGAGGAAGCCGAACCACGACCGCATCACCCAGTCGGCCCAGCCGAAGGCGTGGTCCGAGGTGACGGCGGCCACCAGCCACCAGACGATCAGGATCACGCCTGCGAGCATGGCGTGCCCGGTGATCCGGTTCATGATCGAGGTCACCGCCGAGATCGGCAGCCGGTACACCTGCAGATGCGGGGACAGCGGTCGGTTGCCGCGGGGGATGTCACCCATGGGGCGCTCCTGTCGTTGGCGCCCGGGTCGCGCGGCGCGAGGCGGCGGTACGGGCTGGCTGGGATTGCGGTCGGTCTTAACGCGGTCTTATGGCGGCTGTCACGGCCCTGCGCCAGAGGAATGCGGCAAATCCGTCGGATTGGATCGCGGCGTGATCACCGGTGCCACCATTGCGATCACAAGGTCCGCGCGCACCGCCGCCGCCCGTGATCACGGGCCGGCGCTACTGCTGGCCCAGCTTCATGTCGGGGGCGTATTCGGCCGCGGTTTCTTTCGTAACGGCCTGCCCGCAGCGCATCACGCCGCGCGCCGCGTCGAACGCCATCGTCGGCGGACCGTGAAGCGCCCACCCCTTCGACAGCGCAAGGCTGACCTTGTGGCAGAAATCCGGGGTGTCGTCCTCGGTCAGCAGGCGATAGATCGTGGCCATCGCGGGTCCCTACATGCCGAACGGGTTGGGGCCGAGCCAGCCGTGGATCAGGCCCACGACGACGAACACCACCAGCGTCGCCAGCGCCGACGTCCATTCCTTGCGGATCGGGATCGGGTGCGCGGGCGCGGCCCAGGGGGCGGTGCGGTTGATGACGACGATCTCGACCAGAGCCCACAGCAGCAGCCCGCCGAACAGGATCAGCGACGGCAGGTCGCCGTTCACCAGCAGGTGCGCGGCGGCCCACAGCGAGAAGCCGGTCAGCTGCGGATGCCGGAACCGCGTGCCGATCCGGTTCTTCGACCCCGACGACGCGAACAGGTAGAACGCAACCAGCACCATCAGGTTGTTGATGCCCTTGAGCATCGGCGACGGACCCCACCAGATCGTGCCGGGGTCGGCGGCGCGGTAGCCGATCACCATCAGGATCACCGACAGGATCAGCGCGGCGGCGACGGCCCCCTTGCCGCCCTGCCCCATTCCGGCGCGGGCATGCGGCGCGATGCGCTTGAACAGATGCGCGCCCCACCAAAGCGCGACTCCGAGGATCAGCAGAAACATGGGCGGGTCTTTCCGTGGCTGTTGCGGGCTGCGGCGACTGGTTCGGGCGACGGCAAAAGGCGACTGGTTTGGGCGACTGGTCAAAGGCGACTGGTCGAAGGGTGGGGCCGATGCGGTCCCTACCCCGACAATGCGCCGATCGCGGCCGCGCGGTCCAGTGTCGCGCGCGCGGTTTCGACGTGAAGGTTCTCGACGATGCGGCCGTCCAGCACGGCTATGCCCCACCCCTCGGCCAGGGCCGCGTCGAACGCCTCGATCCGGCGGCGCGACAGCGCGATCTCGTCCTCGGTCGGCGCGAACACCGCGTTCGCGATGTCGATCTGCGCCGGGTGGATCAGGGTCTTGCCGTCGAACCCCATGTCGCGCCCCTGCGCGCATTCGGCGCGCAGCCCGTCCGCGTCGCGAAAGGCGTTGTAAACCCCGTCGAGGATCACCCGGCCCCGCGCGCGCGCCGCCAGCAGGCACATCCCCAGCGCCGGCAGCAAGGGCAGCCGGTCGGCGCGGTCGCGGCAGCCAAGCTCGCGGGCGAGATCGTTCGTCCCCATGACCAGCCCGCCCAGCCGGGGATGGGCCGCGATCGCGGCCGCGTTCAGGACGCCCGCCGCCGTCTCGAGCATCGCCCACAGCGGCGTGCCCGGCACCACCGCCGCGACCGCGTCCAGATCGGCCGGGCCGTTCACCTTGGGAACCAGCACCGCATCGGCCCCGGTCGCGAAGGCGGCCGCGTCGTCGCGGCCCCATTCACTGTCGAACCCGTTGATCCGCACGATCCGCGCACGGTTGCCGTAATCCCGCGCCAGCGCATCCCGCAGCGCACCCCGCGCCGCCGCCTTTTCGGCGGGCGCGACCGCATCCTCCAGATCGAAGATGATGGCGTCGGCGGGCAGGTCGCGCGCCTTGTCCAGCGCCCGCGCGTTCGACGCCGGCAGATATAGCGCCGAGCGGTAGGGTGCCGAGCGGCAGGGTCGTGACTGGTTCATGGGTAATCCCGCTGGTGATCGCGCCAACGCTTGCCGAAATCGCCCCGAGCGGCAAGCGGCGGAACGTTGCCCGATCCCGCGGCACCGCCCCCTTGCGACAGCGAATATTTGTTCAACGCTGCAACGAAGCCGCGGGCGAGCCGTTGATGACCGCGCGGCCGCCACGGCGGTCCCCCAATCTGACCCTGACCCCGAAGGAACCCGGACCATGGCACAGCAGGACAAAGATCTTTCCGATCTTCTCGAACACGGCCTGAAAGACATCTACTACGCCGAAAAGGCGATCTACAAAGCCCTGCCCAAGATGATCGAGGCCGCCGCCGACGAGGAACTGCGCGACGCCATCGCCAGCCACCGCGACGAGACCGAAGGCCAGATCGAGACGCTGGAACGCGTGTTCGAGGCGATGGGCAAGAAGCCCTCGGGCGAGAAATGCGACGCCATCGACGGGATCCTGAAAGAAGGCGACTCGCTGCTGAAGGAGTTCGGCGGCACGGCGGCGGGCGACGCGGCGATCATCTTCGCCTCGCAGGCGGTCGAGCATTACGAGATCACGCGCTACGGCAGCCTGCGCAGCTATGCCGAGCTGCTGGGGCTGGAGGACGTGGCCGACATGCTCAACGACATCCTGGAACAGGAAGTCGCGGCCGACGAGACCCTGTCGGACCTGGCCGAGGACCGCATCAACGAGGATGCGGCGGGCGAGGTGGACGAGGCCGACACCGACGAGGACGAGGAAGAAGCGGACGCCTGATCGCGGCGCCTGCCTGACTGTCCAGCCGACGCGACGGCCCGCCCCACCCGGCGGGCCGTTCGCCGTGGCAGGCCCCGCGCATGTCCGTAACGCGTCGCTTGCGGACGGCCCGGCAAACGACTAACCCGCGACCCAAAGCCAACCATCGGAGGTTTCAATGGCTCGTCCCAAGATTGCCCTGATCGGCGCCGGTCAGATCGGCGGCACGCTGGCGCATCTCGCCGCCATCAAGGAACTGGGCGACGTCGTCCTGTTCGACATCGCCGAGGGCACGCCGCAGGGCAAGGCGCTCGACCTTGCGCAGTCGGGCCCGTCCGAGGGCTTCGACGGTAGCTTCAAGGGCACCAGCGACTATGCCGACATCGCGGGCGCCGACGTGTGCATCGTGACCGCCGGCGTGCCGCGCAAGCCGGGCATGAGCCGCGACGACCTGCTGGGCATCAACCTGAAGGTGATGAAGTCGGTCGGCGAAGGGATCAAGGCGCACGCGCCCGACGCATTCGTCATCTGCATCACCAACCCGCTCGACGCGATGGTCTGGGCGCTGCGCGAGTTCTCGGGCCTGCCGCATGAAAAGGTTGTGGGCATGGCCGGCGTGCTGGACAGCGCGCGCTTCCGCCACTTCCTGAGCCTCGAGTTCGGCGTGTCGATGCGCGACGTGACCGCGTTCGTGCTGGGCGGCCACGGCGACACGATGGTCCCGCTGGTCCGGTATTCGACCGTTGCCGGAATCCCGCTGCCGGATCTGGTCAAGATGGGCTGGACCACGCAGGAGAAACTGGACGCGATCGTCCAGCGCACCCGCGACGGCGGCGCCGAGATCGTGGGCCTGCTGAAAACCGGCAGCGCGTTCTACGCCCCCGCCACCTCGGCGATCGAGATGGCCGAATCCTATCTGCGCGACCAGAAGCGCGTCCTGCCCTGCGCGGCCTTCGTGAAGGGCGCCTACGGGCTTGACGGGATGTATGTGGGCGTGCCCACCGTCATCGGCGCCAACGGGATCGAAAAGGTGATCGAGATCACGCTGAACGACGACGAGCAGGCGATGCTGCAGAAGTCGATCGACTCGGTCAAGGGCCTGGTCGAAGCCTGCAAGGGCATCGACAACTCGCTGGCCTGACTTGGCCTGACTTGGCCTGACACGGCCGAAGCTGGCTGACGAGGGCGCCCCGCGGGGCGCCCTTTTGCGTTTCAGCCCCCCCTGCACCGCGCGCAAGACGAAACGCAGCCGCTCGCAGCCGCTGTGATCACGCCACTGAATGGCGTGATCACAAGCCCGGGTTTTTGCACCCGCTGCCACCGGCGATCCCGCTTCGCGGTTTGCTTTCGTTGCGTAATGTGCGATGTCGCGGCAGATTTTCCAGCGAGGGTTCGGGATGAACATCCATGAATATCAGGCCAAGGCGCTGCTCCAGCAGTATGGCGCCCCGGTCTCGGAAGGGCGTGCCGTCCTGAACGCGGACGAAGCCGAAGCCAAGGCGCGCGAGCTGCCCGGCCCGCTCTGGGTCGTGAAATCGCAGATTCACGCGGGCGGTCGCGGCAAGGGCAAGTTCAAGGAAGCGGAAGCCGGCGAAAAGGGCGGCGTCCGCCTTGCCAAGTCGGTCGAGGACGTGGCCGAGAACGTGCGCCAGATGCTGGGCGCGACCCTCGTCACCCACCAGACCGGCCCCGCCGGCAAGCAGGTGAACCGCATCTACGTCGAGGACGGCTCGGACATCGAGCGCGAGCTGTATCTTGCGCTGCTGGTCGATCGCGCCTCGTCGCGGATCAGCTTCGTCGCCTCGACCGAAGGCGGCATGGACATCGAGGAAGTGGCCCACGCCACCCCCGAGAAGATCGTCGATTTCTCGGTCGATCCCGCGTCCGGCCTGTCGGACTTCCACGGCCGCCGGGTGGCCTTCGCCCTCGGGCTGGAAGGCGACCTGGTCAAGCAGTGCGTCGCGCTGGTCAAGCTGCTCTTCAAGGCCTTCGTCGAGAAGGACATGGAGATGCTCGAGATCAACCCGCTGATCGTGACCACGCAGGGCCAGCTGAAGGTTCTGGACGCCAAGGTCAGCTTCGACAACAACGCGCTGTACCGCCAGAAGGACGTGTCCGCGCTGCGCGACGAGACCGAGGAAGACCCCAAGGAACTCGAGGCGTCGAAATACGACCTGAACTACATCGCGCTGGACGGCGAGATCGGCTGCATGGTGAACGGCGCGGGCCTTGCGATGGCCACGATGGACATCATCAAGCTGTACGGCGCCGAGCCCGCGAACTTCCTGGACGTCGGCGGCGGCGCGACCAAGGAAAAGGTCACCGAGGCGTTCAAGATCATCACCAGCGATCCGAACGTGAAGGGCATCCTGGTCAACATCTTCGGCGGCATCATGCGCTGCGACATCATCGCCGAAGGCATCATCGCCGCGGTGAAGGAGGTCGGGCTGCAGGTCCCGCTGGTCGTGCGGCTTGAGGGGACGAACGTCGAGCTGGGCAAGAAGATCATCGCCGAAAGCGGCCTGAACGTGATCGCGGCGGACGACCTGCGCGACGGGGCCGAGAAGATCGTGAAGGCGGTCAAGGGGTAACGACCGGTGACAGGTTTTCTGATCCTTGCTGCCATTCTGCTTTTTGCAGTTGCGAGCGTGCTTGCGCCTGCCTGGGCTGCGCGGAAAGGTCAGAAAACCTTTGTTCTCGCTGTCGCGGTTGCTTGTGCGTTGCCGGTCTTCCTGATGATTTACGCCGTCTGGTTTCATCAGCGCTTGGCGGAATGCATTGACGCCGGCGACGGAACCAGAATCCCCGAAGGCTGCGAATCCGCGGGCGACGTGGGCGTGTATCTAGGCGGATACCTGGGAACGTTCCTGCTAGGTGCCGTTCTGATATCGTCCCTCATTGCAGATCGACGCGCGCGACGGGCGCGCGGGGTCAAGACAATATCGTCCGTCGCGTCCTGAGGATCGCGCCGTGAACGTTTCCAGCGAACAGGAGCCGTAATGACCATTCTCGGCGACAAAAAAACCAAGGTCATCACCCAGAGCATCACCGGCTCGCAGGGAACCTTCGACACCAAACCGGCGGCGAGGCAGTATCGTGAAGGCGGTGAAGGGATGAACAGAGCCGTGAAGGCGCATCACCAATGAAGAAAAGGACATCCTTCCATCGCCTCGGAGGTGCCGTGGCCATGGCGGCTCTGTCGTCCGTCGCCTTGGGGGCTGCCCCGGCTGCCGCTGCGGCAGAGGATACGCGGTTGGGCAAGTTCGTCACATACGTGTTCGTGGCGTGCGGCGGGTTTGTCGATCTCGGCGACATCGGCGAAATCCATATGGTGACCGACGCCGTAGGCATCCCTGAGGTCGAACCGAACGTATGGTTCGAGGAAAAGGCCGATATCGCCATTGTCGTGGAGCGCGAGGATCCGAACGACCCGGTCTGTGCCGTCTACATGTCCGGCGCCGACGCGAAGCGCGCGGTCCAGACCTTCGACGATTTTGTCGCGGCATCTGACGGCACGATCGCTCCGGCCGAGGTCAGCGTTACGCCCGGAACCCCTGTCCCGCTCGCCGTTTACACCTTCGAAACCGAAGGTGGGGAAACGGGGATGATCGTTCTGTGGGAAGATGTCGACGTGGCCGGTAAGCTAATCGTCAAGGTCCAACGGCGCCTTGGCACAGACATGGTGTCGTGAAGGGCATCATATAGACAATTTGGAAGATCGCCGCGATCGGAAGCATTCTGGTTGTCGCCGCCTGTGCCGCGACGATCCACTGACGGAACCAAGCAAGCCAAGGAGACGCCGCACATGGCCATTCTCGTCGACAAGAACACCAAGGTCATCACCCAGGGCATCACCGGCTCGCAGGGGACCTTCCATACCGAACAGGCGATCGCCTACGGCACGCAGATGGTCGGCGGCGTGACCCCCGGCAAGGGCGGCACGACGCATCTGGACCTGCCGGTCTACAACTCGGTCCACGAGGCGGTGGAAAAGACCGGCGCCAACGCCTCCGTCATCTACGTCCCCCCGCCCTTCGCCGCGGACTCGATCCTGGAAGCGATCGACGCCCAGGTGCCGCTGATCGTCTGCATCACCGAAGGGATCCCGGTCCTTGACATGATGAAGGTCAAGCGCGCGCTCGAAGGGTCGTCCTCGCGCCTGATCGGGCCGAACTGCCCCGGCATCATGACGCCGGACGAATGCAAGATCGGGATCATGCCCGGTTCGATCTTCAAGCGCGGCCGCGTCGGCGTGGTCTCGCGGTCGGGCACGCTGACCTACGAGGCGGTGAAGCAGACCTCGGACGTGGGCCTGGGCCAATCGTCGGCCGTCGGCATCGGCGGCGACCCGATCAAGGGGATGGAACATATCGACGTCCTCGAGATGTTCCTGGCCGACCCTGAAACCGAGTCGATCATCATGATCGGCGAGATCGGCGGCGCGGCCGAGGAAATGGCGGCGCAGTTCCTGGCCGACGAGAAGAAGGCCGGGCGCTGGAAGCCCACCGCGGGCTTCATCGCGGGCCGCACCGCCCCACCCGGCCGCCGCATGGGCCATGCCGGCGCGATCGTGTCGGGCGGCAAGGGCGACGCGGAAAGCAAGATCGAGGCGATGAAGGCCGCGGGCATCGTCGTCGCCGACAGCCCGGCGGGTCTCGGCGAGGCCGTGCTGAAGGCGATGGGCCGGTAAGGTGATGACCGCGCGCCGCTTCCGGGCGGGTCCGGGGCGGCGCGAGGCGGAAAACGATGAGAACATGACGGACTTCGCACGCCCCTATCGGTTGCCCCCGCGCATCAGCATGGCGGATGCGGTGCGGCGCTGCCTGCGGAGCTATGTAAAGTTCTCGGGCCGCGCGCCGCGGGCCGAGTTCTGGAAGTTTGTTCTTGTAGGGCTGGTCGCATTCTGGCTCGCGGTCTGGATGGACAGGTCCGTGCGGGACACACCTCTGTTCCGCTTCGTCATGGAGTTTCCTCGCACCAGCTTCGTGTTCATGGTCCCCGGCTTCGCCTCCGCGCTGGTGACGATCATCTTCTTCATGCCTGTTCTTTCGGCTGCGGCGCGCAGGCTTCACGATGCTGGCTTCTCCGCCTTGTGGCTGTCGCTGACCGTCGCCCCACCGCTCCTTCTCCTGGCGAGCGGGGGCGTCGGCTTGGTTCTCGGAACGGCGCCGCCTTTATCGCTGCTCCTTCTCGTGTTCTTCGCACCGCCACTTATCCTCGGGCTGATGCTTGCCGCGCCATCCCAGCCCGCCCCGAACCGCTTCGAACCCAATCCCCTCGAGGTCACCCAATGAACGACCAATCCCCCAACGACGCTTTCCGCGACAGCTCCTTCCTGCAGGGCGCGAACGCGGCCTATGTCGAGCAGCTCTACGGCCAGTGGGCGAACGATCCGGCGGCGGTTGATGCCGCCTGGGACGAGTTCTTCCGGGGTCTGGGCGACGAGCAGACGGCCGTCACGCGCGAGGCGTCGGGGGCGAGCTGGGCGCGGGCCGACTGGCCGCCGATGCCATCGGATGAAAACACCGCCGCGCTGACCGGCGAATGGCCGATGGCGTCCGAGGCCGTCGCCAAGGAGGCGATCAAGAAGATCACCGAAAAGGCCGACGAAAAGGGCGTCACCGCGACCGAGGAACAGCTGCGCCGCGCGGTCCTCGACAGCATCCGCGCGATCATGCTGATCCGCGCCTACCGGATCCGGGGCCACCTGTTCGCGGATCTCGACCCGCTGGGGATGCGCGAGATGCCGCCCCTGGGCGAGCTTGACCCCGCGACCTACGGCTTCAACGCCTCGGACATGGACCGGCCGATCTTCATCGACAACGTGCTGGGCCTGCAGGTCGCCTCGATCCGCCAGATCGTCGAGCTGATGAAGCGCACCTATTGCGGCACCTTCGCGCTGCAATTCATGCACATCTCGGACCCCGAGCAGGCATCGTGGCTGAAGGAGCGGATCGAAGGCTACGGCAAGGAGATCGGCTTCACCCAGGAAGGCCGCAAGGCGATCCTGAACAAGCTGGTCGAGGCCGAGGGCTTCGAGAAGTTTCTGCACGTCAAGTACATGGGCACCAAGCGCTTCGGGCTGGACGGCGGCGAGGCGCTGATCCCGGCGATGGAACAGATCATCAAGCGCGGCGGCGCGCTGGGGGTCAAGGAAGTCACCATCGGCATGCCCCACCGCGGCCGCCTGTCGGTGCTGGCCAACGTCATGGGCAAGCCGTTCCGCGCGATCTTTCACGAGTTCCAGGGCGGCAGCTACAAGCCCGAGGACGTGGACGGGTCGGGCGACGTGAAATACCACTTGGGCGCGTCGTCGGACCGTGAGTTCGACGACAACACCGTCCACCTGTCGCTGACCGCGAACCCCAGCCACCTCGAGGCGGTGAACCCGGTCGTGCTGGGCAAGGTCCGCGCCAAGCAGGACCAGCTGAACGACACCGCCGACCGCACCTCGGTCCTGCCGATCCTGCTGCATGGCGACGCGGCCTTCGCGGGCCAGGGCGTGGTCGCCGAATGCCTGCAGCTGTCGGGCATCCGCGGGCACCGCACCGGCGGCTGCATCCACATCGTCGTGAACAACCAGATCGGCTTCACCACCGCGCCGAGCTTCAGCCGCACCTCGCCCTATTGCACCGACATCGCGCTGATGGTCGAGGCGCCGATCTTCCACGTGAACGGCGACGACCCCGAGGCGGTCGTGCACGCCGCGCGCGTCGCGACCGAGTTCCGGCAGAAGTTCCACAAGGACGTGGTGCTGGACATCATCTGCTACCGCCGCTTCGGTCACAACGAAGGCGACGAGCCGATGTTCACCAACCCGGCGATGTACAAGCAGATCAAGGGTCACAAGACCACGCTGCAGCTTTACACCGACCGGCTGGTCAAGGACGGCCTGATCCCCGAGGGCGAGATCGAGGACATGAAGGCCGCGTTCCAGGCCCACCTGAACGAGGAGTTCGAGACCGGCAAGAACTTCAAGCCCAACAAGGCCGACTGGCTGGACGGCAAGTGGTCGGGGCTGGGGCCGGAAAGCAAGGAATACGTGCCGGGCGACACCGGCATCGCGCCCGAGACGCTGGCCCAGATCGGCGCGGCGCTGACCCGCGTGCCCGACGGCATGGACATGCACAAGACCGTGACGCGGCTTCTGGAGGCCAAGCGCGGCATGTTCGACAGCGGCGCGGGCTTCGACTGGTCCACCGGCGAGGCGCTGGCCTTCGGGTCGCTGCTGGTCGAAGGGCACGCGGTGCGCCTGTCGGGCCAGGATTCCACCCGCGGCACCTTCAGCCACCGCCATTCCGCCTTCGTGGACCAGACGACCGAGGAACGGTACTACCCGCTCAACGCCATCCGCGAGGGGCAGGCGCGCTACGAAGTCATCGACTCGATGCTGTCGGAATACGCGGTGCTGGGCTTCGAATACGGCTATTCGATGGCCGAACCGAACGCCCTGACCCTGTGGGAGGCGCAGTTCGGCGACTTCGCCAACGGCGCGCAGATCATGTTCGACCAGTTCATTTCGTCGGGCGAGAAGAAATGGCTGCGGATGTCGGGCCTCGTGATGCTGATGCCGCACGGGTACGAGGGTCAGGGGCCGGAACACTCGAGCGCGCGTCTGGAACGCTGGCTGCAGATGTCGGCCGAGGACAACTGGATCGTCGCCAACCTGACGACGCCCGCCAACTATTTCCACATCCTGCGCCGCCAGCTGCTGCGCAAGTTCAGGAAGCCGCTGGTGCTGATGACGCCCAAGTCGCTGCTGCGCCACCCGGCCGCCGTCAGCACCGTGGACGAGTTCGCGACCGGCTCGACCTTCCACCGGGTGCTGCCGGACGACGCCGAACGCGGCAAGTCGGACTTCGAGCTGGCGCCCGACGACAGGATCCGCCGCGTCGTGATCTGCTCGGGCAAGGTCTATTACGATCTGCTGGCGGCACGGAACGAAGCGGGCTTGAGCGACGTCTATCTGCTGCGGCTGGAACAGTTCTACCCGTTCCCGAACCAGACGCTGTCGAAGGAACTGGACCGGTTCAAGGACGCCGACATGATCTGGTGCCAGGAAGAGCCCAAGAACCAGGGCGGCTGGTCGTTCGTCGAGCCGAACCTTGAATGGGTGCTGGACCGCATCGGCGCGCGCTGCAAGCGCGCCGTCTATGCCGGGCGCAGCGCGATGGCATCGCCCGCGACCGGGCTCGCGTCGCGCCACAAGGCTGAACAAGAAGCGCTGGTGACCGCCGCGCTCGGACTGGAGAAGCAAGCATGACCACCGAAGTCCGCGTCCCCGCCCTGGGTGAAAGCGTTACCGAAGCCACCGTGGCGACCTGGTTCAAGAAGCCGGGCGACAGCGTCGCCGTGGACGAGATGCTGTGCGAGCTGGAAACCGACAAGGTGACGGTCGAGGTCCCCTCGCCCGCCGCCGGCGTCCTGGCCGAGATCGTCGCGGCCGAAGGCACGACCGTGGGCCCGAACGGGCTTCTGGCGCAGATCGGCGAGGCGGGTGCCGAAACCGCCCCCGCCCCCGCCGCCGCTTCTGCCGCCCCTGCGGCAGAACCCGCGGCCGACCCGCAACCCGCAGCGACGCCGGGCAAGGCGGCGGCCGCGGCGGCCCAGCCTGCCCCGCAGGCGGCCGCGCAACCTGCCACCCAGCCTGCTGCATCTGGCGCGGCCGGGTCCGGCAAGTCGGTTGACGTCATGGTCCCCTCGCTCGGCGAAAGCGTGACCGAGGCGACGGTGGCCACCTGGTTCAAGAAGGCCGGCGACAGCGTCACCCAAGACGAGATGCTGTGCGAGCTGGAAACCGACAAGGTATCGGTCGAGGTTCCGGCGCCCGCATCCGGCATCCTGGCCGAAATCCTGGCCGAGGAAGGCGCGACCGTGGACGCCAAGGCCAAGCTCGCCGTCATCACCGAGGGCGCGGCGGGCGGCCAGTCCGCTGACGCCGGCGCCTCCGACACTGGAAAGGCCGCTGAGGGCAAGGCCGCCGGGGGCAAGGCCGTCGAAGCAGGTGTCGGCGGGTCCTACGAAGAGGGCCGTCAGGGCGGCAACCCCGTCGGCTCGGCCGCAGGGGCCGAGGATGGCGTAACCGCGGGCGAGGTCGAATCCCCCGGCGCCGGTCCCGAACAGATGCTGCCGCGCGCGGGCGGGCGCACCGATATCGAGGACGCGCCGTCGGCGAAGAAGGCGATGGCCGAAAAGGGCGTCTCGCGCGACCAGGTGCAGGGATCGGGCAAGGACGGCCGGGTGATGAAGGAAGACGTGGCGCGCGCGGGCACCCAGGCCCCCGCCCCCGCCGCGCAGCAGGCTTCACCGGCCCCGACCGCCGCCCCGGCGCAGGCGCCCCGCGCGCCGTCCAGCGCCGAGGATGCCCGGCGCGAGGAGCGGGTGAAGATGACCCGGCTCCGCGCCACCATCGCCCGCCGCCTGAAAGACGCCCAGAACACCGCCGCGATGCTGACCACCTATAACGAGGTGGACATGTCGGCGATCATGGACCTGCGCGGCGAGTACAAGGACGCCTTCGAGAAGAAGCACAAGGTGAAGCTCGGCTTCATGTCGTTCTTCGTGAAGGCCTGCACCCACGCGCTGAAGGAAGTCCCCGAGGTCAACGCCGAGATCGACGGCCAGGACGTGGTCTACAAGAACTTCGTCCACATGGGCGTCGCGGTGGGCACGCCGACCGGGCTGGTGGTGCCGATCGTGCGCGACGCCGACCAGAAGTCGTTCGCACAGATCGAAAAGGAAATCGGCGAGCTTGGCGCGCGGGCGCGCGACGGCAAGCTGACCATGGCCGACATGCAGGGCGGCACCTTCACGATCTCGAACGGGGGCGTCTACGGCTCGCTCATGTCCTCGCCGATCCTGAACCCGCCGCAGTCGGGGATCCTCGGGATGCACAAGATCCAGGACCGCCCGGTCGTGGTGAAGGGCGAGATCGTGATCCGGCCGATGATGTATCTGGCGCTCAGCTACGACCACCGGATCGTGGACGGCAAGGGCGCGGTGACGTTCCTCGTGCGCGTGAAGGATGCGCTGGAGGACCCGCGCCGGCTGCTGATGGACCTGTGATCCCAAGGTGACGCCGCGTTTGGCATTCCGGTTGACCATCGCCCTTGCGCTGATCGGCGCGGGGGCACTGGTCCCGTTGTTCGGCCTTTTCGGAATGCCCCTTCGTCCCGGCACTTGGGCCCCAATCGTCGCAATCCTGGCAATCATCGCTGCCTTCGTTTTCGCCAGCGAGGTGGGGGTGGCGCCTGTACAATCCGGCCGGGTGTCGCGCCTCTTGAACATCGTGACGCAGATCATGGCGCTCTACGTGCTGGCAGGCTTGATCGCTCAAAGTGCCTTTGCTGAAAGCGCTGTCGCAGCGTGGTTCGACAGGATGGATGTTGTTCTCCTAACCGTGGTGTTGAAATTGCCCCCGGAACTGGTCCTGCTGCTTCCTGCGTTCGCTGTCATTGTTGCGCTCGGGAGCGGATCGGGCGGAACCCGTTTTCCTTGGCAACCGAAAGGATAATCCCATGACCGACCAGATCATCGCCCGCTACGACTTCGCCGACGACGCCACGTTCCGCGCGGCCTTCGACGCCGATGCCGAGGATCGGGGCCACGCCTCGCTGTCGGTGCTTCAGGTCTGGCGCGAGGGGGCGGGGACCGCGTGGGTGCTGTACCAGGTCGCCGACCCGGCGCGCGCCAGGGCGTATCTCGACGGCGCGCAGCAGGTCTTTGCCTCCGCCGGCGGGGTCACGGGGTCCGAGTTCCACATGGTTAAAACGGCATGACGGTCGCCCCGTCGCCCGAGCTTCTGGCCCTCGGCCTTGCCGCGATCCTGCAGGGGCTGCAGATCGGGCTGGCGGCGTGGTCGATGAACCGCGACGGCATGTCGAAGTGGAACGCCGGGCCGCGCGACGCGCCGCCGCAGTTCTCGGACCTGACCGGGCGGCTTCGGCGCGCCGTGGACAACCACTTCGAGGCGCTGGTGTTCTTCATCATCGCCGTCGTGCTGGTCGAGTTCACGCTGTCGAACAACCTTCTGACCGCCATCTGCGCCTGGATCTACCTTGGCGCGCGGGTGCTGTACGTCCCCGCCTATGCGCTTGGCTGGACGCCGTGGCGTTCGGTGATCTTCGCGGCGGGTATGATAGCCACGATGACGATGACAATCGCCGCGCTGATCTGACCCCGCGCGGCCAAGCGAAGCCATGATCCGGGGGCCGCTTCCCGGTCGTATCTGGAACGAAGGACCAAGTGATGTATGACCTCATCGTGATCGGCGCCGGCCCCGGCGGTTATGTCTGCTCGATCCGCGCGGCGCAGCTTGGCCTCAAGGTCGCCTGCGTCGAGGGGCGCGAGACGCTGGGCGGCACCTGCCTCAACGTGGGCTGCATCCCGTCCAAGGCGCTGCTGCATTCCAGCCACATGCTGCACGAGATGCACGAGAACTTCGCCACGCTGGGCCTGATGAACGCGACCGCCGACGTGGACTGGGAAAAGATGCAGTCCTACAAGGCCGATACGGTCGCCACCAACACCAAGGGCATCGAGTTCCTGTTCAAGAAGAACAAGATCGACTGGATCAAGGGCTGGGCCCGGATCACCGCGCCGGGCAAGGTCATGGTGGGCGACACCGAACACGAGGCCAAAAACATCGTCGTCGCCACCGGCTCGGTCCCGACCGCGCTCAAGGGGATCGAGATCGACAACCCCGGCGGGGTGGTCGTCGATTCGACCGGCGCGCTGGCGCTGCCCGCGATCCCCAACACCATGGTCGTGATCGGCGCGGGCGTGATCGGGCTGGAACTCGGCTCGGTCTATGCGCGGCTCGGGACGCAGGTGACGGTGCTGGAATACCTGGACGCGATCACCCCCGGCATGGACGCCGAGGTGCAGAAGGCGTTCCAGAAGATCCTGTCCAAGCAGGGCCTGGGCTTCCAGCTGGGTTCGGCCGTGCAGGGCGTGGATACCTCGGGCGAGCGGCCGCGCGTGATCTACAAGAACAAGAAGGGCGAGGACTTTGCCCTCGACACCGACGTGGTGCTGGTCGCCACGGGTCGGCGCGCCTATCACGACGGGCTCGGGCTCGACGCGCTGGGGGTCAGGCTGACCGAACGCGGGCAGATCGACGTGGACGGTCACTGGGCGACCAGCGTGCCCGGCATCTACGCCATCGGCGACGCGATCCCCGGGCCGATGCTCGCCCACAAGGCCGAGGACGAGGGCATGGCCGTGGCCGAGGTGATCGCCGGCAAGCACGGGCACGTGAACTACGACGTGATCCCGGGCGTCATCTACACCACGCCCGAGGTCGCGAACGTGGGCCTGACGGAAGCCGCGGCCAAGGCCACGGGGCGCAAGATCAAGACCGGCAAGTTCCCCCTGATGGGCAACGCGCGCGCCAAGGCGATGCTTGAGGCCGAGGGCTTCGTGAAGCTGGTCGTGGACGCCGAGACCGACCGCGTGCTGGGCGCCCACATCATCGGGCCGGGCGCGGGCGAGATGATCCACGAGATCTGCGTGGCGATGGAATTCGGCGCGGCCGCGCAGGACATCGCGCTGACCTGCCACGCCCACCCCACCGTCAGCGAGGCGGTGCGCGAGGCGGCGCTGGCCTGCGGCGACGGCGCGATTCACGTCTGACCCGGTCGCGGCAACACCGGAATCGCTGCCCCGACGCCGCGCCGCGTCGGGGCGACCTGCAACCCGCGTCAAGTCGCACGTGACGTCCACATGCGGTCCGGACGGAACAGCGCGCCGCTAGATGCGGTTTGGTTCCCGCGCGTCGGCAATATATCGCCGGTTCCGGCGACATATCGCGCACAGTCCGACCCGGCGAGGAATCTTTGTTGCTCACAGGGCACGGTTGCCTGCATTCCGGGGCATCGGAACGGCCTTCCGCGGCTCGGTTCCCGTCCCTTCTGGAAGGTAGGACACGTGCTGCAAAGTCTTTCGAACCGCATGAACGCCGCCCTCGGGCGTCTGCTCCCCGAACAACGGCTGTTCCTGAAGTCCGACCAGACCACCCGCTTCGTCCGCCTTTCGCCCATGACGCAGGCCGCAGCCCTTGGCGGGACCGCGATCGTGCTGTCCTGGGCCATCGTCGCAAGCTCGATCCTCGTGACCGACGCGGTCAGCGTCGGCACCACCGCCGATCCGGCCGCCCGCACCCGCAGCGCCTTCGAGGACCGGCTGAACGCGCTTGCGACCGAACGTGACGCCCGCGCCGCCGAGGCGCTGGCCGCGCAGGAACGCTTTGCCGCGGCCCTGGACCAGGTGTCGCAGATGCAGACCCAGCTGCTCGCGTCCGAAGAACAGCGCCGCGAACTGGAAGCCGGGCTTGGCGTCATGCAGGCGTCGCTTCACAACGTGCTGGCGGGGCAGGAACAGGCCCGCGACGTGGCCGCGCTGTCGGACGAGGCGACCGCCCCGGGTGCCGCCCCCGCGGCCGACCGCGCCGAGGAAGTCACCGCCGCGCTCGACATCCTGTCGGGCGAGCTGAAATCCGCCGCCGTCCGCCGCACCGAGGCCGAGGACAAGGCCGCCGAGGCGCAGCGCCTGGCCGACGCCGCCACGACCGAGCGCGACGAGCTGGTCGCCCGCAACGACGAGATCTTCGCCCAGCTGGAAGACGCGGTCGAGATGTCGGTCAAGCCGCTGGACGAAATGTTCCAGAACGTCGGCGTCGATGGCGACAAGCTGCTGGAAACCGTGCGCGAGGGCTATTCGGGCCAGGGCGGTCCGCTGACGCCGATGGGCTATTCGTCGCGCGGCAACGCCGAAATCTCGGAATCCGAGGCGCGGGCGCAGGAAATCGTCGTCTCGCTGGACAAGGTGAACCGCTACCGCATCGCGGTCAGCAAGCTGCCGCTGGCGATGCCGATCAAGTCGGCGTTCCGCTATACCTCGGGCTTCGGGGCGCGCTGGAACCGCAAGCACGAAGGCATCGACATGGCGGGCCCGGTCGGCACGCCGATCTATGCCACGGGCGACGGGGTCATCGTCTATGCCGGCTGGATGAACGGTTACGGCAATCTCATCAAGATCAAGCACGAGCTTGGGACCGAGACCCGCTACGGCCACCTATCCAAGATTCGGGTCAAGGTCGGGCAAAAGGTGTCGCGCAACAGCCTCATCGGTGATATGGGCAACACTGGCCGCTCGACCGGGCCGCATCTGCACTACGAGGTGCGTGTGGACGGGAAGGCCGTGAACCCCATGAGCTTCATCAAGGCTGCAGAGAATGTTTTCTAAGACCCGCGTGACCGAGCCCGGCCCCCGTAGCCAACCGACGAACACCTACGAAACGGAAAGCAGCCGCACGATGGATACCGGATACGACCTGCCTGCCCAGACCCGCCGCACCGGACCCTCGGTCCTGTCGTCCGACCTGACGGTCAAGGGCGACATCCACACCCAGGGCGACGTCCAGATCGAAGGCACCGTCGAAGGCGACATCCGCGCCCACCAGCTGACGGTCGGCGAAAGCGCCACCATCCGCGGCGAGATCGTGGCCGAGGAAATCATTGTGAACGGCCGCGTCGTCGGCCGGGTCCGCGGCCTCAAGGTGCGCCTGTCGGCTACCGCGCGGGTCGAGGGCGACATCGTCCACAAGACCATCGCTATCGAGTCCGGCGCGCATTTCGAAGGTTCGGTCCAGCGCCAGGAAGACCCGCTGGGCGCCGGCCAGACGCCGAAGCTCGCCGCACCCGTCTATCGCGACGAAGCGGCCGACGAGAACGTCTGAGCGACGCCCGCCGCGTATCGTCATCACGAACCACGACACAGGGCGCCCTCGGGCGCCCTTTTACGCTTTCGGCGATCCCTTCAGACGCCGGGACGTGGTGCCGGCGCGGGCCGAGGGCCGGGGCCCGGGTCGGGGGCGGGATCGGGCAACGGCGGGCGGGTCGGATCGGGGATCGGCATCGGCTCGCGCAGGGGGGCGGCACCTGTCCGGGCGTTACCGGACGCGTTATTGGGCGCGTTACCGGGCGCGTTACCGGGCATCATGTAGCCGTTTGTCTGGCGCGTCATCTGGCACATCCTTCCGGTCGCCCCCACGGGCGGGATCAGGCGCGCTGCGGGTCGAAGCGCGCGCGCATCGCGTTGTTGACGGCGGGCGTCACGAACTTGCTGACGTCGCCGCCGAGCCGGGCAATTTCCTTGACCAGCTTAGACGCGATCGCCTGCCGCCGCGCATCGGCCATCAGGAACACCGTCTCGACGCTGGCATCGAGCGCCCGGTTCATGCCGACCATCTGGAACTCGTATTCGAAATCCGCGACCGCGCGCAGCCCGCGCACGATCAGCTGCGCGCCCACGTCGCGGGCGCAGTCGATCAGCAGGTTCTCGAACGGGTGGACGACGATCTCGCCGCCGAACTTCGCGGTGATGGCGGTGCATTCGGCCTGCACCATGTCCACCCGCTCTTCCAGCGAGAACAGCGGCCCCTTGTCGCGGTTGATCGCAACGCCGATCACCAGCCGGTCCACGAGCGCCAGCGCGCGCTGGATGATGTCGACATGCCCCAGCGTGATCGGGTCGAAGGTCCCGGGATAAAGGCCGATGCGCATCACTGTTCCCCATGTCGTCCGGGACGAAGTGGCACCACAAACCCGCCGATCATGCAAGCGTGATGCCGCAGCGCGGCGCGGATCGGCCCAAGGTCGGCGAGGGCGTCAGGCCCCCATGATCATCCCGGTCAGCGCGTCCTTTTCCGACGCGAGCTCCTTCAGCCGCGCCGACACCGCGTCGCCGATCGACACCACGCCGATCAGGCGGCCGTCGGCATCGACGACCGGCAGGTGGCGAAAGCGCCCTTCGGTCATGCGTTCCAGCACCGCGAGCGCGTCGTCGGCGCAGATGCAGGTCGCGACCTCGCGCGTCATCAGGTCGCTTACCTTGCGCGACAGCGTGTCGCCGCCGCGGGCAAGGTCGCGCACGATGTCGCGTTCCGACAGGATCCCCTCGGGCGCGATGCCGTCCGACGTCACCACCACCGCCCCGATCCGGCGGTTGGCCAGCAGTTCGATCGCGCGCGACACCGGATCGTCGGGCGACACCGTCTCGACATGATCCGGGCCGGACTTCATCGCGAGGATCTGCTTGACGATCATGGCGGCGTTCCTTGCTCGCGGGCGGGATTGGCGTGTTCCCCTCAGCTTGACGCGAGTTTTCCCTGCGTCAAGTCCCCAGCGGTGGGCGGCCTGCCCGCCTCGGCCCGCGCGACCTCGGCTTCCAGCCGCGCAACCTCGCGGCGAATGGCGGTCGTGACCTCTTCGGTCAGGCGGGACAGTCGGCCCGACCGCTTGTCGTCGGCGTGGCGGATCAGCCAGAAGGCGCGGCCGAGCGACACCTCGTCCGCCAGCACCCGCCGGACGCCGGGCGCGAAGGGGATGGCGAAGTCGTGGACGATGCCGATCCCCCCGCCCGCCCGGATCGCCTGCATCTGCACGCTGACCGAGTTCGACGTCAGCGCCGCCGCCTCGGCCCCGGTCTCGGCCAGGTAGTCCAGTTCCCGGTCGAAGATCATGTCGGCGATATAGCCGATCATCCGGTGCCCGCGCAGGTCCGCGCGCCGGGTGATGGGCGGGTGACGGGCAAGGTAGTCGTCATGCGCGGCAAGATGCAGGCGGTAGTCGGTGATCTTCTGGACCACAGCGCGCCCCGTCTGCGGCGGACTGACGGCGATCGCCATGTCCGCCTCGCGCCGGGTCAGGTTGAAGACGCGCGGCAGCGCCACGATCTGCACCTCGAGCCCCGGATGATCGCGGCAGAGCCCGGCCGCGACCTGCGGCAGCAGGTAGTTCGCGCAACCGTCCGGCGCCCCGATCCGCAGTTGCCCGGTCAGGCCGCCGGCCAGCGCCAGCGCCTCGCCCGCGTCCTGCGCGGCGCGCTCGGCGGCTTCGGCCGGGGGCACCAGCCGCTGCCCCTCGGGCGTAAGGGCGTAGCCCTGCGGCGTCTTGGCGAACAGGACGCGTCCCAGACCGCCTTCCAGCCGGGCGATACGCCGGCCGACCGTGGATGCGTTCATGCCCAGCCGCGCGCCTGCCCGCGACAGGCTTTCCGTCCGCGCCACCGCCAGAAACACGCGCAGGTCGTCCCAGTCCATTCTACCGCTGCAATCCTGCAAAACGCTTTTGCCGGATCGTCGCTTTACCCCGGCAGTTCCGCAAGGCCATGATCCGCGCGACATCGCATAAACCAAGGGGGCCGCCATGCGCGCCATTCACCACTGGATCGACGGCAAGGCCACGCCCGGCACCTCGGGCCGCACCGCCGACGTCTTCAACCCCGCCACGGGCGAGGTGCAGGCGCGGGTCGATCTCGCCTCGCGCGCGGAAATCGACGCGGCGATCGCGCGGGCCGCGCAGGCGCAGGTCGCCTGGGGCGCCACCAACCCCCAGCGCCGCGCGCGCGTGATGATGAAGATGGTCGATCTCATCAACCGCGACATGGACAAGATGGCCGAGATGCTGTCGTCCGAACACGGCAAGACCTTTCCCGACGCCAAGGGCGACATCCAGCGCGGCCTTGAGGTGATCGAGTTCTCGATCGGTGCGCCGCACTTTATGAAGGGCGAGTTCATCGACGGCGCCGGCCCCGGCATCGACATGTATTCGATGCGCCAGCCCCTGGGCGTCGTGGCCGCGATCACGCCCTTCAACTTCCCGGCCATGATCCCGCTGTGGAAGCTGGGACCCGCCCTCGCGGCCGGGAACGCCGTGATCCTGAAGCCGTCCGAGCGCGACCCGACCGTGCCCAACATGATCGCCGAGCTGTTCAAGGAAGCGGGCCTGCCCGACGGCGTGCTGCAGGTCATCCACGGCGACAAGGAAGCGGTGGACGCGCTGCTGGACAGCGACGTGATCCAGGCGGTGGGCTTCGTCGGCTCGACCCCGATCGCGCAGTACATCTATGAACGCGCGGCCCAGACCGGCAAGCGCGCGCAGTGCTTCGGCGGCGCCAAGAACCACATGATCATCATGCCCGACGCCGATCTCGACCAGGCCGCCGACGCGCTGGTGGGCGCGGGCTACGGCGCGGCGGGCGAACGCTGCATGGCGATCTCGGTCGCCGTGCCGGTGGGCGAGGAAACCGCCGACCGCCTGATCGAGAAGCTGGTGCCCCGGATCGAGAAGCTGAAGGTCGGGCCGTGGACGGCCGGCGACGACGTGGACTACGGGCCCGTGGTGACCAGGGCCGCGCAGGAAAACATCCTGCGGCTGGTGGAAACCGGCGTGGCCCAGGGGGCCGAGCTGGTCGTGGACGGCCGCGACTTCAGCCTGCAGGGCTACGAGGACGGGTTCTTCGTGGGCCCGCACCTCTTCGACCGCGTGACCCCTGACATGGACATCTACCGGAAAGAGATCTTCGGCCCGGTCCTGTCCACCGTCCGCGCGGCGTCCTACGAAGAGGCGCTGAAGCTGGCGATGGACCACGAATACGGCAACGGCATCGCCATGTTCACCCGCGACGGCGACACCGCGCGCGACTTCGCCAGCCGCGTCAACGTCGGCATGATCGGGATCAACGTGCCGATCCCGGTGCCGCTGGCGTATTTCACCTTTGGCGGCTGGAAGAAGTCGGGCTTCGGCGACCTGAACCAGCACGGCCCCGACGCCTTCCGCTTCTACACCCGGACCAAGACGGTCACGAGCCGCTGGCCGTCGGGGATCAAGGAAGGATCGGCCTTCAACTTCAAGGCGATGGACTGACGGGACCGCCGGGCGCGCGCCAGGCACCGGGCGCCTTGCGCCCCGGATAGCGCAGGATACGTGTGGACAGAAGATGCGCGCAGGCCTTGGCCCGCGCGTGACATTTCGGCAATGACTTCGTGGCAGAAGAAGCCGGACGAATGGAGGGGGCGCCCGTGGATTTCGCGTTGACCGAGGAACAGCAGGCCATCTTCGACATGGCCCGCGATTTCGGGGCCGAGCATATCGCCCCCCATTCGCGCGACTGGGAACGCGCGGGCACGATCCCGAAGGATCTGTGGCCGCGGATCGCGCAGCTGGGCTTCGGCGGCCTGTATGTGTCCGAGGACTTCGGCGGCTCGGGCCTTACCCGCCTTGACGCGACGCTGGTGTTCGAGGCGCTGGCGATGGCCGACCCGGCCGTCGGCGCGTTCCTGTCGATCCACAACATGTGCGGCGGCATGATCGACAAGTTCGGCAAGCCCGAGGACAAGGCGCGCTGGCTGCCCGACCTGTGCAGCATGGAAAAGGTGTTCTCCTACTGCCTGACCGAACCCGGCAGCGGATCGGACGCGGCCGCGCTGCGGACGCGCGCACAGCGCACGAACGAAGGCTGGCGATTGAACGGGACCAAGGCCTTCATCTCGGGCGGGGGCTATTCGGACGCCTATGTCTGCATGGTGCGGACGGGCGAGGACGGGCCCAAGGGGATTTCGACAGTGGTGGTCGAGGACGGGGCCGCGGGCCTGTCCTTCGGCGCGCTCGAGGACAAGATGGGCTGGCGCGCGCAGCCGACGAGCGAGGTTCAGTTCGACGACTGCGACGTGCCGGCCGAGAACCTGATCGGCGAGGAAGGGCGCGGCTTCAGCTACGCCATGGCGGGGCTGGACGGCGGGCGGCTGAACATCGCGGCAAGCGCGTTGGGCGGCGCGCAGGCGGCGCTGGACCGGACCGTCGCCTACATGGGCGAGCGGCGCGCCTTCGGCAAGACGCTCGACCAGTTCCAGGCGCTGCAGTTCAAGCTGGCCGAGCTGGAAACCGCCCTGCAATCGGCCCGCGTCTTTCTCCGCCAGGCGGCGTGGAAGCTGGACCGGAAGGCGCCGGACGCCACCAAGTTCTGCGCGATGGCCAAGCTCTACGTCACCGACCGCAGCTTCGAGGTCGCGAACGACTGCCTGCAACTGCACGGCGGCTATGGCTACCTCGCCGATTTCGGGGTGGAAAAGATCGTGCGCGACCTGCGCGTCCACCAGATCCTGGAAGGCACCAACGAGATCATGCGCCTGATCGTCAGCCGCGCGCTTCTGGCCGAGCGGGGGCAGGCATGAGCGATCTTTCCATCCGCAAGGACCGGCGCGCGGGCCGGATCACCTTCACCCGCCCGCAGGCGCTGAATGCGCTGACGCATGAAATGGCGGTGGCGATCCACCGCGCGCTGGACGACTGGCGCGGCGATCCGGGCGTGGCGCTGGTCATCATCGACGCCGAGGGGGACCGCGCGTTCTGCGCCGGCGGCGACATCGCGGCGGTCTATCATGCCGGGCGCGCGGGCGATCATGCGGTGGGGCAGGACTTCTTCGCCGACGAATACCGGATGAACGCGGAGATCGCGGATTTTGCCAAGCCCATCGTGGCGTTTATGCAGGGCTTCGTCATGGGCGGGGGCGTGGGCGTGGGCGGCCATGCCGGGCACCGGGTCGTCGGCGACACGACGCAGGTGGCGATGCCGGAATCGGGGATCGGGCTGATCCCGGACGTGGGCGGGACCTGGCTTCTGTCCCGCGCGCCGGGGCGGATCGGGGAATATCTGGGCCTGACCGGCGCGCGGATGGATGCGGGCGACGCGATCCACGCGGGGTTTGCGGACATCTACCTGCCCGAGGCCGAATGGGACGCGGCCAAGGAGATGCTGGCCGACACTGGCGACGTGACGCGCCTGAAGGGCCGCCCCGCGCCCGCGTCGGCGCTGGCAGACCGCGACCTGTCGGCCTTCGGCGGCCGCGGTGTCGATGACATCGTGGCCGCGCTGGAACAGCAGGGCGACGAGGGGGCGCTGAAGCCGCTGCGCCGGAACTCCCCCCTGTCGATGGCGGCGACGCTGGCGATGGTGCGGGCGGCGCGGGGCGACCAGCGAATGCAGGACGCGGTGAGCCGCGAATACCGCTTCACCCGCCGCGCGACGGCGCAGTCGGACTTCCTTGAAGGGGTGCGGGCGCAGATCATCGACAAGGACCGCTTGCCGGTCTGGGCGGCGGATGCGGGGCCGGCGGCGGTCGATGCGATGCTGGCGCCGCTGGGGGCGGACGAACTGGAATGGGAGGATCGGGCATGAAGATCGGCTTCATCGGGCTGGGGAACATGGGGGCGCCGATGGCGCGCAACCTGGCGGCGGCCGGGCACGAGGTGTCGGGCTTCGATCCGGCAGCGGCGGATGTGGACGGCGTGACCCCGGCGACCGGCGCGGCCGAGGCTGTGGCGGGCGCGGACGTGGTCATCACCATGCTGCCGAACGGGCAGATCCTGAAGTCGGTCGCGGCGCAGGTGATCCCGGCGATGAAGCCGGGCGCGATCCTGTGCGACTGCTCGACCGTGGACGTGGACAGCGCGCGCGAGGTCGCGGCGCAGGCGGCGGCGGCCGGGCTGGGGTCGCTGGACGCGCCCGTCTCGGGCGGCATCGGCGGGGCGGCGGCGGGCACGCTGACCTTCATGGCGGGCGGCAGCGACGATGCGTTCGCGACCGTGCGCCCGCTGTTCGAGATCATGGGCCAGAAGGCGGTCCATTGCGGCGAGGCGGGCGCGGGTCAGGCGGCCAAGATCTGCAACAACATGATCCTGGGCGCGACGATGGTCGCCACCTGCGAGGCGTTCGCGCTGGCGCAGAAGCTTGATCTCGACGCGCAAAAGCTGTTCGACGTGGTGTCCACCTCGTCGGGGTCGTCGTGGTCCACCAACGCCTATTGCCCGGTGCCGGGAGTGGGGCCGAAGTCGCCGGCCGACAACGGCTATCGCCCCGGCTTCGCAGCCGAGCTGATGCTGAAGGACCTGCGCCTGTCGCAGCAGGCCGCGACCTCGGTCGATGCGGACACGCCGATGGGGCAGCTCGCGACCGAGCTTTACACCAGCTTCGTAGAAACCGAGGACGGGCGCGGGCGCGATTTCTCGGCGATGCTGCCGCGACTTGCGGCGCGGGGGCGCAACGCGGGCTGAGAGCGCAAGCTGAATGGCGGAGGACGGTCCAAGCCCGCCGCCTACCCCCGCCCCAGCAGCGACCGCGCGGCGTCGCGGGCGGCGGGGGTCACCTGCTCGCCCGCCAGCATCCGCGCCAGTTCCTCGACCCGCTCGGCCTCGGGCAGGTCCTCGACGCGCGAGGTGGTCATCCCGTCCGCCACCGACTTCGCCACCCGGAAATGCCGGCTTCCCAGCGCCGCGACCTGCGGCGAGTGGGTGACGACCAGCACCTGCGCGCCCTCGGCCAGCCGCGCCAGCCTCCGCCCCACCGCGTCGGCGGTCGCGCCGCCGACGCCGCGGTCGATCTCGTCGAAGATCATCACCAGCGTGTCGCTGCCGCGCGCAAGGCTGACCTTGAGCGCCAGCAGGAACCGCGACAGCTCGCCCCCCGACGCGATCCGGTCCAGCGGACCCGACGGCGCGCCGGGGTTGGTGGCGACGGTGAAAGCCACGGTGTCGCGGCCTTCGGGGCCGGGTTCGCCGTCGCTCAGCCGGGTCTCGAACACCGCCCGCTCCATCTTCAGCGGCGCGAGTTCGGCGGCCATCGACTGGTCCAGCCGGCCCGCCGCCTCGGTCCGCGCGGCGGTCACGGCGGCGGCGGCGGCGTCATAGGCGGCATCGGCGTCGCGGACCGCGCGCGTCAGCCCGTCCAGCCGCGCCTCGCCCGCGTCGAGCGCGGCGAGCCGCTCCGACAACTCCCCCGCCAACGTCGCCAGATCGTCGGGCAGCACGTCGTGCTTGCGGGCAAGCGCGCGCAGCGCGAACAGCCGCTCCTCGGTCGCCTCGAGCGTGGCGGGGTCGTAGGACATCGCCGACAGCGCGTCCTCGATCCCGCCCGTCGCCTCGCCCAGTTCCACCAGCGCGCGCGCCAGCGCCTCGAGCGGCTGGTCCAGCCGCCCCTCGGCGGTCTCGACCGCGCCTTCCAGCCAGCGCACCGCCTCGACCATCGCGCCCTCGGCGCCATCGCCCGACAGGATCTGCAGCGCCCGGTCCACGTCGCTGCGGATGCGCTCGGCCGCCTGCATCTGCCGCCGCTCGGTGTCCAGCTTCACGTCCTCGCCGGCCTCGGGCGACAGCTTTTCCAGTTCGGCCACGGCGTGGCGCAGGAAATCCTCTTCCTTGCGGGCGGCGTCCAGCGCCGCTTCCGCCTCGGCCAGCGCGGCGGCGGCGCGGCGGCGGGCGGTCCATGCCTCGCGCAGCGGCGCAAGGTCGATCCCGGCAAAGGCGTCCAGCAGCGCCCGGTGGCCGCGGGGGTTCAGCAGGCCCCGGTCGTCGTGCTGGCCGTGCAGTTCCACCAGGCTGTCCGACAGCGCCCGCAGCACCTCGCCCGACACGCGGCGGTCGTTGACCCAGCCGGTCTTGCGGCCGTCGGCGGCGTTGACGCGGCGCAGGATCAGGTCGTCCTCGACCTCGATCCCCGCATCCGCCAGCACGGCGCGCGCAGGGTGGCCGGGCGGCAGGTCGAACACCGCCGTCACCTCGCCCTGCGCCGCGCCCGCGCGGACCAGCTCGGCCCGGCCGCGCCAGCCCAGGACAAAGCCCAGGCAGTCCAGCAGGATCGACTTGCCCGCCCCGGTCTCGCCCGTCAGCACGTTCAGCCCGGGCGCGAAATCCAGCGACAGCCGGTCGATCAGCAGCATGTCGCGGATGTCCATCGCGCGCAGCATGTCAGACGCCCCCGATCGGCAAGGCCGCGCGCGCCGCCGCGCGGCCTACAGCCACTTGCCCTGGATGACCTGCCGATAGACCGTCGTCAGCCAGTTGTCCCCCGCCGGGGTCGCCGAGAGGCCGCGCCCGCGCAGCTGCGCATAGGCGTCCTGATAGAACGGCGACGACTGGAAGTTGTGGCCGAGGATCGCGCCGGCGGTCTGCGCCTCGTCGGTCAGGCCGAGGGCGAGATATGCCTCGACCAGCCGCATCAGCGCCTCGGGCGTGTGGGTCGTGGTCTGGTAATCCTCGACCACGACGCGGAAGCGGTTGATGGCCGACGCGTAGTTGCCGCGCTTCAGGTAGTAGCGCCCGATCTCCATCTCCTTGGCCGCGAGATGGTCGAAGGCAAGGTCGAACTTGAGGATCGACGAGCGCGCGTATTCGGTGTCGGGATAGCCCTCGATCACCTCGCGCAGCGCCTGCAGGGCCTGGAAGGTCAGGCCCTGGTCGCGGCCGACCTCGTCGATCTGGTCGTAATAGCTGAGCGCCAGCAGGTACTTGGCATAAGCCTCGTCCTGGTCGCCCGGATAGGTGTCGATGAAGCGTTGCGCCGCGCCGCGCGCTTCCTCGTACTGCTTGGCGCGGTGGTGGCTGAACGCCTGCATGATGAGCGCGCGCTTGGCCCATTCTGAATAGGGATACAGCCGCTCGATCTCGCTGAAATAGTAGATCGCGGATTCCGGCTGGCGGGTGTTCTCAAGCTCGTATTCGCCGCGCTTGTAGATCTGTTCGGCCGTGAAGTCCTCGACCGGCGGGCGGGTGCCGTTGCCGGGGCGCGAGCCGTTGCCGCAGGCGACCAGCGTTGCGACCGTCAGGATCAAAGCCCCGCGCCGGGCTGCCGATTTCAAGCCTGCCATACCGCTCCTGCCTGCCGCTGGACATTCACCGCCGACGCGTCGAAGGCGCGGCTCGGCTGTCCCTAGCACACATACCAAGGGGGCGCAAAAGCGCAAACCGCTTGGCGATTTCCTGTTTGCGGGCAAATGGCTGGCGGCCCCGCGACGCGGCTGCGCGGCGGGGTCGTCCACGCGATCGGGCCGCGCAATCCGCTCTTGCAATCGTGTCACGCGATCAGGTCGGCACCGAACCCGGCCGGGATCAGGCGACCGCCGCCCGGGACTGCGCGGGGGCGGCATGGGCGATCACGCCCGCCCCCGGAAGTCGCCCCGCGAGATCGGGGGAACAGTCGGTCCATTCCCACGCGGTGGGGTCCGCGAACAGCGCCCGCAGCAGCCGGTTGGTCATGCTATGACCCGCGCGGTTGCCGACATAGCGCGCCAGCAGCGGCGCGCCGGCCAGCGCAAGGTCGCCCACCGCGTCCAGCATCTTGTGGCGCACCGGCTCGTCGTCGTGGCGCAGCCCGCCCGGCGACAGCACCCGGTCGCCGTCAAACACGACCGCGTTGAAGTAGGTGCCGCCGAGCGCCAGCCCGTTCGACTGCATCGCCTCGACATCGGCGCGGCGGCAGAAGGTGCGGCTGTCCATCAGCTCGCGCACGAAAGCGCCGTTGGCGAGGTCCAGCCGCTTCGTCTGCGCCCCGATCGCCGGGTCGGCGAAGTCGATCGCGAACTCCATTTCCAGGTGATCGGCGGGAACGAGGCGGGCGAATGCCTCGCCCTGCCGCACCTCGACGGGTTTCAGGACGCGGATCGCGCGCAGCGGCGCGTCCTGCTGCGCCAGCCCGGCGCCCAGGATGCCCGACACGAAGGCCGCGGACGAGCCGTCGAGGATCGGAACCTCGGGGCCGTCCAGTTCGATCCGGACGTTATGGACGCCCGTGCCCGCCAGCGCGGCCATGATGTGTTCGATGGTCGAGATCGTGGTGCCGTCGGGGCCGCGCAGCAGCGTGCACAGCTGCGACGGCACGACCGCGTCCCACAGCGCCGGCACCGGGGCCGCGTCGCGCAGGTCCACGCGGACGAAGACGATCCCGTGCCCCGCCGGGGCCGGACGCAGCGACATGCGCGCGGGCGCGCCGGAGTGAAGCCCGACGCCCTTGAAATCCACCGTCCTTGCAAGTGTCGTCTGCATCGCCGTCAATTCCCGAGTCCGTCCCGTCCGTCGTGGCCCGGCCGCCCGAACGGGCAAGATGAGGGCCGACCGGTCTGACGCCGGTCTGCATCCGAGGTAGGACGGCGAAGGTCCTGCAACAATTAACGATTTGTAACCGCATGTAACAAACGCCCGGCCTCGGCGGCGTTCCGCGGGTGCTGCTGCCGCAACTCGCTGTTTTGCAAAAAGAAAGGCCGCTCGAAAGCGGCCTTTTCGCGTCGTTCGGGTGCCGGATCGGTGATCGGGCGTCGGCGCGTGTTCCGCGCGCGAGAGCGGTCTCAGTTCGCCTGGCGGCGCAGGAAAGCCGGGATTTCCACGTTGTCCGAGGCCGAGTCGGGCGACGCGAGGTCGTCGAAGTCGGTCTCGGCGGGGCGGGCGCGATTCATGCGGTCGCTCACGCGTTCGGCGATCGACCCGGCACCGGCGCGGGGCGCGGCGGGGGCCGCGTCGCCGTGGTGGGTCATCCGTTCCAGCATCCGGCCCAGCCCCGCGATGCGCGAGGGGCCGCGCGGCGCTTCGGGCTGCGGCTCGGCCGCGGCGCGCGGCTGCGGGGCGGCGCCCTTTTCGGCGCGGGCCTTTTCGGCGCGCGCGAGGATGCCGGCCAGGCGGTCCTGCACCTCGGGACGCTGGCCGCCGGCCGCGCGGGTCGGCGCGGTGAAGCCGCCGGCCGGTTCGTTCAGCCGGTCCGCAAGCCGGGGCTCGGGACGCGGCTCGTGACGCGGTTCGGCCCGAACGTCGGCCCGAACATCGGGGCGCGCTTCCGAACGCGGCTCGGCGTCGCGCGGGCTGTAGGCCGGCGCAGGCATGTCGTGTTCGGCGTCGGCGTCATGGCGCACGGCCGGGCGGGCCGGGGCCTGCTCGGACACGATCGGGCTGCGGCGCGCGGGCACCGGCAGGTCGTCGTCATGCTTGTGCGCGGCGGGCGCCACGCGCGACACCGGCTCGGACAGTCCGCGACGGGGGTTCGCCTCGGCCTTGGCCATGTCGATGCCGGTCGCGACGACGGATACGCGGACCGCGCCTTCCATGGTCGGATCCAGGGTCGAGCCGACGATGATGTTGGCGTCGGCATCGACCTTTTCGCGGATCTTCTCGGCCGCCTCGTCCATCTCGAACAGGGTCAGGTCGTAGCCGCCGGTGATATTGATGAGAACGCCCTTGGCGCCGTTCAGGCTGATCTCGTCCAGCAGCGGGTTGGCGATCGCCTTTTCGGCGGCTTCCACGGCGCGGTTGTCGCCGGTGCCTTCGCCCGTGCCCATCATGGCCTTGCCCATCTCGTCCATCACCGCGCGCACGTCGGCGAAGTCGAGGTTGATGAGGCCCGGACGGACCATCAGGTCGGTCACGCCCTTAACGCCCTGGTAGAGCACGTCGTCGGCCATCGCGAAGGCTTCGGTGAAGGTGGTCTTTTCGTTCGCGAGCCGGAACAGGTTCTGGTTCGGGATGATGATGAGGGTATCGACGACCTTCTGCAGCGCCTCGACGCCTTCGTCGGCCTGCCGCATCCGCTTGCTGCCCTCGAACTGGAAGGGCTTCGTGACCACGCCGACTGTCAGGATCCCCATCTCGCGTGCGGCCTGGGCGATGATCGGGGCGGCGCCGGTGCCGGTGCCGCCGCCCATGCCCGCGGTGATGAAGCACATGTGCGCGCCCATCAGGTGATCGACGATATCCTCGATCGTTTCCTCGGCGGCTTTCGCGCCGATCGACGGTTTCGCGCCCGCACCAAGACCCTCGGTCACTTTCGGGCCAAGCTGCACGCGCGATTCCGACCGGCTTTGCGCCAGCGCCTGCGCGTCGGTGTTGGCGACGACGAAGGTGACGCCGTCCAGCTGCTTCTCGATCATGTTGTTGACCGCGTTGCCGCCCGCGCCGCCGACGCCGAAGACGGTGATGCGCGGACGAAGCTCGTCGTCGTCGTTCATCATGAGGTTCAGTGACATCCCCGCTGCCCTTTCCGCTGCCGCCGGGTCTGGGCGCCCGGTCGAATCCCAATCTCGAGGTTCAGCGTAGTCCGATTCTCGGCCAGCGTCACCTTCAAACGGGCGTTATCCACAAAATATGGCGTGGTCGCAGGCGTGCTTGGGCGGTATGTTGCCCACGCCCCATCATCTGGTGGAATGTTCGTGATCCACCCCAACCAAGCGCGGCGGGCGACTTACCAGTGGTTGCGGAACCACCGAGCGACGCGCCGGACGCTGCGCGCGCCGTGGCTGCTGACGGGCATGTCGAAGTCCCACCATTCGTCCTGCGGATGCGCCGCGAACAGCGCGAGGCCCACCGTCGCCGCGTGTCCCGGCGTCGTCATGTTCTGCGCCAGCCCCTGGATCCGCAGCGGGCGGCCGATCCGCACGTTCTGGCCCAGGATGCGGGCGGCCAGCGTTTCCAGACCGGGGATCTGGCTGCCGCCGCCGGTCAGCACGATCTGGCGGCTGGGCATGTAGTCGAAGCCTGCGGCGTCCAGCACGGCGCGCACCTCGTCAAGAATCTCTTCGACACGCGGGCGCATGATCCCGATCAGGTCGGCGCGGCTGACGGTGCGGCGGTCGTGATCCCAGTCGCCGGTCTCGTGGGCGGGGCCGCCCGCGCCGCCATCGACCTGGATCATCTCGCGGTCGTCGCGGCCGGTGGCCTCGATGCCGCCGTGGCGCGTCTTGAGCCATTCGGCCATCTGCGTGGACACGCGCAGCCCGCGCGCGATGTCCTGGGTCACAAGCTCGCCCCCCATCCGCACGGCGTCGGCGAAGATCATGTGCTTGCGGACGAAGATAGAGACGCCGGTGACGCCGCCGCCCATGTCGATGCAGGCGCTGCCCAGTTCCTGTTCATCCTCGACCAGCGCCGCGCGCCCCGCGACATAGGCGGCCGAGGCGACGCCCGCCAGTTCCAGGTCACAGCGGCGGATGCAGTGGACGAGGTTGCCGGCGGCGTCGCCGTCGATCGTCAGGGCATGGACATCGACCGCCAGCTTGTTGCCGACGTGGTCGCGCGGGTCCGACAGGCCCGAACGGCTGTCCACGGCGAAGTTCACGGGCTGCGCGTGCAGCACCTCGCGGCCGCGCCCGAAATCGGGCACGTCGCAGGACGCCAGCACCGCGCCGATGTCATGGTCGGCGCATTTGCCGCTGGCCAGCGTGACCTCGCCCGCAAGCCCGTAGGACGAGGGGCGCGCGCCGGACAGGCAGGCGATGACGTGATCGACGCGGACGCCCGCGCGCTTCTGGGCCGAGGACACGACGGTGCGGACCGCGCGCTCGGTCTCGGCCATCGTCTCGATCTCGCCGTAGCGCATGCCGCGCGACTGGGTGGTGGCGGCGCCGATCACGCGAAAGTTCGACTGCCCGGCCATCGGGCCCACGCCGTCCTCCTCGCGGAACTGGCCGGGGCCGTCGAACTGCAGGACGATGCACGACATCTTCGAGGTGCCGATGTCCAGCACCGCCATCACCCCGCGCGCCAGCGCCGCCCGGCGCATCTGCCGCATCGCCCGTTGCTCGTGGTAAAGATCGCCCATCGCCCTTGTCGCCCCTGCCTGTCCCTGTTGCCCGTGCCGGTCGTGCCGCCCGCGACGCTCAGCCCTTCTTCGAAGGCTTCTTCGTCGCGGCCGTGGATTTGTTCGTCGTGTTTTTCTTCGTCGTCGCTTTCTTGGCGGCGGCCTTGGCCGCGTCCTCCGGCGGCTCGATGATGCGGCCGTCGGCGCCGATCTCGGGCTCGCCGCGCGCGCGGCGCAGCGTGTTCTGCGCGGTCAGCCCCATCCGCACGATGGGACGGTCGCCGTTGCGAAGGTCCACCACCGCCACGTCGCGCGACAGAAGCGTGCGGGTGCGGTCCAGCGCGATGGCGTGTTCCAGCGCCTGCACCGCGCGATCCTCGGGCAGCATGATCCGCTGGCCGCGATCCAGCACCAGATCCCAGCGCCGCGCGCCCATCCGTTCCAGGCCGCGCACGCGGGGCAGGATCGGGCCGGCGGCGTCGATCAGCGTCATCGCCTCGGCGGCGGCGGCGTTCGCGCCCTCGCCCGCGATCATCGGCAGGTCCGGGCGCACGTCGCGCGACGTGGCCGAGGCGACGCGGTGGCCGGTCTTGTCCAGAAGCTCGATCCCGCGCGCGTGACGCCACAGCATCGCGGGCGTGCGCTCGGTCACGACCGCCGACAGGACGCCGCCCGGCTCGATCCGCAGTTCGATCTTTTCGACGGCATCAAGGTTCAGGACCGCGACCCGCAGCGCCTCAAGGTCGATGTCGAAGCTGGAGGCGGGCAGCGTCACCGGCAGCATCGCCCGCAGGCCCTTGTCCACGACCGGCGACGCGCCCTCGATCCGCATCGAATGGACCATGAACTCGTCGCGGGTCTGGACCTTTTCGACCATCGCCGTGACGCCGCCGCTGATCTCGGCCCGGCGGGTCTCGTCCGACAGGTACAGCCCCACGACCATCGCCAGCGCAAAAGCGGGCAGGCCCACGCGCAGGATGCGGCGGTAAAGCGGCGTGAGCCAGATCCGGTTCAGGCGATAGGCCAGCCGCGACGGTGCAGGATCGCGGCGCGCGGGGCGAGGCTGCGCCTGCGGGCGGGCGGGCGCGGGGCGCGCGGGCGCCGGGCGGCCCAGCATGGCGTGGCGGTCGCCGGGGCGGGTCAGCTGTTGCACAGCGCATCCTCCACGATCCAGCGGCAGAGCGCCGGGAAGTCCATGCCCGCGTGCGCCGCCTGCTCGGGCGCGAGCGAGGTGGGCGTCATGCCCGGCTGGGTGTTCGTTTCCAGCAGCACGAGCCCGGCGAGCCCGCGCGAGTCGTCCCAGCGGAAGTCGGTGCGGCTGAGGCCCCGGCACCCCAGCGCCCTGTGGGCACGGACGGCGTAGTCGAGGCAGGCGGCGGCGATGTCGTCCGGGATCGCGGCCGGGATGACGTGGCGCGACCCGCCGGCGCGATACTTGGCGTCATAGTCGTACCAGCCCTCGGTGACGATCTCGGTCACGCCGAGCGCGCGGTCGCCCAGCACGGCGGTCGTCAGCTCGCGGCCCGGCGCGTAGGTTTCGACCATCACCTGCTCGGGCATGTCCCCGGACAGCTGCGGCGGCCCGTTGTTTTCCTCGCGTACGATGTAGACGCCGACCGACGAGCCCTCGTCGTTCGGCTTCACGACGTAGGGCGCGGGCATGACGTGGCGCGCGCGGACCTCGGCTGCGGTGGCAAGGCGGCTTTCCACCACCGGCAGGCCCGCGTCGCGGAACACCTGCTTGGCGCGGGTCTTGTCCATCGCGAGGGCCGAGGCGAGGACGCCCGAATGGGTGTAGCGCACGCCCAGCCAGTCCATCAGCCCCTGGACGCGGCCATCCTCACCCATCTTGCCGTGCAGCGCGTTGAAGACCACGTCGGCGCGTGCGTCGGCCAGTCGCGCGGGCAGGGTCGCGCCCTGATCCGCGCCGAGAATGATCTCGACGACCTCATATCCCGCCACCCGCAGCGCCTGCGCGCATTCGCGCCCCGACGACAGCGACACCTCGCGCTCGGCCGAGGGTCCGCCCATCAGAACTGCTACGGTGTGGGCTGTCCTGCTCGACTCGCCCGCCACGTCTTCGCCTCGTTCACCCCCGGTTGATCCGGGTTCCGCACCGGGGGCGTCATGCCCCCTGTCGCTTGCGCCGTTTTCGACGCTTGTGGCCGGATGATAGCCGCAAAGAAGGCCAGCGCGAAAGGGTGTTTATCGCGCCCCTCGCGAATAGCGCCCTGCCCCGACGCGGCCGGAAATCCGCCGATCGCCTGCCCCGCCCGGCTTTAACCTGCACGTCACGGTTGACCCGTAGGATCAAGGTTGCAACGCTGGGACGACGCGACCGGCGATCGGATGACGGGAAGGGAGCAGGCGACATGACAGCAACCGCGCTTCGCGCATATGCCGACACGGCACCTTCCGGCGCCCCGCGCGCGACCGCGCCGGCCCTTGGCCGTGGCGGTCAGGCAGCGCCCCGGGGCGCGCTGCACCTCGCGGCGCTCGCAGGACCGCTGCAAGGGGCGGCGAGGACCCTTGACCCGCACGGCTGCGGGCCGATCACTGCCGCCGATCTCGGCAAGCTGTTTCCCGACGCGCCCCTGCGGCGGCTGGATGGGCTTGCGGCCGAACTGACCGCGCGGCAGCTTACCGGCAAGATCGACACCCCGGCCCGGCGCGCGCATTTCTTCGGCCAGGTCCGGCAGGAGGTCGGCAGCGACGGCCGCCTGGACGAGAACCTGAACTACTCGCCCGCCGGGCTCAAGGCGCTGTTTTCCTATTTCGCGAAGCACCCGGCCGAGGCGGAGCTTTACGGCCGCACGGACAAGCACCCCGCCAATCCCGAGGCGATCGCGAACCGCGCCTATGCCAACCGCAACGGCAACGGCGACGTGGCAAGCGGCGACGGCTGGCTGTTCCGCGGCCGGGGGCTGAAGCAGCTGACGGGCCGCGCGAACTATCGCGCCTTCACCCAGACGCACGCCCGCCTGTTCGGCGAGCGGATCGACTTTGAAAAACACCCCGAAAAGCTGTCCGAACCGCCCTACGCAGTCCGCTCGGCGCTGGCATTCTGGCTGGACAACGGCCTGCCCGCCAAGGCCGACGCAGGCATCACCCGCGCCGCCGCCAACAGCATCACGGCGGTCGTGAATTTCCACACCGACAGCTATGCCGCCCGCTGGGGCCACGTCCAGCGGATCGCGCGGGACGGGTTGTTCGGGGGCGAATGCGCGGCGCCCAGAGTGGCCGGGAAATGAGGCGCGGGACGAACGCCGCCGGGCTTGCCGCGGCGCTGGTTCTGGCGCTCGCGGGAAGCGGCGCGATGGCCCAGACCGGTTCCGACATACTCGAGCAGTTGCTGAGCAACGGCACCGGCGGCACGGCGGTTCTGAGCCAGGACCTGACGGTCATGGTCGAGCCGGACGGGTCTGACCACTTCGTCCTGACGGCAACGCCTCCCGGCGGCACGCCCGTCGCGCACCGGATGGAGAGCGAGGGCGGCATCACGCCCGAGATCGAAGGCTGGGAGCGACGGCAATATTGCGGCACCGGGGTCGTGCTGGTGACGCTGAGCTTCGAGCCTCCGCCGCAGGCTGATTTCCACGATCCGCTGCTGCGGACCGCCGCGCTTCGGCGGGCCGACATGGCGCTGCTGGATACCGTGGACGGCGGAATCGGCGACATCGCGCCGGGCGCAGGCGACGGGCAGGCCGGAAAGCCGGCTTCCGCGCACTACGCCGTCGAATGCGAAGGCACCGCGCCGCGGTTTACCGAGGCCCGTCCCGCCGGCTAGTTCGGGAACGGTCGGGTCCGAACCGGCGTCCGCCCATCTGTGGCCGTGCGCCCCGTGACCCCCTCAGCGCGGCAGGGGATCGCCTACCCGGATCACTTCCCACGTCAGCTTGTGCCCCGACCTCTCGCGCACCCGCGCGCGGACCAGCTCGCCCAAGCCCTCGAGGTCGGCCGCTGTCGCGGTCCCGGTGTTGATGAGGAAGTTCGGATGCTTTTCGCTCATCTGCGCGCCGCCCAGGGTGTGGCCGCGCAGGCCCGCGTCGTCGATCAGCTTCCACGCCTTCAGGTCGTGGGTGTCGTCGGCCCGCCCGGTCGAGCTGTAGCCGGCCGGGTTGCGGAAGGTCGATCCGGCGGTGCGGTCCTTCGTCGGCTGGGTCGCGTCGCGGCGGGCGAGCTGGTCGTCCATGCGCGCCTGAAGTTCGGCCGGATCGCCGGCGGGGCCGCTGAAGGTCGCGCATGTCAGCACCCAGCCCTCGGGCAGCGAGGTCGAGCGGTAGGCAAAGTCGAGATCGCCGGGCGTCAGCGTCAGCACCGCGCCGTCGCGGGCCACGACCTGCACCTCGCACAGCGCGTCGGCGACATAGGTTCCGTAGCAGCCCGCGTTCATCCGCACCGCGCCGCCGACGCTGCCGGGGATGGTCCGCAGGAACGTCAGGTCCACCCCCGCCTCGGCCGCGCGGCGGGCGACATGGGCGCCAAGCGCCCCCGCCCCCGCCGTCACCCGGTCGCCGTCCACCGAGATCGCGTTGAAACCGCGCCCCAGCCGGACCACGACGCCGCGGATGCCGCCGTCGCGCACGATCAGGTTCGACCCCACCCCCATCGGGAACACCTCGACGCGCGGGTCGAGGGCGCGCAGGAACAGGGCCAGGTCCTCGATGTCGGCGGGCTGGAACAGCCAGTCGGCCGGGCCGCCCACGCGCAGCCACGTCAAATCGGCAAGCGGGCGCCCCGGGGTCAGGGTGCCGCGAACGGTGGGCAGGTCGGTCATGCGGATGTCTCCTTCGCGCCGCAGGCCGTAGTCGAGGTGGCGGGCGCTTGCAACCGGCCCGAAGGGACAGGCCGCCGCGCGGCGCGGGCGGCCCGGGCGGAAGCGGCGGCAGGCTTAACGGGTCAAGTGTCGTTGAGCCGTTGCAGCGGCCGGGCAAGGATCGCGCCGCCCGCGACGAAGCCCGCAAGCCCCGCGATTGGCCCCCAGGCCAGCGTCAGCCAGCCCAGCATCGGCACCCCCGCCACCACCAGCGCCCACAGCGCCCGCCCGCGCCGGTCGCCGCGCAGCCGCGCCGCCGTGACCGCCGCGATCACCCACATGAGGGCCGCCAGCGCGCACAGCTCGGGGTGCGGGCCGATCATGCCGCCTTGACCTGCAGGCGCTCGGGCAGCGCGTTGGCCCAGGCCGAGATCGTGCCCGCGCCAAGGCAGACGACCATGTCGCCCGGCCGCGCCTGCTCGCGCACGAGGCGCGCGAGCTCGGATTCGTCCAGAAGCGCGCGGGCGTGGCGGTGGCCGTGGGCGATCAGCCCCTGCACGAGGTCGTCGCGGCTGGCGCCGGGGATCGGCTCCTCGCCCGCCGAATAGACATCGGCGATGGCGACCACGTCGGCCTCGTTGAAGCAGGTGCAGAAGTCGTCGAAGAGGTTCGCGAGCCGCGAATACCGGTGCGGCTGGTGAACGGCGATGACGCGGCCCTTTGTGGCCTGCCGGGCCGCCTTGAGGACGGCGGCGATTTCCACCGGATGGTGGCCGTAATCGTCGATGATCGTCACGCCGTCGATTTCCGCCACCTTGGTGAACCGCCGCCCGACCCCGCCGAACTTGGCGAGGGCCGCGCGAATCTCATCCTTCTTCATTCCCAGGTGCCGCGCAACAGCGACGGCGGACAGAGCGTTGGAAACGTTGTGGTCGCCCGGCATCGGCAGGGTGCAGCCCTCGATCAGCGGGACGACACCGTCGTCGCCGCGTTCCGCCTGCAAGGCCACGTCGAAGCGCGAGGTTCCGGCCTCGTAGCGCAGGTTCACCGCGCGCACGTCGGCCTGGGCGTTGAAGCCGAAGGTCACCACCCGGCGGTCGGTCAGCTTGCCGACCAGCGCCTGCACCTCGGCGTCGTCGGTGCAGCAGACGGCGAGGCCGTAGAACGGGATGCCCGACGCGAAGTCCAGGAACCCCTGCCGCAGCCGGTCGAAGCTGCCCCAGTGGTCCATGTGCTCGGGGTCGATGTTGGTGACGATGGCGATGGTCGCGGGCAGGCGGTTGAAGCTGCCGTCGGATTCGTCGGCCTCGACCACCATCCACTCGCCCGCGCCCGCCCGCGCGTTCGACCCATAGGCGTGGATGACGCCGCCGTTGATGACGGTCGGGTCGAACCCGCCCGCGTCCAGCAGCGTGGCCACCATCGTCGTCGTGGTGGTCTTGCCGTGGGTCCCGGCGATGGCGATGTTGGATTTCAGGCGCATCAGCTCGGCCAGCATCTCGGCCCGGCGAACGACGGGCAGGCCGCGCAGGCGCGCCTCTTCCAGTTCCGGGTTGCCCTTCTTGATCGCGGTCGAGATGACGACCACGCCCGCGTCGCCGATGTTTTCCGCCCGCTGCCCCTCGAACACGCGCGCGCCCAGGCTTTCCAGCCGGTCGGTGATCTTGGACCGCCTGGCGTCCGACCCCTGCACGTCGTAGCCCAGCGTCATCAGCACCTCGGCGATCCCCGACATGCCGATGCCGCCGATCCCGACGAAGTGGATGGGGCCCAGTTCCCCGGGAAGCTTGGTGGCTGCGTTCATGAGCTGATTTCCGTGACGAGGTCGTACAGGCGGGCCGCCGCATCGGGGCGGCCCATCGACAGTGCGGCAGACGCCATCGCGCTTGCACGGGCGGCGTCGGTGAGAATCGCGTTGAGGTCGCGCGTCAGGCTGGAAATGTCCAGCACCGATTCGGGCAACACCACGGCGGCGTCGGATTCGGCCAGCGCGCGCGCGTTCGCGGACTGGTGGTCGCCGGTCGCCGCCGCGAAGGGGATCAGGATCGCCGGGCGGCCGATCACGGTGATCTCGGCCAGGGACGATGCGCCCGCGCGGCTGACGATCACGTGGCAGCGGGCCATGCGTTCGGGCACGTCGGAAAAGAACGGCTGCACCTCGGCCACGACGCCCGCGGCGGCATAGGCGGCGGCGACGGCGGCCACGTCCTCGGCCCGCGCCTGGTGGCTGACCTGCAGGCGGGCGCGGATGTCGCGGGGCAGTTCGGCGACGGCGGCGGGAACGGTCTGTGACAGGACGCGCGCGCCCTGGCTGCCGCCGATCACCAGCAGCCGCAGCGGCCCGCCGTCGGGGGCCGCGTAGGGCGCGGCCGCGCGGTCAAGGATCGCCTGCCGCACCGGGTTGCCGACATGGACCGCGTCCACGCCGTCCGGCAGCACGGTGGGCCAGGTCCCGCAGGCGACCTTGTCCACGCGGGCGGCGAACAGGCGGTTCACCCGCCCCATCACGCCGTTCTGTTCGTGGATCATGCGCGGGATCCGCAGCGTCAGCGCCGCGCCCATCGCGGGAATGGTGGGATAGCCGCCGAAGCCCACGACGATCGCGGGCCGGTCGTGGCGCAGGTCCGACAGCGCTCGGGTGACGCCCGCGCCGATCCTGAACGGCGCGGCCAGCTTGCCCGCGACCCCGCCCCGCGCGGTGGTGGCGGACGGCACGATCTCGCGCGCGACCTCGGCCGGGAAGCCGCCCGCGTAGCGCGCGCCGCGATCGTCGGTGGACAGCTTGACGCGCCAGCCCCCGGCCAGCAGCCGCTCGGCCAGCGCCTGGGCGGGGAACATGTGCCCGCCGGTGCCGCCCGCGGCGATCAGCGCGAGCCTTCCGCGCCCGTGCGCCGGCTGCCCGCTCACCGCCCGGACCGCCCCAGCACGTCGGCGATGTTGCCCTGCGGCCGGGTCCGGGTCAGCGCCAGCAGCATCCCCACCGCGATGGCCGAGGCGACGATGGACGAGCCGCCGTAGCTCACGAACGGCAGCGTCATCCCCTTGGCGGGCAGCAGCCGCACCGCGACCCCCATGTTGATGAGCGCCTGCACCCCGAACGCGCAGGCAAGCCCGGTGCCCGCGATCCGCACGAAGGGATCGCGCTCCCCCGTCAGCCGCACCAGCGAGCGCCCCACGACGGTCGCGTAAAGAAGGATGATCGCCAGGACCATGATGAAGCCGTATTCCTCGGCCGCGACCGCGATGATGAAGTCGGTATGCGCGTCGGGAAGCGACCACTTGACCGACCCCTCGCCCACGCCCACGCCGAAGAAGCCGCCTTCCTGGATCGCGTTGGTGGCATAGCCGATCTGGGTGCGCGGATCGATGTCGGGCGACAGGAAGCCGTCGATCCGGCGCGCGAAGTGTTCGGAATTGGCATAGGCGAAGGTGCCGCCCGCCACCGCCACGCCCGCGGCGCCCAGCAGATAGACCAGCGGCGCGCCCGCCACGAAATACATCACGCCCCACGAAAACAGCACCAGCGACGCCTGCCCGAAGTCCGGCTGCAGCGCCAGCAGCACCACGACCACCATCGTGGCGCCTGCCGCCAGCGTCTTGCCGGGCGGGCCGCCGACCTCCTGGCTTGCGGCCATGAACCAGCCCACCAGCGCCACGAAGCCGGGCTTCAGGAACTCGGACGGCTGGATCGAGGTGAAGCCGAGGCTCAGCCAGCGCGTCGCGCCCTTGCCGAAGTCGGTGCCGATCACCGGCAGCGCCAGCACGGTCAGGAACGAGACGGCGAAGATCACGACCCCCAGCCTGCGGACCTGGCGCGGCGACATCATGGAGATCACCAACATCACGACCAGCGCGACGCCGCCGAAGATCCCCTGCCGGTTGACATAGTAGAACCGAGGCAGCCCGTTCTTTTCGGCCAGCGGCACGGACGCGGCAAGGCCGAGCAGGATGCCGATCGCGAACAGCCCGACCACGCAGGCCAGCGTCCACTTGTCGAGCGTGCGCCACCAGCGCGGAAGGATAGGGTCGCCCGAACGCACACGCGTCGAGCCGAAGACCATCTCGGTCATGGGATCACCGCCGTCACTGCCTCTGCCACGTTCCCGCGCACGGGACTGCCCGGTTTGGTCCGGGTCTGCGGGGCAGGATAACGTGGATGGGGCGGCGGTGCTACAAGCGATTGCGCCGTTCCGGGACAGTTGATCGGACCGCCTGGCCCAGCCCCCTGACCGCCCCGTCCTGCCGGCATCAGCCCCCGGCGTCGCGGTCGCCCGGGAACCGGAGCGGGGCCAGCAGTTCGATCACCTCGCCCGCCGTGCCGTCGATGATCGCGTTCTCGACCCGAACCGGCGGCTGCCCGAGGTCAAGCCGTTCCGGCCCGAACCGCAGGCTGCCGCCAGCCGCCGTCGCCGCTTCGATGGCGGCGGTCACGTCGCGCACCTGCAGGCACAGATGGACCAGCGCGCCGGTGGCGACCGGGCCATCCAGCGCCGGATCGCCCTGCATCGGAACCCGGGCGCGGTCGTCGAAGATCTCGATCCAGCTGGCGGCGTCGGGCGACTGGATCATCACCGCGCGCCTGAGGTCGATCTGCGGCAGCGACCAGCCGTGGACGCGGGTGTAGCCGAGCGCCTCGTAGAAGGCGACCGTGCGGTCCACGTCCGGCGTGCGAAGGGCGATGTGGTGTAGCCCGGAAACTGGGGTATTCATGTGTCGGCTCCTGTTCATGGGGAAAGGATGGTCCACGTCGTGTCCGTGACCAAGGCTGACAATGTTGACACCCCGCCCGCCCGCGCGGACGCAGGTGCAGGGGGGCCGGGTGCTGGGGGGCCGGGTGCTGTGGGGGCGGCCGACCGTCCGACGATCCACGCCGCCAATCGCGAGGCGCTGGCCGCGTGGTGCGACCTGTCGCGGGCGGTGGAATCGTTCCGCGCGCGGTGGAAGCCGTCGATCCTGATGGCGTTGACCGACGGCCCGCGCCCGATGTCCGACCTGCGGGCGGCTCTGACCGCCCCGGCCAAGCGGGTGCTGGTGCGCGCCCTGCGCGAGCTCGAGGCGGACCGCCTGGTCGAACGGCGCGGGCCGGAGGCGCGACCGCTTTATGCGCTGACGGCGGACGGAGCGGCGCTGGCCCGGCTTCTGTCCGACCTCGCATCGTGGGAGGGTGGTCGCGCGCCCTGAGCATGCAGGGCCGACCGGCTTGACGCCGCCCCGATCAGGACCCGGTGTGCGGCGCGGCGACCGGGCGGTGGCAGACCGCTTCCAGGTTGATCCCTTCGGGGTCGTGGACGAACGCTCCGTAGTAATCGGGGTGATAGGGGCGCAGGCCCGGCGCGCCGTTGTCGCGCGCCCCGGCGGCAAGCGCGGCGCGGTGGAAGGCATCCACCTGCGCGCGGGTCTCGGCCGCGAAGGCGACGTGGGTGTGGCCGCCGACGGGCTGTGCGTCCACCAGCCACAGGACGGGGCGATCTTTCGTCCGTCCGAACCCGATCATCCGCGTGCGGGACTGGGCGTCCTCGGCACGCGGCCGGAACTGCACGACCAGCCCCAGCGGCGCCAGCGCCGCCTCGTAGATCGGCAGGGCCCGGTCGAGGTCGGACACGCCGATGTTGAGGTGGTCGATGACGATGGACGTGAAGTCGGCCATGTGGGAACAATTTCGTTTGGCCCCGCGATCATCGCACGAATGGTTCCATGATGGAACTATCTTTTCACCAGATCGCGGATCGCCGCCGTCACCTCGTCCAGCAGCGCGACCGACCGGTCCACCGCCGCCGGGTCGTGCGCCGCCAGAACACGGTCCAGCGCGGCCGCATAGGGGATGAAGAACGTGGCCGTCGCCTCGCCCACGCGGGCGGCGCCTTTCAGGATCACCGCGCGGCCGTCGTCGGGGTGCGGCACCCGCTCGACATATCCCTGCGCCACGAGCCGGCCGACCAGCGCCGTGGTGGCCGGGCGCGATCGCCCGATCCGGCGGGCAAGCGCGGCGGGCGTCAGCGGCGCACCCCCGTCCTCGGCGAACAGGATCTCGCTCAGCGCCGTCGCGTCGATCGGATGAAGCGTCAGATGCTCGGCGAAGGACCGCATCAGGTCGGCGTGGACCGCCCCGTACCGGCGCAGGCTCTCGACAAGGACCGCCTGTTGGCGGCGGGGATCGGGATGCAGGTCCGGGGGCACCATGCCGGGCGGATCGGCGGGCGCGCCGCTCACCCCTGCAACGCCGCCACCAGCGCCGCGAAATGCTCGCCGCGCTTTTCGAAGTTCGGATACTGGTCGAAGCTGGCGGACGCAGGCGCCAGCAGCACCGTGTCGCCAGGCTCGGCCTCGGCCGCGGCGCGGGCGACGGCCGCGTCCATCGTCTCCACCACCTCGTGCGGCGTTCCCGACAACTGCAACGCAAAGTCGCGGGCCGAATGGCCGATGAGATAGGCCTTCTTCACCCGGGAAAACAGCGGCGACAGCGCGGCGATCCCGCCCTCCTTGCCCATCCCGCCCGCGATCCAGCGGATGTTGTCGAACGCCAGCAGCGCCTTTTCGGCGGCGTCGGCGTTGGTGGCCTTGCTGTCGTTGACGAAAGCCACGCCGCCGATCTCGGCCACCGTCTGGCTGCGATGCGGCAGACCCGCGAAGCTGGCGAACGCGGCCTCGATCTCGCGCGGGGCGATGCCCACCGCGCGGGCGGCGGCATAGGCGGCGCAGGCATTCTGGTGGTTATGCGCGCCGGGCAGGCCGCGCACCCCCCGCAGGTCGATCGAGGTGACCTGCCGCCCCTTGCGGTATTCGGACAGGAAGCCCTTTAGCGCGAACACCGACCAGCCGAAACGCTCGAGCTTCTCGTCCACGGAAATGCGGATCACCCGGTCATCCTGCGGCGACTGCGCCATCTGGCCCGCAAGGTAGCGCCCCTCGGCCTCGTCCACGCCGATCACGCAGCGATCCGGCCCGCCCTCGGAAAAAAGCCGCCGCTTGGCCGCGAAATAGCCGCCCATTCCGCCGTGCCGGTCCAGATGGTCGGGCGAAAGGTTGGTGAACACCGCGACGTCCGGGGTCAGCGCGCGGGCCAGGTCGGTCTGGTAGCTCGACAGTTCCAGCACCACCACCTCGCCGTCCTGCGGCGGATCGAGCGACAGGACCCCGGTGCCGATGTTGCCCCCCATCTGCGACGGCCGCCCGGCTTGCGTCAGGATGTGATGGATCAGCGCGGTGGTGGTGGACTTGCCGTTCGACCCGGTGACGCAGATCACGCGCGGGGGCGTGTCGAACGCGTCCCACCCCTCGCTCGCGAAGCTGCGGAAGAACAGGCCGATGTCGTTGTCCACCGGCACGCCGCGCGCATACGCCTGCGCGATCGCGGGGTGCGGCGCGGGATAGAGATGCGGGATTCCGGGCGAGGTGACGAGCGCGTCGATCGCCCGCTCCCACCCCCGGTCGCGGGTCAGATCGACGAGCGCCAGCCCCTCGCCCTCGGCCGCGGCGCGGGTGTCGGCGCTGTCATCCCAGGCAACGACGTCCGCCCCGCCGGCGGCGAGCGCAGCGGCGGTGGCCCGCCCGGAGCGGCCGAGGCCAAGGACGGCGATGGTCTGACCGGTGACGCCTTGGACGGGGATCATGAGTGCAATGTCGCTACTACGACCATCACCACTAGCGAAAGCGTCATCATGGCGGCAATGACAGCCGTCGGCCAATTGAGCTTCACAACGTCAGCCAAGGTGGAGATGGCATCGAAAAGGGACACTAAGGCCGCCGCGACCAAGCAACCGATGGTCAGAGGATAAGTCCCGGACCACGCAAACGGCACACGAGCGACGATAACAGCTACTACAACAACGATCGCCGCGCAACTTAGCGCCCGATAAACGTAATCAGCAAATGCTCGAAAAGCTGGTCGATCATGCAATCTCATCGCATCACCTCAACTTCAGCGTGCTCAACCCGATCAGCGCCAGGATCAGCGCGATGATCCAGAAGCGGATCACGATTTGCGGCTCGGCCCAGCCCTTCTTTTCGAAGTGGTGGTGAATCGGGGCCATCAGGAACACCCGCTTTCCGGTGCGCTTGAAGTAGAAGACCTGGATCATGACGCTCAGCGCCTCGACCACGAACAGGCCGCCGACGATGGCCAGCACGACCTCGTGCTTGACGCAGATCGCGATTGCCCCCAGCGCGCCGCCGAGCGCGAGCGAGCCGGTGTCGCCCATGAACACCGCCGCGGGCGGCGCGTTGTACCACAGAAATCCCAGCCCCCCGCCGATCAGCGCCGAGACGAACACCAGAAGCTCCCCCGTGCCCGGCACGAAGTGGACGCCGAGGTAGTCGGCAAAGACCTTGTTGCCGACCAGATAGGCGATGACGCCGAAGGTGCCGGCCGCGATCATCACCGGCCCGATCGCCAGCCCGTCCAGCCCGTCGGTCAGGTTCACTGCGTTGGCCGCGCCCACGATCACGAGCATCGCGAAGGGGATGAAGAACAGCCCCATGTCGATGAGCGCCCGCTTGAAGAACGGCAGCGCCAGCTGGCCCGACAGCTCGGGCGGGTTGACCCACATCACCGCCAGCGCGGCCAGCACCCCCACGCCGATGCCCAGCAGCATCCGCACCCGGCCCGAGACGCCGGCGTGGGTGTATTTCTTGACCTTGGCGTAGTCGTCCGCGAACCCGATCGCGGCGAAGGCCATCGTCACCAGCAGCACGATCCAGACATAGGCGTTGTCGAGCCGCGCCCACAGCAGCGTCGAGATGCCGAGCGACGACAGGATCAGGATCCCGCCCATCGTGGGGGTGCCGCCCTTGTGGACGTGGTCGGGACCGATCTCGCGCAGGGGCTGGCCCTTTTTCTGCTTCAGGCGCAGCCAGTTGATGAGCGGGCGGCCGAAGATGAAGCCGAACACGAGGGCGGTGAAGAACGCGGCGCCCGCGCGAAAGGTGATATAGCGGAAAAGGTTGAACAGGCCGCCGCTGCCATCGGGCGACAGGTTGGTGAGCCAGTAAAGCATGGATTAACCTTTCGGTGCGGGCGACCTTGGTGTGGTCGCTCTCGTTTCGGCCGGGGTCGCGGTGGCGGGCGGTGCGGCGGGGGGCGGTGCGGAATGGTCGCCCTTGTGGGCGTCGAGCGGCGGCGTCTGGCGGGTTTCGCGGATCGCGTCAACCACGCGGGCGACGCGCGACCCCTTGGAGCCCTTGACGAACACCACGTCCCCCGCGCGCACGAGGTCGGCCGCGCGCGCGCACAGATCGTCGGCGCTGTCGGACCAGATGCCGCGTTTCGCTTGCGGCAGCGCGTCCATCAGGTGGCGCATGCGCGGTCCGCAGGCATGGACCAGCGCCACGTCCCGCAGCGCGGGATACGCTGCGATCTCGGCGTGCAGGCGGTTCTCGTCGGGGCCGAGTTCCAGCATGTCGCCCAGGATCGCGACCTTGCGGGCACCGTCCAGCCGGGCCAGCGTCTCCAGCCCCGCCGCGAGGCTGGTGGGATTGGCGTTGTAGCTGTCGTCAAGGATGGTGATGCCGCCGATCCGTTCCACCCCGCCGCGGCCCTTGTAGGGCTGCCAGCGGGCAAGGTCGGCCGCGGCGCGCTTCAGGTCGGCGCCAAGCGCCGCGATGGCGGCGAGGACGCCCACGGCGTTCATCACGAAATGCGCGCCCGCGCTCGCCAGCGTGAAATCGACCGTCTCTCCCAGTATGCGGGCGCGGACCTGCGTCCGTCCGTCCGCCGTCACCTCGGACTTCAAGGGCTTCGCCGCGCCGTCGCGGCCGAAGCCCACGACGATGGCCGCCGCCGCGTCGGCCGCGTCGCGCAGGATCGGGGTCACGTCCAGGTCCTCGGGCAGGATCGCGTGGCCGGCGGGGGCGAGGCCGTCCATGATCGACCCCTTCTCGCGGGCGATCCCGTCAAGGCTGCCGAACGCCTCCATATGCGCGGGGGCGACGGTGGTGATCATCGCGACGTGGGGCCGGGCCATGCGCGACAGGGGCGCGATCTCGCCGGGGTGGTTCATGCCCAGTTCGAGGATCGCGAAGTCGGTGTCCTGCGGCATCCGCGCCAGCGTCAGCGGCACGCCCCAGTGGTTGTTGAGGCTGGCTTCGGCCGCGTGGACGCGGCCCTGGTCCGCAAGCGCGGCGGCGGCCATGTCCTTGGTCGAGGTCTTGCCGACGCTGCCGGTGATCGCCAGCACCCGCGCAGCCGTGCGCGCCCGGCCGGCGCGACCCAGGGCTTCCAGCGCGGGCAGCACGTCCGGGACGATCAGCAGCGGCGCGTCATCGCCCACGCCGTCCGGCACCCGGCTGACCAGCGCGGCGGCCGCGCCCTTGTCCAGCGCCTGCGCCACGAAGTCGTGGCCGTCGCGGACGTCGGTCAGCGCGACGAACAGGTCGCCGGGGCGGATCGTGCGGGTGTCGATGGAAATGCCGGTGGCGGCCCAGTCGGCGCTGGCGCGCCCGCCGGTGGCCGTGGCGGCGTCGGTCGATGTCCACAGCGTCATATGCGGCCGTCCAGCGCGGCCACCGCGACCGAGGCCTGTTCGGCGTCGTCAAAGGGGAACACGTCGCTGCCGACGATCTGCCCCGTCTCGTGCCCCTTGCCCGCGATCAGCAGCGCGTCGCCGGGTTGCAGCGCATCGACCGCACGCAGGATCGCCTCGGCCCGGTCGGCGACCTCGATCGCCTCGGGGCCGGCGCCCGCCATGACCTCGGCCCGGATCGCGGCCGGATCCTCGGTCCGGGGGTTGTCGTCGGTGATATAGACCACGTCGGCAAAGTCGCGCGCGGCCTCGCCCATCAGCGGGCGCTTGCCGCGGTCGCGGTCGCCGCCCGCGCCCAGCACGATGACGATCCGCCCCATGACGTGCGGGCGCAGCGACTGCAGCGCGGCCACCACCGCGCCGGGCTTGTGGGCATAGTCCACGAACACCGCCGCGCCGTTCTCGCGCATCGCCGCAAGCTCCATCCGGCCGCGCACGGTGGTCAGGCCCGGCAGGGTCGCAAGCACCCGGTCGGGCGCGTCGCCCGAGGCGATGCAGAGGCCCGCCGCCGCCAGCACGTTTTCCGCCTGAAAGCCGCCGATCAGGTTCAGGCGCACCAGATGCGTGCGCCCGTCCAGCGAAAAGCGCAGGTCCTGGCCCGTCGCGTCGTAGCGCTGGCCGAGGATGCGCAGGTCGCAGGCGTCGCCGTGGCCTACGGCCGTCAGGCGCAGGTCGCCGTCCACCGCGATTTCGGCCATCTGCTGGCCGCGATCGCCGTCGATGTTGATGACGGCCGAGTCGCCCGGCTGCAGGATGCGGTCGAACAGCAGCGCCTTGGCGGCAAAGTAGTCGTCGAAATCCGCGTGGTAGTCCAGGTGGTCCTGGCTGAAGTTCGTGAACGCCCCGGCGCGCACCCGCACCCCGTCCAGCCGCCGCTGGTCAAGGCCGTGGGACGACGCCTCCATCGCCGCGTGGGTGACGCCGGCCGCAGCCGCCTCGGCCAGCACGCGGTGCAGCGTCACCGGCTCGGGCGTGGTGTGGGCGAGCTTCGCGGCATAGTCGCCCTGCACGCCCATGGTGCCAAGGCTGATCGCCTTGTGGCCGAGCGCCTGCCAGATCTGGCGGGTAAAGGTCGCGACCGAGGTCTTGCCCGACGTGCCCGTGACCGCGACGACCGTTTCGGGCTGGGCCGCGAACCACAGCGCGGCGGCGCCGGCAAGCGCGGCGCGCGGATCCTCGGCCACCACAACGGCCGCGTCCGACGCCGCAAGCGCGTCGGCGGCGATCTGCGCGCCGCGGCGGTCGGTCAGGATCGCGCCCGCGCCCTGGCGCAGCGCATAGGTGATGAACTCCCCCCCGTGGGCGGTCGATCCGGGCAGCGCGGCGAACAGATGGCCGTCGCGCACCGAGCGGCTGTCGACCGACAGGCCGGTGATGGTCGGGTCGCGCCCGTCCCTTGCCCGCAATCCCAGCCGGGACAGAAGCTTGCCGTCACCCGTCGCCGTCACCCGTCACCTCGCCCTTGTTCGCGCGCCGGTCCCTTCGCGGGACCGTCGCATCTTCAGTTCGTCACGAGCTTTAGATCAGCCGGGGTCCGGTTTTCAATGACGGGCAGGTCCGCGTCGGCGGCGGGCCGCAGGCCCACGATGGGCGCAAGGCGGCGCACCATCTCGGCCGCGACCGGGGCGGCCGTCAGGCCGGCGGTCCGCGCGGTTCCCCCGCCCGCGTTGGTGACCGAGGGTTCGTCCAGCGTCACGACCAGCACGTATTTCGGGGATTCGACCGGGAACATCGCGGCAAAGTTCGAGATCACCTTGCTTTCGTAATAGCCGCCGCCGGGGCGGGGCTTGTCGGCGGTCCCGGTCTTGCCGGCCACGTCATAGCCTTCGACCTCGGCCGCGCGCGCGGTGCCGCGGGTGACGACGCCGCGCAGCATCATGCGCGCGGTCTGCGCCGCCTGCGCCGACAGGATCTGTTCGCCCTGCGGATGGTCGCGGCGATGGACCAGCGTCGGGCGCACCCGGTGCCCATCATTGGCGATGGTGGCGTAGGCCGAGGCGAGGTGCAGCGGGCTCGCCGCAAGGCCGTGGCCGAACGCGACCGTCGCCGCCGTGACGGCGGGCCAGCGCTGCGGGACCAGCGGCTTGCCGGTCGGCGCCTCGGTCATCTCGATCTGCGTCGCCTCGAAGAGGCCGAGGTCCTTGAGGAACTTCTGCTGCCGCTCGGGGCCCAGCATCTGCGCGATCCGCACCGTGCCGACGTTCGACGACTTGGCCAGGATGTCGGCGACCGACAGGCTGCCGCCGTAGTTGTGGAAGTCGTGGATAAGGTACTTGCCGATCTTCATCGGCGAGCTGGCGTTGATCATCGTGTTGGGGTTGATGAGCTTTTCGTCCAGCGCCTGCGCGACCGGGAACAGCTTGAAGGTCGATCCCAGCTCGTACTGCCCCTGCACCGCGCGGTTGAAAAGCGGGCTGTCGGACGGATCGCCCTTGAGCGCCGGGCGCGGGCGGTCGTTCGGGTCGAAGTCGGGCAGGCTCGCCATCGCCAGCACCTCGCCGGTCGAAACCTCCATCAGCACGCCGGCGGCGCCCTTGGCGCTCATCACCTTCATGCCGTTGGACAGCACCTCCTCCATCGCGGCCTGCGCGGTCAGGTCGATCGACAGCGTCAGGGGCGCGCCCGCGTTCGCGGGATCGCGCAGCCAGTTGTCGAAGGCCTTTTCCACGCCCGCCATGCCCAGCACCTCGGCGCTGCTCACGCCCTCGGCGCCAAAGGTCGAACCGCCAAGGATGTGGCTCGCCAGCTGGCCGTTCGGATAAAGCCGCATCTCGCGCGGGCCGAACAGAAGGCCGGGCTCGCCAATGTCGTGGACGGCCTGCATCTGCTCGGGCGAGAGCTTCTTCTTGATCCAGACGAAGGTGCGCTTGCCGGTGAAGTCCTTGGTCAGCTGCTTTTCGTCGAGGTCGGGAAAGATCGCCGCCAGCTCGGTCGCCGCGCGGCGCGGATCGACCATCTGGTGGGGGTGGGCGTACAGCGCGTGGGTGGACAGGTTCGTGGCCAGCACCCGCCCCCGCCGGTCCACGATGTCGGCGCGCTGCGAGATGATGCGCGCGCCGGTCGCCTGCGCCCGCGGCTCGGTGGGGTCTGACGACGCGAGCGCGCCCATCCGCATGCCGACCGCGCCGAACGCGGCGGTAAAAGCGAATGCCATCAGCCACAGCCGGAACGACGCCCGCTTGCGCGACTTGTCCTGGATCTCGGCATGGCGGCGGGCGCGGTTTTCCGCCTCGATGTCGTCGGGGTTCTCGCCCGCCTCGCGGGCGCGGAGGATGCGGGCCAGCGGGCGCAGGGGGGTGCGGATCACGGCTGAGTCTCCCTTTCGGCGGGGCGGGATGCGGGGCGGGCGATGGGTGCGGCGGCGGCGGGTGCTGCGGCGCCGGGCTGCGTTCCGGGGGGTGTCCCGGTCGGCGTCCCGGGTTGGGGGTCGGTGAAGGCGTCGGGCGCGGGCGGGCCCTGGAACTCGCGGATCTTCGGGTAATCGACGTGGTCCACGTCCACGAACTGGCCCGACTGCACCGGCACCAGCTGCAACCGCTCGAAGTTCAGGTCCACCAGGTCGCGCAGCCGCTCGGGCCGGTTCAGATAGGCCCATTCGGCGCGCAGGACGCCCAGCTGCTCGCGCAGGCCCCCGATCTCGTTCTGGATCCCGTTCATCTCGTCGATGGCGGCCTGGGTGCGGTAATTCTCGCGGTAGGCCCAGAAGGCGAGACCCATCACCGCCGCGACGGTCATCACATACAGAAGCGCGCGCATCAGCCGCCCCCCGGCAGTTGCGGCAGGCCCAGCGTGCGGTCGTCGGCCTCGCCCGCCGGTGCGTCCGTCCGCACGGCGACGCGCAGATAGGCCGAGCGGGCGCGGGGGTTCGCGGCAAGCTCGTCCTCGTCCGCGCCGATCGCGCGGCGGAAGGGCAGCGTGAAGGCGGGCGCGTCCTGCGGCGCCTCGGGCGCGTAGCGGCTGCCGCCGCCCGCCGCATTGGCGCGGCCCTGCATGAAGCGCTTGACGATCCGGTCCTCGAGCGAATGGAAGCTGACGACAGCCAGCCTGCCCCCCGGCACCAGCGCGCGTTCGGCGGCGGCAAGGCCCGCGACAAGCTGACCGAACTCGTCGTTGACCCAGATGCGGATCGCCTGGAAGGCGCGGGTGGCGGGGTGGCTTTGTCCCGGTTTCGGGCGCGGCAGGCAGGACTGGACCACGTCGGCCAGCTGGGCGGTGCGGGTCAGCGGGCGTGCCTTGACGATCGCGCGGGCGATCCGGCGGGCCGCGCGTTCCTCGCCATAGTGATACAGCACGTCGGCGATGCGGCCTTCGTCCGACGTGTTCAGCAGGTCCGCCGCGGAGGGCCCGTCGCCGCCCATCCGCATGTCCAGCGGACCGTCGCGCAGGAAGGAAAAGCCGCGCTCGGCCTGGTCAAGCTGCATGGAGCTGACGCCGAGATCCAGCACCACGCCGTCCACCGGCCCGCCCGCGAGGGTGTCGAGGTCGGAAAACGTGCCTTCTACCAGCCGCAGCCGGTCGCCGTGATCGTCCGCCCAGGCCTGCGCCATGCGGAACACCGACGGATCGCGGTCGATGCCGATCACCCGGTCCGCGCCCGCGTCCAGCAGGCCGCGCGCATAGCCGCCCGCGCCAAAGGTGCCGTCGATCCAGGTGCCGCGCACGGGTGCCACGGCCGCGAGCAACGGACCGAGCAGCACCGGCACATGGGGTGCCGCGACCGGCATCAGTCGTCGGCCCTCGATTCGATCCGGCGCACGGGGGCGATTGGCGGCAGAAGCGAACGGGGGTCGAAGCCTTCGCCAAGCTCGGCCACCAGCGCCTCGACCTCGTCGCCCTCGGCCTCGTCATAGGTTTCGGGGCGCCAGACCTTGAGATAGTCGCCCGCGGCCACGAAGAACGCGCGCTCGTCCAGCCCGATCTTTTCGCGCAGCTTCTGCGGCAGGACGAGCCGCCCGTCGGGGTCGATCTCGGCTTCCTCGGCGGCGCCGTGCATGATGGATTCGAGCAGTCGCCGTTCCGGGCTGCCGCGCTGCATCTGGTCGATCTGGGCGTCGATTTCCTCGATCGCTTCCAGCGTGTACAATTCGAGATGGCGCCAGTCGGTGCGGCCGTAGACAATGACGAGTTGCGGGCGCTTGCCGGTTTCCCAGTCGGGATCGCAGCTTTCGAACACGCGGCGGAACTTGGCCGGGATCGAGACGCGCCCCTTGGCGTCGACCTTGACCTCTTCCGAGCCTCTGAACCTGCGCGCCAAGCCCGCGTCCTTCCACTGTCCGCCCGCCTGGCCACCCGTACCGGGCCACCAAACGGGAAAGGGCGGATCGGGCCGCTGCCACTGCCCGATCCGCCGCCCTCGTTCCCATTCCTGGGCCCCGAAGTTTCGGGGATCGCCCGGCTCGTCGCGCCACCTGGGGAAGATGCTGCTCGCACGCGACCGGGTCGTTTTTCGGAAGAACGGCTGCCTGTATGAAGCCTGCCTATGGCGTGGGGTCTTGGGTGCCCCTTGATCCGCCTTCCGTGAGTAAAGGGATGCCATGGGATTTCATGGGAAGCAACGGAATTGTTGAGAGTGAAAACGGGTGACAGGCGGTGCGGTTGTTAGAACCGATCAAGAACATAGCTGATGCGCTGCGGAAGAGATGGAACCTGTAGAGACTGAGGATATCGCCAGCACCATATGTGGTGCGTGGGCGAGCTGTGGCAGATCGGTGCCACCAATTCCCAAAGTTGCAGAAATCCGCCGAGGCGTTCCGCCGACTCACGGGAAAGCGGTCGGGCGATGGACAGAATAGCGGCCGTCCTCACGCCCATTCACGGGGGGTTGATTCGCAGGATGGCTGCCTGTTCCCGCCTTTTCCCAGCCTTTGAGTCACAACGGGCGGCCCACCAGGACCGCCCGCCACATCAGCCACCAGAAAAGAACCGTTCAGCCCATGCCGCCCGCGACCAGCCGGCGGGCAAGGCGGATATAGGCGTCGGCGACCGGCCCCTGTCCGGCCGCGACCGGGCGTCCCTCGTCCCCGCCCAGCCGCACCGACAGGTCCAGCGGGATCTCGCCCAGGAACGGCAGGCCGCGCGCCTGCGCCTCGGCCGCGACGCCGCCGTGGCCGAACAGATGTTCCTCGTGGCCGCAATTGCGGCAGACATGGACGGACATGTTCTCGACCAGCCCCAGCACCGGGGTCCGCAGCTTGTCGAACATGTCGATCGCGCGCCGCGCGTCGATCATCGCCACGTCCTGGGGCGTGGAGACGATGATCGCGCCCGTGACCTGCGCCTTCTGGCACAGGCTCAGCTGCACGTCGCCGGTGCCGGGCGGCAGGTCCACCAGCAAGACGTCCAGATCTCCCCAGTCCACCTGGTTCAGCATCTGCTGCAGCGCGCCCATCAGCATCGGCCCGCGCCAGACCAGCGCCTCGCCTTCCTTCATCATCAACCCGATCGACATCATCACCAGACCATGCGCGCGCACCGGCTGGATGCGGTCGCCCTCGCTCGTCGGGCGCTGGGTCACGCCCAGCATGCGCGGCTGGCTGGGGCCGTAGATGTCGGCGTCCAGCACGCCCACGCGCCGCCCCTCGCGCGCCAGCGCGACGGCGAGGTTGGTGGTGAGGGTGGATTTGCCGACCCCGCCCTTGCCCGACCCGATGGCGACGATCCGGTCCACGCCGGGGATGGCGAGCGGACCCGCCTGCGGCGTTGGGTGGCGGCCGATCTTGAGGTTCGGCGCGGCGCCGGGTGCTGACGGCGAAGCGCCGCTTTGGGCCGCGACGGGCGATGCGCGTCCGGCGGGCGCGGTTGTCACGATCTGGACCGAGCTGACGCCGGGAAGCGCCTTGAGAAGCGCCTCGGCCTGTGCGCGCGCCGGTTCCAGCGCGCGGGCGAACTGCGCGTCCGGCGCCTCGATCACGAATCGGACCGCGCCGTCGGTCACCTGCAAGGCGCGAACCAGATCGGCGGAGATCAGGGTCTTGCCGCCCGGAACCGAAATCGTCGCAAGAACGTCACGAACACGGTCGTCGATGGTCATGGGGCGGGCTCCGGTCCTGGCAGGGTTGCATTGCAGCATCGCAGGCGGGGAACGTGGCGTAAAGCGCGCGAGCGCAGCGACGGACGTTGCGTCATTTGCATGACTGACGCGCCGGAGAGACCTTGAACATTCGCTGTGTGCGAGCAGTTGCCGTTATGACGCTGCCATTTGCGGGGCAGCGAGCGGATCCGTTCCATGCAACAGACGCATGGCTCATAGACCTTTTCCGCCATTGTGCAGCTGCAGCATTTGGCCCATGTTCGGGACAAGACGAACGCCACGGTGCCGCGTCTGGCACACGAAGCGAACGGGCCCCGCAAGGGCAGCACGGATCCTGACCCCTTCCTCCTCCCTGGGGATCAGGCTTGGGCGGCACCCCTCCTCCCCTCCCCTGGGGTGCCGCCAACCAGTTACGCGACGATCCGATCCTCCTCCCCGGATCGACGCGGATCAGGCGGCGGCCCACTCCTCCTCCCTGGGGCCGCCGCCTACCTTTCCGCCCCCCGGGGCGGCGAAGGTCACGACGGAACACGGCGGCCCCTCCTCCTCCCCGGGGTCGTTCGTCAGCGGTGCCGGCCACTCCTCCCCGGTCTGCATCGCACCTCATACGCGGCCCTCCTCCTCCCCCGGGCCAGCGTTGTGCGGCGGCGCCTCCTCCCCTCCCCCCTTGGCGCCGCCGCGTCCTTTCGCCCCGCTTCCGCACGGCATCCGCGCGCGCTATGGGTCGGGGATGTTGTCCTACCAGCACAGTTTTCACGCCGGAAACGCGGCCGACGTCCACAAGCATGCGCTGCTGGCGGTGGCGCTGGCGCGGCTGGCGGGCAAGGACAAGCCCTTCACCTACGCCGAAACCCACGCCGGGCGCGGCCTTTACGACCTGACCGCGCCCGAGGCGGCGCGCACCGGCGAGGCGCGCGCGGGCATCGTCCGGGCGCTGGACCGGGGCTGGTTTCCCTACGACCATCCGCTCCGCGCCGCGCTGGCGGCGACGCGGACGCGCCACGGACCCGACACCTATCCCGGATCGCCGCTGATCGCGCGCCACTTCCTGCGGCCCGGCGACGTGGCGCATCTGGCCGAACTGCACCCGCAGGAACACGCGGCGCTGGCCGACGTGGCGGGGTTCGCGCATCTGCACCGTCAGGACGGCTTCGAGATGGCGAACGCGATCCTGCCGCCCACGCCGCGCCGGGGCATGCTGCTGATCGACCCCAGCTACGAGGTCAAGGCCGACTACGACCGCATTCCGGGCATCGTCGGCAGGCTGGCGCGCAAGTGGAACGTGGGGGTGATCGCCGTCTGGTATCCGATCCTCGGCGACGACCGGCAGGCGGCGATGGCGCGTGAGCTGACAGAAACGGCGGGCGCCGGGGCGCTGGCGTCCGAGGTGCGGTTTCCGCCCGCGCGGGCGGGGCACGGCATGGCCGGCTCGGGGATGTTCGTGATCAACCCGCCCTTCGGCCTTGCCGACGAGGCGGCGCGGCTGGCCCGCCTGTTCGCGGCCTGACGCTCAGGCGACCGTCAGCGCCACGCCCGCGTCCCGCAGCACCCGCGCGATCCCGGCCGCATGGTCCCCCAGGGAACGTTCCGCGGCGTCAAAGTCGCGCCACGTCACGGCGTCGGGCCGCGCGTCGCGCAGGCAGTCGGCCAAGGCGTCGAGGTTGCGCCCATAGAACGCGGGCAGCCCCAGCACGCGGGACAGCTCGTCATGCGCGGCGTCGCGTGAAATCATGCGCGCGCCGTCAGGCACCGCGCCCCTCATGCGTCGGGGCGATAAACCAGCGTGCCCGCCTGCCCGCCGCCGCCGTCCCCGGGGTGTACGCGGCCGTTCATCACCGGCACCTCGGCGAAGTCGAACGGGCTCACCCCGTCCAGGCAGGCGACGTTGACCCCGTACTGGCTGGGGTTCGAGCGGCGCTGGTGGTGGGTGTAGATGCCGCAGACCTTGCAGAAGTGGTGGACCGCCGTGCCGGTGTTGAAGCGGTATTCGCCCAAGGCGTCCTGCCCCGACAGGATCTCGATCCCGTCCAGCGGCGCGCTGACCGCGACGGCCCCGCGCATCCGGCAGAACGAACAGTCGCAGCGCCGGGCGGTGCGCAGCCCGTCCGACAGCCGCACCCGCATTCGCACGGCGCCGCAGTGGCAGGCGGCGTCCACCTCGGTCATGTCGGGGTCGGGGCCGGTGGGAAAGACCTGTGGCTCGCTCATGCTGTGGCTCCGGTCCGGGGCGCGATCTCGATCGGGTTCAGCACCTCGGGCTCGATCACCTCGACGCCGGGCAGCGCGACGCGCAGGGGGGCCGCGTCCGTCGCCAGCACGGCGAAGCTGCGGTAGTGGCTGGGGATCACGGTCTTGAAGTCGAAATACCGTCTGGCGGCATAGCCCGCGCGCGCCATGTCCATGGTGTAGTGCCCGCCCGCGCACAGGATGCCGATGTCGGGTTTGTGCAGGTCGCCCATCCAGTCCATGTCGGCCATGATGTCGGTGTCGCCGCTGAAATAGACGACGTGCCCCTCGCCCGCGATCATGTAGCCCGACTCGTGACCGGCATAGATGGGCTGGCCGCCCCGCCCTTCCATCGCCGAGGAATGGCTGGCCGCGACCATCGTCACCTTCGCGCCGTTCAGGTCCACGGTCCCGCCCTTGTTGAAGCCGGTGCCGTCCAGCCCCTCGCTTTCGGACCAGAAGGTGACGAGGTCCGCGATCCCCACCACCGGCACCCCCAGCCGCTTGGCAAGCGCCGGGACGCCCGAGGTGTGGTCGCCGTGCCCGTGGGTGATCAGGATGTGGGTCGTGCCCGCGACCGCCTCGTCGCGCCGGTCCTCGGGAAAGGACGGGTTCGCATCCAGCGCGGGGTCCACCAGGATCACCGCCTTTTCGATCTCGATCCGCCAGCTGCCGTGGCCAAGCCAGGTCAGTTTCATCGTCCGGTCCTTTTCGGGGCGCGGCGGGCGTTCACGGTCGCGGGTCCGCGCGGCTTGCAGGGTCTCGCCCCGGACGGTAAACGCGGGCCAAGCGAAAGGAAAACCGAATGTCGATTGACCCCTCCGAGGCCCGCAAGGTCGCGCATCTGGCGCGGATCGCGGTTCGCGACGAGGCGCTGCCGGCGCTTGCCGCCGAGCTGAACGGCATCCTGCATTTCATGGAACAGCTGAACGAGGTCGACGTGACCGGGATCGAACCCATGACCGGGGTCGAGCCGATGCGCCTGAAGCGGCGCGAGGATGTCGTCACCGACGGCGACATGCAGGACCGGGTGCTGCGCAACGCGCCGGACGCGCGCGAGGGGTTCTTTGCCGTGCCCAAGGTGGTGGAATGACCCTGAACCAGCTGACGATCGCCGAGGCGCGGGACGCCTTGCGCGCGGGCGACGTGACCGCGACCGACCTGACCCACGCCTGCCTGTCGGCGATCGACGCAGGGTCACCGCTGAACGCTTTCGTCCACCATACGCCCGACATCGCGCTGGCGCAGGCGGAAGCCGCCGACAAGCGCCTGCGCGCGGGCGACGCGCCGTCGATGTGCGGGATTCCGGTCGGGATCAAGGACCTGTTCTGCACGCGGGGCGTGCCGTCGCAGGCGGCGTCCCGGATCCTTGAAGGGTTCTTGCCCGAATACGAATCCACCGTCACCCAGAACCTGTTCGACGCGGGCGCGGTGATGCTGGGCAAGCTGAACATGGACGAGTTCGCGATGGGCTCGTCGAACGAGACCAGCGTCTATGGCAACGCCGTGAACCCGTGGAAGTCGGGCGACGCGCCGCTGACGCCGGGCGGATCGTCGGGCGGGTCGTCCGCCGCCGTGGCGGCCGACCTGTGCCTTGCCGCGACCGGCACCGACACCGGCGGCTCGATCCGTCAGCCCGCCGCCTTTACCGGCATCGTCGGGCTGAAACCGACCTACGGCCGGGTGTCGCGCTGGGGAACGATCGCCTTCGCATCCTCGCTGGACCAGGCCGGTCCGATGACGCGCAGCGTGCGCGACGCCGCGATCATGCTGGGCGCGATGGCATCGGTCGATCCCAAGGATTCGACCAGCGCCGACCGTCCGGTGCCCGACTACGAGGCGGCGCTGACCGGCGACATCCGGGGCAAGCGCGTCGGCATCCCGCGCGAATACCGGATGGACGGCATGTCGCCCGAAATCGACGCGCTGTGGAAACGGGGCGCCGAGATGCTGCGCGATGCCGGCGCCGAGATCGTGGACATCAGCCTGCCGCACACGAAATACGCGCTGCCGGCCTATTACGTCATCGCCCCGGCCGAGGCGTCCTCGAACCTCGCCCGCTACGACGGGGTCCGCTACGGGCGCCGCGCCGCGCTAGCCGCGGGCGACGGCGTGACCGAGATGTATGAGCGCACCCGCGCCGAGGGCTTCGGCCCCGAGGTGCAGCGCCGCGTGATGGTCGGCACCTACGTCCTGTCGGCGGGCTTTTACGACGCCTATTACAACCGCGCCCGCAAGGTCCGCGCGCTGATCAAGCGCGACTTCGACCAGGCGTTCGCGGACGGGATCGACACGATCCTGACCCCCGCCACGCCCTCGCCGGCATTCCCGCTGGGCTCGATGCAGGACGCCGACCCGGTCGAGATGTATCTCAACGACGTGTTCACGGTGACGGTGAACCTGGCCGGGCTGCCGGGCCTTGCCGTGCCGGTGGGGCTGAACGGGGACGGCCTGCCGCTGGGGCTGCAACTGATCGGGCGCCCGTGGGACGAAGGCAATCTTCTGAACCACGGCGCCGTCCTTGAACGGGCGGCGGGCTTTGCGGCCAAACCGTCGCGCTGGTGGTAGGCTGAAGCGTCCATAACCGCGCGCCGCGCGAGGAGAGAGTGATGCGTCGACAGATCATGGTGATGGGTGCGCTGCTGGCGCTTGCGGCCTGCGGGGAAAACGCGGGCTGGAACCCGAACTACCGCGCCAAGGCCACACCCTACGGCGACTACCTGCGCGCCCGCGAAAGCGCGCTGATGGGCCGGCGCGAGGATCCGCCGCGGATCGTCCCGGTGACGCTGCCGGTCAAGGCACCGACGCCCGAACAGATCAGCGGCCACTCGATGCGCCCGGTGCCCGAGGCGACGCTGGCGCGGACCCGCAAGCCCGCGGGCGCGCCGTCGATCGACCCCTACCCGAGCGAGCCGGTGCTGGCCTCCAGAAAGACGGTCGCGGCGGGCGCGGTGGTGGTGGCCCCCGTCGCCGTCGTCGCCGCCCCTGGGGGCACGACGCTTCAGGCCTATGCGGTCGCGAACGCCCACCGCCCCGGCACGCGGGTCTATGCCCGCCCGGTGGGCTACGGCCGCGTCGCCGCCGACCCGCAGCTTTGCGCGTCCTACGCCGACCCGGCCGCCGCTCAGGCCGCGTTCATCGCCAGGGGCGGCCCGGCGGTCGATCCGCTTGGCCTCGACCCCGACGGCGACGGCTTCGTCTGCGGCTGGGACCCCGCGCCCTACCGCGCCGCCGCGAGGTGATCCCGCCCTCCCCGAACCACGGGGAGCGCCGGGGGACGCAGCGCCCGGACCTGATCGTCCTGCACTACACCGGCATGGCCGATGGCGCGTCCGCCCGCGCGCGGCTGTGCGACCCGTCGTCCGAGGTGTCGGCCCACTGGCTGATTCTGGAGGATGGCACCGCCGAGGCGCTGGTCGCCGAGGATCGCCGCGCCTGGCACGCCGGCGCGGGGTCGTGGCGCGGGCGCGAGGACGTGAACTCGCATTCCATCGGGATCGAGATCGCGAACCCCGGCGACCGCCCCTTCGCCGCGGCGCAGATGACGGTGCTTGAGGATCTGCTGCGCGGGGTCATGGCGCGCTGGGGGATCGGGCCGGCGGGCGTGATCGCCCATTCGGACATGGCGCCCGGCCGCAAGATCGACCCCGGCCCGCGCTTCGACTGGCGCCGGCTCGGATTTGCCGGGCTGGCGTTGTGGGCGGACCGGATCAGCCCGGGCGACAACGACCTGCCGCTTGCCGCCAGCCTGGACCTTATCGGCTACCCGCCTGTCGATCCCGAAACGCGGCTGTCCGCGTTCCGCCTGCGGTTCCGGCCGGGAGCGTCGGGCCCTGAATCGGACCATGACCGCGCCGTCGCTGCCGCCGTCGCCCGCCTGTCTGTGGGCGAATCTGTGGACAGAACGACATAAGGCGCCGAGAACTTTAGACAAATCTTGCTGCCGTTAAGGAGTGATTAACCACATCGTTCCTAGCGTGCCCCCAAACGCGGTCAGAACGGCCGCTGGCAAGGGGCAGAGACATGGCAGACACCACCTACTACATCACCACCCTCACCTTTCCCCATCCTCTCAAGCTGGGATCGTGGAGCGGCGATCTGGCGGAAAGCACGCCGTTCTACCGTTCGAGCTTCTCGGCCAAGATCGCCAGCTACTCCAAGACGGCCATCGTCGACGATGACGGTGAGTACGAGTTCACCGAAAGCGGCGTCGACGACCCGGAATACAACTACCGCCATGAACTGACGCAGCGGCTCGGCGAGGACACGACGATCGGCGGGGTGCCCTATTCGGCCGGGCAAAGCATCTCGGTGTATCACGGCGGACTGTTCGAACAGCTTGGACCGAACGGCGAAAAGACAGGGAACTTCTTCCGCATCCACGCACCGCACACGATGAAGGACTTCGATGCGGATGTCATGGGCGACAACAGCACGGTGTTCCTGTTCGCTGTCGAACGCACCGATGCCGAGGGCAACACGTACTTCCCGAAGTTCGATACCGAAGCGAACTACAAGTGGGTCGACAACGCGCCGATCTACAGCGTGCAGCCCTGGATTCCCTATCGCAGCAACGCCCAGCTTGCCGCCCCGACCTGCTTCACCACCGGCACGCTCATCGCCTGCGACAGCGGCTACCGGGCGATCGAGACGCTCGAGCGCGACGATCTCGTCTGCACCCGCGACAACGGCATGCGCCGCATCCGCTGGATCGGATCGCGCACGCTCGACGCCGCCGACCTGGACCTGAACCCCGCCTTCCGCCCGATCCGCATCCGCGCCGGCGCGCTCGGGAACGGCCTGCCGGAAGCCGACCTGATCGTCTCGCCGCAGCACCGGGTGCTGGTGCAGTCCGACCTGACCCGCAAGCTGAGCGGCGAATGGCAGGTCCTCGTCGCGGCCAAGCACCTGACCGACTTGGACGGGATCGACGTGGTGCGCGACGCCACCACCGTGACCTACTGGCACATGCTGTTCGACGGGCACGAGCTGGTGCGGTCGAACGGCGCATGGACCGAATCGCTCTATGCCGGGCCCGAGGCGATGAAGTCGCTTGACAGCGGCGCGCAGCGCGAGATCCTGCGCCTGTTCCCCGAGCTGGCGCAGTCGGACACGTCCCGCAACGTCCCCGCCCGCCCGTTCGTCACGGGCCGCGAGGGGCGGCGGATCGCGCGCCACCACGCCCGGACCAACGCGTCGCTGATCGGGGCGTGGGACTGACGACCGTATCGCCCGAAGGTCGGGGCCGGTTGTCCCGGCCCCTCGCCCCGGACGGATGGCTCAGGATGGATGGCTCAGCGAACCGTGATGCGCCCGTCCAGCGCAGGCGCGAAGCCCGGACCCTTGCCGGCCAGGTATTCGGCCAGCACGTCGGCAAGGTCCGGTCCGAAGTCGTAGACGTCGGTCGCGTTCGCCTCGAACGCGGTGTAGCCGTCGCCGCCGTTGCGCATGTAGTTGTTTGACACCACGCCATAGGTTGCGGCCGGGTCGATCGGCACCCAGTTGTCGCCGTCCTTCACCATCACGTCGGAAATGCGTCCGCCCGCCACCGCCGCCGGATCAACGGTGTATTTCAGCCCCGACACCTGCGCGAACCGGCCCGCGCCTTCCTCGTACTGGCTTGCACCGTTTTCCAGCGCCGCGACCACGTCGGCACCCTTCAGGCGGAAGGTGGCGAGCGTGTTCTGGAACGGCAGGACGCTGATGACCTCGCCCATCGTGACCGGACCTGCGTCTATCGCGGCGCGCAGCCCGCCGCCGTTCTGGATCGCGATGGAAACGCCCTGCTCGCGAACCCGCTCGAGCATGGCGTCGGTCACGACGTCGCCCATTTCGCATTCGCGGGCGCGGCACTGATCGCGGTCCGCCCCGATCGGCGCCGATGTCTCGGCGACCTGCTTCTGGCGCAGCTCCTCGAGCGGCTTGGCAAGCTCCGCGACGCGCCCCTTGATCGCCTCGTCCTCGGGGACGCTGGCGTCCAGCAGCACCGGCTCGCCAGTGGCCGCCGTCACCCGCCCCTTGTCGTCGAACGTCAGGACGAGATGGCCGAGATAGCGCCCCGCCGTTCCCGCCTGCACCACCGGAACCTTCGCCCCGTCCGCGCCCGCGATCATCGTCGGATAATCGCCCGCCGCGTCCTCGTCCCCGGTCTTAAGATAGGTGTGCGAATGCCCGCCCACGACCGCGTCGATGCCCGCGACCTTCGCAAGCTCCTGGTCCCGGTCGTAGCCCACATGCGTCAGCGCGATGACCTTGTCCACGCCCTGCTCGGCCAGTTCGGCCGCGCCGGCGGCAAGGCTTTCGGCCTCGTCCTGAAAGACCACCGTCGGCCCGGGCGAGGCGATCTCGGCCGTCTCGGTCGTGGTCAGGCCCACGATCCCTATCTTCTCGCCCCCCACCTCGATTACCGCGGTCTTGGGCAGCTTGCCCTTCAGCACGTTCGACTGCGACACGTCGATGTTGGCCGACACGACCGGGAACTCGACCCCGTCCAGCAGCACGGCCAGCCCCTCGGGGCCGTCGTCGAACTCGTGGTTGCCCACGGTCATCGCGTCATAGCCCAGCAGGGTCATCAGCTGTACCGTGTCCTTGCCCTTGTAGGTCGTGTAGAACAGCGACCCCTGGTACTGGTCGCCCGCGTCCAGCAGGATCACCGGCTCGCCCTTGGCCTCGGCGTCCTTGCGGATCTGCGCGATGGCGGTCGCAAGGCGGGCCGACCCGCCGAAGCACTCGTTCTTGGCCTGGGTCTCGGCGTCGCAGGTGCTGTCGTACTTGTTCACCGGCTCGACACGGCTGTGAAAGTCGTTGGTGTGAAGGACGTGCAGCGTGACGTCCGCATGGGCAAGCCCGGCCGACAGCGCCAGCGCGGCCGCGCCGCTCGACAGCGCGCCGACCGCGCGGCGCAGGCCGACCCGCGTGCACGACGGGGCGGCCGTGCGAGACGGGGCGGCGGTGCGAAACTGCGTTGGGGTGCGGAACAGGGTGGGGGACATGGTTCGCTCCAATCCGGCTGAAAGGCACCTCCTACCATAGTGGCCGCGAACCGTTTGTGACAGCCGCCGTCCTGCCCGCTTGACCGCCTCGGCGATGCACCGCACAACCGCGCGATGATGATCTACAAGATCCTGCGGGCCGACGAATGGGCCGACCTTCGCGCACAGGGCGAAACCGCCGGCGCGCCGGTGGACGTGGCGGACGGCTTCGTCCACTTCTCGACCGCGCCGCAGGTGCACGAAACCCTGCGCCGTCATTTCGCGGGCGAGGCCGGCCTGCACCTGCTGGCATGCGACGCGGACGCGATGGGCGACGCCCTCAGGTGGGAGCCGTCGCGCGGCGGCGCGCTCTTTCCCCACCTTTACCGCCCGCTCCGGCTGTCCGACGTGCGCTTCGACCGCCCCGTGACGATGGCCGCCGAGGGCACCCACGACACCGGACCCCTGGCATGAGCGTGGTCGAACGCCTGGGGCTTGCCGCCCTGCACCGCCTGCCGCCCGAACGCGCGCACGACCTGTCGCTGACGCTGCTGGCGCGCGGGCTGGTGCCGCTGCCGAACGCGCCCGTGACCTCGCCCCGCCTGTCCACCAGCCTCGCCGGGCTGCACCTGCCGAACCCGGTGGGCCTTGCGGCGGGCTACGACAAGAACGCGCGCGCGGTCGACACGCTCGCCCGCGCCGGGTTCGGGTTTGTCGAGGTTGGGGCCGCCACCCCGCGCCCGCAGCCCGGCAACCCCCAGCCGCGCCTGTTCCGGCTGCCCGGCGACCGCGCGATCATCAACCGCTTCGGCTTCAACAACGAAGGCGCGGCCGCGATCCGTGACCGCCTCGCCGCCCGCAAGCGCGGCGGCGTGCCCGTCGGCCTCAACATAGGCGCCAACAAGGACAGCACCGACCGCGCCGCCGACTTCGCCGAGGTGACGCGCCTTTGCGCCCCGGTCGCCGATTTCCTGACGGTGAACGTCAGCTCGCCCAACACCGAAAAGCTGCGCGACCTGCAGGGCGCGCAGGCGCTCGCCGCGCTGCTTTCGGGCGTCCTGACGGCGCGCGAACGATCGGGCGCGCGTCCGCCCGTCTTCGTCAAGATCGCCCCCGACATGGACGACGCGGCGCTGGCCGAACTTGCCTCCGTGGTGCTGGACAGCGGCGTGGACGGGCTGATCGCCACCAACACCACCCTGTCGCGCAACGGACTGTCGGACCCGCAGTCCGGCGAAACCGGCGGCCTGTCCGGCGCGCCACTGTTCGACCGGTCCACGCGGGTTCTGGCCAAACTGCACCTGCTGACGCGAGGCCGCCTGCCGATCATCGGCGTCGGCGGCGTCGGCAGCGCGCAGCAGGCATGGGACAAGATCGCCGCGGGCGCCACCGCCGTGCAGGTCTATTCGGCGCTGATCTATCAGGGCCTGTCGCTTGGCTCCCGGATCGCCCGCGACATGGGCCGGATGGCCGAGGCGCAGGGCCTCGCCCGCATCTCGGACCTGACCGGGCGCGACGCCGACCGCTGGGCGGCGGCCCCCGCGCCCTAGTCCTTCAGCAGCTGGTCCATCGCGGTGGACGGCGCGGCGCAGCCCGCATCGCCCACGACCCGCGCGGGCACGCCCGCGACGGTCTTGCAGTGCGGCACGTCCGACAGCACGACCGAGCCCGCCGCGATCCGGCTGTGATGGCCCACGCGGATGTTGCCCAGCACCTTTGCGCCCGCGCCGATCATCACCCCGTCCTCGATCTTGGGATGGCGGTCGCCGTTGCCCTTGCCGGTCCCGCCCAGCGTGACGGAATGCAGCATCGACACGTCGTTGCCGACGACCGCGGTTTCCCCGATCACGATCGAATGCGCATGATCCAGCATCACGCCGGTCCCGATCCGGGCGCCGGGATGGATGTCCACGCCGAACACTTCCGAACAGCGCATCTGCACGAAATAAGCCATATCGCGGCGGTCGTTGTTCCACAGCCAATGCGCGATCCGGTAAGCCTGCAGCGCCTGGAACCCCTTGAAGAACAGCATCGGCTGCATCAGCCGGTGGCAGGCCGGGTCGCGCTGAAAGACGGCAACCAGGTCCGCCCGGCCGGCATCCGCAAGCGCGGGCTCGCGCGCATGCGCGTGGTCGGCGATCTCGCGCAGGATCTGCTCGCTCATCTCGTTCGACGCGAGCTTCAGCGAAAAGCGATAGGCCAGCGCGGCCTCGAAGGTGGCGTGGTGCAACAGCCCCGCGTGGATCAGCGACCCCAGCAGCGGCTCGTTCTGGACGACGCCCGCCGCCTCGGACCGGATCTGCGACCACAGCGCGCCGCGCGAGGGCATCGGTTCATCCGCCGCGCGTTCGCCGGCGAGCGGCACGATCTCGACCACCGATCCGTCCATGACGAGAACCTTTCACCTGCGCAGGCCCCCAATCTAGGCGGTCCGGGCGCGGATCGAAAGGCCCCGCGCCCGATTCGTTCTTCAGCCGGGCAGCTTCAGCTCCAGCCAGTGCGCGGCCAGCTTGACCCGCCCGCCCGAGAACACGCCGCCCGTCGCCGTCAGCTTCAGGTTCGCCGGATCGTAATAGGTCATCGGCTGCGACAGCATGCCCCGTGCCCAGCTTCCCTGCCCCTTGCCCAGGTTCTTGCCAAAGCGGTCAAGCCCGTCCGCCGTGCCCAGCGTCCAGCTTTGCAAGGTGCCCGTGATCGCCTCGACCACGCGCGCGGTGCAGCCGATCACCATGACCCCGCCCGGGATGTAGAGCGTCGAGTCCACCGTGCCGCCGCTCGCGGTCACGACCTCGGCCTCGGCCATGCCCGCACACAGACCGCCGCCCCCCGCCCCCAGCGACAGCGCGCCAGGGACCCAGCCCGCGCCGTCGTGGACGGCGTTGACGCCCCGGTCGCGCACAAAGGCCTGCTGGCCCGCGCGCGGCGTGGTGAACACCCAGCCCCCGTTCGCGCCGGTGGCGACCAGCCCGCCCCTTCCCGCCCACTCGTTGACGGCGTTGGCCGGAACGCCCCAGCTCATCCCCTCGAACCCGGCGGTGGGCGGCTGCGTCCGCGACGCGCTTTCCAGCGCAAGGTTGACCAGCCCGTCCAGCCGGACGAGCGCATCGTTGACGGTGACGTGCTTTTGCGCCTGCGCGGGTTGCAGCAGCGGCAGCCCCAGGCGCGCGGTGTTCTGGTCAGGCATTGATCGTTCTCCTTGCAAACGGGCCCGGCCCGTAGTCGTCCGAAAGCTGCGCGACCTCGGCGTCGAACGCCCCGCCCTGCCGCGCGGCGGTCCAGGCGGCGGCGGGCACCGTGCAGGCGGGCGCGCCCGCCACGTCCTGCCACAGCACCGCGCCATTGCGCGTCAGCCGCACGAGATAGCGTTCCGCGCCCTCGCCCAGCGGCACGTCCACCCCATCCCAGCCGTCGCCGCCGATCCGGGTGCGCCGGATCCATGTCAGGCTCGCGCCCGCGACCCGCAGGTGACACGGCGACAGCGGCCGCAGGCCTGCGCCCGCAAAGGCATGGCCAAGCTGGCGATAGCTCGGGTCCTCGGGCGGCCGCGTGGCCGGGCCGATCCCCCAGTAGCGCATCTGCCCGCGTGCGTTGGGCGGCAGGATCACCTGCCGCAGCGCCTCGTCCACCAGCACGACGACGCTGCCCGCGGGCCACACCTCGGGCATGGCGGCGTCGGTGCCCGCCTGCCCCCGCAGCCTGCGCGCGATCTCCCACACGCCCGGCGCGACGGGAACCGCATCGGCGAACTGCATCAGCTCCCAGCCGCCCGGCGTCCCGTCCCCGATCGCCAGCAGGTTCCCCCCCGCCATCAGCGCGGGGTCCGAGATCGACTTGAGCGCCCCGCCCTTCAGCCGGATCCGCAGCGCCGGGCCGCGGTCCCACACCCCCGCGCGCGCCGTCGCAAGCGGCGCCAGCGTGACGCCCATGATCGCCGGCACGGCAAGGTTCACGTTGGGCGCATAGCCCCCGCTTTCCTCGGTCGAGACCCAGGCCGACACCGCCCCCGGCCAAGGGGTCGCGGTGGCCGCGAGCCAGGGCGCGTGCGCCACCTCGTCCCCCCGCAGCAGCGGCAGGTCCAGGAACATCGGCCACACGGGCACCGGCGGGTGGAACCGCCGCGCGGGGTCCGCCTCGGGCGGGCGGACGGCGGGGCGATAGACCCCCGGTTCCACCCGCACCGCATCGATGACCAGCGCGCCCGCGCGCTCCACCCGGTCGATCCGCCAGCGTTGCCCGCCGCCCGGCCCATCGCCCGGTCCACCACCCAGCCCGTCACCCAGCGCGATCACGTCGCCGGGGCCCAGCCGCGCCTGCGACGGCGGCAACACCAGCCGCAGCCGGTCCCGCGCCACGCCGGACTCGGCCAGCCACCGCTCGGCCACGTCCAGCCCCTCGCCGCGCGTCAGGACCAGCGGCAACTCGCTGTCCGACACGGTGGTCTGGCTCTGCCCCGGCAGCGTCGCCTCGGCCGTCGCGGTGGCATGGTCGCCCCCCGCCGCGACATGGCTCAGCCGCACGCGCCCCACCAGCTCGGGCGCGGGCGCGCGGGTGATCTCGACCCCCGCAAGCCCGTCGGCTTCCGCCAGATCGTCCGCTCCCACGACCGCCGCGACCCGCGCGCCGCGCATGGCGAACCGCAGGACCCCGTCGCGTTCGGCGGCATCGAACCCATAGGCCAGCATCAAGGGCTGCAACGCCGCCCGCCCCGTCTGCCCGCCCTGCAACGCATAACCCCGCACGATCCCCGACAGGGCCGAGGTGTCGAACGCCCGCACCCCGGCCTCGCGGCAGATCGCGGTCACCAGCGCCGCCAGCGGCACCGCACCCGCGCGGCCGTTGAGCCAGTGGCCCCGCTCCCACGCCGCGCCGTCCGACCACAGGTCGCCCCGCGCCGGAAACGCCGGATAGGGCCGCGCGTCCCAGGCCCAGACATGCGCGCGCGCCATGTCCACCATCCGCCCGCCGCCCGCCATCGCGGGGTTGTTGGCCGGATCGGCCCAATAATCGTTGACCGCGCGCACATAGGCCGCCTGCAACCCGTCGTCCCGCCGCCCGTCCGAGAACCACGGCAGCATCGATTCCGAGCTCATCGCGTCGAGGAACTTGTTAGGCTGGTTGGTGCCCTTGTCCAACGCCGCACAGCCGTATTCCGTGAACCACACCGGCTTCGACCCCGGCACCCAGGCGGTCGGCGCCGCCTGCCGCACGCCGCCGATCCGCTCGTGATGCGGGTTGCCCCACCAGCCGCGAATGTCCTTGCAGCGCCAGATCCACGGCTCGCCCGCGCCGTCCGTGACAGGCGTCCGCCGCTGATGCGCGCGGTCGAGGTCGCTGGCATAATACCAGGCGAAATACTCGCCGCCGCAGACGTTGCCGCGCAGATAGGCGGGGTCGTCGATCCGCCCGAAGCGCGCATCGAGGTGCGATTCCCCATCCCGCCAGTCCGACAGGGGCAGGTAGTTGTCGATCCCCACGAAGTCGATGTTGCGGTCCGCCCAAAGCGGGTCGAGGTGAAACCGCACCTCCCCGTTGCCCGGATGGTGGCCGAAATACTCGCTCCAGTCGGCGGCATAGCCCAGCTTGACGCTTGGGCCCAGAATCGCGCGCACGTCCGCCGCCAGCGCCTTCAGCGCGGCGACCGCCGGGTAGCTGCCGCCCGGACCCCGGATCTGCGTCAGGCCGATCATCTCGGACCCGATCAGGAACGCGTCGATCCCGCCCGCCATCGCGCACAGATGCGCGTAGTGCAGGATGAAGCGTCGATAGGACCAGCCGTCCGGCCCCGAATAGACGACCTTGCCGTCGCGCACGGCGAAATCGCCCCGCGCCGCGGTGCCGAAGAACGCCGCGACCTCGGCCTCGGCCCGCGCCGTCAGGCCGTTGCCCGCCTCGCAGGTGATCCGCCCGCGCCAGGGCATGACGGCCTGCTCGCCCTTGCCGGTCAGAGGGTCCGGGCGGCCGTTCCCCTTCAGCTGTTCCATCAGAATGAACGGATAGAACACCGCGCGCCGCCCGCTCGCCGCGATCGCCCGCAGCGCCTCGACCACGGACCCGTCCGACGGCGTGCCGCCATAGATCGGCCGCCCGTTCGACCGTGCCACCAGGTCCGCGCCCGCCCGGTCGATCCCGCCCGCGCGCCACGGCATCTCGGCCCCGTCGCTTTCCTTCTGCTCGACCTTGGGGCGCACGGTGCAGCGCCCGGCGCGCAGGTCGTCCCCGAACCACGACACCACCAGCGATACCGATCCCACCTTCGGCAACTCGCGCCCCAGCGCGTCCAGCGACACCTGCAAGTCGGTGCCGCCTGCGGCGGTGTTGCGGTTGACGATCTTCGTCTCGCCCAGGCCCAGGTCGTGGCTTACCTGCGACGTGGCCAGCGAATATTCCCCCGTGCCGGGGATCATCGCCACCGCCTGCACGTCGCGGGACAGGCCGCTGTCGGCATCTGCCGCGCGCGTCACCTCGAAGCTCAGCTGCGGCACGCGGTTGCCCCAGCGTTCAAGGCCAAGCTCCTCCAGCACGACATAGGCGATGCCGCGATAGGCGGGGGCGTTCTCGCCCTCGTGCGCGACGATGCAGGGGTCGGGCAGTTGCGCCTCGCCGCCGCGATAGACGCGCATGTTCAGCTCGTCCGCCGCGACCTCCTCGCCGTCGGCCCAGACCCGGCCCACGCCCAGGATCGGCCCTTCGCACAGCGCGACCGCCATGCTGAGACGATAGCTCACCTCCGTCACACGCGGCCCGCCGGTCCCCTTGCCGCCCCCGCCCGAGCTGCGCGTGACCTCCGTCACCGGCGCGGCCCAGATCACGTGGCCGGGAACGCGCATCTGCCCCCAGACGCGCGCGATCGCGGTGCCCTCGCCCGCCGTCTGCAGGCGCAGCCGGTCGATCCGGCCGGTCTCCACCGGCCGGGTGCCCGCGCCCAGCAGGCGCTCGTCGATGACGCGGCCCAGCGTCGCGCCCACGGCGCGGCCGATCACGGCACCCGACAGGCCAAGGACGGTCCCCCCGAACCCCGCCCCGACAGATGCGCCCGCCGCCGCCAGCAGAATCGTCGCCATCGCCATTCCCCTTTAGATCGAACTGCGTCAGCCGCCCCGGCGGGCGGCCTCATTCTCATGCGCCCGGAAACACGAACCGCGCCACGACCCGCGCTCGCCACGGCGCGGACAGCGGGCTCTCAACGACGCCGTGGCGGTCATAGGCATGGATGAACCGCGCATCCTCGCCCGCCTGCGACAGGATCCCCAGGTGCTTGGCCACCGCCCCCTCGCGCATCCGAAACAGCAGCACCTGCCCCTCGGCCCAGCCGCCCGTCGCCCGCGCCATGTGACGCAGGCCCGCCGCCATCAGCAGCTCCTCGCGCCCCGTCTCGCCCCAGTCGGCGGTGTAGGGCGGCGGCAGCTCGGGTTCCGTTCCGTGGACCTCGCGCCAGACGCCGCGGATCAGGCCAAGGCAATCCGCCCCCGCCCCCCGCACCGACGCCTGGTGGACGTAAGGCGTCCCGATCCAGCCCCGCGCGGCCGCGACGACGACCGCGCTCACCGCGCACCGCCGTTCCGGGGCGCGATCAGCCAGTCCTCCGGCGGCAGATGCGGAAAGCCCCGGAAGTTGAGAAAGTTCTGGAACTTCAGCCGGCAGGTCGCGGGCCGCTTGTCGCACCCGGCCGTCAGCCGCACCCGGTCGCCCGGCGCGGGCGCAAGCCCGGTCGCCGCCCACAGCTCGATCAGCCGCAGCGCCCCGTCCTGCCGGTCCTGCTTGACCGCGCCTTCCAGCCCGTGCGCCGCGCCGTCCAGAACGGTCAGCGTGCCCCCCTCGAACCAGCCCTGGTCGTAGCCCTGCACGTCCGGCAGCGTGAACCGCACGCCCCCCTCGACCGAGGACAGCACCGCCTCGACCCGGTAGCCGGGGCGCGACAGGTCCGCCTTGCAGCGCCCGTCCCCCAGCCTTGCCGCGCAGCGCGGGTGATAGACCCGGCCCATGGGAACGTTCAGCGCCTCGGACAGGCCGCGCAGCTCGGCCCGGAACGCGCCATCGGCGCGCGTGACCTCGCCCAGCGCGCCGCGAAACAGCAGGCGCCGGTTGGCGGTGTCCTGCCAGTCCACCTCCCACAGCCGCACGTCGGCGGCGTCCCAGCGGCCCGCCCGCAGGTCGGTTTCGGTGATCGCGTCGTCCGACAGGATGCCCTGCGCCTCGGTGTTGTCCACCGACAGGCCAAGGCCCTGCACCACCGCCCGCGCGGTCAGCCCGCCATCGGGACGGAACGCGATCCCCTCGAAGCGCAGCACCGCGTCGTGGTCGGTAAATCCCAGCACCACCCCGTCGGCCCGCGTGACCGCCCATGCGCGGGCCAGCGTCGTCGCGGCGCCTCCTTCGACGGCGCTCACAGCCGCACCTCGATCACCGGAACCTGCGGCAGGTCGCCCGCCTGGAACGAGGCGACGGAAACCGCGATCCGGTCCGTGTCGAACCGCACCGGCACGTCGAACTCGAACCCCGCCGTCAGCGGCGCGCCCGGCCCCGGCGCATCGGCGAAGGTGATTACGCCGGTCGCATGATCGACCGCGAAGTGAACCCCTTCGACCTGCGCGTCGCCGCCGATCCCGACCAGCACCGTGCCCGCCACGGGCTTCGCGACCGGCCGCCAGTAATCCGCGGGACCGGAACGATACAGTTTCCGCAGCGCAAAGCTGCGCGTCACCCCGTCGCCCGCGCCGATCGCCTGGTCGTCCAGCGCCGGCACCGCGCTCGGCGCGCAGCTCTTGAAGTCGGCCCAGTCCTTCCAGCGGAACCCGTGCAGCTGCCCCGCCCGCGCCTCGTAGAACGCGATCAGCGCCGCCACGTCGTCCAGGCTCCGCAGCCCCAGCCCCGCGTCGTACCGCCTGCGCGAATGCGCCCAGGGAGAGTTCCGTTCCTCGAACCCGTTCGTCAGCGCGACGATCTCGGTCCGCCGTTCCGGGCCGCCGACCGATCCGAAGGACAGGTTGGCGGGAAATCTGGTCTCGTGAAACGCCATCAGCTGTTCCTTTCCCCCCGCGCCAGCGCGCGGCTCATCTGCGCGGCGATCTGGCTGTGGCTGCGCTGAAAGCCCGCGACATCGGGCGTGGTGACGTTGACGGTGACGTTCACCGCGCGCGCGCCCCCGCCGGGCGCCGCGACGCCCAGCCGCCCGTCCGCGCCGCGGCGCAGCGGCATGATCGCCTCGGGGCCTGCCTCGCCCATCAGGCCGGTGGCGCCCCGCATCGGGAAATAGGTCGGGTCGGTCACGACCCCGCCCCGCGCGAACGCCGTGACGCGCCCCTGCGAGAACGCGCCCCCTTGCGCAAAGGGCTGCGCCGACCCGATCGCGCCGCCGACCGCCTGCGCCATCGCGCCCGCGACCGCGCCCTGCACGGGCCGCATGGCGACGGCGAACACCGTGTCTGCCATGTTGCGCGCGAGCCCCTTCAGCGCGTCCTGCAGCCGCATCCCGTCGAACACGACGCCGTCGAACGCGCGCCGCAGTCCCGACCCGAAGCCCGAAGTCAGCGACCCGATCTCCCGCCCGGTGTCGCCCATCGTCGCGCCCAGCCGGCTCAGCTCGCGCTCGAAGGTCGCCGTCATGCGGCCGGCCTGGTCGAACTCGTCGCCCAGCCGGTCGAACCCATCCTTGTCGGCCATCCCACCCTCCTGAAATCGAAGGGGCCGGCGTTCCCGCCGGCCCGCCTTGCCCTAGTCCGGGAACTTCGCCGCGAGGTCCGCCAGCCGCCCGCGCGTCATCGCCTGCGCGCCGCCCCCCGGCTCGATCCCCAGCATCAGCGCCAGCTCGGCCGGGGTCAGCGCCCAGAACTGGGACGGGGTCAGCCGCAGCCACACCATCCCCGCGCGCATGAGCCCCGGCCAGTCCAGCCCCTGCTCACCTTCGCCGCTCACTTCGGCCCCGCGAAGGCCCGCGCCAGCAGCTCGGCCGCGGCGCGCGCGCCCTCCATCGGGCCGCCGCGCAGATCGGCGGTCATCAGGTCCTCCGCCTCGCCTGTCCAGCCGCCCGCCCGCAGGCCCGCGACCAGCACCGCGATCACGTCCGATGCCGAGAACGCGCCCCCCTCGAACCGCCCGATCAGCGCCACCAGGCTGTCGGCGCGCAGCTCGGCCTCCAGCGCCGCCAGCGCCCCCAGCGTCAGCTTCGCCGCATGCCGCCGCCCGTCGATCCAGACCGCGACCTCGCCCGCATGCGGGTTCGCCACGCCCCGCGCCCTCACAGCGCGACGAAGGTCAGCGCGCCGGCGCTGGCCATCGTCATCTCGTAGGTCGCCTCGCCGTTGTAGCTGCCGGAATATTCCAGCCCGGTGATCTGGAACCGCCCCTCGACCACGCCGAAATGCGGGATGACGACCTGGAACCGCGGCACCTCGCCGTCGAAGAACACCTGCCGCGCGCGGCCGTCCGTCCCCTCGTCCCGGAACACGCCCGAACCCGAGATCGAGGCCGACCGCACGCCCGCGCCCGCCAGCAGCTCGCGCCAGCCGCCCTGGCTTTCGAGGCTCGTCACATCCACGCTCTGCGCGTTGAAGCCCAGCCGCGTGGCGCGCAGCCCCGCGATGGTCTGGAACGTGCCGTCGCCGGCCATGTCCATCTTGATGAGCAGGTCACGCCCGTTCTGCACCGCCATATTCCCGTCTCCTCAATGATGTTTCCGGGCAAGGTCCACGGCGGCGCGGAACGTCATGTCCACCCGCCGCCCGGCCCCGCCATCGGCGCGCCGCGCCCGCCCGCGCAGGAACCACAGCCCCGCGACGTGCCCCCGCTCCAGTTCCAGCGCCGCCGCCTCCAGCGCCGCCGTCACGGCCGCCGCGGCCGCCTTGACGCCCGCAAAGCCGCCGCCGCCCTCGTCGGCCCCCGACAGTACCGAGATGACAAAGTCATGCCGCGCGGCGGGCGCGGTCATGTCGCCCGCGTCGCTCACGTCCTCGGGGCCCAGCGCCACATAGACGCCGCTGGGCGCGCTGACCGGCATCGCGTCGTAGATCGCGTCGCCGACCAGCTCGCCCAGCGCCTCGTCCTCGCGCAGCGCCTGATAGACCGCGCCCTGCAGCGCGGCCGATGCGAGATAGCTCATGCCTGCCTCTCCTCTCGTGCGGTGCAGACCAGCCAGCGCCCGGCGGCGTCCGCCTCGGCCACGGCGTCGATGGGGAAGAGCCGCGCCCCCATGCGGAAGCGCTGCCCCGGCGCGGGCCGGCGCGGATCGCCCTCGGGCGCGGCCCGGACGGTGATCTTCCAGCCGACGACGCTTTCGGGCCAGACCTCGGCCAGCCCGGTGCGCCCGGACCCGGCCTTCATGGTGGCGAACACGCGCCCCAGCGCCGCCCAGCGCAGGACATGGCCCCCCATGCCGTCGCCGACCCGGCCCGCGGTCTCGAGGATCAGCGGCACGCTCATGCCCGCCCCCCGCGCCCGGCGAGGGTGCGGACCTGCCGCCAACGGTCCAGCAGCGCGCCGACGGCGAACGGCACCGCCGCCCCCTGCTGCGGCTCGCCCCGGTCCTCGTGATAGCGGGCGGCCAGCATGATCGCCGCCTGCGCCAGATCGGCGGGCACGCCCGCCCAGGTCTCGCCGAACCCGGCGGTGAAGCGGACCGTGACGAACCCGTTCGACGGAACCGCGGGCAACCAGCCCCCCGCCCCCACCAGCGCCGGGCGCTGGCTGTCGGGAACCAGCCGCCACGCGCCCGCCTCGATCGCCGCGACCTGCCCGGCCGCGTCCGTGACCTCGACCCCCTCGACCGAGGCGACGGGCGCCAGCGGCAGCGGCTGGCGCGCGGGGTCGCGCCATTCCTCCAGCCGCAGCCGGAACGGGCGGCGCAGCAGCACCTTGCCGGTGCGCGCCTCGATCGTGGCGATGGCGGCGCGCAGGAACCCCGCGAGCGCGGCGTCCTCGGCGGCGTCGGTCGCCATCTCGAACCCCGTGGCCAGCCGCAGGTATCCGCGCAGCGCGGCGACGGGCAGCGCGCCCGCGTCGGGCGCCGCTTCCTCGACAAGCATCATCCTGGAACCTCCCGTTCCTTGCGTTTCGTCTGAACGGCGGCGGCAAAGACGGGGGGCGCGCCTGCGCGCCTGCCACAGCGCGTGCGGACAGTGCTGTGCCGCCACGGCAAGCACCCCTGCGCGCCCCCCGCTCCGGCCGTGGATCAGCCGAAGACGAGGAACTTGACCGCGCGCGGGTCGGTCAGGCCGCCGCCCACGCGCTTGGTGGCGTAGAACAGGACGTGCGGCTTGGCCGAGAACGGGTCGCGCAGGACGCGCAGCTCGGGACGCTCGGCGATCGTGTAGGCGGCGGCGAAGTCACCGAAGGCGATGCCGATCTTGCTCGTGCCGGCATCGTGCATGTCCTCGCAGATGATGACCGGATAGCCGAGCAGGCGCGAAGGCTGGCCAGCGGCAAGCGAATCCGCCCAGATGAAGCGGCCTTCGGTGTCGCGCAGCTTGCGCAGCTCCATCGCGATGCGCGAGTTCATCACGAACGAGGCGTTGGCCCGATAGGGCGCGGCCAGCGCATAGGTCAGCTCGACCAGCAGCCCCGCCGGGTCGCTGCCCAGGCCCGTGGACACGCCGGTGTTGACGCGCCCGATCTGCATCTCGGTCGCGGTCTTGTAGGGGAAGTGCGCGTAGGTCAGCAGGCCCTTGGGCTTGTCCACGCCGTCGCCGTTCAGGAACGCGTTCGCCTCGGCGCGGTTGAACCGCTCGGCGATGCGGGCGGCAAGCCAGCCTTCCAGGTCGAAGGCCGCGTCGTCCAGCAGGCGCTGGCTGACCTTGGGCATCGCCGACAGCTCGTGCAGCGGGATCGACACGCGATCGACGCGCGGCGCGTCGGTCTCGGCCACCGCGCCCTCGCCCGACCAGCCGCTGCCAAGGTCGGCGCGGTCGACCAGCACCTCGTAGGACGGCGAATCGACCTGCACGACGGTCGAAAGCGCGCGCAGCGAGCCGCCGTTCCTCAGCGCGTCCTGCACGTCGGCCGAGATCTGGGGCGCGGCAAGAAAGCCGCCGTCGGTCGCGACGGTGATGCCCTTTTCCTCCAGCACCAGGCCGCGCAGCGCGGATTCGTCGCCCTGGCGCAGATAGGCGGCGAACGCCTTCTGGTGCGGCGCCTCGATCTCGGCGGCGGTGGACAGGGGCGCGCGGCCCCGGAAAGCGGTCTTGCGGTCCAGCATGGTCATGCGGTTTTCCTGTGCTTGCAGTTTCGTCTCGATCGTCTCGCGAAAGCGGGTCAGTTCGCCCACGAACTCGGCCATCGCGCCCTTCACCCCCGCGGGCGCGACGGCCCCCGTGGGCGCCGTCCTCTCCGCAGCGTTTCCGTCGGTCATCGCGGTCCTCTCCTTCCTCGGTGTCGGCGGTCCGGGCCCTTCGGCGCAGCCGCCCGCAGCCGGCGAGGGGCCCACCCCTCGCCGGATCCCCGTCTCGGCCCCGCGCATGGCGGTCAGGGCCGGATGTCCCTCAGATCATTCGCCGCGCAGCGCGCGGGCGGCGTCGCGCAGCGCGGCCGAAAACGCCGCCGTCTCGTCCGCCGCAACGGCCTCGTCGCGGTCGCCGGACTTACGCCCGACCTTCGCCTCGGGCAGCATCGGGAACGTGACCAGCGACACCTCCCACAGCTCGACCTCGGTCAGCAGCCGATGCCCTTCCGCGCTGCGCTCGGCGCGAACCGTGCGATAGCCGATCGACAGCCCGTCGATCGCGCCCGCCTGCACCAGCGCCGCCGCCTCGCGCGCCTGCGCCACCTCGGACAGCAAGCGCCCCCGGACCCACAGCCCGCGCGCATCCTCGCGGATCTCGTCCCAGACCCCGATCGGGCGCATCGGATCGTGCTGCCACAGCATCCGCACCTTGTCGCCGCGCTCGGAAAGGCGCGACAGGCTCGCCGCATAGGCCCCAGGCATCACCTTGTCGCCGCCCTGGTCGGCCAGCCCGAACAGGCTGGCGTAGCCCTCGATCACCGTGCCGGCGTCGGTCGTGGTCAGCACCGGCGCGCCGCCCGCGAACTTCACCTCAAGCCCCAGCTCGTCCATCCTCATGTCGCGTCACCCCCCCTTCGGCCCAAATTGCAGGATCGACTGGACCGCCTGCGTCAGGATCACGGCGACCACGCCGTAAACCGTCATCCACAGCCGCTTCTCCAGCCCCTCGATCAGCGACTCGATCCGCTCGAGCCGCCGGTCCACCTGCCCGAACTGCAGCGCCATGATCCGCTCCTGCGTGGCGAAGCGCTGGTCGTGCCAGTCGAACGGCTCCTTCCCGAACCTCGACCCCTCCATCTCAGCCGCCCGCGCCCGTGGCGGAGGCGAGCGGCGGCAGCCCCAGCGCCACCCGCTTCTCGCCCTGGCTCAGAAAGTCCGCGGCCCCCACCCGCGCCCAGTGCTGGTCGCGCTCTGCCGCCAGCGCCGGGATCTGGTCCAGGTCGGGCTTCAGGTCGACCTCGGCCCCCAGATGCTCCGACAGCCACCACGCGACCCCCGCCGCGACCCGGCTGACCAGCGGCAGCACGGTCAGGCGATAGAACGCCCGGTGCGCCTCGGCGTAGTTGGCATAGGTCGCGTCGCCGGGGATGCCGATCAGCATCGGCGGCACCCCAAAGGCCTGCGCGATCTCGCGCGCGGCGGCGGTCTTGGTCTCCTGGAACTCCATGTCCGAGGGCGAGAATCCCATCGGCTTCCAGTCGAGCCCGCCTTCCAGCAGCATCGGCCGCCCGGCGTTCCGCGCGCCCTGATGGTGCATCTCCATCTCGCAGACCAGCCGGTCGTACTGGTCGGGGCTCAGCAGCCCCTGCCCGTCCGCCCCCTTGTAGACGATCGCCCCCGAGGGCCGCGCCGCGTTGTCCAGCAGCGCCTTGGACCAGGCGCTCGCGCTGTTGTGGACGTCGATGGCCACCGCCGCCGCCTGCATCGGCGACAGCCCGTAGTGATCGTCCAGCGGATGGAAGCTGCGGATGTGGCAGATCGGATCGGGTGAGCCGGTCATGTCGAAGCGGTGCTTGCGCCCGCCCAGCGCATAGTCATAGGCGACCGGCCAGCCATCCGCGCCCGGCACGATGCTGACCCGGTCCGACCGCAGCACGTGCAGCTCGACTGGCAGATCCGCCCCTTCGGTCGACACCGCTTCCAGATACCCGTTCCCCGACAGCAGCAGCTGCCCGAACAGCGCCTCGAACAGCTCCGCCCGGCCCTGCCCGGGGTTGGGGCGCCGCAGCAGGTCCAGCACCGGATGGACGTCGTAGCGGCGCTTCGCGTCCTGGCACACCAGCGGCACGGCGGCCGCGGCCTCCGCCACCAGCTTCACCGCCCGGAACCCGACCGGGTTGCCGGTGAAGCCCGCCCGCGTCAGGCTCCCCACGTCGCGGGGCGACCACACCACCCGCCCCGACCCCGAGGCGAGCGCCACCACCCGCCCGGTCGCGCTCGCCTTCGTCTCGACCTGCGCGGGGGCTGCGGCATCCGCCTGCCCGTTCCCGCGTCCGAACCACCGCCCTGCCATGCGCCTCTCCTCGTGTCCGCCATGAAGAAGGGGCCGCCCCGCAAGGCAGCCCCGTTCCCGCTCCGCGCCCTGAACTGAGCGCATCTTCTGTCCCGAAACATCCCGGGGTCCGGGGCAGCGCCCCGGCCTTCAGGCGCTACAGCGCCCGCACCTGCGGCCGCCGGTACTGCGCCGCCGGCTCGATCATCAGCTCGTGGATCGCCCAGACAAGCGCGTCCAGCCGGTCCGGCGACCCCCGCCCCTCGAACCCGCGCACCGTCATCCGGCACATCTGGTCCTCAAGCGCGCCCAGGCCCCGCAGATGCCGCACCCGGCCCTGCTCGTAAAGCGCAGCGACCGGCTCCGCCCGCAGCCCCTTGCCCCGCCCGGCCCGCAAGCTGCGGAACGGGACCAGCGGATCGACCTGCCGGATCACGCTTTCCACCAGATCGCCGCCCTGGTTCACCTCGGCCACCAGCCGCTCGGCCCCGTGCCGCGCCATCGCGGCGATGGCGGCGCGCGCCCAGTCCAGCGGCCCGCCCCGCACTGATGCGTCCTCCAGCACATAGGCCCGCCACTCCTGCGGCGGCCCCTCGCAGACCACGCCCGCGACGACGATCCCGCATTCGTCGCTGGCGGCGCCCCCGGTCACCGACGGATCCACCGCGACCACGATCCGGTCCAGCTTCGGCGCGGCGTCCACCCGCCCCGCCTCGATCGCGGCGGTCGCCCACAGCGCCCCTTCCACGTCGTCCAGCAGCACGCCCTCAAGCTCCTGCCGGCCAAGCCGGGTGCCCGCATAGCGCGCCTCGACTTCGGCCAGGAAGCTTTCCGCCAGATAGGCCCGGTTCGCATCCGTCGGCGCATGCGTCACGACGGTCGAGGCGTTCCTCAGGATCGTCTTCAACACCCCCACGTTCCGCGGCGTCGTGGTGACGACCTGCTGCGGATGCTCGCCCAGCCGCAGCGCGAACTGCAGCATGTCCCAGGTCTCCTCGGCCTTCTTCCACTTCGCCAGCTCGTCCGCCCAGGCGGCATCGAACTGCGGACCGCGCAGCGCCTCGGGCTCGTGCGCCGAATACACCGTGGCCGTCGCCCCGTTCGGCCAGACGAGCCTGCGCCGCCCCGCCTCCCACACCGGGCGGCGGTCGGGGGGCGAGCAGGCGAGGATGCCCGAATCCCCCATTACCATCACGTCGCGCCCCTGATCGAACGTCTCGGCCACCAGCGCCACCCGCCGCGCGCGCCCGGCCGCCAGCGGAGTCGCCCCCTCGACCTGCGCGCGCACCCATTCCGACCCGGCGCGGGTCTTGCCCGCGCCGCGCCCGCCCATGATGACCCACGACTTCCAGTCGCCATCGGGCGGCAGCTGGTGCGGCAATGCCCAGAACTCGAACAGCCACGGCAGGCTCGCCAGCGCGTTTTCGGTCAGTCCCGACAGGAACGCGTCAACCTCCTCCGGCGCGGCGCAGGCAAGCCAGGCGGCGCCCGATTTCATCTCGTGCCGCGGCAAGGTCGAGCGCGCCGGCTCCGACATTCCCGGCAGATTCCTTGCGAAGCTTGTCAAGCTTTCCCCTTTCCTCCAGCACCAGATGAGCCGCCGCGCGAAGATCGCGCGCCAGCTGCCGGCTGTCCTTGACCTGATCGAACTCGCCCGCCTCGACCTTTCGCCGCGCCCTTTCCAGGTCTTCGGCGTAGCTGTGGAACAACCCTTCCCACAGCTCCAGAACGGACGCGCGCCCCGCAGCGTCGGCTGCGGGCGTGAACGGACCTTCCGGCGCCACCGGCCCCGGATCGAACGTCATATCCATGTATGTCTGCCCTGCCCCTCGTGTGCCTGTCCGCACGAGCAGAGAAACGAAAAAGCGGCCCGTCAGGCTTTCCGCCCCGGCCGCTTGCCCACCTCTCCCAGCATGTGTTTGTTCTACATTCGACCGTTCGCAAAGTCAATCCGCGGGGCCCGATTGATACCGACCGGAGCATATTTTAGCAAACCATAACAACGGCTTGCAAGACGCAACACCCCCACCGCGCAGGCCGCGACACCCTGTCTGGACACGGCGATGTGGCACTGCAACTGTTCGAATGTTTCGCACATCCGGGCCCTCAACCCGCTTGAAATGTCCCCATCCGATTCTGCTAAGGATCGGCCAACATCACATTTCGACAAAGAGATTCGCATGACGGACGTCATCGTCGTGGACGAGGTGACCAGGACCCGCACGCCCGATGGCGTGCGTTACGAGTGCCGGGTGTCCGGCCTTGGGCCTTCGCACCCGCTGCGGTTCGACGTGATCGCCGCCTCCCACACGCCTGCCCGCAGCGACGACTGGGTGCTGCTGTCGCTGCTGATGCCCGCGATGCAGACCGGCCGCGACCTCAGGATCGACGGCAGGATCTCGCCCCTGTTTCTCTATGCGGCCCGGACCGATCTTCAGTTCGCGCTGCGCCGCTACGACCCGTCGCTGTCGCTGGTGCGGATCGACGCCGATCTTTGCCTCGATCCCGCCCCGCCCCGCAACGGGGTGCGGATTGGCACCGGCTTCAGCGCCGGGATCGACAGCTTCGCCGCGATCGGCTCGTTTCGGGCCGCGGGCCTCGTTCCCGCCCTTGCCGTGACCGATGTGTTTACCTTCAACGTCGGCGCGATGGGGGGCGGACGTGGCGCCAACGTCATGCGCGCCTTCCGCCTGATGGTCGCCCGGCTGGACGAATTCGCCGCCCTCACCGGCCGCACCGCCCATGCCGTGGACAGCAACCTCCAGCTTTTCTACACCCCCCTCCGAAATCTCGATTTCGTGCGCACGCACACCATGCGCAACATGGCCGCCGCCTCGCTGTTCCAGGCCGAGATCGACCACTATCTCTACGCGTCCGCCTACAGCTACGACGAGATCACCATCGACAGCGCCGCCACGATGGCGAACTTCGACCCGATCCTGCTGCCGCTGATCGCGCCCGAGGGGATGCGCTTCCATTCCGCGAACGCCGGCATGAACCGGATCGAAAAGACCCGTGTCGTCGCCCGCGACGAGATCGCGCATCGCATGCTCGACGTCTGCGTCGCGCCCGCGGCCCGGCGGGCCGAGGCGATCAGCCAGCGCAGGAACTGCTCGCGCTGCTGGAAATGCTACCGCACGATGGTGACGCTGGACGCGCTGGGCGAACTGGGCAGCTTTGCGCGCGTCTTCGACGTGGATCACTACCACGAACGCACCGCCGATATCCTGGCGGCGGTGAAGAAGAAGGGCACGAAAGGCTCGGTCCCCGACCGCGCCGCCCATGACTGCTACGTGCTGGCGAAATCGGCGGCGGCGGCCGGGCTCTCGGTGGTTCAGGCTGTGGGCGGGCCAGGCGGCGGCCCCGACCGTCCGGCCCTGAACGACTGACCCGGCCGTCGCGTCGGAACCCGCTCAGTCCGCCGTCTGCACGGGCGAATCCGTCTCGGCCCCCTGCGTCGCCTCGATCTCGCGCCAGCGGGCGACGTTCGCCTCGTGTTCGGCCAGCGTGCGGGCAAAGGCGTGGCCGCCCGACCCGTCGGCCACGAAGAACAGGTACTCGGTGTCCTCGGGGTTCAGCGCCGCCTGGATCGCGGCAAGGCCCGGGTTCGCGATCGGGGTCGGCGGCAGCCCCTCGTTGAGATAGGTGTTGTAGGGCGTGCGCCGCGCCAGTTCCGACCGGCGCAGGCCCCGGTCAAGGATGCCCCTGCCCTCGGTCACGCCATAGATCACCGTGGGGTCGGTCTGCAGCCGCATCCCGTCGCGCAGGCGGTTGACGAAGACGCTCGCCACCACCCGGCGTTCCTGCGGGATCCCGGTTTCCTTTTCCACGATCGAGGCCATCGTCAGCGCCTCCTCCGCGGTCTCATAGGGCAGGCCGAACGGCCGCGCCTCCCACGCCTGCGCCAGCCGCTGGCCCTGCGCGTCGCGCATCTGCTGGATCAGCTTGCCGCGGTCCGCGCCCTTGTCCACCTCGTAGGTGTCGGGGGCCAGCGACCCCTCGGGCGGCACCGCTCCGGTCTCGCCGGCAAGGAACGGGGCCGTCTTCAGCCCCTCGACGATCTGCCACGACGTCACGCCCTCGGCCACCGCCACGCGCAGCCGCGCGCCGGGCCGGTCGGCGGCCTGCGCGATTTCCGCAGGCTCCTGCTGGGCGGCGGGATCGTAGCTGGCGCGGTCCTCGTAACGGCCCGACGCGGCGTTCAGGTCGCGCAGCACGACGCTGTTGCCGCGCACGCCCACCCGGAACACCACCTCGACCCCGCAGGTGGACGGGCCGCCCGCCGTCAGCGTGTCCACCACCTGCTGCATGCTCGCGCCGGGCGGCACGAGATAGCTTCCGAACTTCAGCCCGCCGGCCTTGCCCTCGTAATCCGCGCCGGTCCGCAGGATGTAGGCGCTGGACACGACGCCCTGCTCGGCCAGCTGCTTGGACACCGCGTTCAGGCTTGCCCCCTGCGCCACCGTCACGCATTGCGCGGCGGCGCTCGGCCCGGCCGAGGTGTATTGCGCGCGCCCCCAGGCGACCGCGATCGCCGCGCCGATCAGGATCACGATCAGCAGCGTGAGAAAGGTCGATGCGAGGCCGCGCCAGAACATCAGTCGGCCCGATCCCGGACCCGATCCGCGACCCGATCCCCGACCCGGCCCACGATCAGGCTGGCGTTGGTGCCGCCGAAGCCGAAGCTGTTGGACAGCGCCACGTCGATCTGCCGCCGGACGGCCGCGTTGGCGGCCAGGTCCACGGCCGTCTCGCGCGCCGGGTTGTCCAGGTTGATCGTCGGGGGCGCGATCTGGTCGCGGATGGCGAGGATGCAGAAGATCGCCTCGACCGCGCCGGCCGCGCCCAGAAGGTGCCCGATCGACGACTTGGTGGACGACATGGTGACGCCCGATGCCGCATCGCCCAGCAGGCGTTCGACCGCGCCCAGCTCGATCGTGTCGGCCATGGTCGAGGTGCCGTGCGCGTTGATGTAGTCGATGTCGGCGGGCTTCAGCTTGGCGCGCTCCAGCGCCGCGCTCATCGACCGGAAGCCGCCGTCGCCGTCCTCGCTGGGGGCGGTGATGTGATAGGCGTCGCCCGACAGCGCATAGCCCAGCACCTCGGCATAGATCTTCGCGCCGCGCGCCTTGGCGTGTTCGTATTCCTCAAGCACGACGACGCCCGCGCCCTCGCCCATGACGAAGCCGTCACGGTCCGTGTCCCACGGACGGCTCGCCGCCTGCGGATCGTTGTCGCGCTTGGTGGACAGCGCCTTGCAGGCGTTGAACCCGGCGATCCCGATTTCGGAAATCGGCGCTTCCGCCCCGCCCGCGACCATCACGTCGGCGTCGCCGAAGGCGATCAGCCGGGCCGCGTCGCCGATGGCGTGGGCGCCGGTCGAACAGGCCGTGACGACCGCGTGGTTCGGGCCCTTGAAGCCGAACCGGATCGACACCTGCCCGCTGACGAGGTTGATGAGCGAGCCGGGAATGAAGAACGGCGACACCCGCTTGGGCCCGCGCTCCTTGATGAGAACCGCCGTCTCGGCGATGGATGTGAGCCCGCCGATCCCCGACCCGATCATCACGCCGGTCCGCAGCTTCTCGTCCTCGGACGGGTCCTCCCAGCCGGCGTCGCGCACCGCCTGCACCGCCGCCGCCATCCCGTACAGGATGAAGTCGTCCACCTTGCGGCGGTCCTTGGGCTCCATCCAGTCGTCGGGGTTGAAGCTGCCGTCGCTGCCGTCCCCGAACGGGATCTCGCAGGCGTATTTGGTCACCACGTCCTTCGGATCGAAGCGCGTGATCGGGCCCGCGCCCGACTGCCCGTCCAGAAGCCGCGTCCAGGTCTCCTCGACGCCCGAGGCCAGCGGCGTGACCATTCCCAGTCCCGTGACGACGACCCTACGCATGGCGCTCCTTCCCGTCTTCGATGGGCGCGATGCATACACGCGCGTCCCGCAGGGTGCAACGCGGGGCGCCCGCCCGGCAAGCCCCGCCGCGCCGCGACTCGGGACCAGCCCGGGACCTGTCCGGGGACAGACGGGGACCAGACCGGGACCAGACCGCCGCCCCGGAACGATGCACGCGCCGATTGCGTCGAATACCACGCGGATTGCCGCGAAAACCGGAACTTAACTGCACCGGTCAGGTTGAATGCGCGAGCAACAGGCCGGATAATCCCGGCAGTCCCGGCGTGGCCAGATCACCGCCCGCCAACTGCCCGAATACCGCCCGATCACCAATGTGGGGAAACGCGTCGATGACAAACGAAACCCAGCGCCGGGCGGAAGCCACCCTGGACGAACTTCGCAACGTGACCGCCCTTGTCCTGCCCGAACCTCAGGGCGAGGTGGTGGCGCTGGCGCAGGCCGACGCCCCGGTGGCAGACGAGATCCGGCGCCGCATGGACGAGATCGACCTGACCGACACCACCTCGGTCGTGCATTTCGGATCGCGGGCGCAGGCGGGATTGCAGGAAATCAGCCAGCAGATGCTGGCCGACGTCAAGAACAAGGACGTGGGTCCGGCGGGCGAAAGCCTGCGCGACATCGTGACCACGATCCGCGGCTTCTCGGTCAACGAACTCGACGTGCGGCGCGAGCGGTCGTGGTGGGAAAAGCTGACCGGCCGCGCCGCGCCCTTCGCCAAGTTCGTGGCCAACTACGAACAGGTGCAAAGCCAGATCGACGGCATCACGGTCAACCTTGAAACCCACCAGCACCAGCTGCTCAAGGATATCAAGTCGCTCGACGTCCTCTACGAACGCACGCTCGATTTCTACGACGAACTCGCGCTCTACATCGCCGCGGGCGAGGCGAAGCTGCGCGAACTCGACGACAAGGACATCCCCGCCAAGGAAGCCGAGGTCGCCGCCAGCAAGACCGACGGCGACGTGATGGAGGCGCAGGAACTGCGCGACCTGCGCGCCATGCGCGACGACCTGGAACGCCGCGTCCACGACCTGCGGCTGACCCGGCAGGTGACGATGCAGTCGCTGCCCTCGATCCGGCTGGTGCAGGAAAACGACAAGTCGCTGGTCACCAAGATCAGCTCGACCCTCGTGAACACCGTGCCGCTGTGGGAAACCCAGCTGGCGCAGGCGGTCACGATTCAGCGCGGCGCGCAGGCGGCGGGCGCGGTGCGCGAGGCGACGGACCTGACCAACGACCTGCTGACCGCGAACGCGAGGAACCTGCGCGAGGCGAACGTCCGCATCCGCACCGAGATGGAGCGCGGCGTCTTCGACATCGAATCCGTCCGCACCGCGAATGCCGAGCTGGTCGCGACGATCGAGGACAGCCTGCGGATCGCCGACGAGGGCAAGGCCCGCCGCGCGGCCGCCGAGCAGGACCTCCAGAAGATGGAGATCGAGCTGCGCGACACCCTCGCCGCGTCCCGCGCCCGCCAGCAGGCGCCGCAGACGATGGGCGCGGCGCAAGCCCTGCCCCGCTGAACCGACAGCCACCACCGTGACCACGCCCCCGTCCCGCCCCGCAGCCCCCGTCCCGAGCGCCGTCCGGCCCGCCGGCCCGCCCGCCAACCGCGGCCGCGCGGCCCGCATCGCCGTCAGGTGCGGCGCCGTCCTTCTGGTGGCGGCGCTCGCGGCCTGCGGCGGGCCGTCGGGGCGCGACCCCGCGCCCTCGGGCCCGGCACAGGTCGCGGTCGTCCCCCGCCCCTCGGGCACGCCCGAAACCGTGCGCCAGGCCGCGCTGCGCCGCGAACGGGCCGAGGCCGCGCGCCTTGCCCAGGAACGCGCCAGCAAGCAGCCCAGCGCGGCCAGCGACACGATGCGCGACTATCTCGTCGGTGCGCAGGACGCGCTGATCGCCAAGGGCAAGCTCAGGACCGATGACGGCGGCGGGGCCGGGGCGATCACCGCCGCCGCGCTGACCGACGATTTCATCGCCATCGCGCTGCGCGACGAATACGAACGCAAGGGCGCGGCGCTGGTCCCCGGCGTTCATGCCGCCCCCCTGCGCCGCTGGGCCGCGCCGGTCAGCCTTCAGGTCGATTTCGGCGCGTCGGTGGACGCGGGCACCCGCGTGCGCCACCGCGCCGATGTCGCGACCTTCGCCGGGCGTCTGGGCGCCGTCACCGGCCATCCAGTATCGCTCACCGGCGCGGGCGGCAACTTCGCCGTCATGATCCTGTCCGAGGACGACCGCGCCGGCGTCGGCCCCCGCGTCTCGCAGCTGGTCCCCGGCATCCCGCCCGCCGACGTGCAGGCGATCGTGGACATGCGGCCGCAGAACTTCTGCACCGTCTTCGCCTATTCCGCCGGCAGCTCTCCCGTCTATTCGCGCGCCGTGGCCGTGATCCGGTCGGAACTGCCGCAGCGGATGTTCCAGTCCTGCGTCCACGAGGAACTGGCGCAGGGCATGGGCCTTGCCAACGACAGCCCGCGCGCGCGGCCCTCGATCTTCAACGACGACGAGGAGTTCGCCTATCTCACCCGCCACGACGAGCTGCTGCTGCGGATCCTCTACGACCCGCGCCTGGTCCCCGGCATGACCGAGGCCGAGGCCCGTCCCGTGGCGCAGACCATCGCGACCGAACTTCTGGGCGGGAACAGCTGACCCTTCTGCCCGCCAACCCTGCCCTGAGCTGACGGAGATCATCATGGCGATCATGGACTTTCTCACCGGCGAATTCATCGACGTCATCGAATGGACCGACGACACCCGCGACACGCTGGTGTGGCGGTTCGAGACGCGCGGCAACGCCATCAAGTACGGCGCCAAGCTGACCGTGCGCGAAGGCCAGGCGGCGGTGTTCGTCCACGAGGGGCAGCTTGCCGACGTGTTCGGGCCGGGCCTTTACCTGCTGGAAACCAACAACATGCCGGTGCTGACGCGGCTTCAGCACTGGCACCACGGCTTCCGCTCGCCGTTCAAGTCGGAAATCTACTTCGTCAACACGACCCGCTTCAACGACCAGAAATGGGGCACCCGCAACCCGCTGATCGCGCGCGACCCCGAGTTCGGGCCGGTCCGCATCCGCGCCTTCGGCACCTACACGATGCGCGTGACCGACCCCGGCCGGTTCCTTACGGAAATCGTGGGCACCGACGGTGAGTTCACCCGCGACGAGATCGCGTTCCAGCTGCGCAACATCATCGTGCAGGAAGTCGCGCGCGTGATCGCGTCGAGCAACCTTCCCGTGCTGGACATGGCCGCCAACACCCGGGAACTGGGCGACCTGATCGCCAAGGCCATCGCTCCCGCGATCACCCAGTACGGCCTGACCATCCCCGAGTTCTACATCGAGAACATCAGCCTGCCGCAGGAAGTCGAGAAGATGCTCGACAAGCGCACCTCGATGGGGATCGTGGGCGACCTGAACCGCTTCGGCCAGTACGCGCAGGCCGAGGCGATGCTGAACGCCTCGCAGAACCAGGGCGGGGCCGGCGCGGGCTTCGGCGCGGCGCTGGGTGCGGGGCTTGGGATGGGGGCAGGGATGGGTGCCGGGATGGCGGCCCGCCCGCCGGAATATACCCAAGGTCCATGGGGGCCGGCCGGCCCGGTTCAGCAGCAGCACCAGCCGCAACCCGCGCCGGGCATGATCGCGCCCCAGTCCAGCACCCCCGACACCGTCTGGCACATCGCGATCGACGGCGCCGCGCAGGGGCCGTTCGGGCGCAGCGACCTTGGCCGGATGATGAACGAGGGGCGCTTCACCCGCGACACCCTCGTCTGGGCGCCGGGACAGGACGGCTGGCTGCCCGCCGACGAGGTGGCGGCGCTGGCGCAGCTGTTCACCATGCTGCCGCCCCCGCTGCCGCAGGGCTGATCCAGACCCCGACGCCGCATGCCGACGCCCCCCACCGAATACCGCTACCCGTGCGAGAATTGCGGCTCGTCGCTGCAGTTCGCGCCGGGGCAGAACGCGCTCGTCTGTTCCTATTGCGGGCACCGGCAGACGATCTCGCCGGGGGCCGCGCGGGCGCCCGGACGGCAGGCGGGCGGGGGCGTTCCGGGCGACGACGTGCTGCTGGCCGACCCCTCGACCGGGCGCGCGCTGCAATGGGACGCCAGCCACAAGGCACCCACGCTGACCGAGATCCCGCTTGAACAGGGTCTGCGGATCGACGCGGGCAGCACCATCGCGCAGACCATCCGCACGCTCAGCTGTCCCAACTGCGGCGCCAAGATCGAGTTCGGGCCCGACACCCATTCCGACCGCTGCCCGTTCTGCGCGACCCCGGTCGTCACCGACACCGGCGCCACCCGCCAGATCAAGCCGCAGGGCGTCCTTCCCTTCGCACTATCGGAAACTCAGGCCAAGGCCGCGCTCGAGGACTGGCTGAAAAGCCTGTGGTTCGCGCCGAACGGGCTGACCGCCTATGCCCGCCGCGGGCGGCGGATGACGGGGGTCTATTCGCCGTTCTGGACCTTCGACGCCGACACCCGCACCGCCTATACCGGCCGGCGCGGCGAGTTCTACTATGAGACGGTGTACGTCTCGATGATGGTCAACGGCCGCCAGCAGCGGGTGGCGCAGCAGGTGCAGCGGACCCGCTGGTATCCCGCCTCGGGGCAGGTCGCGCGGTCGTTCAACGACGTGCTGGTGCTGGCCACCACCTCGCTGCCGCGCCGCTTCACCGACGCGCTGACGCCGTGGGACCTGTCGGACCTCGTGCCCTACCGGCCCGAATACCTGGCCGGGCTGTCGGCCGAGGGCTACACCGTCCCCCTCGCCGACGGCCGCGGCATCGCCCACCAGGAAATGGAGGGCGTGATCGCCCGCGACGTGCGCCGCGACATCGGCGGCGACGTGCAGCAGATTTCCGACATGCAGACCCGCCACAGCGCCGAGACGTTCAAGCACGTCCTGCTGCCGATCTGGACCGCCGCCTACAAGTACAACGGCAAGAGCTACCGCTTCGTCGTCAACGGCCAGTCGGGCCGGGTCCACGGCGACCGGCCCTATTCCACGTGGAAGATCGCGCTGGCGATCATCGCGGCGCTGATCGTGGCGGCGGTGGTGGCGCTTCTGGCCGAGGATTCGGGGTATATCCGCCTGGGCGCGACCACCGATGCGCCCGCCTCGGCGACGCTGGCGCTGGCGGCGGACGGCCGCGCCCCGCCGGGCCGTGGCATGCCGCCGGGCCAGGGCGCGCAAGTCTGACCGCCCCGGACCCGATCATGGACCTGAAGGACTTCTGGGAACTGCTGAGCGCCATCGTCACCGCGCTTGGCCTGCCCTTCGCCATCCTCGTCTATGTCGCGGACCGTCGAAAGGCGCGCGAGGTTGAGGAGGAGGAGGTCAACGAGCTTCTCGCCGCCGCCTACACCGACTTCCTCAAGCTCGTGATCGACAACCCCGACCTCAAGCTGCGCTCGCCCGACAGCACCCGCGGCCTGAACCCCGAACAGCAGGACCGGATGCGCGCGATGTTCGAGATCCTGACGTCGCTGTTCGAGCGCGCCTTCCTGCTGACCTACGAGGAAAACCTGACCGGCAAGAAGCTGCGCCGCTGGCTGTCGTGGGAGGATTTCATGCGCGAATGGGTTCGCCGGGACGATTTCCGCGAAAGCCTGCCGGCGATGCTGCCGGGCGAGGATCCCGACTTCGCCGCCCACATCCGCCGCCTTGCGGCCGAGGAGGAAGCCGCGCAAGACTCGGCCGCTCGCGCCGCGGGCGGTGACGGGAACGGGAACGGGTAAGATGATCCTTTGCGCGGGGGAATCGCTGGTGGACGTGGTGCCGGGGCCTGACGGCCCGGCTGCGCTGCCGGGGGGCGCGGTCTTCAACACCGCGCTGGGGCTGGGGCGGCTGGACGCGCGCGCGGGCTACCTGTGGCCCCTGTCCACCGACGCTCACGGCCGCCGCCTGCGCGCGCTTCTGGACGAGGCGGGCGTGGACACCCGCGCCTGCCCGGACACCGACCTGCCCACCGCGTCCGCCCACGTGACGCTGCGGGACGGGAACGCCAGCTACGACTTTCGCCTGACCGGCACCACGGCGACCGCGCTGGCCCCGGCACCGCTGGAAACGCCGCGCCAGCTGCCGCTGGGAACGCGGGCGCTGTTCATCGGCGGCATCAGCCTTGCGATCGAGCCCGCCGGTTCGGCGATCGAGGCGCTGGCACATCAGGCCGCGCGCGCCCGCCTGCCGGTGATGATCGACCCGAACCTGCGCCCGGCGCTGATCGACGATCCGGCGTCGCTGCGCGCGCGGCTGGACCGGCTGTTCGCGCTGGCGGCGGTGGTGAAACTGTCGTCGGACGATCTTGACTGGCTGGCCCCCGGCGCGGCCCCGGCCGAGGCGGCGCAGGCGTTGGCGGACCGGACCGGGGCAATCGTGCTGCACACGCAAGGCGGCGACGGGGCGGCGCTGCGGCGGGCGGGCCGCCCGCCCCTTCAGCGGCCGGCGCTGCGGGTGCCGGTCGTCGATACGATCGGCGCGGGCGACAGCTTCAACGCGGGGTTCCTGGCCGCGCTTCAGGCGGCGGGCGCGCTGGACGGGCTGGACCGCGCGAGCGACGACGACCTCGACCGCGCGGTCGCAAGCGGCATCCGCATGGCGGCCGCAACCGTGGGGCGGCAGGGCGCCGACCCGCCGTGGCGGCGCGACCTGCCGACGCCCGATCCGGCCTGACGCGAACCCTTCAGTCGCAGACCGTCAGTCCGGCACCTTCTGCCCGGTCCGCGCCGACGGCACTTCGGGCGGCATGGTGCTGATCGGCGCAGGCTCCTCGCCCGTCAGGCGCTCGGCGACCTCGGCCGCCAGCGTTTCCAGCAGCCGCAGCTCGTCGTCGTCCATCTCGCGGATCTCGTCGTGCATCAGGCACAGCGCGCCAAGGATCACGCCGTCCGCCTGCCGCAGCGGCGCGGCGGCAAGCGCGCGGGCCTTCCACGCCCGCAGTACCGGGTTCTCGGCCAGCAGCGGCTCGCGCTCGATGTCGGGGACCATCCAGGGCGTGCCGTCGTCCAGAAGCTGGGCGGCGATCGGCGCGCCGTGCGGCAGCAAGATCAGGTCGCGCCCGTCGCTGGTGCGCGCGCCGGGCAGGTCGTGGCTCGCGCCGATGACAAGCTCGTGCTGCGCCTCGATGGCAAGGACGGCGGCGGTGTCCACGTCGAACACGTCGGCCGCCCGCTTGGCCAAGTCGTCCAGATCCTCGCGCAGCGCCGGGTCGGCCAGCGACACGCCCGCCAGCGCCTGGCTGCGGGTGGCGGCGGCCTTGGGGTCCTGCACCACCTGCACCGCGCCCGCGGCCGTGTGCCGGATCATCAGCGTGATCCGCTGCACCGCCTCGTCGATCGAGGCGACGATCGCGTCCGCGCCCAGCGCCTCGCGCCGCGCGGCGGTCAGGTCCGCAAGCGGCACGTTCCACAGGCCCATCACGATCTTCACCTGCGGCCAGCGCGCGCGGATGCGGCGGGCGAGGTTGCGGGCGGCGGCATCCGGCTCGCCACTGAAGAAGCTGATGAGCGCGACCTCGACGCCCGCGAGTTCCAGCCCGTCCACCCGGCGCGACGAGATCGTGCCCGCCGCCCGTTCGGTCGCGGCGATCCCGTCCATCCGCAGCGCGTGGCCCAGCATCTCGCAGGCCTGGCGGTCGATTTCCCACTTGCCCGCGATGCAGGCCACACGCGGGGGCGCGTCCTCGGCCACCGGGGCGGGGTATTCGCCGCGCAGTTCCTCGAGCAGTTCGTCCATGCCGCTGGAAAAGCGCAGCCGATGCTCGGCCCGGGCGTTGTTGATATAGTCGTTGCTGGCCTGACGCAGCACGTCCATGCCTTCCTCGCTGTAAAAGCGGGTGAGCGAGGTTTCCTCGATCGCCTCGTCGGCGATGTCGAGCGCGTCGTCCGGCGCGTTGGCGATCAGGCGCTGGTAGATCCGCGTCTGCCGGCTTAGCGCCGGGCTGGACCCGAGCAGCGTTTCCAGCACCGACAGCTGCGGAATGTAGCGGCCGACGACCAGCAGGCACACGGTCAGCGGCGTGGACAGGATCAGCCCGACCGGCCCCCAGATCGCGGTCCAGAACGTCGCCGCCGCGATCAGCGACAGCGCCGACAGCCCGGTGCTGGTGCCGTAAAGCAGCGGCTCGATGATGTTGCTGGACACCAGTTCCAGCACCAGCAGCAGCGCGGCCGTGTAGATCACCATGTCCCAGCCGGGATCGACCGCGAAGGCGAGGCTCAGCGGGAACACCGCCGACAGGATCGGGCCGACATACGGAATGAACCGCATGACGGCGGCGAGCGAGCCCCACAGGATCCAGCCCGGCACCCCGATCAGGTACAGCCCCAGCGCCATCGGCAGGCCGTAGGTCACGTTCACCAGCAGCTGCATCAGCAGGTATTTCGAGATCCGCTTGCCCGCTTCCTCAAGCGCGTCGGTGGACCGGAACAGGTTTCCGCCCAGCATCCGCAGCAGCCGGTCGCGCAGGTCGCCCTGATCGAGCAGGATCAGCACCACGAACACCAGGACGATGCCGGTCGTGGCGATGGGGGCGAGCGCGGGCGTCAGCCACTGGATCGCGGTCTTGAATGGCGACACCGGCTCGGGCACCACGCGCACCCGGTCAAGGTCGTCCACGGTGCTGGACCCGCCCGAAAAGACCTGCGTGACCTCGCGCTGGACGGTGTCGAACGTCTCGATCACGCCGGTGAAGACGCCGGGCCCTTCCATCTGCGAGCCGAGGCTTTCGATCTTGGCGCGGATCGTGGACTGGTAGGTCGGCAGTTCCTGGCTGAGCGTCGTCACCTGCAACGCGAGGATCGTGCCCATCCCGGCGATGAACGCCAGCACTAGCAGGATCGTCAGCGCGAGCGCCAGGATGCGCGACAGGCCCCGCCGCTGCATCCAGGTCACGAGCGGGCTGAGGACGAAGCTGATGAGGAACGCGATCGCCAGCGGGATCAGGACCGTCTGCCCCAGATACAGGGCGGACACGACGATGGTCACGATGATGAGCCCGGCGGCGAGCTTGACGACGTCGGTTTCCTGGCCCGCCTGCATGGGATCGGTGCGGGGGTTCGGCAGGGGTGGGATCACGCTGGCACCGGAAATGAAATGGTGGTGGTGGGGCGACGCGGGGCGCGGCCGTCAGCGGCGCCGACCGGCGCGAATGCGCCCGCGACGCGCGCCGATGCCGTCCGCAGCAATCAAGCCGTCACGGGCGCGCAGGGTTCCGGCAGGGACGCGCGATATCGGGGCCGGGGTGCGGGAAAGCCACAGCGCGCGGCCCCCCCCGCGCGCCGGGCGGCCCGATCAGCCGCCGAGCGAGCGGCGATAGATCGCGTCCAGCGCCGCGCCGTCGGCGGTTTCCACCACGTCCACCCGCGCCGTTCCCAGCCGCCCGGACGGGTCCACCACGGTCATCCCGCGCGTGATCCCCGGCGCAAGCGCCACGTCCACGCTCGCCTCGATCCGCCCGGTCACGATGGCGGGGTCGATCACGATCGCGGCGGCCAGGGTATCGACGTATTTCATCACGTCGTCGCGCCCCTCGTAGAACAGGTGGGTGCGGCGGGAATGGTCGGCCAGTGCGCGGCCGAAATCGCGCAGCGGGCCTTCGGGAATGTCCGCCAGCATCTCGTCCAGCGCGGGACCGGGGATGAAATGCGTGGTGCAGGGTTCCCACGGGACCAGCGTGATCGTGAGCCCGGCGCGGAACACGACCGCCGCCGCCTCGGGGTCGGCGAAGATGTTGAACTCGGCCGCGGGCGTCGTGTTGCCGCGCCCGTTCAGCGTGCCGCCCATGATGGTGACGCGGCCCAGGCCCCGCACGATCCCCGGATCGCGGTGCAGCGCCAGCGCGAGGTTCGTGAGCGGCCCGATCATCAGCAGGTCCACGACCGCGCCCTGCTCGGCCGCGGCGCGGGCCTGATCGCAGATGAAGCCCGGCGCGTCGTGGCCGGCGGGCACGCCCTGCGCGGGCGGGCGCGGGGCGCCGCCCAGGCCGTCGTCGCCGTGGATGTACTGCGCGTGGACGGGCGCCTGCGCCAGCGGCTGGACCGCGCCCGCATGGACCGGCACGTCCGCCCCCGCCACCGCCAGCACCGCCAGGATGTTGTCGGTCGCCTGCGCCAGCGGCACGTTGCCGAACACGGTCGTGATCGCGTCCGGCACGCGGCCGTTTGCCAGCAGCATCAGCAGCGCCTGCGCGTCGTCCACGCCGCCGTCGGTATCGAGGATCAGGGTCGTCATCGCCAGTTTTCCTTAAGCTTCCAGCCGCGCGGCGGCCCGGTCGAGCCGCGCCACCGCCTCGGCAATCTCGTCGTCGGTGATGGTCAGCGGCGGCAGCAGACGCACGACGTTGTCGGCCGCGCCCACGGTCAGCACCTGCTCGTCATAGCCCGCGTTCACGACCTCGGACGGGGCGACCTTGCACCTGAGCCCCAGCATCAGCCCCTGCCCGCGCACCGCCTCGAACACGTCGGGGTGGCTTGCGACCAGCCCTTCGAGCTTTTGCCGCATCAGCCCGGCCTTGCGGTTCACGTCGGCCAGAAAGGCGTCGTCGGCGATGATGTCGACGACCTTGCAGCCGACGGCGCAGGCCAGCGGGTTGCCGCCATAGGTCGAGCCGTGGCTGCCCACGGTCATGCCGGACGCGGCCCGTTCCGTCGCAAGCACCGCGCCCAAGGGGAAGCCGCCCCCGATCCCCTTGGCGACCATCATGATGTCGGGCGTGACCCCGGTCCATTCATGCGCGAACAGCCGCCCGGTGCGGCCCATCCCGCTTTGCACCTCGTCAAAGACGATCAGGCAGCCGGTCGCCTCGCGCAGGTCGGCCATCGCGCGCAGCGTCTCGTCCGACAGCGGGCGGATGCCGCCCTCTCCCTGCAGCGGCTCGACCATGATCGCGGCGGTGCGGCCGGTCACCGCCTCGCGCAGCGCGGCCGCGTCGTCCCACGGGACCTGGTGGAAGCCGGGCATCAGCGGGCCGAAGCCCTTGGTCATCTTTTCCGACCCCGCCGCCGCGATCGCGCCGGTCGAGCGGCCGTGGAACGCGCCCGCGAAGGTCACGATCTCGATCCGGTCGGGATCGCCCGCGTGGTCCCAGTACTTGCGGACCATCTTGATCGTCAGCTCCGCCGCCTCGGTGCCCGAGTTGGTGACGAACACCGTGTCGGCGAAGGTCGCCGCCACCAGCTTTTCGGCCAGCGCCTGCTGCTGCGGGATCTGATAGACGTTCGAGGTGTGCCAGATCCGCCCCGCCTGCGCGGTCAGCGCGGCGACCAGGTCCGGGTTGGCGTGTCCGAGCGAGTTGACCGCGATCCCCGCGCCCAGATCCAGGTATCGGCTGCCGTCCGCGGTGATGGCCCAAGCCCCTTCGCCGCGTTCGAACGACAGGGGCGCGCGGTTGTAGGTCGGCAGGACGGCGTCGATCATGGGTCGGTCCTTTGCGGTTGGCAGCCCGTGGCCGGGCGTGGATGGGGTGGGAACAGAACGGCGGAGGGCGGGCACGCAGGGGCAGACGCGGCGGATGGCTTGACGGAAGCCATCTGCGGGTCAGCGTCGCGGGCTGCGGGTGCGGGCGGTCCGTGCGGTCATGGCGACGGCTTACGGCGGATGGCGGGGCGGCGCAATATCGGCATCGCGCAGGGCTGGCCGGGGCGGGCGCGCCGCGCTACGGTCGCGTGGTCCCCGCCGCCGCCCACAGGTGCCCGATGCGTCCCGTCTTCGTCCAGATCCGCTGCACCCCCGGCCGGACCTACGCCGTCGCCGACGAGATCTACCAGCGCGAGGTGGTGAGCGAGCTGTATTCGACCTCGGGCGACTTCGACCTGCTCGCCAAGGTCTATATCCCCGAGGATCAGGACGTGGGCCGGTTCCTAAACGACCGGCTGTTCGACATCGCCGACATCTGCCGCACCCAGACCACGATGACGTTCAAGGCGTTCTGAGCGGCGTTCTGGGGGGCGTTCCCAACTCAGGTTCAGCGCATCATCGTGCCGAACAGCGCCGCCAGCGACGCCGACGCGGGCAGCGTGATCGCCCAGGCGAACAGGATCCGGCGCACATGCGCACGGCGCACCAGCGTGCGGCGGCGGGTTTCCTCGACCGGCAGCGCCTTGCGGTCGCGCTTGCGGCGCCGATCCTCCCACTCGCGGTAGAAGCCGACGCCGAAGACGCCGCCCACGGCGACGTGGGTGGTGGACACGGGCAGGCCCAGCCAGGACGCGCCGATGACGACGGCGCTGGTGCCCAGCGACACGCAGAACGCGCGCACCGGGTTCAGCCGGGTGATGCGGCTGCCGACCATGACCACCAGCCGCCGCCCGAACAGAAGCCCGCCAAGCGCAAGCCCGCCGCCCGCCGCCAGCGTCGCTATCGGCTGCAACGCAGACCCGGCCGGCGCGCCGCCCGCCTGACCGGCGGCGGCGAGGATCAGGCCCAGCGGCGCGGTCACGTTGCTGGCGTCGTTGGCGCCGTGGGCGAACGCCATCAGCACCGCCGCCAGCACCAGCGGCACCGCGAACAGGTCGCGCTGGCGCGGCTCGGCCCCGATCAGGGCGGCGGCGGCAATGCGGCGGTTCAGATGCGCCAGCGCGGCGACCCGCACCGCCGCGCCGATCGCCAGCATCAGGACCAGCGACACGGCCTTTCCCTGCCCCAGCGGCCCGCCGATCAGCATCCCCGCCGCAAGCGCGGTCAGCGCGGCCACCATCGCGGGCAACCACCGCCGCGCCGCCGCCGCACGGTCGGCCGCCATCCCGATCCGCTCGCGCACCAGCGCCAGAAGCCCTGCCGCGACCAGCGCCGCCGCCACGGGCGAGGCGATCCAGCCCAGTGCGATCACCGCCACCCCGCCCCAGTTCACCGCCGACAGCCCATAGACCGCGACCCCCGCCCCCGCGATCCCGCCGACGATCGAGTGCGTGGTGGATACCGGCGCCCCGGCCCAGGTGGCGAGGTTCATCCAGATCGCCGCCGCAAGCAGCGCGGCCAGCATGGCGGGGGCCGCCTGCCCGTCGGCCAGCAGCTGGGCCGAGTTCACGATCCGCAGGCTCAGCGTGGCGCTGACGCGATCGCCGGCCAGGACCGCGCCCGCGATCTCGGCCACCGCGACCAGGGCCAGGCCCGCGCGCAGCCCGATCGCCCCCGACCCAACGGCGGGGCTGAGCGAGTTGCTGACGTCGTTGGCGCCGATCGTCAGCGCGAAATAGATCGCAAGCGCCATCCCCGCCGCGACCGTGGCGACGCCCACGTGGTTACCCAGCGCGGCCGTCCCGCCCCGCGCCGCCATCCCGGCCGCGACGACCACCATGACGGCCACGAACAGGACGGCGATCCCGGTGCGGGTCAGCGCGCGCAGGCTTTGCACGCCCGCCCGCTCGGCCGCGGAAATGCGCTCGAGGTCCTTGTCGAGCGTGTGGATCTCGCGGAACTGCCGGGACATGGTCCCGGACCGCAGCAGCCTGCCGAGCGCGCTCAAGTCGCGGACGGCGCGCCGCGCACGGCGGCAAGGGCGGGCAGGATGCGGTCGGCGAGGTCGTCGGCAAGCCGGTCGGTGGGGCGGTCGGAAGGATCGTCCGTGGCGGCATCTGGCCCGCCGTCGATGATCGCACCGTCGATGATCGCGCCTGGCATGTTCGCCGCCAGCCGGGCCGGGCCGGTCTCGGGGTCGCGGCCGCGCCGGTCGGGCTCGCCCGAAGCTGCCGGCCGTTTTACCTTCCCCGACTTGCGCGCTGGCCTGCCATCAGCGCCGCCATCATCGACCGCCGTGATCTCGGACCTCGCAAGGTCGCGCAGCAGTTTGCGCAGTCGCGGCTCGGCGACCAGAAGAGCGGCCTCGGCCGGGTGGAACCAGCGGCGCTCGCGCTCTGCGGCCTCGGGGAAGTCGTCGGCGAGGCTGCGGACCCAGACCGGAAAGACGCGGACCTCGACCGGCACGGCGAACCCCGCCGCCTGCGCCTTGTCATAGTCGAACCGCCCCAGCTCCTGCTGGACCGGATCGCCCAGGACGCCGGCTTCTTCCCACGCCTCCTGCAGCGCGGCGTCGGCCAGGCTGCGGCCGGGCATCGGCCAGCCCTTGGGAATGATCCAGCGCCCGGTGCCGCGGCTGGTGATCAGAAGGACATGCCCCGTGGCCCGGTCGCGGCACAGCGCGCCGACCTGCATCCGCGGCGGGGCGGACCCCAGCACCGCGCCCAGCGCGGCGTTCACCGCCGCGCCCAGCGTCCGGGCGACGCGCCGGGACCTGCGGCCGTTCATTCCTCGACCTCGACCCGGCCGCGCAGCGATTTCACGACGCCGCGCGTCGTCTTGGCGGTCAGGCGGCGGCGCTGGCTGCCGAGCGTGGGGCGGGTCGCGATGCGCTTGGCCGGCGCGACCGACGCCGCGCGGATCAGGTCGGCCAGCCGTTCGCGCGCGATCTCGCGGTTGCGGGCCTGGCTGCGGGTGTCCTGCACCTGCAGGACCAGCGCGCCGTCCAGCGTCCACCGCCGCCCGGCCAGCACCCGCAGCCGACGCTTGACGGGGTCGGGCAGCGACGGGGAACGCTCGGCCTCGAACCGCAGCTCGACCGCGGTAGAGACCTTGTTCACGTTCTGCCCGCCCGGCCCCTGGGCCCGGACGAAGCTCTCGGAAAGCTCCCATTCCTGAATGGCGATGCTGTCGGTGACGTGAAGCATGGAGGAAAGATGTTCGTTCTGTAATGAAATTGAAAGATCGAGCTTGCAGAGATGGCGGCATACAAGCCGGGCGCGCGCCGGACGTTCCACGGCGCCGGAAAATGTCCCGGCCACTCGCGACGCGCCCGGCCCGTCGTGCCGCCGCCCGATGGCGCTGCGCGCATCATAGCAGCACCCAAGCCCCTGCGCCGCATGATTTAAGACACACAGCGCCGCCCGGGGGGCCGCTGGGTCCGCCTGTCGCAAATCCGTCACACCGGCGCGCCCATCTTACCGGTCCTTCACCGCCCGGCACAGCACCGCGACCGAAACCGGGCCGCTGCCCGCCGCCAGCAGCGCGTCGGCCGCCGCCGCCAGCGTCGCGCCCGAAGTCATCACGTCGTCGACCAGCAGCACCGGCCGCCCGTCCAGGGCCCGGGCGTGCTGCGCGGGCACCGCCATCGCGCCCGCGACGTTGGCAAAGCGGTCCGCGACGCTGCGATGGTCCTGCGCCGGCGTGGCGCGCACCCGCGCAAGCAGGCGCGGGGCGTGGGTCAGGCCGTGGACGCGCGCCACCTGCGCCGACATCAGCGCCGCCTGGTTGTACTTGCGCTTCAGAAGCCGCCGGAAATGCACCGGCACCGGCACCACCAGCGCGCCTTGCCCGGGCGCGCCCGGCGCCACCAGCGGCGCGGCCGCGCGCGCCAGCCAGCGCCCGAGCGCGGGCGCGAGGTCCGACCGGTCGGCATGCTTGAGCGCCAGGGCCAGCGTCCGCCCGGTGCCCGCATAGGTCAGCGCCGCGCGGGCTGCGGCCCATGGTCGCACGATCGACAGGCAATCGTCGCAGGAAAGCGGGGCCGCGTCGGGCGCGCCGGTCCCGCCCTCGCCGTCGCCGGGCAGCGGCACGCCGCAGCGGGCGCAGGCCGATCCGGCCACGAAGTCCGCGTCGCGCCAGCAGACCGGGCACAGCGCGTCGTCGGCATCGACCGTCTCGCCGCAGCAAAGGCACTGCGAGGGATAGACGATCCGCAGCGCCGCCGTCATCGCGCCGGGAAGCGCGGCTTTCATCATCCCGGCAAGCGTCCTAGATTGCAGGCCCATGATCGTTCCCCCGTCCGCCCCCAGTTCTGCCCCGCGCCTGACCGACCGCGCCGCGCTCATCCGCCAGCGCGACCGGGCGGCCGCCGCGCCCGAGGACTGGCTGCACCGACTCGCGCTCGACGAGGTCCAGGATAGGCTGGCCGAGATTAACAGGACGTTTACGGACGTGGCCGTGGTGACGGGAATGGCCGCGCCGTGGGCGGCGGCGTTTCCGGGCGCGCGGGTGATCCGCGACGATCCGGTGCTGGACCTCGCCCCCGGCTCGCGCGACCTCGTGATCCACGCGATGGCGCTGCACTGGGCCGATGACCCGGTGGGGCAGATCGTGCAATGCGCCCGCGCGCTGCGCCCCGACGGGCTGTTCATCGCCATGCTGCCGGGCGGCCAGACCCTTGCCCCCCTGCGCGCCGCGCTGGCCCGGGCCGAGGTCGAGATCACCGGCGGCCTGTCCGCCCGCGTCCTGCCGTTCGGCGAGATCCGCGACCTTGGCGCGCTGTTGGGCCGCGCGGGGCTGGCGCTGCCGGTCGCCGACCAGATGACGCAGGCGGTGAGCTATCGCGACCTGTTCCACCTGGCCGCCGACCTGCGCGCGATGGGCGAGGGGAACGCGCTGTCCCTGCGCGCCCGTCACATGGCCCGGCGCGACGTGTTCGTGCGCGCGGCCGCGATCCTGGCGGAAACGGCCGCCGACCCGCAGGAACCGGGGCGGGTGCGGGTCGGTTTCGACCTGGTCGCCCTGACCGGATGGGCGCCGGCCGAGAACCAGCAGAAACCCCTGCGCCCCGGCAGCGCGCGGATGTCGCTGGCCGACGCGCTGGCGCCGCCCGCATCCGACGACCCGACGCCCGCCACCTGAACCGCGCCCTTCCCCGAACGCCCGCCAGCGCCCCGCGCCCGCCAGAGAGATCACCATGCCCCACGACCCGAGCGCCGACCCTGCGACCCCTCACCAGTTTTCGGGCCAGTTCCGCGGCGAGGCCCAAAATCAGGCCCCGCGCCACGCGCCCCCCGGCCATCCCGCCGTCCGTCACGGGCGCGTGGGCGTCCTGATCGCCAACCTGGGCACGCCCGACGGGCACGACTACTGGTCGATGCGGCGCTATCTCAACGAGTTCCTGTCGGACAAGCGCGTCGTGGACACGCCCGACTGGAAGTGGCAGCCGATCCTGCAGGGGATCATCCTCATGCGGCGGCCCTTCACCTCGGGCGCGAACTACCGCTCGATCTGGAACCACGAGGCGGACGAAAGCCCGCTCTTGACGCTGACCAAGGCGCAGGTGGGCAAGCTTGCGGATGCCTGCGCCGCGCGCTGGGGCGACCGGGTGATGGTCGATTTCTGCATGCGCTACGGCAACCCCTCGACTGAAAGCGTGCTGACGCGGATGGTCGAGGCAGGCTGCGACCGGATCGTGTTCCTGCCGCTTTATCCGCAATACGCGGGCGCCACGACCGCGACCGCCAACGACCAGCTGTTCCGGGCGCTGATGAAGCAGTTCCGCCAGCCCGCCGTCCGCACCGTCGCCGAATATTTCGAGCGCCCGGCCTATATCGACGCGCTGGCGCAGTCGGTGGAACGGACACTTGGCGGGCACCGGCCGCAAAAGCTCGTCTGCAGCTACCACGGGATGCCGAAACGCTACCTGATGCAGGGCGACCCCTATCACTGCCAGTGCCAGAAGACGACGCGGCTGCTGCGCGACCGGCTGGGCTGGGACGGCGACCGGGTGGACACCTCGTTCCAGTCGATCTTCGGGCGCGAGGAATGGCTGAAGCCCTATACGGTCGAGCATGTGGCGGCGCTGGCGCGGCGGGGGATCACCGACATCGCCGTGATCTCGCCCGCCTTCGCCACCGACTGCATCGAGACGCTGGAGGAGATCAACGGCGAGATCCGCCACGCCTTCGAGGGCGCGGGCGGCGAGCGCTTCACCTACGTCCCCTGCCTGAACGACGACGACGCGCATATCGCCATGCTGGCGGATCTGGTGGCCGAGAACCTGACGGGGTGGGTGGCATAGGCGCGTATGCGGCCAGCAGCGCAGTCCGCAGCGCTTAGTCTTCCGTCGCCTTGCAGTCTGCAGACGTGATCTCGTGGCGCTCAAGGGGGCTGCCGTCCGGCGCGGTATAGACGACCGCAAGTTGCGCGCCGCGCCCGAGTTCCGAGCCGAGGTTTGCAGAGTCGCAGTAGAACGCCGCGACTGTTGCCCGATCGTCAGGCGCCGCCCCATTTCGTGCCACGAAGTCAAGCTGCAGCGTCGATCCCTGCGCCTCGGCGCTCAGCAGAGAGATGGCCGTCCCGGAAGCGGACCCTGACGCGGACGGGAGTTGGGCGTTGATGCCATCGGCATACGATGCGAGGTCACGTTCCAGCAGACGCGCACGCATGACCAGCTTCTCGAGTTCGTCGCCGCCGGGAAGATGGAACGGGCTTGTCTGGACCACATTCTCAGCAAGCCCGCGCGTCCCGACAACGATGAACATCGCCACAAGCACGATCAGGACGTCGCCGACCCGAGTTCCGAAGCTGCGTTTCTGCAGCAATGATGCGCCGGGCTGCGCGCGTCCGGGCTTGAACACCAGCCACAAGGACAGGATGGGGATCAACGCCATCCATGCGCGCCGCGCATCACCGCGGATGTCGAACGACCGCGCCGCAGCGACGCGGTAAAGAAGCACGCCGATCAGCCCCCACGACGCCAGCGCGGCGGCGCAGAGGACCGACGCGTATCCGTCCTGCGCGGCTGCAGCCAGCAAGACCCACAATGTCATAAAGGTCACCAGCGACAGGACCACGACGACCGTCAGCCACACATAGAAGATCACCCGCCGCATGCCTCGTCGCACGTTCAGAAAAGACGCGCCGACGATGAAGCCGGCTAGCATGCACAGGGCCATCGTGACCCTTATCCCCTGCTCATGGGTGATCATGTAGGCAATTATTCGGCTCATGAATGTCCTCGTTGAAAATACAGCGGCGGCAATGGGGAAAGACTACGACCATCGCGCGATGGTTAGACGACAACCTGCCGGGATGTCCCGTGCTCGCGGGAGCGCCTCTCCCCCTACCCCCCGCGCCGTCCCCGCCGCGCCGCCTTGGGAACCGCGCGCGCCTTCCCTATATTGCACGCCAACGCGCGGGTTTCCCTCCGCGCCATGATCTCCGAAGGACCATTATGACCGACATCAACCAGATCGCCTGGGACGATACCGTCCTGCCGTTCCAGCTTGACCGTTCCGGCGTGCGCGGGCGCGTCGCGCGGCTGGACGGGGTTCTTGAACATATCCTGTCGCGCCACGACTACCCCGCGCCGGTCGCGGCGCTCGTGGCCGAGATCGCGCTGCTGGCGGCGCTGATCGGGCCGACGGTCAAGCTGCGCTGGAAGCTGTCGCTGCAGGTGCGCGGCAACGGCGCGATCCGCACCATCGCCGCCGACTACTTCGCGCCTTCGGCCGAGGGCGAGCCCGCGCATGTGCGCGCCTGGGCCAGCTTCGACGCCGAGCGGCTGGATGCCGAAGGCGAGGGGCGCACGCCGTTCGAGCAGATCGGCGAGGGGTATTTCGCCGTCCTGATCGACCAGGGCGCGGGCAGCCTGCCCTATCAGGGGATCACGCCCCTGGCCTCCGGCTCGCTGTCGGCCTGCGCGGGGACGTATTTCGCGCAGTCCGAGCAGCTGCCGACCAGCTTTGCGCTGGCCTACGGCGAGAACCGGCTGCCGGGCGACGGCGCGCGCTGGCGCGCGGGCGGCGTGATGCTGCAGACCCTGCCGGCGCAGCCGATGGCCGCGGGGGCCGAGGGCGGCAGCGGCGAGGGCGGGCTGATCGAGGCCGCCGATATCCTGCAGGGCGCCGAATCCGAGGACTGGAACCGCGCCAACCACCTGCTGTCCACCGTCGAGGAGATCGAGCTGATCGGGCCGACCGTGGCGCCGACCGACCTGCTGCTGCGCCTGTTCCACGAGGAGACGCCGCGCGTCTTCGACCCGCAGCGGGTGGAGTTCGGCTGCTCGTGCAGCGCCGACCGGGTGCGCGGGACGCTGGCGATCTATTCGGCCAAGGACATCGCCCACATGACCACGCCCGAGGGGCGCGTCACCGCCGACTGCCAGTTCTGCGGCGCGCATTACGACTTCGACCCCCGCTCGCTGGGGTTCGAGGCGACGATGGACGCCGACGGCAACCCGATCGAGGTGGCCGGTTGACGGCTGCCCGCGCCCTGCAGGCGGCGGCCCCCGCGCCGGATCCGTCCGGCGCGGAGCTGCGCGCGCGCCTGACGGCCGCGCTGCGGGCGGACGGGGCGGGGCCGAGTTCGGATTTCGACGGCAACGGGCCGGTGCCCGAGGGCCTGGGGGCGCGGCCGGCGGGCGTGCTGGTCGCGTTCCTGCCCGACGGGCGGCTGATCCTGACCAAGCGCGCGAGCGGCCTGCGCCACCATCCCGGCCAGATCGCCCTGCCCGGCGGCAAGGTCGATCCCGGCGACGCGGACGCGGTGGCGGCCGCGCTGCGCGAGGCGCATGAGGAGGTCGGGCTGCCCCCCGCCCAGGTCGAGGTGCTGGGCACCCTGCCCGGCCACCGCACCGTCACCGGCTTCACCATGACCCCGGTCCTCGCGCTGGTCCGCGGCGACTTCACCCCCGTCCGAGAAAAGGGCGAGGTGGACGAGGTCTTTGCCGTGCCCTTCGCCCATGTCTGCGACCCCGCCCGCTACCGCACCGAGGCGCGGGCGTGGCGGGGCGAGACGCGGTCCTACCTCGTGGCGCCGTTCGGGCCCTATTACATCTGGGGCGCGACGGCGCGGGTGCTGCACGCGCTGGCGCAAAGGGTCGCGGCGCAGGTGGCGCGATGACGGCCGGGGACCTTGCCGCCGACGCCGCGATGCCCGCGAAGGTGATGGACGATCCCGATCTGCGAAGGGTGCTGGACGCGCTCGCCCCCCATCCCGCCTTCGTCGTGGGGGGCGCGGTCAGGAACGCGCTGCTGGGCGAGCCGGTGGACGACATCGACATCGCGACCGCCGCCCGGCCCGACCAGACCACCGCGCTGGCGGTCGCGGCGGGGCTGAAGTCGGTCCCGACCGGGATCGAGCACGGCACCGTCACCGTGGTCGCGAACGGCCGCCCGTTCGAGGTCACGACCTTCCGCCGCGACGTGGAAACATTCGGCCGCCGCGCGGTGGTCGCGTTCTCGGACGACCTGTCCGAAGACGCGATGCGGCGTGATTTCACGATGAACGCGCTGTATGCCCGCCCCGATGGCGCGGTCATCGACCCGGTCGGCGGCCTGCCGGACCTGCGCGCCCGCCGCCTGCGCTTCGTCGGCGACCCGGACGCGCGGATCACCGAGGATTACCTGCGGATCCTGCGCTTCTTCCGCTTTCACGCCCGCTACGGGCGCGCGGGCGCGGCCGACGCCGGTGCGCTGGCCGCCTGCGCGCGTCACGCGGACGGGCTGGCGGGTATCTCGCGCGAGCGGATCGGGGCCGAGATGCGCAAGCTCCTTTCCGCCCCCGACCCGTCCGAGGCGGTGCGGCTGATGGAGGACGCGGGCGTGCTGGACATCGCGTTGCCGGGTGCGCGGGCGGCCGGGCTGGCGGCCTTGATCGAGGCCGAGCCGGGGGCTGTCTGCCCCCGGACCCCCGAGGATATTTCCGCAAAGAAGAACGACTGGCCGCTGCGGCTGGCTTCGCTTGGGAGCGAGGATGCCGCGTCGGCGCTGCGGCTGTCGAAGGGCGAGGCGCGGGTGCAGGAGGAGTTGCGGTTCGGCGCGACGTTGGCCGAAGCCGCGTATCGGCTGGGGGAATCGCGGGCCCGGCAGATTGCGGCCTTGCGCGCATCGCGCGGCCAGGACCTGCGCGCGGACTGGCGGGATGAGATCGCCTTTGCCGCAGGCCGGCGCTTTCCCCTTTCCGCCGCCGACGTGATGCCGCAGCTTCAGGGGCCGGCGGTCGGGCGCGGCCTGCGCGCGGCCGAGGCCGCATGGATCGAATCGGGCTTCGTCATGCCCGCGCCGGGGCTGATCGACGTGGCCCTGCTGGCCGGAGAGAACGCATGATGCACGCCTATTTCGCCCGCATGATCGACGCCTTCCGTCCTGCCGAGGGACCGCCCCCCACGACGCTGATGGCGTTCTTTCGCTGGTGCCTGACCGGGGCCTGGCCGGGGCTTGCCGTTGCGGGCGTGACCTCGGCCCTGTCGGGCGCGGCCGAGGTCGCGTCGGCCACGCTCTTGGGCGCGGTCGTGGACCTTGCCGCGGGCACCCCCGAGGGGCGGTCGCTGGCCGACCACCTGCCCTTGATCGCGGTTTTCGTGCTGTTCTTCGTGCTGGTCCGGCCGGTCATCATCGGCCTGTCCAGCGCCAGTTCCAACGTCATCATCGGTCCCAACGTCCTGCCGCTGGTGCTGTCGCGGCTGCACCGCTGGACGATGGGCCACGCCGTGTCGTTCTTCGACAACGACTTCGCGGGCCGCATCGCCACCAAGCAGATGCAGACCGCCCGGGCCGTGACCGATGTCGCAAGCGAGATGGTCAACACCGCGACCTTCGCCCTGTCCGCTGTCATCGGCAGCGCGATCTACCTGGTGTCGGTCGATGCCTGGGGCGCGGTCGTGCTGCTGGTGTGGCTTGCGCTTTATCTGTGGCTGATCCGCTATTTCCTGCCGCGCGTGCGGACCCAGTCCAAGGCCCGCGCCAACGCCCGCGCCATGATCACGGGCCAGGTCGTGGACACGATCACCAACATCAAGACCGTCAAGCTGTTCGCCCACGCCGATTACGAGGATCAGGCGGCCCTGGGCGCGATGGAGACGTTCCGCGACCGCGCCGTCGATTTCGGCAAGCTGAACACCTGGTTCCGGCTGTCGCTGACCGTCGTCTCGGGCCTTTTGCCGGTGGTGCTGGTCGGCGGCGCGATGCTGCTGTGGCAGCGCGGGCAGGCGACGCCGGGCGACATCGCGGCGGCGGGCGCGATCGCGATGCGGCTGGCGCAGATGACCGGCTGGGTCAGCATGGCGCTGATGGGGATCTGGGGGTCGATCGGCGAGGTCGAGGACGGGATGAACACGCTCACCGCCTCGCACGATCTGACCGACGCGGCGGGCGCGGTCGAACTGGGGCGGGTGCAGGGGCGGATCGACTATCGCGACGTGACCTTCACCTATGGCCGGGGCGAGCGCGGGATCCCGGACCTCAGCCTTGCCATCGCGCCGGGCGAGCGGATCGGCATCGTGGGCGAATCCGGGGCCGGCAAGTCCACGCTGGTCGCGCTGCTGCTGCGGCTTTACGACGTCGAGGACGGGGCGGTGCTGGTGGACGGCCAAGACGTGCGCGGCGTCAGCCAGGAAAGCCTGCGCCGCAACGTGGGCATGGTCACGCAGGACACCGCGCTGTTCAACCGCTCGGCCCGCGACAACATCCTGTACGGCCGTCCCGACGCCACCGAGGACGAGCTGTTCGCCGCCGCCCGCGCGGCCGAGGCGCATGACTTCATCCTGTCGCTCAAGGATCACGCGGGCCGCACCGGCTATGACGCGCATCTGGGCGAGCGGGGGGTGAAGCTGTCGGGGGGGCAGCGGCAGCGGATCGCGCTGGCGCGGGCGTTCCTCAAGGACGCGCCGATCCTGGTGCTGGACGAGGCGACGAGCGCGCTGGACAGCGAGGTCGAGGCGCAGATTCAGGACGCGCTGGCGCGGATCATGCGCGGCAAGACCGTCCTCGCCATCGCCCACCGTCTGTCCACCATCGCCGAGATGGACCGCATCATCGTCATGCATGGCGGCCGGATCGTGGAACAGGGCACCCACGCGGCGCTGCTGGAACGGGACGGGCTTTACGCGCGCTACTGGGGGCGGCAGTCGGGCGGGTTCCTTGTCACCGACGACGACGCGCAGGACGCGGCGGAGTGAACAGCGGCTTGGTCGGCGGGGCGGTTGGCGGCTTGGTCGGCGGGGCGATGGAATGGCGCGTCGCGCGGCTGGGCCGCCGCGGCGACGGGGTGGCCGTGCCCGTGGCGGCACCCCTGACCGCGCCCCCGGACGCGCCGATAGACGGCACGGGTGGACGGGTGCTGGCGGCGATGACCCTGCCCGGCGAGGTGATCGGCGGCGCGGCGGTGGACGGGATCATCGCGCAGCCGCGCATCCTGACGCCGTCGCCCGACCGGGTCCGCGCGCCCTGCCCCCATTACCGGACCTGCGGCGGCTGCTCGCTGATGCACGCCTCGGACGGGTTCGTGGCGGGGTGGAAGGCGGGGATCGTGCGCGGCGCGCTGGCCGCGCAGGGGATCGAAGTCGGGATCGGCGGCCTGGTCGATACCGTCCACACCTCGCCGCCGCGGTCGCGCAGGCGGGCGGTACTGTCGGGGCGGCGGACGAAAAGGGGGGCGCTGGTCGGGTTTCACGCCCGCGCCTCGGACGTGGTGGTGGACGTGGCGGAGTGCCTGGTGATCCGGCCCGCGATCCTGGCGGCGCTGCCGGACCTGCGGCGGCTGGTGACGCTTGGCGGGTCGCGCACGGCCGAACTGACGCTGGCGGTGACGGAAACGCCGGCGGGCCTCGACATCGCGGTGACGGGCGGCAAGCCGATGACGCCCGCGCTGCTCGCGGACCTCGCGGCGCTGGCCGACGCCTGCGGATGGGCGCGGCTCGACTGGGATGGCGAGGCGCTGACGCGCCGCCCGCCCGCGCTGGCCATGGGCCGCGCGCAGGTGATCCCGCCGCCCCGCGCCTTTCTGCAGGCGACCGCCGAGGGCGAGGCCGCGCTGCTGGCCGCCGTCCGCGGCATCGTCGGGGCCGCGCCCCGGATCGCCGATCTTTACGCGGGCATCGGCACCTTCGCCCTGCCGCTGGCCGAGCGGGCCGAGGTTCACGCGGTCGAGGGGCTGGCCCCGCCGCTGGCCGCGCTGGACGCGGGCTGGCGCGGCGCGACCAGGACCGGGGCGGGTCTGCGCCGGGTCACGACCGAGATGCGCGACCTCGCCCGCCGCCCGTTGCTGCCCGACGAGCTTGCCCGCTTCGACGCCGTCGTCATCGACCCGCCCCGCGCGGGCGCGCTGGCGCAGGCCGACGCGCTGGCCGCGTCCCGGGTGCCGGTGGTGGCGTGGGTCAGCTGCGATCCCGTGACCTTTGCCCGCGACGCCCGGCGGATGGTCGAGGGCGGCTATCGGCTGGACCGGATCGAGGTGGTGGACCAGTTCCGCTGGTCGCCGCATGTCGAGACGGTCGCCGCGTTCCAAAGGCCACGCACGCAGAATTGAATCGTCCAGGCGTGGACGCGTCATCTGGCGGTAATCCGCTCATGATGGTATGGCCCGACCAAAATGCACGCTGAAACAGCGGTGGTGGGGCAGAGATGATTCGTGTTTTCCGGGCGCTTCTGGCGCTGTCGATGCTGGCCGCGCTGGCGGCCTGTGGCGGGTCCAAGCCCGTCTCGAAGTTCCGCAGCTACAGCGGCCCGCCCGTCACCCAGGTGTTCGTCGACAAGTCCGACCGCAAGCTGTACCTGCTGAGCGGCACCACGCTGCTGCGCGGCTACGAGGTCGACCTGGGCAACCAGCCGGTCGGCCACAAGCAGTTCGAAGGCGACGGCAAGACGCCCGAGGGGCTGTATTTCATCGCCCGCCAGAACCCCAACAGCCAGTATCACCTGTCGCTCGGCGTATCCTACCCCGACGTGACCGACGTGTCGCGTGCGATGGCCTTCGGGCAAAGCGCGGGCGGGGACATCATGATCCACGGGCGCGGGGCCTACGGCAATTCGGTCAACAAGCGCGACTGGACCGCGGGCTGCATCGCGGTGACCGACGACGAGATCGAGGAAATCTTCGCCATGGTCCGCCCCGGCACGCCGATCCTCATCACGCCCTGAGCGGGCCGGTCTTGCCTGAACACGGCGTCCCCTTGGGGGCGCCGTTTGCGTTTGCGGCGGTCAGGTGCCGCGCGGCTTGGCGCGCAGGGTCGGGTCGGCGACGGTCGGGTCCTCGGGCCAGACATGGCGGGGATAGCGGCCGCGCATTTCCTTCCTGACCTCGGCATAGGCACCGGCCCAGAAGCCCGGCAGGTCGGTCGTGACCGCGACCGGCTTGCCGCCCGGCGACAGCAGCGTCACCCGCAGCGGGCGGCGCCCGGCGGTCGGGTGGCGGGTGACGCCCAGCAGTTCCTGCAACCGCGCCTCGATCGTGGGCGTCTCGGCGTCGTAGTCGATGGGCACGCGGCGGCCGAGCGGGGTGGTGAAATGGGCGGGGGCGGCCTCGTCCAGACGGCGCTGGCCGTCCCAGCCGATCAACGCCTTGAGCGGCTCCGTCAGGTCGAGCGCGCGCAGGTCGGCGGCGGTGCGGGCGCGGGTGAGATACGGGATCAGCCAGCCGGGGTCCGACAGCAGCGCATCGTCGCCCGCGTCCGGCATCCCGTCCACCAGCAGCATCCGCGCCCGCAGGCGGCGGGCGGCGGCGGTCCACGGCAGGCCGATGTCGCGCAGGCCGTCAAAGGCGGCGGCGGCCAGCGCCTGCGGGTCGGGGTCGTCGAGCGGCCGTTCGCCCAGCAGCAGCGCGCCCAGCCGTTCCTGCGCCCGCGCGATTACCCGCCCGTCGCGGCGTGACCATTCGACAACGGGCGTGGTGGCGATCCGGTCGCCGTAAAGCGCGCGCAGTTCCGCGTCATCAAGCGCCGCGCCGATCCGCACCCGCGCCTCGCGCACGTCGCCGTCAAGGTCAACCGCCACGATCAGCCGCGACGCGCCCAAGGGATCGCCCTCGTCCACAACCGCGCCCTTGCCGCCCGACAGCACAAAGCGCGGCGCGTCACCGCGGCGGCGCAGGCCGATCCGGTCGGGATAGGCAAGCGCGGCCATCGCGGCTGGCGAAAGGTCGCTGCCGCCCGAAACCATCCGGCGCAGGCGCTTCGCCTCGGCCCCCACCCGGTCCAGCGTGGCGCGGTCCGGCGTGTAGGGGTGGCGGGCGGCGAAGCCGCGCGGGTCGGCCAGCGCCTGCAATCGCAGCGACAGGTCGGCGGGCGCGCCACGGATCGGGTCGCGCTCGGCCATCAGCGCGGCAAGGGCGGCGGCGGCCGGGCCCGCGACCAGCAGCATGTGGGCCAGGCGCGGGTGCAGCGGCAGCGCCGCCACCGCGCGGCCATGGGGCGTGATCCGGCCCGCGCCGTCCAGCGCGCCCAGGGCCGCCAACAGCGCCCGCGCCTCGGCCAGCGCGGGCGCGGGCGGCGGGGTAAGGAAGCACAGCCCGTCATCGGACCCCCAGGCCGCGAGTTCCAACGCGAGGCCGGTCAGGTCGGCGGTCGCGATCTCGGGCGGGGCAAAGGCGGGCAGCGCCCCTTCCTCGGCCCGCGCCCACATGCGGTAGCAGATGCCCGGCGCGGTCCGCCCGGCGCGGCCCCGGCGCTGGTCGGCCTCGGCCCGGCTCGCGCGTTCGGTGACGAGCCGGGTCATGCCCGAGCCGGGATCGAACCGGGCGCGGCGGGCGCGGCCCGCGTCCACCACCACCCTGACGCCCGGGATGGTGAGCGAGGTTTCCGCAATCGACGTGGCCAGCACGATCCGCCTGCGCGCGCCCGGCGGGGCCAGCGCACGGCCCTGCGCGGCAAGGTCCATCGCGCCGAACAAGGGGGCGATTTCGACGTCTGCGCCCAGCATGGCGGGCAGCATGGCGGCGACGCGCCGGATCTCGCCCTCGCCCGGAAGAAAGGCGAGGATGGTGCCGCCGGGGTCCGCGCGCGTGGCGGCCTCGGCCTCGGCGATGAGTTGCGCGGCCTGGGGGATCAGGCGCGCGCCGGCGGGAAGCGGGCGGGGCAGCCAGCGGGTCTCCACGGGAAAGGCGCGGCCTTCGGAGCGGATGTCGGGGGCGTCGTCCAGCAGCGCGGCGACGGGTTCGGCGTCCAGCGTCGCGGACATCACGACGATGGCGAGGTCGGGGCGCAGCGCGGCCCGCGCCTCCCACGCCAGCGCGAGGCCGAGGTCTGCGTTGAGGCTGCGCTCGTGGAACTCGTCGAAGATCAGGCAGCCGACGCCGGGCAGGTCGGGGTCGGACTGGATCATGCGGGTCAGGATGCCCTCGGTCACGACCTCGATCCGGCGGCCGGGGACGGACTGGCCGCGGACCCGGAAGCCGACGGTGCCGCCGGGGGATTCGCCCAGCGTTTCCGCCATGCGGGCGGCGGCGGCGCGGGCGGCGAGGCGGCGGGGTTCCAGCATGACGATGCGGCCGGGGATGATGTCGAGGAGCGCGAGGGGGACGCGCGTGGTCTTGCCGGCGCCGGGGGGCGCTATGAGGACCGCGCGGCCGTGGTCCGCGACCGCGCGGCGAAGCGCGGGGAGCGCGTCGTCGATGGGAAGGGGGGCTGGGGGCGCGGCCATGCGGGGGGTTTGCCCGGAAAGCGGGGGCGATGCCAGCGGGGGCGTTGGCGCTGGAGGAGCGGGTGGTGAGGTTGCGATCCGGGCGGGTGCGCGGCGAGGGAGCTTAGGGGGTGCGCGCGCCTGCCGGTGGCCGGGCAGGTCGAGGGACTGACGGGCGTCAGTCGTTGACAGCGGCCCCGCTGAAGGAAACGGGCCACAAGCCCGTTTCCGGGCGGTCCCTCGACGCCAGTACTCCGGAGGGACGCGTCCGCCCGGGTGGGTGCGAACGCACCCGCCTGAGGGCGGGCGGGCGCGTCCCGGTCTGCTTTGGGCAGACCGGGGGGTGGATCGCAGAGCCGGGGCCAAGATGAACGGGCGGCAATGCCTGACAGCGGTCCTGCTGAAGGAAACGGGTCACGAACCCGTTTCCGAGCGGTCCCCCGAAGTGAGCACTTCGGAGGGACGCGCCCGCCTGTTGGGTGCGAACGCACCCGCCAAGGGGCGGGCGGGCGCGTCCCGGTCCGCTTTGAGCGGACCGGAGGGTGGATCGAAGGACCGGGGTCAGAGCTTGAAGCGGGCTGCCATACCTGACAGCGGCACTGCTGAGGAAAACGGGCCACGAGCCCGTTTCCGTGCGGCCCCTCGACGCCAGCACTTCGGAGGGACGCGCACGCCTGGTGGGTGCGAACGCACCCGCCGGGGGCGGGCGGGCGCGTCCCGGTCCGCTTTGGGCGGACCGGAGGGTGGATCGAAGGACCGACACCGGCAACCCCATGCGGAAGAACGGGTCCCCCGGACAGCCACCCCACCCCCCATCGGAACCTTGCCGCCCGGCCGTCCGTTCTACAGGCTCCTGACGCGCGCCGTGATCCGCGCGTCCACGACCGGCGAAAGGTATCCATGGGACTGAGCGACGCTGCCGAGGGAATTGCCCGGGGTCTGGGGCTGGCCGATCCGGTCGTGCGGCTCGGCGTCACCGGGCTCTCGCGGGCGGGCAAGACGGTGTTCATCACCTCGCTGGTCGCGAACCTGCTGGACCGGGGCCGCATGCCCGCGCTCCGCGCCGCGTCCGACGGCACCATCCAAGGCGCGTGGCTGCAGCCGCAGCCCGACGACACCGTCCCGCGCTTCGACTACGAACGCCACCTTTCCGCCCTCACCGGCCCCGACCCCCACTGGCCAGAAGGCACGCGCCACGTCAGCCAGCTGCGCCTGTCGCTGCGGGTGCGCCCGCGCGGCGTCACCGGCGCGCTGCGGGGCCTGCGGACGATCCATCTCGACATCGTGGACTACCCCGGCGAGTGGCTTCTGGACTTGCGGCTGATGGACAAGTCCTTCGCCGAATGGTCGGCGGAAGTGCTGGACCGGATGCAGGGCCGCCCCGGCGCGGATGCGTTCATGCAGGCCCTCGCCGCTACCGACCCGCAGAAAGCCTTTGCCGAACCCGAGGCGCAGCGCCTCGCCGCCGCCTATACCGCGCATCTGCACGCCTCGCGCAATGCCGGATTTTCCGACTGCACGCCGGGCCGGTTCCTGCTGCCGGGCGAGCTGGACGGGTCGCCCGCGCTGACCTTCGCGCCGATGCCGCCGCCAGATGAAGGCCGCCCCGGCCCGGTCTGGCGCGAGTTCCAGCGCCGCTTCGACGCCTACAAGGCCCGGGTCGTGCGCCCCTTCTTCCGCGACCACTTCGCCCGGATCGACCGGCAGGTGGTGCTGACCGACGTGCTGGGCGCGATCCACGCGGGTCCGCCCGCGGTCGACGACATGCGCCGCGCCATGGCCGATATCCTGTCGGCCTTCCGCCCCGGTCGCGCGGGGTGGCTGGCGCAGATCCTGGGCACCCGGCGGGTCGAACGCATCCTCTTCGCCGCGACCAAGGCCGACCACCTGCACCACGTCCAGCACCAGCGGCTGGCGAACATCCTGACCGCGATGCTGCGCGAGGCGCGCGACCGCGCCGATTTCCAGGGCGCGCGGACCGAGGCGATGGCGATCGCCGCCCTTCGCACCACGACCGAAGAGGTGATCCACCAGGACGGCCAGGACCTGCCCGCGGTGCGCGGCACGCTGATGGACGGGCGCGAGGCCGCGCTTTATCCGGGCGAGCTGCCCGACAACCCGGCCGCGCTGATCGACCCGGCGCGCGGCGGGGCGGACCGCTGGCTGGACGCGGATTACGCGATCATGAACTTCGCCCCCGCCCCCGCCACGCTGCGGCCCGGCGACGGCCCGCCCCATATCCGCATGGACCGCGCGGCCGAGTTCCTGATCGGGGACCGGCTGTGAGCGCGCGCGGAACGGATGCGGGGGCGCCAAATGCCTGACACCCCGAAACCGCCCGGCACCCCCACGGTCCCGTCCTCGGCGCCATCCCGCCGCGGGCCGGTGCTGATCGACTACGGCACCGCGCCGGGTACCGCGCCGGGCACCCCGCAGCGCGTCCGGCCGCCCGCCCCAGTGCTGAGCGAACGGGCCGCGCCGCCCTTGCTGCACGACGTCCACTGGACCGAGGGCGCGGGCGAACGCCGTGCCGCCACGCCGCCCGCCGATGCCGGGGCCCAGCCGCCGGTCAACGCCGAACGCCGCGCAGCACCGGGCAGCCGCGACACCCGCGACGCGCGCGCGCCCCGCGGGCAAAGCCGCGCCCCCTCGCCCGCCGACGCGCCCCCGATCGACGACGGCACGCCGGTCGGCACCCTGCCGCAGCCGCGCACCATGCAGATGGTGACCCGGATCGTCGGCGCCGGGCCGTCGCCGGTGACCAGGTTCTTCCTCAACTCGCTGGCGGCGCTGCTGACGTTCCTTCTGTCGATGGCGGCGCTGGATTTCTTTGACCGGCTGATGGCGCGCAGCCCGGTCCTCGGCTGGATCGGGGTCGCGCTGCTGGGCGCGTTCACGCTGGCCGCGCTGGCGGTGGGGGTGCGCGAATACGCGGCCTGGGCGCGGTTTGCCAGGATCGACGCGGTGCAGAGGCAGGCGGCCGCCGCGCTGGCCACCAACGACCTTGCCGCCGCGCAGGCGACGGTGGACCGGCTGTTGTCGCTTTATGCCGCGCGCCCCGAACTGGAATGGGGCCGCACCCGCATCCGCGAGCGCCGGGGCGAAAGCTTCGACGCATCCACCGTGCTGGCGCTGGCGGAAACGGAACTGCTCGCGCCCCTCGACCAGCAGGCGCGGCGCGAGATCGAGGCGGCGGCCCGCACCGTCGCCGCCGCGACCGCGCTGATCCCGCTGGCGCTGGCCGACGTGGCGGCCGCGCTGGCCGCGAACCTGCGGATGATCCGGCGGATGGCTGAAATCTACGGCGGCCGCGCGGGCGCGGTGGGGGGCTGGCGGCTTGCCCGGACCGTGATCGCGCATCTGGTCGCCACGGGCGCGGTCGCGGCGGGCGACGACCTGATCCACACCGTCGCGGGCGGGGGCGTCCTGGCCAAGGTCAGCCGCCGCTTCGGCGAAGGGGTGGTCAACGGCGCGCTCACCGCCCGCGTCGGCGTCGCCGCAATGGAGGTGTGCCGGCCGATGCCGTTCCTGTCCCAGCCCCGTCCACGGGTCGGGAACCTGGTGTCGCGCGGCCTGGCAGGGCTGTTCGGCAGCGACGCCGCGGGGAAGTGAGGCCCAGACCCTGGCCCGGCCTCCACCCCCTGCCGCAGCCGTGACCGCCCCGCCCCTTTCCGTCGCCCGGCCGACCCGCTAGCCTGCGCGCATGAAGTGGAACCTGCCCAACGCCCTGACCGTCCTTCGACTTCTGGCCGCGCCGGGCGTGCCGCTGATGTTCCTGTTCGTCAGCCGCCCCTTCGCCGATTTCGCGGCACTCGCGCTCTTCGTCCTGGCCGCCGTCACCGACTGGTTCGACGGCTACATCGCCCGCGCCTGGGGACAGGAAAGCCGCTTCGGCGCGGCCATGGACCCGATCGCGGACAAGGCGATGGTGGTAATCGCGCTGGTGGTGATGACCGGCTATTCCGGCATGAACCCCTGGCTGATCCTGCCCGTCACGGTGATCCTGTTCCGCGAGGTGTTCGTCAGCGGCCTGCGCGAGTTCCTGGGCGCCGACGCGGGCAAGCTGAAGGTCACCAAGCTCGCCAAGTGGAAGACGACGGCGCAGATGGTCGCGATCTCGTTCATGTTCCTGGGCACGGGGCTCGACTTCTACGAAAGCGGCCGCCCTCCCTTGGTGGGCGAGACGCGGCTGCCGTGGTCGGACGACTGGTCGGACCTCGCGACGCAGATCGGCATGGTGATGATCTGGGCGGCGGCGATCCTGACCGCGATCACGGGCTGGGACTATTTCGTCAAGGCGCGGCCGTGGCTGCGCGACGACGGGCCGGGCGCGCGATGACGATGCAGGTGGCGGCGATCGACGTGCTGTATTTCGCGTGGTTGCGCGAACGGATCGGGGTGCCGCGCGAGCGGGTGGAAACCTCGGCTGCCACCGTCCGCGACCTGGTGGCGGAACTCGCGGGCCGGGACGACTGGCACGCCGCCGCGCTGTCCGACATGGACGCCGTCCGCGTCGCGGTGGACCAGCGGCTGGCCGACATGGACGCGCCGCTCGCGGGCGCGCGCGAGGTCGCGTTCTTTCCGCCGATGACCGGGGGCTGAGCGGTGGGCCCCCGCGTCATCGTGCAGGATGCGCCGTTCGACGCGGCGTCGCTGCTGGACGGGTTCGGCGCGGGGGCGGGGGCGGTCGTCACCTTCTCGGGCCTCGTGCGCGCCGATGACGGGCTGGTCGCGCTGGAAATCGAACACTATCCCGGCATGACCGAAGCGGCGCTGTCGGACCACGCGCGGAACGCGGTCGAGCGTTTCGCGCTGACCGACGCGCTGGTCGTCCACCGTTTCGGCCGGATCGAGGTCGGCGCGGCGATCATGATGGTCGCCACCGCCGCCCCCCACCGCCGCGCGGCGTTCGAGGCGGCCGATTTCCTGATGGACTGGCTGAAATCCCGCGCCCCGTTCTGGAAACGCGAGATCGGCGCCGAGGGCCCGCGCGGCTGGGTCGCGGCCAAGGACGCCGACGAGGCCGCGCTGACCCGCTGGTAGGGGCCGCCGCCTGCGCTGCGCGGCCCGCCCCGGGCACCGCTTCGTTGCAATTCCCCGCCCTCCCCAGCATATAGGGCCGCGAACAGGGAAAAGGCGCCGCCATGACTTATCTGGAGTTCGAAAAGCCGCTCGCCGACCTCGAGGGCAAGGCCGAGGAACTGCGCGCGCTCGCGCGCAAGGGCGAGGGCGTGGACCTGGAAAAGGAAGCCGCGGCGCTGGACAAGAAGGCGGCGGACCAGCTGCGCGAGCTGTACCGGACGCTCGATCCATGGCGCAAGACGCTGGTCGCGCGCCACCCCGACCGCCCCCACTGCCGCGACTACGTGGACGCGCTGTTTTCCGAATGGACCCCGCTCGCGGGCGACCGCACCTTCGGCGACGACCACGCGGTGATGGGCGGCCTCGCCCGGTTCCGCGACCAGGCGGTAGTGGTGATCGGCCACGAAAAGGGCAACGACACCAAGTCGCGCATCTTCCGCAACTTCGGCATGGCCCGCCCCGAGGGGTACCGCAAGGCGATCCGCCTGATGGACATGGCCGACCGCTTCCGCCTGCCGGTCATCACGCTGGTGGACACCCCCGGCGCCTATCCCGGCAAGGGCGCCGAGGAACGCGGCCAGTCCGAGGCGATCGCGCGCGCGACGGAAAAATGCCTGCAGATCGGGGTGCCGCTCGTCAGCGTCATCATCGGCGAGGGCGGGTCGGGCGGCGCGGTCGCGTTCGCGACAGCCGACCGGGTGGCGATGCTGGAACATTCGATCTATTCGGTGATCTCGCCCGAGGGCTGCGCCTCGATCCTGTGGAAGGACGCCGACAAGATGCGCGAGGCGGCCGAGGCGCTGAAGCTGACCGCGCAGGACCTGAAGAAACTGGGCGTGATCGACGCGATCATCCCCGAACCCCTGGGCGGCGCACAACGCGCGCCCGCCGACGCGGTGACCGAAGTCGGCCGCGAGATCGCGCGGCTGCTGAGCGAGCTGAAGGACCGCAAACCCGCCGAGCTGATCCGCGCGCGGCGGCAGAAGTTCCTGGACATGGGGTCGAGGGGGCTGGCGGCCTGAGGTTCTCGGGGGTGTTCGGCGGGGGACCCGGGCGCGCCTGCCGACCATAGGTGACGACCGGCCGGTGCATCCCGGCGGATCGGCATTCGATCCACCGGAACGGCACATGCCCGAGGTTCGCAGAGGCATTGCGGACCCCGCCGACCCGCCCGCCGACCCACCTGCCGACCCGTCGGCTCTACCCGACGATCGCACGGAACATCCCCGCCGTTCTGGCGCTGATTGCTTTTACGCATCGCACAATGCGCCTATGCCGCATGCCCGCGTTCGATCAGCCGCTTGCGCCGATCCATAGCTGCATCGTGCGACCGATGCCCCGACCGGCCGCATCCTCCCGCACCGACCCAAGGCCCCATCCTCGCGCAAAGGGGCTGCCGCCCCCTCTGCCGCACGGCCCCGAGTTCCTCGGACCCGCGCGTCATTCACCCCCGCGGATATTTCCGCCCGCCCGAGACCCGGAACGAAGGGCCCGCAGGCCCCCGCCAACACGGACGGGGGCCGCTCGGTCGGGACGGTCATCGGCGTCCCCGCCTGTACCGCCCGACCCTTCTGTCACACGAAGGTTGAGACCGGGTTAACCGCGCCCTCGGGCGGGCGAAAATATCCTCGGGGGGACGGCGGCGCAGCCGTCGCGGGGGGTAGACGGCCCCCCGTCCGGCGCCGACACCCGGATCAGGAGCCGATCTTTTCGGGGCTGAGGTCGCCGTCCGCCCGGGCCTGATGCGCGCCGGGACCGCGGGCGGCGCGGATCGCGTCCTCGATGATCCCCAGCGCCTCGTCGAACACCGCGTCGGGCACCGTAAGCGGCGGCAGGAAGCGGATGACGTTGCCGTGAACCCCGCAGGTGAGCAGGATCAGGCCGCGCGACAGCGCCTCTTCCCGGACCTTGTTCGTGAACTCGGGGCTGGGCTTGCCGCCTTCCGCGAACTCCACCGCGTTCATCAGGCCGGGGCCGCGGATGTCCGCGATCTCGGGCACGTCGTCCCTGAGCGAGGAAAGGCGCTGCTTGAGCCGCTGCCCCAGCCGCTCGGCGCGCTCGACCAGCCCCTCGCTTTCGATCACATCCAGCACCGCCAGCGCCGCCGCGACCCCCAGCGGGTTGCCGGCGTAGGTGCCCCCCAGACCGCCCGGGTTGGGCGCGTCCATCACCTCGGCCCGGCCCGTCACGGCCGAGATCGGCAGCCCGCCGCCCAGCCCCTTGGCCATCGTGGTCAGGTCGGCCTCGACGCCGTGCAGGTCCATCGCGAACATGCGGCCGGTGCGGGCGAAGCCGGTCTGGACCTCGTCGGCGATCAGCAGCATCCCGTGGCGGTCGCAGACCTCGCGCAGGCGCGCCATGAAGCCCGCGGGCGCGGGGTAGAAGCCGCCCTCGCCCTGCACCGGCTCGATGATGATCGCGGCAACGCGGGCGGGATCCACGTCGGCCTTGAACAGCCGGTCCAGCGCCGCCAGCGCCTCGTCCTGGGTGACGCCGTGCAGGTCGTTGGGGAACGGCAGGTGCCAGACATCGGGCATCATCGACCCGAACCCGGCCTTGTAGGGCTGGACCTTGCCGGTCAGCGCCATCCCCATGAAGGTCCGCCCGTGGAAACCGCCGGCGAACGCCACGATCCCGTTGCGGCCGGTGTGGCAGCGGGCGATCTTGACCGCGTTCTCGACCGCCTCGGCGCCGGTGGTGGCGAAGATCGTCTTTTTCTCGAAGTCGCCGGGGACGAGGTCGTTCAGCCGCTCGGCCAGCGCCACGTAGTTTTCGTAGGGCACGACCTGGTGGCAGGTGTGGGTGAAGCGGTCGAGCTGGTCCTTGACCGCCTGCACCACCTTCGGGTGGCGGTGGCCGGTGTTCACGACCGCGATGCCGGCGGCGAAGTCGATGTAGCGGCGGCCGTCGCCGTCCCAGATCTCGGCGTTCTCGGCGCGGTCGGCATAGACCTGCGTCGTCATCCCCACGCCGCGCGAGATGGCGGCGTTCTTGCGGTCGGTCATGATCGTCATGGTGCATCCCTTCGGCCGCGCGTCCGTTGCGCGGCATGGGGGTGTTCTAGCCCCTCTCGCACGTACTGTCAGGCGCGATCGGCGAGCCAGCGCAACCTGCGCGGCGCGGGCGGCGTTGGCTCGGGCGGGCGGGCGTGCGGCGGGCGTGCGGCCCGCGCCATGAAAGGCCGCCTCGCCGATGTTTCCGATCCGCGACCACAACCCGTCGAACACCCGTCCGATCGTGACGCTGGGCCTGATCGCGATCAACGTCGCGGTCTTCGTCCTGACCGCGCCGTGGCTGGGCGGGATGGTGGACCTGTGGGACCAGCTTGCGCTGTATCCGGTGGCGGTCGCGCACGGGCAGTATCTGTGGGGGCTGCTGACCCACATGTTCGTCCACGCGGGGCTGCTGCACTTGGGCGGCAACATGCTGTTCCTGTGGATCTTCGGCGACAACCTGGAGGACCAGATGGGTCACGCCGGGTTCCTTGTCTTCTACCTGCTGGGCGGGCTGGCGGCGGCGGGGTTCCAGATGATCGCCGACATCGGCTCCGGCATCCCGATGGTGGGGGCGTCGGGGGCGATCGCGGCGGTGATGGGGGGCTATCTGCTGATGTTCCCGCGCGCGCGGGTGGACGTGGTGCTGATCATCATCATCCTCATCAAGATCTTCACGATCCCGGCCTGGGTGATGCTGGGGATCTGGTTCGCGCTGCAGCTGTTCTCGGGCTATTCGATGATGGGGGGCGAGGCGGGCGTGGCCTACTGGGCCCATGCGGGCGGGTTCGCGGCGGGCGTCGTGCTGGCGCTGCCGGTGTTCCTGCGGCGCGGCGGGACGGGGTTCTGGCAGGCGACCGCCGGCAAGCCGCCGCACCGCCCGGTCGATTACGCGCCGACGCGGATCCCGCCCGTCAGCCGCTGAGGCGGCCGCGGCTCATGTGGCGCTTTCCCGCGAAGCCCTGTGCGCGTTCCACCGCAAAGCTTGCGGCCGCGAGCGCCCGGCGCACATGCCCCGCGGCGGTGTAGGTCGCGAAGCTGCCGCCCGGCGCGGTGTGGGCCGCGACCTGCGCCAGCAGGTCGTCCGTCCACAGTTCCGGGTTCCGGGCGGGGGAAAAGCCGTCGAGGAACCATGCGTCCGCCCGGCCCGGCCAGCGCGGCAGCGTCTCGCGGGCATCGCCGACGATCACCTCGGCCTCGACCAGCCCCACCCGCAGCGGGCCGGGCCAGCCGGCGCGCAGCTCGGCCGCGAGGGGGCCGAGTTCGGGGAAGGCGGCGTGGGCGCGGGCGAGGTCGGGAAGGGACAGCGGAAACGCCTCGAAGCTGGTGAAGCGGACGGGGACCCGCGCCACCTGCGCCAGCGCCAGCAGGTTCAGCCCGGTGCCGAAGCCGGTTTCCGCGACGTGGAAGCCGGGGGTCAGCCGCGCGGGCAGGTCGTTGCCCGACAGGAACACGTGCCGCGTTTCATCAAGGCCCCCCGCGAGGCTGAAATACGGATCGTCGAACCGGCGCGAGACGGGGACGGAGCCGTCGCGCCAGTCGATCGCGGGGCCCGGCCCGCTCTGGTCCTCGTCGGTCATGGCAGCTATCCCTTCGCCGGGCTGACTGGACCGGGCCGGGGGCGATGGCAAGACACATCACGGTGGTGGGCGCGGGCGTCGTCGGGCTGGCCTGCGCCTGGGACATCGCCCGGCGCGGCGCGGCGGTGCGGGTGGTCGAGGCGGGCCGCGTCGGCGCGGGGTCGAGCGGCGGGACGGTGGGCGCGCTCGCCCCGCACGCGCCCGAGAACTGGAACCCCAAGAAGCAGGTGCAGCTTGACGCGCTGGTGGCGGCGGAGGGCTGGTGGGCCGGGGTGCGCGCGGCGGGCGGCGTCGATCCGGGTTACGGGCGGACGGGCCGGGTGCAGCCCCTGGCCGACGACGCGCAGGTCGCGGCGGCGCGGATGCGGGTCGAGGCGGCGGCGCGAAACTGGCCCCGGCCGTTCGGGATGGCGGTGACGGATGATCCGGGCGCCCTGCCCTGCCCCAGCCCGACCGGGCTTTACCTGCACGACAGCCTGACCGCGCGGATCGCGCCCCGCGCGGCCTGCGCGGCGCTGGCGGCGGCGGTGCGGGCGGCGGGCGGAACGGTGGACGAGGGCGCGGGTCCGCAGTCGCCCGACATGCTGGACGGGACGGTGATCTGGGCCACCGGCGCGCCCGGGCTGGCCGACCTGTCACGCGACCTGGGCCGCGCGGCGGGGAACGGGGTCAAGGGACAGTCGGCGCTGCTTGGCTTTGCCGCGCCGGGGGCGGCGCAGGTGTTTGCGGGCGGGCTGCACATCGTGCCGCACGGGGACGGCACGGTCGCCATCGGCTCGACCTCCGAGCGGGATTTCGCGGACGGCGGCGCCACCGACGCGCAGCTGGACGCTCTGGTGGCACGGGCGCGGGAAATCTGCCCGGCGCTGGCGGACGCCCCGGTGATCGACGCTTGGGCCGGGGTGCGCCCGCGCGCGCAAAGCCGCGCGCCGCTGATGGGCGGCTGGCCGGGGCGGCGCGGCCATTTCGTCGCCAACGGCGGCTTCAAGATCGGCTTCGGCATGGCCCCGGCGATGGCGGCGATCATGGCCGATCTGGTCCTGTCGGGCGAGGACCGGATCCCCGACGGGTTTCGCCTGGCCTGACCGCTTCGCGGCAGCCTACCTCGCGCAGACGCGGGCGTTGTCGTTCGCCCAGCAGGCCGGATCGGCCTTGTCGCGGGTCAGCGTCCCCAAGGGGTCATGGGCGTGGCTGCCGCGACCCCAGCCGTTCCAGTAGCCCTTCGCCACGCCCGGCGCGTCCATGTTCACATAAACGAAGAACTCGCCCCCGGGCGCGGTCAGCTGGAAGCTGCCGTCCTTGTCGTGGCTGTCGAAGTCGCAGTCGTCGCCCGCGAACACCTCGCGGTCAGCGAGGGCGAGGGAACAGGACGCAGGCCGCGCATGGGCAGGGGCGGCGGCCAGAAAGGCCAAGCAGGCGAAAAGCACGGATTTCATCGGCGCACCATTTGGTTCGGTTTTCCAATGTTGGCGCCCGGATGCGCCGCGAGCAAGCCGCAGCCCCGCGTCAGCCCCGCATCGACCGGCTGCGCTGCTCGGCGGCCATCGCGCGCTTCAGCTCCATCAGCGCGATCTGTTTGCGCAGTTTCGTCCGCTCGCCCTCGTCCTCGATCTGGTCCAGCACGGCGCGCTTGGCCGCCGCGTCCTTGGCCAGCTGGATCTCGGGCGGAAGGAAGCCGCCGTCGGCCATCATCCGGTGCAGCACATCGTCGGCGCTTTCGCGCAGGCGCACGGGGTCGAGCGGCCTGCCCTCGCCCTTCAGCCCCTGCAGCTCGCCCTTGGCGGCGGCATCGTCGATGCGCCGCAGCGCGATGCGTTCAAACCAGTGCATGCGTCCCCTTTCAGAGCGACCGCAGCTGTTCCAGCGCGCCTTTCGTGCGGGCGGCGTCCTCATCCAGCTCGGCCAGCTTGGCGCGCGTTTCCTCGATCACCTCGGGGTCGGCGTTCTGGGCGAACTTGGGGTTCGACAGCCGCCCCCGCAACCCGGCGGCGTCCTTTTCCGTCTTCGCCAGCGCCTTTTCCAGCCGCGCCGTTTCGGCGGCCGCGTCGATCACGTCGCCGATCGGCAGCGCGAAGGACGCGCCCGGCGCCGCCACCGCGATCATGCCGCGCCCCGCCTCGCCGTCCCGCGCGGGGTTCACCCGCGCGAGCCGTTCGACCAGCGGGCCGTTCGCCGCCAGCGCCGCGCGGGCAGCGTCGTCGGCCTGCGCCACGATCAGGTCCAGCTTCGCCGCCGCCGGCACGCCCATCTGCGCGCGGGCCGAGCGCACGCCCTCGATCAGGCCGATCACCCAATTCATCTGGCGGTCGGCGGCCTCGTCGATCAGCTCCGCCCCGTAGGCCGGCCAGTCGCCGTGTACGAGCATCTTGGCGCGGTTGCCGGTGAGCGCCCAGATTTCCTCGGTCACGAAGGGCATGATCGGGTGCAGCATGGTGATCGCCTGCTCGATCACCCAAGCCATCGTGGCCCGGGTTTCGTCCGCGTGTTCGCCGTCGAACAGGGGCTTGGCGAACTCGACATACCAGTCGCAAAGCTTGCCCCAGACAAAGGCATACATCCCCTGCGCCGCGTCGTTGAAGCGATAGGCGGCCAGCGCCTCGTCCAACGCCAGGCGGGCGCGCGCGGTCTCGCCCATGATCCAGCGGTTCACGGTATGGGCGGGCTGCGGCTGGCCTGCGGAAGCGGCGGCAAAGACCCCGTTCATTTCCGCGAAGCGGGTCGCGTTCCATATCTTGGTGACGAAGTTGCGGTTCGCCTCGACATGCTTCGGCCCCAGCTTCGGGTCGCGCCCCATCGCGGCCATGCTGGTCAGCGTGAAGCGCAGGGGGTCCGCGCCGAACTGGTCGATGAGGTCGAGGGGGTCGATGACGTTGCCCTTGGACTTCGACATCTTCGCGCCCTTCTCGTCGCGGACGAGGCCGTGGACATAGACGTTGCGGAACGGCACCTCGTCCACGACGGCCAGCTGCATCATCATCATCCGGGCGACCCAGAAGAAGATGATGTCGAAGCCGGTCACCAGCGTGTCGGTCGGGAAGTAGCGGCGCAGTTCCGGCGTATCCTCGGGCCAGCCGAGGGTGCCGATGGGCCAGAGGCCGGAGGAGAACCAGGTGTCGAGGACGTCGGGGTCGCGATAGAGAATTATCGTCTGCTTTCCTGGCGCGTCGTTCCTAAGGCCAAATGCACGGCGGTTCGGCAATTCATCGGAAAATTCAACGCGGCGCTCGATACCGTCGCTGCGACTATAATAATTGAGTGCGAGTTCCTCGACATCGGTACGGTTTGCCGCGCAGAACTCTTTGACCAGATCCTCGTCGGGCATTTCGTCCGAAAACTCGAAGTTCGGCCCATACCACACCGGGATCTGGTGCCCCCACCACAGCTGGCGCGAAATCGTCCACGGCTCGATGTTCTCCAGCCAGTGGAAATACACCTTCTCGTGCTGCTCGGGCATGATCCGGGTGCGGCCGTCGCGGACGGCGTCGATGGCGGGCTGGACGATCTTTGGCGTGTCCACGAACCACTGGTCGGTCAGCATCGGCTCGATCACGACGCCCGAGCGGTCGCCGAAGGGCTGCATGATCGGCTTTGCGTCCACCAGCGGGCGCAGTTCCAGATGCTCGGCGCCCGTTTCCTTGTCGATCGACTTGTGCAGATACGTCACCGCCAGCCGCTCGGCGGTGATGTCGGCGACGACGCGCTCGCGCGCCTCGTAGCGGTCGAGGCCGCGCAGGTCCTCGGGGACAAGGTTGATCTGGCTGACGTCGCCCGCTTCGCGCTCGCCGCGCGCGATCTGGCCCGCCAGCGTCGCGCTTTCCTCGTAGGACAGCCCGTCCGACCGCATCGCGCCCTTGGTATCCATCAGCGCGTACAGCGGAATCCCGTTCCGCTGCGCGACGGCATAGTCGTTGAAGTCGTGCGCGCCGGTGATCTTGACCGCGCCCGAGCCAAAGGCCGGGTCGGGGTATTCGTCGGTGATGATCGGGATCAGGCGGCGGTGTTCCTTTGGCCCGACCGGGATCTCGCACAGCTTGCCGACGATGGGGGCATAGCGGGCGTCGTCGGGATGGACCGCGACCGCGCCGTCGCCCAGCATCGTTTCCGGCCGCGTGGTGGCGATGGAGATATAGTCCCGCGTCTCGCGCAGGGTGACGTTCCCGTCGGCGTCACGCTCGACGTATTCATACGTCTCGCCGCCGGCGAGCGGATACTTGAAGTGCCACATGTGGCCGGGAACCTCGCGGTTCTCGACCTCCAGGTCGGAAATCGCGGTTTCGAAATGCGGGTCCCAGTTCACCAGCCGCTTGCCGCGGTAGATCAGGCCCTTGTGGTACATGTCCACGAACACGCGGATCACGGCGTCGTGGAAATTGCCGTCCTCGCCCACGGGCGCGCCCGGTGCGCCCGACATGGTGAAGGCGTTGCGCGACCAGTCGAGCGATGCGCCCAGCCGCTTCAGCTGGCCCATGATGGTGCCGCCGGATTCCTGCTTCCACGCCCAGACCTTCTGCAGGAACGCCTCGCGCCCGATCTCGCGGCGGCCCGGTTCCCGCCGTTCGGCCATACGGCGTTCGACGACCATCTGGGTGGCGATGCCCGCGTGGTCCTGACCGGGCTGCCACAGCGTGTTGTGCCCCTGCATCCGGTGCCAGCGGACAAGGATGTCCTGCAGCGTGTTGTTGAGCGCGTGGCCGATATGCAGCGAGCCGGTGACGTTCGGCGGCGGGATCACGACCGAAAACGCGGGCGCGCCCGGTTTCGCGTTGGCACCGGCGGCGAAGGCGTCCGCAGCCTCCCACGCGGCGGCGATCCGCGCCTCGGCCGAGGCGGCGTCGAAGGTCTTGTCCATGCTCATCTGCGTCATCCCTTGGGCGTTGCCCCCCACTTAACCGGGTGCGGGGGGTGGGCCAAGGGGGCGGCGGGTTTCGCGGTCAGACGCGCCCCGGCTGGGCCAGCACGACCAGGTTGCCGTCGGGGTCGGACAACCGGACGAGGCTGGCGGCGGACGCGGGTTCCACCGGCCCGGGGTTCAGCCCCGCGCCGTCCAGCCGCGCGGCCTGCGCGCGCAGGTCGTCCACGATCAGGGTAAGGGTGGAATGGCCGGCGTTTTCCGCCTGCCGGAACAGCTGCAACCCGCCGCCGTCGCCCACGTCCCATTCCGCAAGCCCGTCCATCGGGCGGCGGTCCGGGGCGCGGTCGAACAGCGTCGTGAACCAGTCGATGCTGCGGTCGAGGTCGGCGCAGGCGACCTGTCCGAAAAGCCGTGCGATGGTCATGCCGTTTTCTCTTCGGACTTCTTCTCGACCCCGTCCTCGCCCGCCATCAGCTTGTCGGCGTCCTTCGGCGGTGTCGCGGCCTCGAACTCCGCCACCTGCTCGTCGTGGACCTTGCGGAACGCGGGGCGTGCGAGCATGCGGTCCAGATACGCGACAAGCCCCGGATGCCGGTCCAGCCCGCCCTCGTCGCGCACGATCCTGAGGACATCGGCCAGGATGATGTCGGCGACCGAGAAGCGACCGGCGGCGATGAACTCGCGCCCCGCCATCTCGTTTTCCAATTGCTCGAGGCGCTTGTGCATGATCCCCGCCGCAGCGTCCGCGGCCTTCGCGTCCTTGCGGAATACCACGGCCATCTGCCAGGGCATCGTCCACATCTCGACCGAGTTCAGCGCCGAGATCGTCCATTTCAGGACATCGGCGGCGCCCTTCGGATCGTTGGGCATCAGCTTGTCGGACTTGCCGGCGAGATACAGAAGGATCGCGCCGCTTTCGAACACGTCCACGTCGCCGTCCTTCAACATCGGCACCTGCCCGAAGGGCTGGCGGGCGAAATGCGCGTCCGATTTCGGCATCAGCGGCACGGTGTCGATGCGGTAGGGCAGCCCCGCCTCTTCGCAGGCCCAGCGGGCGCGGATGTCGCGCACATAGCCGCGCGGCATGTCGGGCACCCAGTCGTAGGTGGTGATGGTCAGCATCGGGTCACTCCATCGAAGGAACGGAAGGGGTCAGCGGAACCGCGCCGGGATCATGTCGCGGAACGGGAATAGGTCGAAGCTGGGCCGGGCCTCGGCCAGCACACGGGCGGCCGAGGGGCGGGCGACCAAGCGGTCGAAATAAGCCGAGAGCCGGGGGTGGGCCGCGAAGGGGTGCAGGATCCCCGCGTAGAACAGCGCAGGCAGCCCCGCGCAGTCGGCAAGGCCGAAATCGCCCGCGATCCAGTTGCGGCCATCCCCCAGCCGCCGTTCCAGCGCGGCGTAGACGCGGTCGAGCTGGCCGCGCGCGTAAGCGGTCACCCCCGGCTCGGCCGAGGGGTCCATGAACAGCCGCGCATCCACGATCGACTGCATCGGCCCCTGGACGTGCATGTCGAACACCCGGTCCCACACCTGCGCCTCGCGCAGCGCAGCCGGATCGCGCGGCATCAGCCGCCCGCCGCCCGCGCGCGCGTCGAGGTAGCCGACGATGACCGACGTTTCCGCGACCGTCACGCCCGCCGCCTCGTCGCGCAGCGCCGGGAACTTGCCCATCGGCGTCAGCCCGGCGATCAGCTCGCGGTCCGCCGCCTGCGAGGGGTCGAGCCTGCGGAACTCGAACGGCGTCGCAAGCTCGTACATCGCGACCAGCACCTTGTGGGTAAAGGACGACAGCGGGTGGCCGTAAAGGATCAGGGTCATCGGGGGGTTCCTTTCGCCGGGCGGCGAGGGCGGCGTTAGCGTTCGCCGCCCACCACCGCGAACCATGCGCCCTGCGGGTCGTGGCCGACGGCGATCCACGCGGGGCCCGGCACCTCCATCGGGCCGGCATGGACGTGGCCGCCCGACCCGTCGATCCGCGCGACCATGTCCGAGACCTTCCCGTCCGCGCCGAAATACGGAAGCCAGTTCGGCACCGGCGAATCGCCCAAGGCCATCATCCCGCCGATCTGGGTGCCGTTACGCTCGAAGATCTGGTAATCGCCCGCCTCGCCCATCGGCATGGCCGTGCCCTTGGTCCAGCCGAACAGCGCGGCGTAGAAGTCGAATCCGGCCTTGGGGTCGGTCGACATCAGCTCAAGCCAGTTGCCGCGCCCCGCCTTTTGCTGGTTCCAGGCGAACTGATCGGGCGACGGCTCGCGTTCCATCGGCGCTGGCTGGAGGATCCCGAAATACGCGCCCTGCGGGTCGGTCAGCACCGCGAAGCGGCCGGTGCCGGGGATGTCGTCGGGGCCCTTGGTCACCTTGCCGCCCTTTTCGACGGCGAGGCGCGCGGTCTCGTCGGCGTTCTTCACGGCGATGTAGGTCAGCCAGTTGGGCGGCGTGCCCGGCGGCAGCGCCGCAAGCGACATGAAGCCCGCCACGGCATCGCCGCCGTGCCTGGCCAGGCGATAGTCGAAGTCGGGCATCTCGCTTGCGCCGACCGTCCAGCCCATCAGCGGCTCGTAGAATGCCTTTGCGGCGTCCACGTCGCTGGTGCTCAACTCGAACCAGCAGGGCTGGCCGTGGTACTGTTCCATGATCGTCGGTCCTTTGCGTGTTCCGGCGGTGTCGGGTGCGGGGGTTCAGGTGTCGGGTTTCAGGTCCGTCGCAGCAAGATTGCTGCCGTCCATCAGCATCGGATAGGACCCGTGTTCGTGGACGATCTGCCAGCCGCCGTTTCCGTTTGCGACCGCGCCGTCCCGGCGCAGCACGACCGTCAGACGGGACCAGCTGTCCACCTTGAAACCGTCGGTCTTGGTCCCCTGCATCCGCAGCAGCCCGAACACGACGGCAAGATCGCCCGACACCATCACCTCGGGCGCGTGGACGCGGGCATCGACGCCGTCCTTCCAGGTCGCGAACCAGGCGTTCAGGCCCTGTTCGCCGGCGGCCAGATCGCCGCGGTATTCCAGCGGCGGCGGCAGGTCATAGACCACGATGTCGGGCGAATGGTCCGCAAGCGCCACGGGCATCGCCCCGCGCCACCGCATCCTCGCGCGCGCGGATCACGCGCAATATCGCCTCGTGGTCGTCCATATCGCGGTCGTCCATCGAAAATCCTCCCTCCGGTTCGGGTGCAAGGGACGGCGAGCGTCCCTTCCCTGGTTCAGCCGACGCTGACCATCCAGTGCGTGCCGAAGCGGTCGCGGCACATGCCGAACCCCTTGGCGAAGAAGGTCGGGCCGAACGGCATCGTCGCCGTTCCACCCTCGGCCAGCCGGTCGAACAGCGCCCGCGCCGCGCCCTCGTCAGGGCGCGAGACCGCGACCGAGACGCCGGACTGCACCTGCCCGTTCGGCTCGGTCGGATCGGCGAACTGGGGCGGCGCGTCCGACCCCATCAGCCGCGCGCCGTCCGGCGTGTCGAGCTGGGCGTGCAGGATCCAGCCCATCTGTTCCTGCGGCAGCGCGGGCATCCCGGACCCGGGCGGGACATCCGAGAACCGGCTGCTTTCCACGGTGCCGCCGAAGATGTCGGCATAGGCGGCAAACGCCTCGGCGGCGTGGCCGGGGAACATGAGGTAGGGTACGAAAGCCATCGCGCGCCTCAGGTCCGGGAAGCGGTGTCGGCGCCGGTGTCGGCGGCGGTGTCGGCCGCGTCCCCGTCGACATCGCTGTCGAAGATGTTGGCGAACCCGCCCCAGATCATCCGCTGCCCGTCAAACGGCATCTCGGGCATGTCCTGCCCGTCCATGCCTTCCTCCATCTTGCGGGCGGCCTCGTCGCAGGTGGCGCGGTCGGGCCAGGTCGTCCACGACATGACGATCACCTCGCCGTCCTTGGCATCGACCGCGCGGTACATGTCGGTCAGGGTGCCGTGGGGCACGTCCACGCCCCAGCTTTCGTGGTTCCCCATCGCGCCGTAGGGCTTGAACATGTCGTTCCACGCCTCGCGGGCAAGCTTGTGGAACGCGTCCTTGTTTTCCTGCGGCACCGGGGTGAGGAACCCCTGATAGTAGCTGCCGCCGCGATCGCTGCCCTCGGTCACGAGCTGCTCGAACCCGCCCCAGAACATGCGCTTGCCGTCGAACGGCATCTCGCCCATTTCGTCGCCGCTGCTCATCATGTCGGCAAAGGCCTTGTCGGCCGTCGCCTTGTCGGGCCATTCGACCCACGAGAACGCCACCGATTCGTCGTCCCTGGCCTGGACCGCGCGCAGGAAGTCGGTCTGCTTGCCGGGCTTCACGTCGTCGCCCCAGTTTTCCACCATGCGGGTCGCGCCGCGCTTCTTGAACGACGACCAGCCACGGCGCACGAACGCCGTGTACTCGTCCTTCCTGTTCGTCGCGACGGGGGCAACAAAGCCGGAGTAATACGCCATCGGTTCGTCCTTTCGGTTTGCGGTCTTTCGGTTCGCGGTCTTTCGGTTCGCAGTGCGTTGATGCGACTCAGGCTGCCGCGCGCAGTTGCAAAAAGCAACTGAAAAGTTGTAAGCTGCCAGAAAGGAGACCTCGATTGGCCGAAACCCGCAGAGCCGCCGAAACCCGCAGAGCCTATGGCGAAGGCTGCATCGCCGCCCACGCACTCGATCTCGTGGGCGACCGCTGGGCGCTTCTGGTGATCCGCGAACTGATGCTGGGCCCGAAGCGCTTCGGCGCGATCCGCGCGGGCGTGCCGAATGTCGCCAGCAACATCCTGACCCGCCGCCTGGAAGAGCTCGAGGCGGCGGGCGTCGTCACCCGCCGCGCCCTGCCCGCGCCCGCCAGCGCCGCCGTCTACGACCTCAGCCCGCACGGGCAGGCGTTGCGGCCGGTGCTGCTGGCGCTGTGCCGCTGGGGCGCGGGGATGCCGGGGCACGACCACAGGCTGCCGATCAGCCCGACCGCGCTGATGCTGTCGATGGAATCGATGATCCGCCCCGCCCCCGGCCGCTTCACCGCGGGCTTCGACATGGGGGCCGAGGCGTTCGCGCTGACCGCCTGGTCGGGCCGCCTGCAGATCCGCCGCGCCGATGCGCCCGCGGGCGAGATGGCGTTCACCGGCAGCGCCAACGACCTTGCCGTCGCGATCTACGGCCCCGCGCCCCTTGCGCGCGCCGCCGCCGACGGCCGCATCGGCTTTGCGGGCGACCTTGCGCGCGGGCAGGCGTTCGTGGACCTGTTCCGCCTGGAACGCCCGCCCGGTTCCCCACCCCTTCCCCCGTCCGCGACCTGAAGGAGCAACGGCCATGACCACCAGCCTGATCCCGTTCATGTGGTACACATCCGAGGCCGAGGAGGCGGCGAAGTTCTACGTCTCGATCGTCCCCGACAGCCGCATCCACAGCGTTACGACCATGCCCGCCGACAGCCCGTCCGGGCCCGAGGGCAGCGTGACGGTGGTGGACATGACCATCGCCGGGCAGCGGATCGGCGCGATGTCCGCCGGGCCGCTCGAGCCGTTCAACCACGCCATCTCGCTGATGGTCGAATGCGACACCCAGGCCGAGATCGACCACCTGTGGGACGAGCTGGTGAAGGGCGGCGGCGCCGAGGAATGCGGCTGGCTGCGCGACCGCTACGGCGTCTGCTGGCAGATCACGCCCCGGCGCCTGAACGAGATGATGCGCAGCCCCGACCGCACCGCCGCCCGCCGCGCCGCGCAGGCGATGCTGGGAATGGTCAAGCTGGACCTCGCCGAACTGGAACGGGCCTTCGCGGGCGACGCGGCGACGTAAGGACGCGGGCCCGGCACGCGGCCGCCCGTGTGGCGCGCGCTAGTCCCCCACCTCGAGCGTCGGCCGCTGCAGGTCGGGCGTGAGCGAGGTCAGATCCTCGAGCGCGACCCCGTCCAGCTTCGCGCGCGCCAGCCTGCGGGCGAGCGCGTCGGTCACCATGAGGAAGCCACGGTCGGCCAGGTGAAAGACCGGGCTGCCGACCTGATGGCCGTCGCGGTAGACATAGGTGTCGCGCGTGGTGATCAGCTGTTCCGGGGTCAGGCGCGTCGGATCGCGGATGATCGTGCGGGCGGGGTCGAGCACGTCCTCGAAGTGATGGACCCACAGCACCTTGTAGTCCTTGGCCTTCGCCTCGGGCGTGCAGATATTGCAGGGGGCGTCGAGGTACTGGACCTTGTCGAGGGGCAGACCCGCGACCTCGCGGAAGCGGGCCGAGACGAAGGAAAATCCGGTCTCGAAGAGGTAGTCAGGCGCGAAGCCGGGCGCGGTGATCTGGAGTTCGATGGGGATCTGGCGGTCGGGTGGGATTACTGCAATTCTTCTGTCCATAAATGAACCGCGCTTGTGTTCGCGGAGCAGAATATGCGCCTCTTCGAAGTTAACGATGCTGATTGCGAGACGGTCCTTTTTCGCACCCTCGAAATACTGGCTATTGCTCTCACGCGAACTGTTTAGTCGCCAATAGGGCGCTGACGCGTCCTGTGTCGCTGCAGGTTCAGCGAACATATTTGTGATACTCACTGTCAACAAGCCGACGATACATTTCGCCTTCAATCCCTGCCAGCGCACCCCTCAACTCCTTATCCGACATCGTGCCGTGAGCAATCTCAAGTGACCTCATCATATTTCTGACATCATTGCTGTAGCCCCGGTGCGATCCCTGATGGATCGGCAACGCTCCCTCCATTAAATTGAACGTCGCGTCATCCCCCGGCAGCGCCATCACGTTCTCCGCCGAGTTCATCTGCCAGCCGGCAGCCACCACCCTGCGCTGCAGTTCCGGGCTCATCGATGCCATGACTTCAAACGGGATCAGATGGTGCGCCTGCCAGTTTCCCGGCTTCGATGCCGCATCGACCGCCTTGCGGGCCGTCGCGCTGCTCGCGCTCAGCCTGCCGTCGATCTCACTTGTGCGTTCGTTGATGTAGCGCGGATCGTTCAGCAAACCGGCGTCCAGCTCGCCAGCTTTCGCCTCCAGGGCGTCGAAGTCGAATGCGAGACCTTCCCCGCTCATGGCGATCGCAACCCCGCTTGGGGTCCACTTACCATCGACCTTGATCTCCACCTCGCCTACCGTCGAATCATAGGGGAACGCGGCGCGCAGGTTCGGAGCGAGGTCGTGATTGTTGGGCCCGGCCCTGTTCGTCGGAACGACGATCGCAAGGACCGCACCGCCGACGACGCCCATGCCGGCACCCGCAACCACGCCGAGACGCGCGGCCAGCGCTTCGCCGACGCCCTCGGCGAGGCCACGCGCCGCCGGGGCCGCTACTATCGCGGCACCCGTGAGCGCCTGCGGTTGCTCGCCGTTACCCACGCGCGAAGAGGTCGTCGCAAGGACCCCCTTACCGGCCTCGGTCCAGAGCATTTCGCGCACAAGCGCACCGGCCTGCGCGGGACCGTCGATGAAGCGGGGACGATCAGGTGGAATAGTGCTTGGCTGTCCTTCCGGTGCGCGGTCAATCTGGGTCATCGATAAGTCCATAAATGAATGTCATCGGAAACTTTCTACGCCAGGGTGAGGCGGCGGTACGTCATTTTCGTGACGTGCGGCGGAAAGCCGCCGCTTCGCGAAGTCACAAGCGGTCGCCGGTCTACGGCCAGATCGGCGGGGCTGGTGAGCAACACAGCCTCGGCGACATCCCAACACCGGTCTCTCCCCGCCACCATCAAACCGCCCGGTCGAAGCGGGTCGCCAGATGCACCAGGCTTTCCGACGTCCGCACCCCCGTCAGGGCGCCGATCGCGTCCAGCACGCCGTCGAGTTCGGTCGTGGACGCGCAGCCCAGCTGGATCAGCAGGTCCACCCGGCCGCTGGTGGTGTGGACCCGTTCCACCGCCGGCATGGCGCGCAGGCGCGAGACGATGGCGGCTTGGGCGCGGGGCTCGATCGTCAGCAGGCAGGTCGCGCGGATGCGGCCTTGGCGCGCGGCCTCGCCCACGCGCAGGGTGTAGCCGGCGATCGCGCCGGTCGTCTCCAGCCGTTCCAGCCGGGCCTGCACGGTGGACCGCGCGACCTTCAGCCGCCGCGCCAGCACCGCCACCGACATCCGCGCGTCCTGCGACAGCTGGCCGATGATGCTGCGGTCCAGGTCGTCCATTCCCGTCATCCTGCCGTCCCCCTTCGGCCGCAATCCGCGCCGCGACGGCATTTTGCCACCCCGATCGGCAGAATAACGCCCGCCCGGCGCGTTTTCCACCCTTTCCATCGTTCCGCCTGCATCCCATATGCGCGATCCTGCGTTCGACCCCGGCCACGCGCCCGCAGCATCGCCGCGGACACGGACGCGCCATCCCCTGACCAGACCGGCCCTGACCGGACATCCGACCGACCCGCAAAGGAACACGACGCATGGGACTGACCGAAGGCCATCAGGCGAAGACCGTCTGGGAAAACCCCGCGGAGATCATTCGCGCGCTGGCGCCGGAAAACCCGGTCATGGTGTTCGCCCCCACGATCCTGCAGGCCCGCGCCAAGGAGTTCCTGGCGGGCTTTCCGGGCCTTGTGACCTATGCCGTCAAGTCGAACCCGGACGAGGCGGTGATCCAGAACCTCGTCGCCGCCGGGATCAGGGGCTTCGACGTCGCCTCCCCCTACGAGATCGACCTGATCGGCCGCATGGGCCCCATGGCCGCGCGCCATTACCACAACCCGGTGCGCTCGCGGTCCGAGATCGCGCATGCGGTCGGCGCGGGCATCAAGGCATGGTCGGTGGACAGCAACAGCGAGCTTCAGAAGCTGTTCGAGCAGGTGCCGGCCGACGATTGCGAAATCTCGCCCCGCTTCAAGCTGCCGGTGCTGGGCGCGGCCTATGACTTCGGGTCCAAGTTCGGCGCCTCGCCCGAGCTTGCGGCGGACCTGCTGCGGCAGGTGGCGGATCGCGGCTACATCGCCTCGCTGACCTTCCACCCCGGCACGCAATGCACCGATCCGGCCGCGTGGGAGCAATACATCCGCACCGCGGCCGAGATCGCGGACATGGCGGGCGTGCGCCCGAAGCGCCTGAACGTCGGCGGCGGCTTTCCGTCCTGGCGCGTCCACGGGGTGGAACCCGACCTTGCCGCGATCTTCGACCTGATCGGCCGCACCGCGAAGGAAGCCTTCGGCGACGACGCGCCGGAACTGGTGTGCGAGCCGGGGCGGGGCTTGTGCGCCGATGCGTTCGCCATCATCACCCGGGTCAAGGCCGTGCGCGACGGGACCAGCGTGTTCCTGAACGACGGCGTCTATGGCGGCATGAACGAACTGCCGGTGATCGGCAATCTCGGCCGGCTCGAGGTGCTGACGCCCGAGGGCAAGCTGCGCGGCGAGAACGGTCACGGCCGCGTCGTGTTCGGCCCGACCTGCGATTCGGTGGACCGGCTGCCGGGCGAGCTGTCGCTGCCCGACGACATCCAGGAAGGCGACTACGTCATCTTCCACGGCGCGGGCGCCTATTCGGTCGTGACTAACACCCGCTTCAACGGGTTCGGCGAACTGCGCCAACTGACGGTGATGGGCTTCGACTGATTTGTGATCGCCGCCGCCACAACCGGACGGCGCGCTGGCGCGTTCGTCAGGGTGACTGGAAGTGGGTGATCGGGAGATTGCGACATGACCTGGGGATTTACCAAAGCCGCGCTGATCGCCGGCCTGCTTGCGCTGCCGACGGCGGCGCTGGCGCATCACGGCTGGAACTGGACCGCCGACGAGGAAACGCGGCTGTCCGGCACCATCCGTGAGATCAGCTTCGGCAACCCGCATGGCCATCTGACGCTCGAGACCGAGGACGGCGTTTGGGACGTGGACCTTGCACCCCCGTCGGCCAACGCGGCGGCGGGATTCGTGGACGGCGTGGCCAAACCCGGCGACGCGGTCGAAATGACCGGCCACCGGTCCAAGGACCCGGCCGACATGCGCTTCAAGGCCGAGACGATCACCGTCGGCGGCAAGACCTACGACGTCTATCCCGGCCGCGAACATTCGCTGCAGCCCGGCGGCTGAGGTGCTGGAAACCGCGCTGGCCTGGATCGCGGCCTCGCCGGTCGCGGCGGCGCTGAAGTCGTCGCGCTACGCCTACCCGGTGGTGAACGCCGTCCACATCATGGGGCTGGCGGCGCTGTTCGGGTCGATCGTGACGCTTGATCTGCGGCTGCTGGGGGCGTTTCGCACGGTCCCCGCGCGGGCGCTGGCGACGGCGTTGCCGCGGGTCGCCGCCGTCGGGCTGGTCGTCGCGATCCTCAGCGGGGCCGCGCTGTTCAGCGTGGAACCCGCCGACTACGCCGCGAACCGCGCGTTCTTGATCAAGCTGGGGCTGGTGCTGATCGGGGCCGCCCACGCGATCGCGGTGCATTTCACCGGCGGTTGGCGCGACCTGGTCCACGGCCGCGGCGGGATCGACGCGGGGCTGCGGCTGTCGGCCGCGATCTCGCTGGCGATCTGGACCTCCGCCATCCTCGCCGGGCGCTTCATCGCGTTCTGATCGCTCAGGCGACCGCCTGTCGTGCCCCCTCGGGCGCCGTCACCCCGATCGCCGCGCAGACGTCGGCGACCAGATCGGGGCGGTTCAGCGTATAGAAGTGCAGCCGGTCCACCCCGCCCTCGACCAGATCGCGGCAAAGCCCGGCCGCAAGATCGGTCGCCAGCGCCCGCTCGCCGTCGCGGCCCGCGGCGACGAAGGCGTCCTCGGCCCATTGCGGGACGGTGGTGCCGCAGCGCGCGGCGAACCGCTTCGCGCCCGCCCACGACTGGATCGGCAGGATGCCGGGGATGATCGGCGCGTCGATCCCGGCCGCCGCGCAGGCGTCGCGGAAACGGAAGAAGGTGTCGGCGTCGAAGAAGAACTGGGTGATCGCCGACGACGCGCCCGCATCGACCTTGCGCTTGAGCCATGCCACGTCGGCCGCGCCGTCGGGGCTGTCGGGATGGGGTTCGGGATAGGCGCCGCAGCGGATGGTGAAGCCGCCGCGCGCGGAAATCGCCTCGATCAGCTCGACCGAGTCGGCGAAACCCTGCGGGTGGGGCGCGAACTGCGCCTGCCCCTGCGGCGCGTCGCCGCGCAGCGCCACGATCTCGCGCACGCCGGCGGCCGCGTAATCCTCGACGATCCGCATCGTCTCGTCGCGGGTCGCATCGACGCAGGTCAGGTGCGCGGCCACGTTCAGGTGATAGTGGTTGGACAGCGCCACCACCGCCTCGTGCGTGAGCTGCCGCGTGGTGCCGCCCGCGCCATAGGTGACCGACACGAAGTCCGATCCCAGCGGCGCAAGGGTCCGGGCCGTTTCCCACAGCTTGAACGACTGGTCGAGCGACTTCGGCGGGAAGAACTCGAAGCTCACGGCAGGGCGGGGCGGCAAAGCGGTCATGGTGCGTCCTTTCGGTCCGCCCTTGTGGCATGAGAGCTTGCGTGAGACAAACTCATATTCCGCAACTCGATCATGAGAGACGCTCATGCACCTTGAACTGCGCCACCTGCGCACGATCCGCGCGATCCACGACAAGGGCGGCTTGGGCCGAGCGGCCGAGGTGCTCAACATCACCCAGTCGGCGCTGTCCCATCAGATCCGCGCGCTCGAGGATCAGGCGGGCGTGCCGCTGTTCCTGCGCCAGACGCGGCCGCTGCGCCTTGCGCCCGCGGGCATGCGGCTCCTGCGGCTTGCCCAGGCGGTCCTGCCGCAGGTCGAGACGGTCGAGGCAGAGTTTCGCGGCCCCGCCGCCAGCCGGGGCGGGCGGATGCACATCGCCATCGAATGCCACGCCTGCTTCAACTGGCTGCTGCCCGCGCTCGACGCGTTCCGCCGCGACTGGCCGCAGGTGGACATCGACATCCGCGCGGGCCTCGCCTTCACCGCGCTGCCCGCGCTGGTCCGGGGCGAGGCCGACCTGGTGGTGTCGTCCGACCCCGAGGACCTGCCCGGCGTCGTGTTCGAGGAGCTGTTCGACTATCGCCCCATGCTGATCGTCCCGGCGGGGCACCGGCTGGCCGGGCGAGACCGTGCGGAACCGGCGGACCTCGCGCCGGAAACGCTCATCACCTATCCGATGGACCGGGCGCGGCTGGACGTGTTCAGCCATTTCCTCGACCCCGCCGGGGTGACCCCCGCCGGCACCCGCGAGATCGAGCTGACCGACGTCGCGATCCTGCTGATCGCGTCGGGGCGCGGGGTCGCGGTGCTGCCCGACTGGGTGGTGGAACGCGAGGCCGCAAACCCCGCCGTCACCGCGATGCCGCTGGGCGACCCGCCGGTGACGCGCCGCCTTTACGCGGCGATGCGCGAGGCCGACCGCGACCGGCCCTTCATGGCCGACATGCTGCGGCTTGCCCGCGCGGCGCGCTGACGGGACGATGATGCGGCAGGCGGGTCGCGCCCCGGCCTGACGTGGCGTCGGCGGCACGGACCCCGCGACCGGGCGGGCGCGTTCCGATGCCGAACCTCAAGCGGAGACCGCCATGCTCGCCTCGATCCTCATGGGCCTTGTCGGGGGCCAGCGCTCGATGACCCCCCTTGCCGCCGTCGCGGTCGCCGCCGCGGGCGGCCACCTGCCCCACGACCGCGCCGCCCCCGACTTCATCCGCAACCCCGTGATCGCCGCCGGGGCGGTGACGCTGGCGCTGGCGGAGCTGGGCGGCGACAAGATGAAAAGCGCGCCCGACCGGATCGTGCCGCTGGGCCTTGCCGCGCGGATGATCATGGCGGGCTTCGCCTGCGGCTCGCTCGCCCCGCGCGGGCAGTTCTGGAAGGGCGCGGCGGTCGGCGCGACGACGGCGGTCGCCGCGTCCTACCCCGGCTGGTACGCCCGCATCACCGCGATGGAGGAGTACGGCCAGACCCCCACCGGCCTGGTCGAGGACGCCATCGTGATCGCGGGCGCCACCGCGATCATTGCGGGGGTGAGCCGGGACGCGATCTGACGCACTTCGCCGCGACGAACCCGGTCTTTCGATGCACCCCCCGCCCAAAGCGGGCCGGGACGCGCCCGCCCGCCCCTTGGCGGGCGCGTTCGCGCCCACCCGGGCAGGCGCGTCCCTCCGGAGTGCTGGCTTCAATCGACCGCCCGGAAACAGGCCCGCCGCCTGTTTCCTTGAGCGGCACCGCCGCCAGCCGCCGGATACGGGTCCGCACGTCCGATCGCAACGAAACGGATCCGGGCGAACCCGCCCCGCCCCCGCCGCTTCCCTTTCGGCCCGGTTCCGCCTATTCCGGCCCCAACCGAAAGGACCCGCCATGGCCAGCGCCAACCTCAACATCATGATCAACGCGGCGCGCAAGGCGGGCCGGAGCCTCGTCAAGGACTTCCGCGAGGTCGAGAACCTGCAGGTCAGCGTCAAGGGCGCGGGCGACTTCGTCAGCCGCGCCGACACCGCGGCCGAACAGATCATCAAGGACGAACTGCGCGGCGCGCGCCCGAACTACGGCTGGGTCGGCGAGGAAACCGGCGCCGAGGCGGGCGAGGACCCGACCCGGCGCTGGATCGTCGATCCGCTGGACGGGACCACCAACTTCCTGCACGGCCTGCCGCACTGGGCGGTCAGCATCGGGCTGGAACACAAGGGCGAGATGGTCGCCGCCGTCGTCTTCGACCCCGCCAAGGACGAGATGTTCACCGCCGAAAAGGGCGACGGCGCGTTCCTGAACAACTCGCGCCTGCGGGTGTCGGGGCGGCGCAACATGATCGAATCGATCTTCGCGACCGGCGTGCCGTTCGGCGGCGCGCGTGAACTGCCCGCGACGCTGCAGGACCTTGCCCGGCTGATGCCGCAGACGGCGGGCGTGCGGCGCTGGGGGTCGGCGGCGCTCGACATGGCCTATGTCGCCGCCGGGCGCTTCGACGGCTACTGGGAACGCCGGATCAAGGCGTGGGACGTGGCGGCGGGGATCCTGCTGGTGAAGGAAGCCGGCGGTTTCGTCGAGGCGCTGGAGCCCGGCCAGTCCGCGGTCGATTCCGGCGCCATCATCTGCGCCAACGCGCAGCTGTTCGACGGCTTCGCCAAGACCATCCGGCAGGGCTGAGCGGCACTTACCCTGCCGCTGGGGCGGCTTTGCCGCCCGCCGGGGTTGACTTCCCCCGCGCGGGCGGCCGAGGTCGGGCGGACCCGAACCATCGCGCCCGCATGACCGCTTCATGACCGCTACCACCCCGTCCGAACCCGCCCGTGCCCCCGCCGAGGCCCAGGCGCTCGCGGTTCCCGCCGCGCTGGCCGCGTCCACCCCGCTGACACCCGCCGCCGCGATCACCACGGACACGCCGACCGGCATGGCCCCCGCCACGGCCGACAGGCAGGGCCGCGCCATCGTCCTGATGTGCGCGGTCAGCTTCATCTTCGCGATCCAGGACGCGCTGTCGCGCCATCTCGGGTCGAACTATTCGACCTATTTCGTCGTCATGCTGCGCTACTGGTTCTTTGCCGCCTTCGTCGTGGCGATGGCGGCCCGCGCGCCCGGCGGGCTTGCCGCCGTCTCGCGGTCGCGGCGGCCGGTCATCCAGATCGCGCGCGGCCTGCTGCTGGTGGCCGAGGTCGTCGTCATGCAGATCGCCTTCGTCCGGCTGGGGCTGGTCGGCACGCACGCGCTGTTCACCGCCTATCCGCTGCTCGTCGTCGCGCTGTCGGGGCCGATCCTGGGCGAGCGGATCGGCTGGCGCCGCTGGGCCGCCGTGGCTGCGGGGTTCGCGGGCATCCTCATCATCCTGCAACCGGGGCGCGGGGTGTTCAGTCCGCTGGCCGTGCTGCCGCTGGCGGCGGCGCTGATGTTCGCGGTCTACGGCCTTCTCACCCGGCTGGTCGCGCGCGAGGACAGCGCGCAGGTCAGCTTCTTCTGGACCGGGATCGCGGGCGCCGTCGGCATCACCATCGTCGGCATCCCGAACATGGAGCCGATGGCGAGGGGCGACTGGCCGTGGATGGCCTGCCTGTGCCTGACGGCGATCGCCGGGCATTTCCTGCTGATCCGCGCCTACGAGATGGCCGAGGCGTCCAGCCTTCAGCCCTTCGCCTATACCCAGCTTGTGTGGGTCAGCATCGTGGGGATGGTGGTGTTCGGCGAACGGGTCGGGCCGAACGTCGTCATCGGCGGTGCGATCATCGTCTCGGCCGGCCTGTTCACCTGGTGGCGGGCGCGGCGGGCGCAGGCGCCGCAGGCAGCGCAGCCCCCGCAGTCTCGGCCGCAATGATGGGCGGATCGAGCCGCCGCAGGCCCGCGCCGAGGTCCGGGCGCGCGTGGGCCGGATAGCCGACGGACGGCGCCACGGTCGCGGGCGTCCCGCCGCCAAAGGCGATCGCGGGCGCGCCCATGCCAGGCGAAGCCGCCGCCACCTCATCCGCTGGCGCGGCCGGACGTGACGGCGGGCGGCTTGAGATCGCCAGCCGCAGCGGCGACACCGGCGCGACCGGGCGGACGCCGCCGCCGCGCAGGTCCCATGTCGGCACGAACGGCACCGGCTTGCCCGCGATCCGCGCGCGATAGATCGGCAGCGCCTCGCCCACCCGCATGACGTAATTGCGGGTCTCGTCAAAGGGGATCATCTCGACCCAGTCCACCGGGTCCGTCCCCTCCGCCCCCGGCACCCGCAGGTCGCCGAAATCGCGCAGCCAGCGGGACGACCGCCCCGGCCCCGCGTTGTAGCCCGCTGCCACCAGCGCGATCGACGGCCCGAAGCGGTCGCGCAGCCCGCCCAGATAGGCCGCCCCCAGACGCGCGTTGTAGGTGCCGTCCACCGTCAGGCGCGCAAGCTCGAACGGCTCGCCCAGGCGGCGGGCCATGTCGCGGGCGGTGTCGGGCATGACCTGCATCAGCCCGCGCGCGCCGACATGGCTGAGCGCGGCGTGGTTGAATTCGCTTTCCTGCCGCGCGATCGCCAGCACCAGCTCGGCCGGCAGGCCAAGCTCGTGCGTTTCCAGGCCCGTCAGCGGATAATAGGCGGCCGGGAACACGCCGCCCTTGCCCGCCGCCTGCTTGGCCAGCCGCAGCGCGTCCCACGGGCGGCCCAGTTCCAGCATCAGCCGCGCCATGCGGCCGATGTCGTCCACCGCCGCCGTCTCGGCCTTGTGCAGCAAAAACCGCTGCGCCGTCACGGGATCGCCCGCCGCCACCAGCCACAGCGCCGCCTGCCAGACGCCGTCGTCGCGCAGCGCGGCCCCCCGCCAGTCCGGCAGGCTGTCGATCGCGGCGCCGGGCAGGGCCAGCGCCGGGTCCATCGGCAGGCCCAGCTTTTCGGCCGCGAGCTGGCCGTAGAACGCCGACTGGTGGCGCGCGGCCTGCGCGTAGGCGGCGGTGGAGCCCTGGGCGTCGCCCTCCGCCTCCATCGCGCGGCCTTGCCAGTAAAGCGCGCGGGCTTTCGAGATCGGGCTGCCGACGACCGTCTGCAGGTGCTGGAAGCGCGCCAGCGCCCGGTCCGGCGCGCCCGCGCGCAGCGCCGCATAGCCCGCGAGCCATTCCAGATCGGCATAGACGCCGTCCTGATCGGTCAGGAAATGGTTCCGGGCCAGCCGCTCGGCCAGCGCCCAGTCGCCCGCGCGCAAGGCCGCGCGGGCGTGATCGACGCGGAAACCGGCCCAGCGGGCCGGATCGCGCAGCGCCTCGGCCGAGGTCGAGCGTTCCAGCAGCAGCGCGCGGGCAAGGTCGGTCTGCTTTGCCCTGACGCGCCAGTCGAAGCGGTCCATCGCCAGGCCGGCGTCGTTCCGCAGCGCGTCGGGCAGCGCCTTGACGATCGGGTCCACCCCCGGCCGCCCGGCCTGCACCGCGATCCGCGCGCGGGCCAGGTCGGCGGCGGGGCCGGTGACCAGCGCGGGCGCATCCGTGCCGGGCCGCACCATCGCCTCGGCCGACTGCCATTCCTTGAGGTCCAGCAACCGCGCCAGCCGCGCCTCGTGATGGGGGGCCAGCGCGGCGGCGCGCGGTGCTACGAACGCCGCCTGACCCGCGGGGTCGAGCGGCGTTTCGGTCCAGAACCGCACCGCCTCGGCCGCCGCCGCGTCCCGGTCGGTCGCATCCAGCGCGGCGAGGAACGCGCGTTCGGCGGCAAGCGTCGCGGGCCGGCGCGCGCCGAACCAGGCGATCACCTCGGCCGCGGGCAGGCCGGGGCGCAGCGCCGCGTCGCCGCGCGCAAGCAGCAGGTCCATCCCCGGCCAGTCGGCGTTGCGGGCGGCGAAGTCGCGGTATTCGGCCCAGGTGCCCTGCCCCGCGCGCAGCCGCTGCCAGGTCACCAGATCGATTGCGACCGGCCCCGACGCCCGCGCCGCCGCGTCGGCCCCGGCCCAGTCCTTGGCCCCGGCCAGCCGCCACGCCTGCGACAGCGCCGCCGCGTCCTCGGCCCGCGCCGGGTCGGTCCCGAAACCGAAGCTCGCCCCCACGCCGCAGCCAAGCGCCGTGGCGATGCCAAGCGCCAGCGCGGCCAGCCGTCTCCGGGTCGGTCGGGTCATGCCGGCAATGTGAGTGCAGCCCCGCCGCCCTGCAACTCACAACCTTGGCAACCGGCCGGGGGGGATGTAAGGCCACGCGCAAGACCAAGTCAGGATATTCTCATGTTCAAAGGCTCGCTGCCCGCGCTCGTCACCCCGTTCACCGCGGATGGAGAGCTTGACCTGCCCGCGCTCGAGCGGCTGGTGGAATGGCACCTGGAACAGGGCAGCGACGGGCTGGTGCCGGTGGGAACCACAGGCGAAAGCCCGACCCTCACGCACGAGGAACACCGGCTGGTCGTCCAGCGCGTGGTCGAGATCGTGGCCGGCCGGATCCCGGTCATGGCGGGCGCCGGGTCCAATTCCACGCGCGAGGCGATCGGGCTGGTCCAGTTCGCGCAAGAGGTCGGCGCGGACGCGGCGCTGGTCGTCACCCCCTATTACAACAAGCCCACCCAGGCCGGGCTGATCGCGCATTACACCGCGATCCACGACGCGTCCGACCTGCCGATCTACATCTACAACATCCCGCCGCGCTCGGTCATCGACATGCTGCCCGAAACGATGGGAGAGCTGGCGCGCCTGCCGCGCATCGCCGGCGTCAAGGACGCCACCGGCAAGCTGGAACGGGTGTGCCTGCAGCGGATCTGCTGCGGCACCGACTTCGTCCAGCTGTCGGGCGAGGATGCGACCGCGCACGGCTTCAACGCGCAGGGCGGGGTCGGCTGCATCTCGGTCACCGGGAACGTCGCGCCGAAGCTGTGCGCGCAAATGCAGGCGGCGACGCTCGCCGGCGATTACGCCGAGGCGCTGCGGCTGCAGGACCTGCTGATGCCGCTGCACGCCGCGATCTTCATCGAACCGGGCCTCGTCGGGGTCAAATACGCGCTGTCGCGGCTGGGGATGTGCAACGAACGCGTGCGCCTGCCGCTGACGCCGCTTCTGCCCGCCACGCGCGAGCGGATCGACGCGGGCCTGGCCCACGCCGGGCTGATCTGACCAAGGGGCGGGGGATGGGAACGGCGCACGCCTACCTTCTCGTCGCGATCATGCTCGAGGTCGTCGGCACCTCGTTTCTCGCGTCCTCGCAGCAGTTCGCGAAGCTGGTGCCGACGCTGATCATGGCGGTCTGCTACCTCGCCTCGTTCTATCTTCTGTCCCTGTCGCTGCGGGAACTGCAGCTGGGCATCGCCTATGCGCTATGGAGCGGGCTTGGCATCGTCCTGACCGCCGGGATCGGGATGTTCGTGTTCCGGCAGGTCCCGGACGCCGCCGCCGTGATCGGCATCGGGCTGATCATCGCGGGCGTGCTGGTCATCAACCTGTTCTCGCAGACCTCGACCCACTAGCCGCGCGCGGCGGCCAGCGCCTGCGGCAGCGCCTCGGCAAAGGCGTCCAGTTCCGCCTTGCGTCCGCAGCTGACGCGGATGCAGCGGTCCTGCGGCGCGACCCACGGCATCCGCACGAAGACGCCGCGATGGGCCAGCGCCGCCAGCACCGCGCGGGCGAAATCGCCGTCCCGGCCGCAGTCGATGGTGACGAAGTTGGTGGCCGACGGCAGCGGCGACAGCCCGTTGCCCTGCGCGACCTGCGCGATCCGGTCCCGCGCCGCCGCGACCTGCGCCCGCGCCCGGTCGAGCCACGCGTCGTCGCCAAGCGCGGCCAGCGCGCCGGCCTGCCCCACCGAATTGACGCCGAAATGGTTCCGCACCCGGTCATAGGCGCGGATCATCTGCGGCGCGGCGATCGCGTATCCGACCCGCGCCCCCGCCATGCCGTAGGCCTTGGAGAATGTGCGAAAGCGGATGACGCGCGGATCGTCCGGGTCGATGGCGGGCAGGGCCGGGGCGAACTCGCCGTAAGCCTCGTCCAGCAGCAGGACGGCGTCCGTGGGCAGGCGGGCTGCGGCGGCGGTGATCACCGACGGCTCCAGAAAGCCGCCCATCGGGTTGTCGGGGTTGCACAGATAGATCAGCCGCGCCCCTGCCTGCGCGGCGCGCGCGACCAGCCCCGCCGCGTCCTGCCGGTCGTCCCGGTAGGGCACGCGGTCCAGCACCCCGCCGAAGCCGGTGACGTGGAAATCGAAGGTCGGATAGCCGCCGGCCGAGGTCACGACGGTGTCGCCCGCGCCCACGAACAGCCGCGCGGTCAGGCCCAGCAGCGCGTCGATCCCCTCGCCCACGACGATGTAGTCGGGGGTGACGCCGTGTCTTTGCGCCAGCGCCCCGCGAAGGTCGTGGCTGGTCGGGTCGCCGTATTTCCACGCCTCCGCCGCCGCGTCCCGCATCGCCTGCACGGCGGCGGGCGACGGGCCGAAGCCGTTCTCGTTCGCGCCCAGACGCGCGCGGAAGGGCGCGCCACGGCGGCGTTCCAGCGTTTCCGGCCCGACGAAGGGGACCGCGTCGGGCAGGCCCGCCGGGATGGGGGCGAGGCGGGGAAGCGGGGGTGTGGTCATGCGCGCCGGCTCACGATTTGCCGCGGCCCTTGAGGACCCGGCCCAGCAGGCCGCGCGCGGGCGGGCTGGGCGGGGCGGGCGGCTCGTCGTCCGGCGCGGGGGTTTGCGGCGCCGCCCGACCCGCCGCCTGATCCGCAGCCGCAGCGGCGCGCTGCGCGGCCTCGGCCGCCGCGCGGGTTTCCGACAGGGTCGCGCCGGTGGTCAGCGCCTCGGGATCCAGCTTCAGCTCGATGATCGCCAGCGTGCCCGCGTCCACCGCCCGCTCGAACGCGGCGGGGAAATCGGGGTCCTTGGTGACCAGCTCGCCATGCCCGCCATAGGCCCGCGCCAGCGCCGCGAAGTCGGGGTTGAAGAGGTTCGTTCCCGACACCCGGCCCGGATAGTGTTTTTCCTGGTGCATGCGGATCGTGCCGTAGCGGCCGTTGTTGGCCACGATCACGATCACCGCCGCGCGGTTCTGGGCGGCCGTGGACAGCTCGTTCAGCGTCATCTGGATGTCGCCGTCGCCCGCCACGCAGACGACCGTGCGGTCGGGATGGTGGATCCTGGCCGCGACCGCCGCCGGCAGGCCGTAGCCCATCGACCCCGAGGTCGGCGCAAGCTGCGTGCCGACCCGCTTGAAGCGGAAATAGCGATGGATGAACGAGGCGAAGTTGCCCGCGCCGTTGGTAATGATCGCGTCGTCGGGCAGGTTGTCCGACAGCCAGCCGATCACCCGTTCCATCCGCACGTCGCCGGGGGTCTCGCGGGGCTGCTGCCACGCCTCGTAGGTCACGCGCAGGCCGGCGGTCCAGTCGCCCCGGCGCTTCGCGGGCGCGGGCGCGTCGGCCAGCGCCGCCAGCATCGCGCGCGGGCAGGCGGCTATGCCGGGATCGGCGCGCCACAGATGCCCGATCTCGTCGGGATCGGGGTGGACATGGACGATTCGCCGCCCCTGCCCCCTGGGGTTCATCAGGTCGTAGCCGTTGGTCAGCGTGTCCCCCAGCCGCGAGCCGAGCGACAGGACACAGTCTGACGCCTTCAACGCCTCGCCGAGCTTCGGGTTCATGCCGACGCCCAGATCGCCCGCGTAGTTGGCCAGCCGGTTGTCGAACATGTGCTGGCGGCGGAACGGCACCGCGACCGGCAGGCCCCAGCGTTCGGCGAAGCGGGCAAGGTTGTCCGCGTCCCGCTGCGACCAGACCGACCCGCCGGGCACCACCAGCGGCCGCTCGGCGGCGGCGAGCGCGGCGGTCACCGCCTCGACCTGCGCGGCCGAGACGCCCTGCACGGGCGCGGGGCCGGGGGGAAGGTCGGGCGCGTCGCTGGTGGCCGACAGCATGTCCTCGGGCAGGGCCAGCACGACCGGGCCGGGGCGGCCCGACAGCGCGAGGTCCCAGGCCCGGGCGACGTATTCGGGGATACGGTCGGTGTCGTCGATCTCGGCCGCCCATTTGGCGATGCCGCCGAACATCTGGCGGTAATCGACCTCCTGGAACGCCTCGCGGTCGCGGTCGCTGCGCGCGATCTGGCCCACGAACAGGATCATCGGGGTGGAATCCTGCCTGGCGACATGCACGCCCGCGCTTGCGTTGGTGGCGCCGGGGCCGCGGGTCACGAAGCAGATGCCGGGCCGCCCGGTCAGCTTGCCCTGCGCCTCGGCCATCATGGCCGCGCCCCCCTCGTGCCGGCAGACGACGTTCTGGATGCCGAGGTCGTAAAGCCCGTCGAGCGCGGCGAGGAAGCTTTCGCCCGGGACCGAGAACACCCGGTCCACCCCGCGCGCCGCCAGCGCATCCGCCAGAATCCGTCCGCCGTGCCGCATCGCCCTGCCCCCCTGATCCGATCGCCCGCGCAACATGCGTCAGCGCGCGGGTTCCGGCAAGCGGCGGCCGCCTTTACAGCCCCGCCCCGCGCCCCTATCTCACCCCGATCATGTCGCAGCAGAAAACAGATCCCAACTACAAGGTCATCGCGGAAAACCGGCGGGCGCGGTTCGATTACTTCATCGAGAGCGACCTTGAGGTGGGGGTGATCCTGACCGGGTCCGAGGTGAAGTCGCTTCGCACCGGGCAGTCCAACATCGCCGAAAGCTACGCCTCGGTCGAGGAAGGCGAGCTGTGGCTGATCAACAGCTACATCGCCGCCTACAAGCAGGCGGGCGTGTTCGGCCACGAGGAGCGGCGGCGGCGCAAGCTGCTGGTCAGCCGCAAGGAGCTGGCGCGGCTGTGGCAGGCGATCGGGCGCGAGGGGATGACGCTGGTGCCGCTGGTCATGTACTTCAACCACCGCGGCATCGTGAAGCTGAAGATCGGCGTGGCGAAGGGCAAGAAGAACCACGACAAGCGGGACACGGAAGCCAAGCGCGACTGGGGCCGGCAGAAACAGCGGCTGCTGAAGCAGGGCTGAGGCGGGGCTGGTGCGGGGCTGGTGCGGGGGCGGGCCGACGGGTCTGCCGCGTGGGCGTCACGGGTGGCCCGAGTCGTCGAGCGGGGCCGCTGCCAGTGACGGGCACTCGCTAAGCACCATGCAGCAGACCTTCGATCCACCCGCCGGTCCGCCCAAAGCGGACCGGGACGCACCCGCCCGCCCCATGCGGGTGCGTTCGCACCCACCCGGGCGTGCGCGTCCCTCCGGACCGCTCGCGTCGATGGACCGCTCGGAAACGGGCTTGTGGCCCGTTTCCTTCAGCAGTGCCGCAGCATGTCATTGCGGCACTTTCATCTTGGCCCCGGTCCTTCGACCCACCCCCCCGGTCCGCGCAAAGCGGACCGGGACGCGCCCGCCCGCCCAAAGACGGGTGCGTCCGCACCCACCCGGGCGGACGCGTCCCTTCGGAATGCTGGCGTCGAGGGGCCGCACGGAAACGGGTTCGTGACCCGTTTCCTTCAGCAGCGCCGCCGCCGGTCATTGCCGCCCCTTCATCTTGGCCCCGGTCCTTCGGTCCACCCCCGGTCCGCTCAAAGCGGACCGGGACGCACCCGCCCGCCCCAGGCGGGTGCGTTCGCACCCACCCGGGCGGACGCGTCCCTCCGGAGTGCTGGCGTCGAGGGGCCGCACGGAAACGGGCTTGTGACCCGTTTCCTCTAGCAGGACCGCTGCCGGTGACGGCCACCCGCTGACCACCATGCCCCGGTCCTTCGATCCACCCCCCGGTCCGCTCAAAGCGGACCGGGACGCGCCCGCCCGCCCTCAGGCGGGTGCGTTCGCACCCACCCGGGCGGACGCGTCCCTCCGGAGTGCTGACTTCGAGGGACCGCACGGAAACGGGCTTGTGGCCCGTTTCCTCTAGCAAGGCCGCTGCCCATCAAGGGCCGGTCCTTCAACCCACTTCGGTTGAAGCGGACCGGGGTGCAGACGTCCCGCGACTACCCGGAAACGGACTCGTCGCCCGGCTCCTTCAGCGGGGCCGCGCCCCCACTTCCCTCAGCGTCGCCTCGTCGGCGTTTCCGCCGTAAAACGCCGCCAGCAGCCGGTCGAACACCTCGCCGCCGCCGGCGGCGCGGAACAGCGTCGCGCTCGATCGCAGCTTGGCGGCATCGACCGTGCCCAGCACCGACTCGGGCGTCCGGCCCGCGTTCGCCAGCATCGCCTCGGCCGCGCCGTGCAGGTTTGCGGACAGGACCGGGTCGGCCAGATAGGCCCGCGCCTCATCCAGGTCGCGGATGCCGTAGTGCCGGGCCGTCGGCGACCGCCCCAGCGACCCGAGCTGCGGAAAGACGTACCACATCCAGTGGCTCACCTTGCGGCCGGCGCGCAGTTCGGCCACCGCGCGGGCCTGGTCGCGGGCTTGCGCCTCGTGGAAACGATGCAGGTCGTCCATGCGTCAAGCGATGCATGGCGGGACACCCCCGGTCAAGTTCGCCCAAGCCCCCTCGCCCGCCGTTGCAGGCGGGCGCCGCTGGGGATATTGCTGCGGCCTGCACGATACTGGCACAGCTCAGGCACGGGAAAGGGACAGCCATGACCGACGATCCCAGGACGCTCGTCTCGACCGACTGGCTTGCCGCCCGCCTGCGCGACCCCGACATCCGCGTGATCGACGCAAGCTGGCACATGCCCGCGACCGGCCGCGACGGCCGCGCCGAATACGACGCGGCGCATATCCCCGGCGCATGGTTCTTCGACATCGACGCCATCAGCGACCCGCAAAGCGACCTGCCCCACATGGCCCCCCCGCCCGAGGCGTTCGCCGACGCGATGCGCGCGGCCGGGATCGGCGACGGGCAGCAGGTCGTGATCTATGACGATGCCGCAGGGCGCAGCGCCACGCGGGCGTGGTGGACCTTTCGCCTGATGGGCAAGACCGACGTCGCGGTGCTGGACGGCGGCCTCGCCAAGTGGCGGGCCGAGGGGCGGGCGGTCGACGACCGCGCCCCCGCCCCCCGCGAGCGGCAGTTCACCGCCCGCCACCAGCCCGCGCTGGTGCGCGACGTGACCCAGGTCGCGACGGCATCGAAGCTGGGGCAGGCGCAGATCGTGGACGCGCGGTCCCCCGAACGCTTCCGGGGCGAGGCGGCGGAACCCCGCGCGGGCCTGCGGTCGGGCCACATCCCGGGGTCGCGGAACCTGCCCTTCGCCCGGATCTACAACGACGACGGCACCATGCGGCCGGTCCCCGACCTGCGCGCCGCGTTCAAGGAAGCGGGCGTGGACCTTGACCGCCCCGTCATCACCACCTGCGGGTCGGGCGTCTCGGCCGCGTCGCTCGCCCTCGCGCTGGAACGGATCGGCCACCGTGACTGGTCGCTTTACGATGGAAGCTGGTCCGAATGGGGCAGCTTTCCCGACCTCAGAATCGCAACCGGAGACGCCTGAATGTTCGCCGCGCTGAAGCCGCAAGACCCCGACAAGATCCTGGCCCTGATGGGCGAGTTCCGCGCCGACACGAGGCAGGGCAAGATCGACCTGGGGGTGGGCGTCTACAAGGACCCGACCGGGCTGACGCCCGTCATGCGCGCCGTGAAGGCGGCCGAGCGGCGGATCTGGGAAACCGAGACGACCAAGTCCTATACCGCGCTTACGGGCGAGCCGGCCTATCTGGACGCGATGTCGCGGATGGTCCTGGCCGACACGCTGGACGCGGGGCGCACGGCGATGCTGTCCACCGTCGGCGGCACCGGCGCGATCCGGCAGGCGTTCGAGCTGGCGCGGATGGGCAACCCGGACCTGACCGTCCACGTCTCGGACCCGACCTGGCCCAACCATGTGTCGATGCTCAGGTTCATGGGCGTGCCGTTTACGGAATACCGCTATTTCGACGCGGACACGCGCGGCGTCGATTTCGACGGGATGCTGGCCGACCTGGGCCGCGCGAAACGGGGCGATCTCGTGCTTCTGCACGGCTGCTGCCACAACCCGACCGGCGCCAACCTGACGACCGAGCAGTGGGCCGCGGTCGCCGACGTGCTGGACCGGACCGGCGCGGTGCCGCTGATCGACCTTGCCTATCAGGGCTTCGGCGACGGGCTGGACGAGGACGCGGCGGGCACCCGGCTGATCGTGTCGCGCGCGCCCGACGCGATGGTGGCGGCGTCCTGTTCCAAGAACTTCGGCATCTACCGCGAGCGCACGGGCATCCTGCTGACGCAGGTGGCGGACGCGGGCGCGCGCGATCTGGCGCAGGGGGCGATGGCCTATCTGGGCCGCCAGACCTACAGCTTCCCGCCCGATCACGGCGCGCGGGTCGTGCAGACGATCTTGGACGACGCCGACCTCAAGGCCGACTGGATGGCCGAGCTGGAACAGGTGCGCCTGACCATGCTGGACCTGCGCCGGCAGCTTGCGGGCGAACTGCGCGACCTGACCGGGACCGACCGCTTCGACTTCATCGCCCGCCACCGGGGCATGTTCTCGCGGCTTGGCGCCTCGCCCGAACAGGTGCAGCGGATCAAGGACGAGGCGGCGATCTATATCGTGGGGGATTCGCGGCTGAACATCGCCGGGCTGAACGACCAGACCGTGCCGGTGCTGGCGCGGGCGATCGTGGACGCGGGCGTCTGATCGGGCCGGGACAAGTCGGGGGTGGTTCAGCGCCCCCGGACGGTCCCCTTGAATGTGCAAAGGCCGGGCGCGATGCCCGGCCTTTTGCGGCTTCGCTTGCGCGGCGCCGGGCTTTCAGGGAAAGCTCAGTTGCCGGAACGCGCGATCCGCTCGATGTCGCCACGCGTCAGGCCGATATCGTCCAGCTCGCGGTCGGTCAGGCGGTTCAGGGCGTTGCGGGTCACGCGCTGGTCGTTCCAGGCCGAGAAGACGCTGCGGATCTTCAGGCCAAAGTTTTCGTGGCGCGCCGAGGGGGCGCGGAAGATGTCGATCGCCGACATGTCAGTTCACCTGCTTGTAAATGCGGCCGGGGTCGCCCCCGATGCCTTTTGTTCCGATGACGGAGATATAGGCCCGGACCCGGTTTTCCGCCACTGGGGGCGGAGCCATTCCAGCTATGCAGTTGCTGCATAAGTCACGGTTTTCACGGGTTATTTACAAGTCAAACGCTGCGGATGTTTCTTGCCCGATCCGCCCGAAAATAGCCGCTTCCGCGCAAGAATATTCGACTGCGACGGCCTCAGGCCGCGCATCCTTGCTCACAAACCCGTGTTAACGTCTTGTTAATCCTGTGGCGCTTCTGCATCGGCCCAATCGCCCGCCGCGACCTGCCACAAGGCGAGCGCCGCGACCGCCGCCGTGTCGGCGCGCAGGATGCGGGGACCAAGGCTGATCGGCGTCACGAAGGGCAGCGCGCGAAGCCGCTCGCGCTCGGCCGGGGACCAGCCGCCCTCGGGGCCGATCAGGACCGCCCAAGGACCGCGCGGCAGATAGGCCAGCGTCCGGGCCGCGCCGACCAGCGCCTCGTCGGCCCACAGGACGCGGCGGGTCGGGTCCCATCCGTCGAGCAGCCGCGACAGCGACTGCAACCCGTCCACCGGGGGCACGAAGGTGCCGCCGCACTGCTCGGCCGCCTCGACCGCATGGGCCTGCAGGCGGTCCTGCCGGATGCGTTCGGCGTTGGTGTGGTCGGTCTGGACGGGGATGATGCGGGCGGCGCCAAGCTCGGCCGCCTTTTCCACGATGAAGTCGGTGCGCGCCTTCTTGATCGGCGCGAACATCAGCCACAGGTCGGGCGGGTCCTGCTGCGGGCGCGCCTGCGCGACCGGCGCCACCTGCCCGCCGCGCCGCCCCAGCGCCACGATCCGCGCCAGCCACTCGCCCTGGCGGCCGTTGAAGACGGCGACCTCGCCCCCCTCGCCCAGCCGCATGACCGATGAAAGATAATGCGCCTGCCCGTCCGTCAGGGGAACGGGTTGCCCCGCGACCAGCGGGTGATCTATGAAGAGCCTGATTTTTCCCATTGCCGCCGCAGGTTACGCACGTGCCCGTCCCGACGCCATCGTTTTTCCGGCAGCGCGCGGCCGGGCGCCGCGACGCAGGCGCGGCCGACATGCCGGTGGCCGACAGCGCCGGGAACTGGGTCGATCGCTGGGCCCCGCCCGCGTGGCGGCCGTATCTGCGCCTGTCGCGCGCCGACCGGCCGATCGGGACCTGGCTTCTGCTGCTGCCCTGCTGGTGGGGCGTGGGGCTGGCGATGATCGCGGACCGGCCGCGGCTGGTGGATCTGTGGATCGTGATCGCCTGCGGCTTCGGCAGCGTCGTCATGCGCGGCGCGGGCTGCACCTGGAACGACATCACCGACCGCGACTTCGACGGGGCGGTGGCGCGCACCGCGTCGCGGCCCCTGCCCTCGGGGCAGGTGACGACGCTGGGGGCGCTGGTGTGGCTGGGGCTGCAATGCGCGGTGGGGCTGGCGCTGCTGCTGACGCTCAAGACGGGGGCGATCTGGCTGGGCGTGGCGTCGCTGGCGCTGGTCGGGATCTATCCCTTCGCCAAGCGGTTCACCTGGTGGCCGCAGGTGTTCCTGGGTCTTGCGTTCAACTGGGGCGCGCTGCTGGCGTTCGTCGCCCACGGCGGGACGCTGCACCCGGCCGCGATCCTGCTCTATGCGGCGGGGATCTGCTGGACGCTGTTTTACGACACCATCTACGCCCACCAGGATACCGAGGATGACGCGCTGATCGGCATCAAGTCCACCGCGCGGCTGTTCGGCGACGACTCGCCGCGCTGGCTCGCGGGGTTCGCGGCGGGCGCGGTGATGCTGCTGGCGGCGGCGGCGTCGTCCGCTGGGCCGGACGGGGTGCTGGCGCGGCTGGCGGTCACGGTGGCGGTGGCGGGGTTCGCGCTGCACCTTGCCTGGCAGCTGTCGCGGTTCGATCCGCGCGACAGCCGCGGGCTGCTGCGGCTGTTCCGCAGCAACCGCGACGCGGGCCTGGTCGCCGCGCTGTTTCTTGCCGTTGCCGGACTTGTGTGATTGCGCGGACCTCGCGCGGCTTCTAACAAGCCGGATCGATGAACTGCCGAAAGGCCCGTCCTGATGGCTGATCCGCGCCACCCGCGTCTCGCGCCGCTTTCGACGCCCGCGCCCAGGCCCCCGTCGCGCCGGATGCGCGCGTTCCGGGGCGCGGTGCTGCGCCTTGTCGTGCTGGGCCTTGCCGGGACCGGGGCATGGGCCGTGGGCACCACCGCCGCCGACGAGATCGAGCGGGTGTCGCGCGCCCGGGTCGCCGCCGCGCTGGCATCGGCGGGGTTCGACTGGACCAACGTTGCGACCGACGGCCTGCTGGTGCGCCTGACCGGCCCCGCGCCCGACGAGGTGCAGCGGTTCCGCGCGCTCGACCGGGCGGCGACGGTGGTGGACGGGCGGCGGATCGTGGACGCGATGACCCTCGCCTCGCCGCCACCGACGGCGGCCCCGCTATTCTCGGTCGAACTGCTGCGCAACGACGCGGGCGTGTCGCTGATCGGGCTGGTGCCCGCAGGCGTGGACCGCGCGGCGCTGCTGGTGTCGGTCGAACGGGCCACGGGCGGGCGGCGCGTGACGGACCTGCTGGAATCGTCCGACCAGCCCGCCCCGGATGACTGGGACGCGGCGCTGCGCTTCGGCATCGCCGCGATCGCGGTCGCGGACCGGTCCAAGGTGTCGGTGACGCCGGGCAAGGTGGACGTGACGGCGATCACGGATGGCGAGGCGGAAAAGGCGCGGCTTGCCGCGACGCTCGACCGCGACAGACCTGAAGGCGTGGCGCTGACGACCAGCATCTCGGCCCCGCGCCCCGTCGTCACCCCCTTTGCGCTGCGGATGGTCAAGGACGCGGACGGCACCCGGCTGGAAGCTTGCGCCGCGGATACCGAGGACGCGCGCAGCCGCATCCTCGACGCGGCCCGCGCGGCCGGCGTCGCCCAGGGCGCGGACTGCACGCTGGCGCTCGGCGTGCCCACCCCCACCTGGGGCGACGCCGCCGTGGCGGGGATCGCTGCGCTGGGGGCGCTGGACGCGGGCACGATCGAGTTCTCGAACGCGCAGGTGGGGCTGACCGCGCCCGCGACCGTTCCCGCCGACCAGTACGACCGCGCCGCCGGCGGCCTTCAGGGCGCGCTGCCGTCGGTCTTTACCCTGACCGCCGTCCACACCGCGCCCGAACCCGAACCCGCCGAGGCGGGGCCGGCCGAGTTCACGGCGACCCGCGTGCCCACCGGCATCGCGCTGCGCGGCCGCATCACCGACGAGGCGATGCGCCAGGCCGTCGAAAGCCTGGCCCGCGCGCGGTTCGGGACGGTGGAAAGCAGCCTGCTGGTCGATCCGCAGACGCCGCCCGGCTGGACCGTCCGGGTCATGGCGGCGATCGAGGCGATGGCGGATCTGGACGACGGCACGGTCAAGGTGACGCCGGACCTCGTGCGGCTGACCGGCGCGTCGGGGTCGAGCCAGGCGGCCGAGGGGGCGGCGCGGCAGCTGTCCTACCGGCTGGGCGCGGGCGTCCCCTACGAGATGGCGATCCGCTACGACCGCCGGCTTGATCCCGCGCTGGACCTGCCGTCGGGGCAGGATTGCGTGGACCGGATGAACGTCATCATGGCGCAGGCCGAGATCGGGTTCGAGCCGAGTTCCTCGACCATCGCGGGCGACGCCGCGCCGACGCTCACGCAGCTTGCGGACGCCGCGTCCGAATGCGGCGACTACCGGATCGAGGTCGCGGGCCACACCGATTCCCAGGGGTCCGAGAACTTCAACGCCGAGCTGTCGCGCACCCGCGCGCAGGCGGTGGTCGCGGCGATGGGCGAGGCGGGGATCGCCATCTCCAACATGACCGTGCGCGGCTACGGCGAAAGCCAGCCGGTGGACACCAACGACACCGACGCGGGCCGCGAGGCGAACCGCCGGATCGAGTTCCGGCTGCTGTCGGACACCCCGGTCGACGCCGAGGCGCCGCCCGCGCCCCGCGTCGTGACCGGCGTCACCGTCGCGGACGTGCCCGCGCCGGGCGAGATGCAGGGGCCGAACCTGCCCGATAGGGGAACGGCGGCCCGTCCGCCCGGCGACGCCGTGGTCACGGGCAACGACGCCGCGCCCGATCCGGTCGACGCTGCCGCGGGGGCCGAGGACGGCGGCGGGGCCGAGGGCGCCGGCGCTGCAAGCTCCCCCGCCGCCGCCGATGCCGCCCCCCCGTCCGGCCCGACGCAACCCGGCGACGGGGCCGAACCCGGCGACGGCGCCGACGCGGGCGGGCAACCCGAACCCGCCGCCACCCCCGACCCGCAGCCCGCTTCCCCCACCGCCCCCACGCCGGAGGACTAGACCCGCATGGACCGCAACCAGTTCATCATCGCGACGGCGGTGGCGCTGTTCACGGCGTTCATCCTCGGCTGGTTCGCAAGCTGGCTGATCCACCGCCTGACCCGCGCCACCTCGGCCGAACTGGCCGAGCTTGGCCGGCTGGCCCAGCAGCTTCACGCGACGACCGAGGCGCGCGATGCCGCGCAAGCCGACCTTTCCGCCTCCGAAACCCGCCGCCAGTCGCTGCAGGACGAGCTGGCCGAGGCAAAGGCCGAGGTCGAGGAACTGCGCGACTACATCGACCGCAAGTTCGCCCGCGCCCCCGGGGACGACGCCTGACGGCGATCCTCAGGCCGAAGCCCGGCCCGCGGCTTTCAGCGCATCCAGCAGCCGCCGCTTCTGCCCGCCAGTCACGCGCGCGAACGCGCCATCGGAACGGTTCGTCCGCGCCAGCACGATCGCGCCCTGAATGACCGCAACCGCTTCCTCGGCCAGGTCATCCGCCATCCCCGGCGCGATGCCGCCCGCCTGCAATGCCCGCGACAGGGCGGCGATCCAGCGGGCGAAGTACGCGTCGATCCGGCTGGCAAAGGCGTCACGCGCGTCCCCCAGCGCGAACGCGCCGACAAGGCAGACCCGCTGCCCGCTGCGGAAATAATCCGTGACGCTGGCGAACATGTCCTCGACCGCAGCCGCCGGACCTGCTTGCGGGCCCGCGGCCAAATCGCCGGCGGCGGCCAGCGGGGCGAAGACCTGCCGCTCGAACCAGTCGTCCACGTGCGACAGCACCGCCGCCGCCATCTCGTCCTTCCCGCCCGGAAAGAAGTTGTAGATGCTGCCCTTGCCCAGCCCTGTCGCCGCCGTGACATGGGCAAGCGAGGTGCCGTGATAGCCGTGTTCGCGGAACAGCTCGGCCAGCGCTGGCAGCACCTGATCGCGGCGAGCGGTCGTGCGCGCCACCGCTCACAGCCCCAGGTCGGACAGGCCCGGATGGCCGTCGGGGCGGGGACCGGCCGGCCAGTGGAACAGGCGGTCGGCGGACGCTATCGGCAGATCGTTGATCGACGCGATCCGCCGCGCCATCAGCCCGTCGCCTGCGAACGCCCAGTTTTCGTTGCCGTAAGACCGGAACCACTGCCCGCTGTCGTCGTGCCATTCATAGGCGAACCGCACCGCGATCCGGTCCCCGTTAAACGCCCACAGTTCCTTGATGAGCCGGTAATCCAGTTCGCGCGCCCATTTGCGGGTGAGAAAGGCCACGATCGCGTCGCGGCCGGCGAAGAACTCCGCCCGGTTGCGCCACTGGCAATCGGGCGTGTACGCAAGCGCCACGGAGGCCGGATCGCGGCGGTTCCAGGCGTCCTCGGCAGCGCGGACCTTCAGTACGGCGCTGTCGGGCGTGAAGGGCGGGATGGGCGGGCGTGACATTGCGGCTCCTGTACCGTTCGGTCAGATTTGGACCGATCGGTACAGACCCGCGCCCGGACGTGCAAGCCCGGCTCAGCTCTTGCGGACCACCAGCGTGGACCAGTCGCCCAGGTCGTCGCGCCGTTCAAGCGCGATCCCGGCGTCGGCATAGGCGGCCGCGACCTCGTCCGCCTGTGCGACGAGGATGCCCGACAGGATCGCCCGGCCGCCGGGCGCGAGGTGGCGGGCCATGTCGGGGGCGATCTGGATCAGCGGCTGCTTGAGGATGTTGGCGAAGATCAGGTCGTAGGGCGCGGCGCCGTCCAGCACGGGGTGGTGGAACCCCTCGGCCAGCACGCATTCGACCCGCCCGTCCAGGCCGTTCGCAAGGACGTTGGCCTGCGCCGTCTCGACCGCGACCGGGTCGATGTCGCTGGCGAGGACGACACCGTGGACAGTGCGCGCCGCGGCCATCGCCAGAACGGCGGTGCCGCAGCCGATGTCGGCCACGCGGTGGGGCACCTCGCCCGCCGTCAGAATCCGGTCGAACGCCAGAAGGCAGCCCTTTGTGGTGTCATGGTGGCCGGTGCCGAAGGCCATAGCGGCCTCGATGCACAGCGCCTCGGCGCCCTCGGGCACCTTGTCGGCGTCATGGCTGCCGTGAACAAAGAAGCGCCCGGCCGACACCGGCGACAATTCGCGGCGGACATGGGCGACCCAGTCCACCTCGGGCAGTTCCGAAATGACGAAGGGCTGCGCCCCCTGCGAGGCGGCCAGCAGCGCCAGCGCGATCTCGTCCGGCGCTTGCGTGAAATAGACCCCGACCTCCCACCGGTCGGACCCGTCCTCGATCTCGAAGACGCCCGAGCCGACGGGCTCGGGCGCAAGATCCTCGCAGGCATCCGCCAGCGCCTCGGCTCGGTCGCGGCCCTGCGCCTGGCTCAGCGCCGTCCAGGTGGGCATCAGCCCCGCCCGAAGACGGAGCGCAGCGCGTCGCGGATCAACGTTTCAAGCGTGACCGGCGCGGCAGCGGCGGCGGCTGCGGCGGCGCGCGACGCGACCGCCGATCCGGGGCCCGACGACGGCGAAGGTTCGGGGTTGCCGTCCGTGCCGCCGGCGTGGGCCGCTTCCATCGCGGAGGCGGTGGATGCCTCGACCCCCGTTCCGCGCAGGCCGCAATAGCCGTCGGGTATCTTGTGCAGATACTGCTGGTGGTCCAGCTCGGGCGCGATCCAGAAGCGGTCGAGCGGCTGGATCACCGTCGTGATATCGGGATGACCCGCGACCGCCAGACGGTTGCTGTAGTCGATCCGGCTGCGCTCGGCGTCGGCCAGCTGGGTTGCGTTGGTGGTGTAGATGACCGACCGGTACTGGTCGCCCACGTCGTTCCCCTGCCGGTTGCCCTGCGTCGGGTTGTGGTTTTCCCAGAAGATCTTGAGGATCTGTTCGAAGCTGATGCGCGAGGGGTCATAGACCACGCGCACCACCTCGGCATGACCGGTGCCGCCGCCGCAGACCTGGCGATAGGTCGGGTTGGGGGTCGATCCGCCGGCAAAGCCGACCTCGGTCAGCCAGACGCCGTCCTGTTCCCAGAACAGCCGTTCGACCCCCCAGTAGCAGCCCATGCCAAGGACCACTTCTTCAAAGCCCTGCGGGGCGGGGGCGCCCATGGGGCGGCCGAAGATGGCGTGGTTCGCTTGGGTCATGGCGTTTCCTCGGATGGAACCTTGTGTCGCCCCAGATGTAGGGTGCGGGTCTGTCGCACACAACGCCCCGGGCGCCCGCTGGTTTCGCGGCTTGCGGGGCCCGCGCGCACGCGGCAGGCTGGCGCGCGCTCATCCGCCGGAGATTGCGATGCGACCGGGACCCTTGAACCTGATAACCGACGTGGCCGGACTGCGGGTCGGGAACGCCCACGACGGGGGGCTGAAGTCGGGCGTGACCGCCCTGACCGCCGGCGCGCCGTTCGCGGCCGCCGTCCACGTGATGGGCGGCGCGCCCGGCACGCGGGAAACCGACCTGCTCGCCCCCGACCGGCTGGTGCAGGCGGTCGATGCGCTGGTGCTGTCGGGCGGGTCGGCCTTTGGCCTTGCCGCCTGCGACGGCGTGGCGGACGGGCTGCGCGCCGCCGGGCGCGGCTTTGCCGTAGGCGACGCGCGGGTGCCGATCGTGCCAGGGGCGATCCTGTTCGACCTGCTGAACGGCGGCGCGAAGGATTGGGACCTGAACCCCTACCCCGCGCTCGGCCGCCGCGCGTTTCATGCGGCGGACACGCGCTTTGCGCTTGGCAGCGCGGGCGCGGGCACCGGGGCGATGACGGCGAACTGGAAGGGCGGGCTTGGCTCGGCCTCGGCCGTCCTGGACAACGCGGCCACGGTCGGGGCGCTGGTCGCGGTCAACGCGGTGGGGTCGGTGACCGCGCCCGGCGGCCGTTTCTGGGCCGCGCCGTGGGAATTGGGGGACGAGTTCGGCGGCCTGGGCCTGGCCGGTCCCTTCGACCCCGCGCATGAGCCCCTGCCGCAGAAACGCGTGGGGGAGGCGACGACCATCGCCATCGTCGCCACCGACGCGACGCTCGACAAGGCGGGGCTGTCGCGGCTGGCGACGGCGGCGCATGCGGGCCTTGCCCGCGCGATCGTTCCCTCGCACACCCCTTATGACGGGGACCTGGTGTTCGCGGTCTCGACCGCCGCCCGCCCGGCCGCCGATCCCTTCGCGCTGTCGCATGCCGCCGCCTGTGTCTTGGCGCGCGCGATCGCCCGCGCGGTCTGGTCGGCCGCGCCCGCGCCGGGCGACCTGCAACCCTGCCGCGCCCCGGCGGGCTGATGCGCGAAGGGCGGGACCGCGCGGCCCCGCCCCCGAACCCCCACGCGGGGCGCCTAGCGGTAGATATAGACGATCCGCCGGTCGGTCGGACTGACCAGCACCGGCTGGCCGTTGATCGTCACGTAGCGGTAGTCCGGCTGCTCGGGGATCTCGTACAGGTCCACGTTGTCGGGCACGCCCGCGCCGACGACGACCTCGCCATCCAGATAAACCGGATCGCGCGGGTTCGCGACGATGTAGGTCTGGATCGTCGGGTCGGGCGTGGCCGCCGCCCCCGCCGTCCCGCCGATCGCGGCGCCGACCAGCGCGCCCACGGGGCCGCCCACGACCGCGCCCATGGTGGCGCCCGTGGCCCCGCCCGCGGCGGCGTTGGTGCCGGCCGTCGCCGTCGTGCCAGTCGCGCCCGCTGCCGGCGCCTCGATCACGGCGATGCCGATCGACTGCCGGTTGGGATAGATCGGCTCGATCTTGTCGCCGACCTTGGTGGTCAGGTAGTCGCCATAGGCCCAGCCGGTCAGCGTCCCCGAGGTGACCTGGCACCAGTTCGCGGATTCGATGCAGCCCGACACCGCGACCTCGTCGCCCGACCCGATCACGCCGACGACGGCGTCGGTGTTGGCGGGGCCGGACCGGACGTTGAGGTCGGTCGATGCGGTGGCCATCGTCTGCGCCGATGCCGCGCCCGCCAGCAGCGACGCGGCCAGCGCGGTCGTCTTGAACAGCGTTCTCATGGAAATATCCTCCTCCTCCTTCTTCGCCGCCATGCGGCGCTAGGCCATGAACCCCGCGCGGGCCGGAACGGTTCGATCACGCTTGTGTTGCGGGCGCTGGACAAGCGTGCCGCCCGGTGCTCAGGTCTGGCCCGAAACGCGGACGCCCGGTTAAGGCCCCCCGCCAAGGCCCCCGCCACGCCCGGCGCCGGACGCGGAAACGGAGAACACGATGAACGCCCATTCGACCGACCTGAAAACCCTGCTGCGCGACCCCTCGCTTCTGGAAACGCGCGCCTTCGTGGCGGGCGAATGGATCGACGCCGACGACGGCGCCACCTTCGAGGTCACGAACCCCGCCCGCGGCGACGTGATCGCCCGCGTGGCCGATCTTGGCCGGCCGGAAGTCGCGCGCGCCATCGACGCCGCCGCCGCCGCGATGAAGGACTGGGCCGCGCGCCCCGCCAAGGAACGCGCGAACGTCATGCGGCGCTGGTTCGACCTGATGATGGAAAACCAGGACGACCTTGGCCGCATCCTCACCGCCGAAATGGGCAAGCCGCTGGCCGAGGCCAAGGGCGAGATCGCCTATGGCGCAAGCTTCATCGAGTGGTTCGGCGAGGAGGCCAAGCGCGTCTACGGCGAGACGATCCCGGGCCACATGGCCGACAAGCGCCTGACCGTGCTGCGCCAGCCGATCGGCGTCGTGGGGTCCATCACGCCCTGGAACTTTCCCAACGCCATGATCACCCGCAAGTGCGGCCCGGCGCTGGCCGTGGGCTGCGGCTTCGTCGCCCGGCCCGCCGCCGAAACGCCGCTGTCGGCGCTGGCGCTGGCGGTGCTGGGCGAACGCGCGGGGCTGCCCAAGGGCATCCTGTCGGTCGTGACCTCGTCGCGGTCGTCCGACATCGGCAAGGAGTTCTGCGAGAACCACCTGGTCCGCAAGCTGACCTTCACCGGCTCGACCGAGGTCGGCCGCATCTTGCTGCGCCAGGCCGCCGACCAGGTGATGAAATGCTCGATGGAACTGGGCGGCAACGCGCCCTTCATCGTCTTCGACGACGCCGATCTGGACGCGGCGGTGGCGGGCGCAATGGCGTCGAAGTTCCGCAACAACGGCCAGACCTGCGTCTGCGCCAACCGCATCTACGTGCAGGCGGGCGTCTATGACGAGTTCGCAAAGCGCCTTGCGGCCGCCGTGGACAAGCTGTCGGTCGGCGACGGTCTGCAGGACGGGACCACGACCGGCCCCCTCATCAACGCGGCCGCCGTCGAGAAGGTCGAGGAACATATCCGCGACGTGCTGGACGGCGGCGGAGAGGTCGTGCTGGGCGGCCAGCGCCACGACCTTGGCGGCAACTTCTTCCAGCCCACGGTCGTGACCGGCGTCACCGACGGGATGAAGGTCGCGAACGAGGAAACCTTCGGTCCGCTGGCGCCCCTGTTCCGGTTCGAGACCGAGGACGAGGTCATCGACAAGGCCAACGCCACGATCTTCGGCCTTGCCGCGTATTTCTATGCCCGCGACATCGGCCGCATCACCCGCGTGCAGGAGGCGCTGGAATACGGGATCGTCGGCGTGAACACCGGCATCATCTCGACCGAGGTGGCGCCGTTCGGCGGCGTCAAGCAGTCCGGCCTGGGGCGCGAGGGGTCGCGCCACGGGATGGAGGATTATCTGGAGATGAAATACATCTGCCTGTCGGTCTGACCCGTCAGCGCAAGCCCGGATGAGGAAAAGGGCCGGCGGATCGCTCCGCCGGCCCTTTTTGATTCCGCGCCGGATGCGCGCCCGGACACGCGCCGGGTCACGCCAGCAGCAGGTCGTCCTGGATGTTCGCGATCGTCGCGCCGGTCAGGATGATCGTGGCCGCGCCAAAGGTGAAGCGCAGCCCCTGCGCGGTGTCGGTCGCGTGGCCGAGGATGTCGGCCATCGTCGCCCCCGCCAGCCCGCCCAGGCGCTGGATCGTCAGCGTATCGACGTTGTCCTGGAAGTCCTGGACGCGGCAGTGGTTGGCCGTGTTGAACACGAACATGTCCGCCCCCACGCCGCCCTGCAGCACGTCCGCGCCCTGACCCGCGACCAGCCGGTCGTTGCCCGCGCCGCCGACCAGCAGGTCGTTGCCCGCGCCCGCAAACAGCGCGTCGTCGCCCGCGCCGCCCGCGATCTGGTTCGCCCCGGCGTTGCCGATCAGCGTGTTGGCAAGATCGTTCCCCGCCAGGTTGATCGCGTTCGCGCCCATCGCCTGCAGGATCTCGACGTTGGCGGGCAGCGCATAATGGCTCCAGGTCTGGACCGTGTCGGTGCCGCCGTTCGCCGCCTCGCCGATCGCGTCCAGTCCGTCGAAGATGAACACGTCGTTGCCCGCGCCGCCGACCATCGTGTCGCGCCCGGCATGGCCCGCCAGCAGGTCGTTGCCCGCATCCCCGACCAGGATGTCGTTGCCGCCGCCGCCGGTCAGGGTGTCGTTGCCGCCGCCGCCCGAAAGCTGGTTCGCGGCGTCGTTGCCCGAGATGGTGTTCGCAAGCTCGTTGCCGGCGATGTTCGTCACTGCAGCGCCGACCACCTGCGCCACCTCGACGTTGGCCTGCATCCGCATGTGCGATCCGGTGCGGACGATGTCGTAGCCGGCGTTCGCCTGCTCGATCACGGCGTCCTGCCCGTCCCAGACATAGACGTCGTTGCCGATGCCGCCCGCCAGCGTGTCGCGCCCCGCCTCGCCCAACAGCACGTCGTTGCCGACCTCGCCCGCGACCATGTCGTTGCCCGCGCCGCCGCGGATCACGTCGTTGCCCGCGCCGCCGAGCAGCTGGTTGGCGGCCGCGTTGCCGGTGATCGCGTTGTCATGCACGTTGCCGCGGATCGACAGGGCCGCCGCGCCGGTGGCGACCGCCGCTTCCAGCTGCGCGGCCATCACCAGGTTGGCCGAGGTCTGCACGGTGTCGTAGCCGCCATTCGCCGTCTCGACGATCGTGTCGGCGCCGTCGGTCATGTAGGTGTCGTTGCCCGCGCCGCCGATCAGCTGGTCCTGACCCGGCCCGCCGATCAGCAGGTCGTTCCCGGCAAGGCCCGACAGGACGTCGTTGCCCGCCATGCCGTGCAGCATGTTGGCCGCGGCGTTGCCGGTGACGCGGTCGTTGCCCGACCCGGCGATCGCGTTCTCGATCAGGGTGGTGCGTTCGATCGACAGGTTCCCGTACTTGCCGTAGATGTCCGAGATCGAGCCCGGCGCAAGGTTGATCCGCTGGGCCGATGTGCCGTTGCGCACGTCCAGCGTGTCGATCCCGCCCTGATCGAAGATCGTCATGGTCACCGGGACCCCGCGCGAGACCAGCGCCATCGCCGAGCCGAAGGCGCCGCCGACGTTGCCGTTCACGCCCCAGGTGTTCGCGCCCGAGAACAGGCCGCCGCGGGTGCCGTACAGGTCCTGGATGGCGATGATGTCGGCCATCATCGGCGTCATCACGTAGGCCAGCGTCGCATCGACCTCCGGATTGTCCGCCTGGCTGAGATACGACATCACGGACGCCTGCCAGCTGTCGTTGGCGAACACGTTGTCGGTCCCGTAGGTGGGACGGCCGCCGTTGTAGCGGCCGGCGTGACCCAGCCCCAGCGCGTGGCCGATCTCGTGGATGAAGGTCTGATAGGCATAGTCGTTCAGGCCGTTGGCGGGGTTGCCGGCCCAGTTGACCGGAACGTTGACGATCGCGTTGTAAACCGTCTGGCCCGACATGCTGGTGGGTGCCGAATAGGCGCCCTGGTTGTCGGTGTTGGTGAAGTGGATGTTGGCGCCCGCGCCCGCCCGCGACGAGGTGTCGAACTGGATCCCGGTCACCTGCGACCAGACGTTCAGCGCCGTCCGCGCAAGCATCTGCTGGTGCGCGGTCAGGCCGCTGAGGTCGCAGGTCAGGGTGTCGCCCGGCTCGACCGCGAAGGACCGGCGCTGCTCCCCGTTTTCCCCGTAATAGCCGTCGGTCAGGTAGCCCGCGATCTCTTCCATGGTCCAGACCCGGGTGTTGTCGCCGGTGGGCGGCGGCTCTTCCGGGCCGGTGCCCGGCGCCACGGTCACGACATAGTCGCCCGCCGAGTCGCGATATCCCGCCATGCCGAGGTAATAGGTCCCGCTGGTCGTCGCCGTGAACTCGAAATACGACACGTCCACCTGGCCGGTGTCGTCGTTTTCCGCTACCAGGTTCCCGTTCGGATCGCGCAGCTCGAGGATCGTGTCGGGCAGCGGGTTGCCGCCGTTTCCGGTCATCAGGAAGCGATAGGTCTGCCCCGCGACCAGGTTCACCGCGACCGTATCGGCGTCGCCCGCCGTGATCGTGCCGCCGAAGGTCTGGTCCACCGCGATGCGGTAGGGGGTGCTGACGCTGTAGGGCGCGTCCCGCGTCTCGGACACGTCGGGGGTCACGTTGATCGCGTGATCGGGATGATGCAGCGGCTGGACGAGCGGCGTCTGCGCATCGGCGCGGAGCGAACGGGGAACGGCGGTCATGACGGCACCTCAAACGACACGGGGACGACGCGGGCGCGGGCCCGGAACGCCCCCTGGAAACGGGGACTCGGCCGGGAATGGTTCGGCCTCGCGTCCGCCTATGGGACGAACGTAACAGTTCTGTCAAAGCATGATGCGCGGCGGGGCGGATTTTCTTTTAAAAGTTGTCGGCATCGGACGTTCGTTCAGCATTTATCAAGGGGTCGGGCTTAGGCAGGGGACGAACGGATCGCCAGGGAAACTGCCCGATGAACCTTACGCTCGACGACCAGCCCGACCGCACCGTGGTGCGCATCGACGAGCCGCGGCTGGACGCGGCGCTGGCGCTGCCCTTCAAGGACCGGATGCGCGAAATCGTCGCCCGCGCGCCGGCGCTGCTGGTGGTGGACATGACGCAGGTTCAGTTCATGGACAGTTCGGGCCTGGGCGCGCTTATCGCGATCCACAAGGCGCTGCCGCGCGGCACGCGGATGGAACTCTTCGGGGTCCACCCGACCGTCATGCGGGTGTTCCGGCTGACGCGGATGGACACCGTGTTCACGATCCGGGTGCCGGACGAGGCGGGGCCGGGTGCGGATGGAAGCGGCGGGACTGCGGCTGCGCGGCCTGCGGGCGAGATCGCGGGCGAGATTGCGGGTGCTGCGGCGGCGGCGGTCGCCTCGGCGTTGCTTGCAGGCGGGATCGCCGGCGGTGCCGGGGTGTCGGTGGGGGGCGCGGCATCGTTGCCCCAAGGCGACGCGGGCGCCGTGGGCGGCGGATCGTGACGGAAACCGCGCGCGGCGCCTTCGCACCGGACCCGCTGCCCGCGCAGGCGCTATTCAACCGGGTGCTGCCCGCCGACCAGATGAGCGTGCGGCAGACCCTCACCGACATGCACGCGCGGCTCGCGCCGCATGTCTCGGCCGACGTGCTGGGCCGGCTGGAACTGGTGCTGGCCGAGGTCATGAACAACATCGTGCTGCACGGCACGGGGACCCTGGCGGGGCACGGCCGGGATGCGGGCGCGGGGGACGCGGGGGGCGTCGGGGCAGCTGGTGCCGCCGCGCGTGGCGACGCGGGCGATCGCGCAAGCGCCACGGCGGCCCCGGCCTCCACGACCGCGGCGCAACGCGCCCCGACACCCCCGCGCCGCATCCACGTCTCGGCCGCCTGCCACCGCAACGGTGTCGCCTGCGCGGTCACCGACGACGGCGTGGGCCTGCCCCCCGCCTGCCTCATTGCCCCCCCGCCCCCCGACATCGAAGGGGTGGAGTCCCTGCCCGAAGGCGGCTTCGGCTGGCTCATCATCCACGGCTTGACCCGGTCGCTCGTCTATTTCCGCGAGGGCAGCCGCAACCTGCTGGCCTTCAACATCCCCACGCTGGAATCCGAGAGAGAGGGCGCGCCCGGTGAGGGGCTTGAAACGGGACGGGAGTGCAGACGCGGTCCGGAGCAGCAGACCGGACAGTCCCCGGAGCAATGGGCGGGGTAGCCGTGAACCGGCGAATGACGAGGGGTCCGCCGGGACGTTTCCGGCCTGCTTCTGCGGCCCCGTCGAAGGCAAGCCGTGTGGCCACAAGCACGCAACCTATCACTCGGGCTCATCGCCAATGCCCAGTTGACCGTCGTTCAGGGATTGGACCCGCCCGTGAACGGACAAGCGTTCACACCACCTGCGGCCCGCCCGCACCGCCCCTCAACGCAAAGTCCATCAGTTACCCGGCCGCCCGCACGCAGCCTATCTCAACAGGCCACCGCCTTCATTCGGCATCCTTGCGATACCAACCAGACCGTCGCTCAGCGGTCGGACCCACCCGTGAACTGACAAGCTTTCCCACCACCTGCGGCCCGCCCGCATCGCCCCCTTCAACGTAAATCCCATCCGCCACGCGGCCGCCCGCATCTCTCACCGCCCCTCTGGCATCCCTTTCCGCCGCATGGCAGCCTTCGCGCATGAACCTCGCCGGTCTCACCCTCGACCATCCTATCATCCAGGCGCCCATGGCCGGGTTTTCGACGCCCGCGCTGGCGGCGGCGGTCAGCGAGGCGGGCGGACTCGGCTCAATCGCGATCGGGACGATGACCCCGGCGCAAGCGGCAGACGAGATCGCGCGCACCCGCGCGCTGACCGCGCGGCCGTTCGCGGTGAACCTGTTCTGCCACCGCCCGCCCCGGCGCGACGCCGAGATCGAGGCCGCGTGGATCGACCGGCTCGCGCCGCTCTTTGCCGATTTCGGTGCGACGCCGCCCGCGGCCTTGCGCGACATCTATCCGGGGTTCACGGGCGCGGGCGAGATGCTCGACATGCTGTGCGACGCGCGCCCCGCGCTCGTCAGCTTTCATTTCGGCCTGCCGGACGCCGCCGCGCTGGACCGGCTTCGCGGCGCGGGCGCGGTGCTGGCCGCCAGCGCGACCTCGCGGGCCGAGGCCGAGGCGGTCGTGGCGGCCGGGGTCGATCTGGTCGTGGCGCAGGGGTGGGAAGCGGGCGGGCATCGCGGCAGCTTCGATCCGGCGGCGGGCGACGACCGGCTGCCGCTCTTCGACCTGCTCGCGGCGCTGCGGGGGCTGGCCCGGCCGGTCGTCGCCGCAGGCGGGATCATGGATGCGGCGGACGTCCGCGCGGCGCGTGCCGCGGGCGCGGTGGCGGTGCAATGCGGCACCGCCTTCCTGATGGCGGCGGAGGCCGCGACGTCACCGGCCCACCGCGCCGCGCTGGCCACGGGGCAGACCGTGATGACGCGCGCCGTGTCGGGGCGGGCGGCGCGGTCGATCGTCAACCGGTTCACCCAGATCGACGGCCGCGAGGCGCCGGATTACCCGGTCGCCTATGACGCCGGCAAGGCGCTGAACGCGGCGGCGGCGGCGCGGGGCGAATGGGGGTTCGGCGCGCAGTGGGCGGGAACCGGCGCCGCCCGCGCCGTGGCCCGCCGCGCGGCCGAGACGGTCGCGGCGCTGGCGGCGGGCGCGGTGTAAAAGGGACGCCGCTGCGATCGGGCTTGCGTTTCCGTCACCGCAGCCCTGCGGAAAGCCGCGCCGGCCGACGCCCGCCCGACCCCCTCAGGCCCGGACGAACTCGTCCTCTCCATAACCCTGCAGGAACAGCAGCGACGTCAGGTCGCCGAAGTTGATCCGCAGCGGCGCCTGCGCGGCGACCACCGGTTTTGCATGCAGCGCGACGCCCATGCCGGCGGCGGCGAGCATCCCCAGGTCGTTCGCCCCGTCCCCCACGGTGATCGCGTCGGCGGGCGTCACGCCGCGCGCGGCGGTGATGTCGTCCAGCGCCTCGACCTTGGCCGCGCGCCCCAGGATCGGCAGCGCGACGCGGCCGGTGAGCTTGCCGTTTTCCGCCAGCAGCACGTTCGCGCGCTGCTCGTCAAAGCCCAGCATGTCGGCGACCGGGCCGGTGAAATCGGTGAACCCGCCCGACACCAGCGCCGTCCACGCACCTTGCGCGCGCATCGTGGCGACCAGCGTGCGCCCGCCCCGCGCCATGGTGATGCGGCTGGCCAGCACCTCGGGGATGACCGCGTCGGGCAAGCCTTCCAGCAGCGCCACGCGCGCGACCAGGGCCGCGTCGAAATCGAGTTCGCCGTTCATCGCCCGCGCGGTGATCGCCGCCACCGGCTCGCCGAAGCCGGCGACATCGGCAAGCTCGTCCAGGCATTCCTGTTCGATCATGGTCGAATCCATGTCCGCCAGCAGCACCGACTTGCGCCGCCCCGCGGTCGGCACGATGGCGAGGTCGAGGCCGTCTTCCTGCCAGTCCGCCCAGAACCGGTCGAAGTCGGCGGGCACCGCGTCCACGGGAAACTCGGCCGCGACCCCGTGCGACAGCCACAGCGCGTGGCCACCGTCCCAGCGCGATTTCAGCGCCGTCACGGCGTCGTCGGTCAGGTCGGCGCGGTCGGGCGCGGCAAGCATGCAGACGGTGAACATCAAGGTCCCTTGCATTCGATCCTTTGCGCCGGGCTTAGGGCCATTTCCCCGCTTGCGCCAGCGGCGCCTATTGCGTATCCAAGTCAGTGGGACACCCCTCCCCAACGAGGGGCTATTTAGCTGGAAGGCTAACCATGCTCGATACGACGACTCCGGCAACGCGGCCGGTCAATCCGCGTTTTTCCTCTGGCCCTTGCGCCAAGATCCCCCATTTTTCGCTGGACATGCTTGCAGGCTCGCCGCTCGGCCGCTCGCACCGCCATGCCGTCGGCAAGACCAAGCTGGCGCAGGCGATCGACCTGACGCGCGAGGTGCTGGGCGTACCCGCCGACTACCGCATCGGCATCGTGCCGGGGTCGGACACCGGCGCGGTCGAGATGGCGATGTGGACCATGCTGGGCGCGCGTCCGGTTGAAATGCTCGCCTGGGAAAGCTTCGGCGAGGGCTGGGTCACGGACGCGGTCAAGCAGCTGAAGCTGGACGCGACCGTCCGCACGGCCGACTACGGGCAGATCGTGGACCTGGCGCAGGTTGATTTCGACCGCGACGTGGTCTTCACCTGGAACGGCACGACATCGGGCGTGCGGATACCTGACGGCGACGCGATCCCGGCGGACCGCGCGGGCCTGACGATCTGCGACGCGACCAGCGCGGCATTCGCGATGGACCTGCCGTGGGACAAGCTCGACGTGGTGACGTTCAGCTGGCAGAAGGTGCTGGGCGGCGAGGGCGCGCACGGTGTCCTGATCCTGTCGCCGCGCGCCGTCGAGCGGCTGGAGACATTCACCCCCGACCGGCCCCTGCCCAAGATCTTCCGCATGACCAAGGGCGGCAAGCTGATCGAGGGCATCTTCAAGGGCGAGACGATCAACACCCCTTCGATGCTGTGCGTCGAGGATTACATCGTCGCGCTGGAATGGGCGAAGTCGATCGGCGGCCTTCCCGCCCTGATCGCGCGGTCCGAGGCTAACGCCAAGGCGGTGGCCGACTTCGTCGATGGCCGCGACTGGATCGCGAACCTAGCGGTCGATCCGGCGACGGCGTCCACGACCTCGGTCTGCCTGCGCTTCACCGACGCGCGGATCACGGACGGCGAGGCGTTCGCCAAGGCCGTGGCCAGGCGGCTGGAAAAGGAAGGCGTGGCCTTCGACATCGGCGCCTATCGCGACGCGCCCGCGGGCCTGCGGATCTGGTGCGGATCGACGGTCGAGGCCGCCGACGTGGCCGCGCTGATGCCGTGGATCGAATGGGCGTTCGAGGCGGAACTCGCCGCCCAGGGCTGACCAGACCGGGGGCTGTGCGCCCCCGGACCCCGCAGGATATTTCCAGACAGAAGATGACCGCAGCCGAGCGCCGCGCGCGCCCTGCCGTCGAGGAGAACACACATGCCACAACAGACCACCGCACCCAGGGTCCTCGTTTCCGACGCGCTGAGCGAGACCGCCGTCCAGATCTTCCGCGACCGCGGGATCGAGGTCGACTACATGCCCGATCTGGGCAAGGACAAGGAAAAGCTGGCCGAGATCATCGGCGGCTATGACGGGCTCGCGATCCGGTCGGCGACCAAGGTCACCGAAAAGCTGCTCGACGGCGCCGCCCGGCTGAAGGTCGTGGCGCGGGCCGGGATCGGGGTGGACAACGTCGATATTCCGGCCGCATCCCGCAAGGGCGTGATCGTGATGAACACGCCCTTCGGCAACAGCGTCACCACCGCCGAACACGCCATCGCGCTGATGTTCGCGGTCGCGCGGCAGCTGCCCGAGGCGTCGGTGTCCACCCATGCCGGCAAGTGGGAAAAGAACCGCTTCATGGGGGTCGAGCTTTTCAACAAGACGCTGGGGCTGATCGGGGCGGGCAACATCGGTTCGATCGTGGCCGACCGGGCGCTGGGGCTGCGGATGAAGATCGTGGCCTACGACCCGTTCCTGTCGGAAGAACGGGCCGAGAAGATCGGCGTGACCAAAGTCGAGCTGGACGAGCTGCTGCGGCGCGCCGACTTCATCAGCCTGCACGTGCCCCTGACCGACAAGACCCGCAACATCCTGTCGGCGGAAAACCTGGCCAAGACCAAGCCCGGCGTCCGCATCGTCAACGCCGCCCGCGGCGGGCTGATCGACGAGGAGGCGCTGGCCGCCGCGCTCAAGTCCGGCCACGTGGCGGGCGCCGCGCTCGACGTGTTCGCGACCGAGCCCGCGACCGAAAGCCCGCTGTTCAACCTGCCCAACGTCGTCGTGACGCCGCATCTGGGCGCCTCCACCACCGAGGCGCAGGAGAACGTGGCCCTGCAGGTGGCCGAGCAGATGGCCGACTATCTGCTGACCGGGGCGGTGCAGAACGCGCTGAACATGCCGTCCGTCACCGCCGAGGAAGCGGCCGTGATGGGACCGTGGATCAAGCTTGCCGCGCATCTGGGCGCCTTCGTCGGCCAGACCACGGAAGAACCGATCAAGGCCATCAACATCCTTTACGACGGGGTCGCGGCGGGGATGAACCTGAACGCGCTCAACGCGGCGGTGATCGCGGGCGTGATGAAGGCCGCGAACCCGGACGTGAACATGGTGTCGGCCCCGGTCGTGGCCAGGGAACGCGGCATCCAGATCGCCACCACGACGCAGGACAAGGCCGGGGTCTATGACGGCTATATCAAGGTCACGATGGTATCGGGCGACCGGGAACGCGCGATCGCGGGCACGGTCTTCAGCGACCACAAGCCGCGCTTCATCCAGATCCGCGGGATCAACGTCGATGCCGAGATCGGCAACCACATGATGTACACCCGTAACCGCGACGTGCCGGGCGTGATCGGGACGCTGGGCGTGACGCTGGGGGGCATGGGCGTCAACATGGCGAACTTTACCCTTGGCCGGGTCGAGGGCGGGGGCGACGCCATCGCCATCACCTATCTGGACGAGCCGCTGCGCGAGGACGTGCGGCAGGCGCTGCTCGCCACCGGCAAGTTCGAGCAGGTGCGCGCGCTGCATTTCGAGGTCTGAGGGCCGCGCGTCCGAAAGGAACCCCCGCCCCGGCCGATCCGTTGGCCGGGGCAAAAGGCGAAGTGCGGGCGGCGAAGGACGGGCGGGGCAGATGCAGATCTATGCGATCGGGGACGTGCACGGGCAGCTCGACATGTTGCGGGGCGTCCACGACCTGATCGAGCGTGACGGCGGCGCGGGCGCGCAGGTCGTCCACGTGGGCGACCTGATCGACCGCGGGCCCGACAGCGCGGGCGTGGTGCGCTTCCTGATGGAAGGGCAGGCCGCGGGCCGCGACTGGGTGGTCGTCAAGGGCAACCACGACCGGGCGCTGCCGAACTTTCTGCGCGATCCGCACTGGGTCGATCCGCGCGCGGCCGACCGCAAGCCGTGGACGCGGCGGGACGTGGGCGCGGGCGCGGCGCTGGCGTCCTACGGGATCGAGGACGCCGAGACCCGCCCCATGGACGAGGTTCACGCCGAGGCGCTGGCAAAGGTTCCGGCCGATCACGCACGCTGGCTCGACGGGCTGCCGATCTGGCACCTGACGCCGCGCGCGCTGTTCGTCCACGCCGGCATCCGCCCCGGCGTCGATCTGCGCGCGCAGGTCGAGGACGACCTGCTGTGGCTGCGCAAACCCTTTCTCGACGACACGAGCGACCACGGCGTGCTGGTCGTCCACGGGCATACGCCGGTGAAGAAAATCCAGCATAAGGGCAACCGGCTCGACATCGACACCGGGGCCGCGCATGGCGGTCCGGTCAGCGGGGTGCGGCTGGACGAGGACGGGGTCTGGCTTCTGACCGACAAGGGCCCCAAGCCCGTGGCGCCGCCGAAGAATGCTTGAACGTCTCAGCCGGACGCCGGGCCGCGCGCTTGCGCTTGTGCTGCTTATCCTCGCCGTCACGGCGCTGGTGCTGCGCGCGATGGGCCACAGCTTCATCTGCCCCTGCGGGCAGGTCCGGCTGTGGTACGGCGAGGTCATGACGGCCCAGAACTCCCAGCATCTGCTGGACTGGTATTCGTTCTCGCACCTGCTGTTCGGGATGCTCGTCTTTGGCGCGATGCGGATGCTGCTGCCCGAATGGTCGCTGCGAAAGCGCCTTGTCGTCACGGCGATGATCGCCGCCGGGTGGGAGATCGGCGAGAACACCCCCTTCCTGATCGACCGTTACCGCGACGTGACCGTGTCCGTGAACTACACCGGCGATTCGGTGCTGAACGCGCTTGGCGACACGCTGGCGGCGCTGGCGGGCTTTGCCCTTGCCGCGACCCTGCCGGTCTGGGGCAGCGCCGCGCTTTTCGTCGCGGTCGAGGCGCTGACGCTGTGGATGGCGCGGGACGGGCTTTTGCTCAGCGTGCTGATGGTCACCGCGCCGCTCGACGTGATCCGGCACTGGCAGGCGGGCGCCTGAAAAACGGGCGGCCGAGCGCGCGCGCCCGACGCCCCTCGACAAAGCCGCGACGCCGGATCAAGTTCCGCGCGCAACAACAAGGGCGCGAAAATGGCTGTCGCTGCGGATCATCCCGACCACCCGGACCACAACCCCACCACCGGCGAGACGGTCAGGAAGATCCTCATCGCGTCCAGCGGCAACCTGGTCGAGTGGTTCGACTTCTACCTGTATGCCTTCTTCTCGGTCTATTTCGCGCAGCAATTCTTCAGCGGCAACCAGACGCAGGCGTTCCTGGGCGCTGCGGGGGTGATCCTGCTGTCGTTCCTGATGCGGCCCCTGGGCGGCTATGTCTTCGGGCGGATTGCGGACCGCTACGGGCGCAAGACCTCGATGGTGACGTCGGTCACGCTGATGTCGATCGGGTCGCTCTTGATGGCGGTGCTGCCGACCTCGGCCCAGGCGGGGGCGGTCGCGCCGGTGCTGATGCTGCTGGTGCGCTGCCTGCAGGCGTTTTCGGTGGGCGGCGAATACGGCGCCACCGCCACCTACATGTCCGAGGTGGCGCAGCGCGGGCGGCGGGGTTTCTATTCCTCGTTCCAGTACGTGACGCTGATCGGCGGGCAGCTGCTCGCGTCGCTGCTGGCGACGGTGATGCAGCTGTTCATGACGTCCGAGCAGCTGACGGCCGGCGGCTGGCGCTATGCCTTCGTCATCGGCGCGGCGCTGGGGCTGATCTCGCTTTGGCTGCGCCGGTCGCTGACGGAAACCCAGCCGGACGCCGCGAAAACCGCCGAACACGCGGGCACGCTGCGCGGCGTCCTGCGGCACAAGCGGTCGGTGCTGGTGGTGCTGGGGATCACCTGCTTCGGGTCGCTCGTGTTCTATTCGTTCACGACCTACATGCAGAAATACCTCATCAACACGGCGGGCATGACCAAGGCCACGGCGTCGAACATCATGACGGTGTGCCTGCTGATCTTCATGTGCGCGCAGCCCGTCGTCGGGGCGCTGTCGGACCGGATTGGGCGCAAGGCGTCGATGTTCATCTTTTCGATCGGAATGATGCTGGTGATCGTGCCCGCCTACCGGTTCCTCGGCGCGAACCAGTCGCCGCAGATGGCGACGCTGTGCCTGACCGGCGTGATGATGATCCTGTCGTTCTACACCTCGATCGCGGGCGTATTGAAGGCCGAGATGTTCCCGACCGAGGTGCGCGCGCTCGCCACCGGCTTCATCTACGCCATCGGCAACGCGCTGTTCGGCGGCAGCGCCGAGTTCGTGGCCCTGTCGCTGAAGGATCGCGGGCACGAGGGGTGGTTCCCGGTCTATGTGACCGGCATGGCGGTGGTGTGCCTGCTCGCGGTCGTGTTCATGCGCGACAACCGCCGGCACGGGTTCTTCCGCCACGACTGAGGCGGGCGACTGAGGCGGGCGGCCGGGGCGGAACGGGTGCAGAGCGGCAGGACGGCGGTCGCCGACCCGTCATGTTTTGATCAAACTCCGGTCAACTTGGCCCGCGTCGGGCGCTCCGGCAATAGACTTTTCGGGGTGCGGCCGTTACATCCCCGACGTGGTCAGACGGAAATGCTGAATGCGCTGCGCGAAGTACAACATCGGCCAGGTCGTCCGGCACCGGAACCATCCGTTCCGGGGCGTGGTCTTCGATGTCGATGCCGAGTTCGGCAACACCGAGGAATGGTACCAGTCCATTCCCGAGGATGTGCGCCCGTCCAAGGACCAGCCCTATTATCATCTCTATGCCGAAACCGAGGTCAGCTATTACGTGGCCTACGTCTCGGAACAGAACCTCGTCCCCGACCCGTCGGGCGAGCCGCTGGAACACCCCGAGCTGATCGAGATCTTCGGCGAGTTCCAGGACGGCCGCTACCCGCCCCAGCACGGCCTGAATTGATCCCCTTCCTTCCGGTTTTCCCATGATCGAGCCTGGCGTCATCGAACTTGGCGTCGGGGCCATAGCCGTCCTTGCCGCGACCGCGTTCGCGGCCGGCTTCATCGACGCCATCGCCGGCGGCGGCGGGCTGATCACCGTGCCCGCGCTGATGCTGGCGGGTCTGCCGCCCGACCAGGCGCTGGCCACCAACAAGGTGCAGGGCAGCTTCGGCGCGGGCACGGCGGCGGTGTCCTATGCCCGCAGCGGGCTCGTGGACCTGCGCCAGCAATGGGGCACGGCGCTGATCGCCTTTGCCGCGGGCGCTGCCGGCGCCGCGCTGGTCACGTGGCTGCCCACCCAGGCGCTGCGGGTGGTGCTGCCGGTGATCCTGCTGGGGATCGCCGCCTTCTTCGCGTTCCGCAAGGGGTTGGACGACGCCGACCGGGCGCGGCGTATGCGCCAAGCGATCTTCGCGCTGACGCTGGTGCCCGCCGTGGGGTTCTATGACGGGCTGATCGGGCCGGGCGCGGGCGCGTTCTACATGCTGGGGTTCGTGATGCTGGCGGGGTACGGGATCCTCAAGGCGACCGCGCACACCAAGCTTCTGAACTTTTCATCGAACCTGGGCGGGCTTTGCGTATTCGCGCTGAGCGGGCATCCCTTGTGGCTGGTCGGTCTGGCGATGGTGCCGGGGCAGATGCTGGGCGCGGCACTGGGGTCGCGGATGGCGATGCGGGTCGGCGCGCGGGTCATCAAGCCGCTGCTGGTCGTGACCTCGACCGCGCTGGCGCTGCGGCTCTTGTGGCAGATGATGTGACGCGGCGGGCATAGGCAGGGCCGCGCCCTGCCCCGCCCCGCCCTGCCCCTGATCTCAGACCGGAAATCCGGCCGCGGTCCGAAGCTCGGCCACTTCCAGCCCGCGCCAGTTCGTCAGCGGCGCGGTCAGCAGGCGGCGCGCGACCGGGTGGTCAGCATCCAGAAGGCCCGCGTCGATCAGAAGCGCGGTGATCGCCGCCTCGGACGCGCGGGTGCCGCCGTCCGCGATCTTCAGCGCGATGCCCAGGCCCCGTTCCGGCGCGATCGCCACGAACACCGCCTCGGCCCCGGTCTTGACCGCGACCCGCCCGCCCATCGCCCGCATCAGGTCGGTGCAGGCCCGCGTCTCGCCCGCGACCAGGTCCGGATGCGCCACCATCGCCGCGACCAGCCGCCGCATCGCGTCGCCCCGCGCGCCGCCCTGCGGGTTGGCGAACGCGGCCATCGCCCGCGCCAGCCCCTTGACCGAGGTGGCGAAGTTCGGGGCCGAGCAGCCGTCGATCCCGTAACCGGGCGAGGGTTCGTCCGTCACCTCCTCGAACGCCTGGCGGATGGCGCGTTGCAGCGGGTGGTCGGGCAGCACGTATTCCGCGTCGCCCCCCATGTGCCGGTTCAGCGTAAGGAACCCCGCGTGCTTGCCCGAGCAGTTGTTGTGGACCTGGCAGGGCGCGGTGCCGGAACAGGTCAGACGGGCATGTTCGTCCTTGTCCTGCGGCATGTGGACGCCGCAGCGCAGGTCGTCATCCGACATCCCCAGCCCCTTCAGCCACGCCTCGACCCGCGTCACGTGGATCGCGGCCCCGCTGTGGGACGCGCAGGCGAGCGCCAGATGCTCGGTCCCCAGCCGCGCCGCGTCGGCCGCCCCGCTTTCGATCAGCGGCAGGGCCTGGATCATCTTGCACGACGAGCGTGGAAAGATGACCGCGTCCGGGTCGCCCCACGACGCCACCATCCCGCCCGCGTCCCAGACGACGGCATGCCCGCGATGGACGCTTTCCAGCATCCCGCCACGCCACAGCTCGATCAGGTCCACGGTCGCCATCGGCGGCTCCTTTGACAATTGCGCGATTGTTCCTGCACGGGGTTTTCGCCGCGCGGGGTTTTTGGTTATCTTTCCGCTGCCGGTGTGACTTACACCATTCAATCGGACAACCCCGAAACGGGGACCAAGCAGGAGGCTCGAGCATGACCATCCTTTCGATCCGCGGCGTCGCAGTGGCCGCCCTGATGGCGGCGCTTGCCGCGCCCGCCTTCGCGGCCGAATCGCGGCTGCTGGGAAGCGAGGGCGACTGGTCGGCCTTCGGCGGTGACGACCCCAAGGAATGCTGGGCGGTGTCGCCGCCCAAGTCGACCAAGAACACCCAGGACGGCAAGGAAGTCGAGGTCACGCGCAGCGACATCCGCCTGTATATCGCCTATCGCCCCGGCCAGAACGGCGAGGTCTCGTTCCAGGGCGGCTATCCCTTCGCCCCCGACAGCACGGTCGAGGTTGACGTCGGCGGCACCAAGTTCCGCCTGTTCACCGAGGGTGAGAACGCCTGGGCCGGCTCGCCCGAGGAGGACAGCCGCCTTGTCGCCGCCCTGCGCGGCGGGTCGAGCGCGGTGGTGACCGGGCGTTCGGCCCGCGGCACCAACACCTCCGACACGTTCTCGCTGTCGGGCGTGACCGCCGCTACGAACAAGGCGCGCGATACCTGCAAGTAAGGCGGGCCGGACGGGTCAGGGCGCGGCCTCGCGCTCGCCTTCGGGCCCGCTTTTGGCCGATTTTCCGGTTTTTCCTGTTGATCCGTGCAAAGCCGCCCCATATTAGGGCGGCTTTCATCGTTCTGCCCCAGCCTGCCCCGATGCGCCCGCAAGCGCACGGATCGCCCGCAATCGACCCGGACCGCGCCCATGAACGCCTTTGACAGCCCCGATCGGATCGCCCCCGCGCCTCTGGCCGCCGCCCCCGCCGGGCGGGCGCCAGTCGTGCAGGACGTGCTGACGATCCCGCGCAAGCTGCCCGCGTCGGACAAGGTCAACATCGTCGGTCTGACGCGCGAGCAGTTGCGCGACGCGCTGATCGCGGCGGGCACGCCCGAAAAGCAGGCCAGGATGCGCGTGGGCCAGGTCTGGAGTTGGGTCTATCACTGGGGCGTGCGCGACTTCGCGCAGATGACCAACCTCGCCAAGGACTACCGCGCGATGCTGGCCGAAAGGTTCCAGATCGCCCTGCCCGAGATCGTGACGCGGCAGGTCAGCGAGGACGGGACCCGCAAGTACCTGCTGCGGATCGCGGGCGGGCACGAGGTCGAAACGGTCTACATCCCCGAGGAAGGGCGCGGCACGCTGTGCGTCAGTTCGCAGGTCGGCTGCACGCTGACCTGCACCTTCTGCCACACCGGCACCCAGAAGCTGGTCCGCAACCTGACGGCGGGCGAGATCGTGGGCCAGCTGCTGGTCGCGCGCGACGACCTCGGCGAATGGCCCGAACAGGGCGCGCCCAAGGACGAGACGCGGCTGGTCAGCAACCTTGTCCTGATGGGCATGGGCGAGCCGCTTTACAACTTCGACAACGTGCGCGACGCGATGAAGGTGGTGATGGACCACGAGGGGCTGACCCTGTCGCGGCGCCGGATCACGCTGTCGACCAGCGGCGTCGTGCCGGAAATCGCCCGCACCGCCGAGGAAATCGGCTGCCAGCTCGCGATCAGCTTCCACGCCACCACCGACGAGGTGCGCGACAGGCTGGTGCCGATCAACAGGAAATGGAACCTCGCCACGCTTCTGGACGCGCTGCGCGAATATCCCCGGCTGTCCAACAGCGAGCGGATCACCTTTGAATACGTCATGCTGGACGGCGTGAACGACAGCGACGACGACGCGCGGCGTCTGGTGAAGCTGATCCGCGGCATCCCCGCCAAGATCAACCTGATCCCGTTCAACGAATGGCCCGGCGCGCCCTATCGCCGCTCATCCTGGGACCGGATCGAGCAGTTCGCCGACATCATCTACAAGGCGGGCTACGCCTCCCCGATCCGCACCCCGCGGGGCGAGGACATCATGGCCGCCTGCGGGCAGCTGAAGTCGGCGACCGAACGCGGCCGCAAGTCGCGCGCCGAGGTGGCGTCGGAAGCGGGGCTGTAAGCCGCCGCGCTCCGCGCGTCAGCGCGTGACCTCACCCGCGCGTCATTGACGCGACCTCATCCGCGCGTCGAAGACGCGACCTCATCCGCGCGTCAAAGACGCGACCCGCCGAAGTGCCAGCAGGTAGCCTTCGGTCCCGCAGCCCGCGATCACCCCGTCCGCGCGCAGGCTGACGAAGGAATGATGGCGGAAATCCTCGCGCTTGTGGATGTTCGAGATGTGGACCTCGATCACCGGTCCGTCAAAGGCCGACAGCGCGTCAAGCAGCGCGACAGAGGTGTGGGTATAGGCGGCCGGGTTGACGACGATGCCGGCGGCTGTCCCCCGCGCCGCGTGGATCCAGTCGATCAGCTGCCCCTCGTGGTTCGACTGCCGGAACTCGACCGCGACACCCAGCTCGTCCGCCAGCGCGGTGCAGGCGCGTTCGACATCGGCCAGCGTCTCGCGGCCATAGACCTCGGGTTGGCGCTGGCCCAGCAGGTTCAGGTTGGGGCCGTTCAAAACGAGGATCTGGCGGGGCATGGGCGTTCCTGCATGGGGTCTTGGGCCGATCATGCAACGCTTCGGCGCGCCGGGCCAGCCGTCACGACCGTTCGACGAAGCTGAACATCTGCATTCATTCCGCAGCAGTTATGCGAAGGGCCAGGAACCGCTAGATCAGGACCGGACGTTAAACCCCTATCCACCCCACGAAAGGAAGCCCCATGGCCAAGGTCCTGGTTCTGTATCACTCCACCTACGGGCATATCGAAGCGATGGCCGAGGCCGTGGCCGAAGGCGCGCGCAGCGCCGGCGCGACCGTGGACATCCGCCGCGTGCCCGAAACCGTGCCCGAGGACCTTGCCCGCAAGTCGGGCTACAAGATGGACCAGCGCGCGCCCATCGCCACGGTGGACGAGCTGAAGGACTACGACGCGATCATCGTCGGCGCGGGCACCCGCTTCGGCCGCCTGCCGTCGCAGATGGCGGCGTTCTGGGACATGGCTGGCGGCCTGTGGGCCACGGGCGCGCTGAACGGCAAGGTGGGCGGCGCGTTCACCTCGACCGCGACGCAGCATGGCGGGAACGAGCTGACGATCCTGTCGATGATCCACAACCTAATGCATTTCGGCCTGACCATCGTCGGCCTCGACTACGGCTATGCCGGGCAGTCGGGCGTGGACACGGTGCGCGGCGGCTCGCCCTACGGCGCATCGACCGTGACCGACAGCGACGGCAGCCGGATGCCGTCCGAGGATGAGCTGGGCGGCGCCCGCTACCAGGGCCGCCGGGTGGCCGAGGTCGCGGCCAAAATCTTCGGCTGAGCGTCCGCCGGGGCGTCCCCGGCACCGGGGGCGTCCAGCGCCGCCTGCCAGCGCGACAGCACGGCGGGCAGCGCGAAGTCGGGGTTGGCCACGGGGCGCGGTCGGCCGCCCGCGCGCCAGGCCTCGATCCGCGCGGCCAGCACTTGGGCCGGGTCGATCGGCGCGCATTGGCGCGGGTCGCCGATGACCTCGGGCGCGGCCGCCACGGGCGGGGCCAACACGGGGGTTCCCAGCGCCATCGATTCGGCGAAGACCAGCCCGAACGTCTCGGGGAAGTCCTGGGCGTGAAACAGCGCCAGCGCGCCCGCGAGATGGCGGTGCAGCGCCGGGCGCGGCAGCGCGCCCATGCTGTCCACCCCGTCGTCGCCGGCGCACGCGTCGGGCTTGTAGCCGGGGTTGCAGACCGACAGGCGCAGTCCCGGAACGATCCGCCGCACGGCCTGGAACCGCGCGAGGCAATCCGCCAGCCGCTTGTGCGGCGAGCTTGCGAAGATCAGCCGGTCCGGGTCCACCGCCACCGGGCCGGGATCGTAGGTCACGACCGGGTTCGCGATCACCCCGATCGCGGGCAGCGCCGGGTGCTTCGCGCGCATCCGCCCGGCCGTGTGGTCCGCGTGAAAGCGCGACACGCACACGACCCGCACCCCCGCCTGCGAAAGCGCGGGCCCCAGCGCCGCCGTGCGCGCGCCGACGAAGTTGTGCCGCCACAGCAGCACCCGCGCGCAAGGCTGCCTGCGCGCCCAAAGAAGCGCGATCTTGGCCGCGTTCACCACGATCACCCGCGCCTGCGGGTCGGCATCGGCGACCGCGCCCGGATCGCCCAGCGGCGCATAGGTCGCGCCGTGCCGCGCGACGGCCGTGCGGTTGTGCTGGTGCACGATCACCTCGACCCCGCGCGCGGCCAGCCCCTCGGCCAGATGCAGGACGCTCGCCTCGGTGCCGCCCATCGCGCGGGTCAGAAGATCGCCGGGCGCATAGGGCCAGGGGCAGTGGCCGTCGATCAGCCGCAGCCTCATGGAACAAGGCGGCCCAGATGCGCCCGCGTGGCGTCGGTCATCAGCGCGCCGGTCACGCGCAGGCGCCCGGCATCGCTGCCGGGGGCGAGCGCAAGGTCGGCCAGGTCGATCGGCTGGCGCGCGACCTCGCCCGTGCGGCGCCAGCGGGCAAGCCGCGCCTGCACCTCGGCCCGGTCGGCGGCGCGGGCGGCGCTGGCGTAGTCGCTGCCCGCCCTGACCGTCAGGCTGTCGGCACATTCGATCTTGGTCAGCAGCGGCGCGCGGATCAGCGACATGATCTCGCCCGCCATGATGAGGCGGTTGCGGATCTCGCGATCCTCCTCGACGCCCGGGTGGAAGCCGCCGTGATCGGCGAACAGCCGGGCGCGGAACAGGGCGGAGTTCACGAGGATCCAGTCGCCCGGCGCGCTGTCATCGACCTGCAGATGAGGAAAGAAGTCGTCGATCAGGCTCAGCGCCCGGTCTACGACCATGACCGACCCGTCCGCGCGGATGAAGCGGTGCGCGGTCAGCGCCACAGCGACCTCGGCCGGCGTGCCCGCGCGATGGGGGGTCAGGCCCCAGTCCAGCCCCGGATCGGGGTCCACGGCGCGCGCCAGCCGCCGCACCTGCCGCAGGATCTTGTCGGGGTCGGGGCGGTCGTCGCTGTCGTGAAAGCTGTAGGCGTCGGCGGGAAACAGCGCCAGCGCCGCGTTCTTGGCCTGCGCCGTGCCCATGTTCCGCGCCAGCGCGATCACCGTCAGCCGCGGATCGTCCCTGAGCGGCCCGAGCGCCGCCACCGTGTCGTCGGTCGAGCCGTCGTCCACCACCACCACCGACAGGTCGGGGTGGCTTTGGTCCAGCGCCGCGCGGACGGCGGCGCGGGTCTGGGCGGGGCGGTTCAGCGTGGGGATCACGACGGCTGCGTGCATGGGCCTTCTCGTCTGGCGGCGGCGTGGCGGGCGATCTCGCGTTCCAGCGCGCGGGTGGCGGGGGCGACCAGCGCGACCAGCGCCGCGCCGCAGGCAAGGGCCGGGGCGCGCTGCAACAGGGCTGCGGCGAACAGCGCGCCGCCAAGGATCAGGGGGGCGTTCAGCGGAACCGGCACCACGACGCCGTGCAGGGTCGCGGGGGCGAACGGGGCGGGCACGGCGGCGGCGGCGAACTTGGCCGTGCGCTCGAAACGCGGGGCGCGGCCGAGCGCCTGCAACGGCGCCAGCGATCCGGTCCACGCCAGCGCCCAGCCAGCGGCGGCGGCGGCGAGCGGCGCGGGCGAGCGGGCCGCGCGCAGGGCAACGACCGCAACCTCGACCGCCAGCGCGGCCGCGCTTGCGCGCGCGAGGCCCGCGGCCCCGGACGTGCCCCCTGCCCCCACAAGGGCCGACGCCGCCAGCCCCGCCACCGGCAGCAGCAGCCAGCCGTGCCACGCCAGCAGCTGGCGCAGGACCGCGAGCTTCCGCGCGCCATCCAGCGGCGACCGCGCCAGCATCCGCGCCACCTGCAGGTTGCCGACCACCCAGCGCCGCCGCTGCGCGACCAGCCCTTCAAGGCTCATCGGCATCAGCCCGCGCCCGCTCGCGCGCGGCACGAACCGCACCCGGCCGCCGCGTTCCAGAAGCCGCAGCCCCATCTCGGCGTCCTCGGTGATCGAGCGCGTGCCCCAGCCCGCGTCCAGCGCATCGCGGGCGATGACCGACAGCGTCCCGGTCAGCAGCATCGCGCCCGCGCGGTCGGCGCGCGGCGCGTCCACCGCGAAGAAGCGGGCATAGTCCGCGGCAAGGCCCGGCACCTCGCTTTCGCCCGCGTAGGCCTGCGGGTATTGCAGCGCGGCAAGGGTCGGGTCGGCCCGCAGCCGGGCGGCGGCGTCGGCCAGCAGGTCGGGGTCGGCGGCGTAATCGGCATCGACCAGAACGACATGGGTCGCGGCCGGATAGGTCGCCGCCAACGCGATGTCCAGCGCCCCCGCCTTGGCGTTCGCAACCCCCATCGCGTGGATGAAGTCGAACCCCGCGCGCCCCGCGCACCAGTCCCGCACGGGCTGCCACAGCGCCGGATCGGCGGTGTTGTTGTCCACCACCACCACCTGCCGCGCCGGGCGGGTCTGGGCCGCGAGCGCCGCCAGCGTCGCGCAGACAAGGCCCGGCGGCTCGGCATGGATCGGCACGTGGACGGAAAACACCGGCTCCGTCGCCGCCTGCACCGGCGCGGCAGGGGCGGCGGTCGGCGTTCTTGAGGGCACGAAGCGCAGCCCAAGGCTCGCCACCGACAGCGCCAGGACCGCCAGCGCGCCGGTGCCGGGCAGCGCAGCGAGGCAGGCGACCAGCGCCGCCGCAGCCGCGACCTGCACCGTGATCGGCCAGACGGCCTGCGCCCAAGCGCCCCTCATCCGGCGGCGCGCCGCAGCAGCTGCAGCCTCCATGTCGGGCCGGTGCGTTCCAGCATGCCGGTCATGGCCACCTGCGCCGACAGCGCGGCGCACAGCCGGTCGGCCGCCTGCCGGCCGCTCAGCGGCTCCTCGGTCGGGCCGGTGAAGTTCACGACCAGCAGGTCGCCACCCGGCTCCAGCGTGCCGGCGATGCGGGTGGCGAGGGTGCCGAGTTCGTCCGGGGTCAGAAAATACAGCACCTCGGACAGCACGATCAGGTCGGCCGGCCCGTCCGGCCAGTCGCGCGGCACCTCGGCCTGCCGAAAGCGGACGCCGTTCCCGTGCCCCTGCGCGTCCACATGCGCGCGGGCCAGATCCAGCGCCGACTGCGCCACGTCGAGCGCGTCGAGACGGCGGCATTGCGGCGCAAGGAAACCCGTCAGCTCGCCGTTCGCGCAGCCGACCTCGATCCCGCGCGCATAGCGGCGGCCCGCCAGCGCATCGCGGGTGGCGCGGAACTTGGCTTGTTCCGAGGCGCGGGTGCGAAACCCCCACGGGTCGGGGTCGGCGGCGAACATCGCCTCGAACCGGGCGCGCCTGTCGTGCGGCTTGCCGGTCATGGCGGCCCCGGCAGCAGGAACAGCTCGTCCCCGTCGCGGAAATGGGCCTGGGTGGCCGGGTCCATGACGAAGCCGTCCGGGTCGTCGGGGATCAGCCGCGTCATCTGGCTGCGATGCGCGGCGATGGCGCGGCCCTTGGCGCGGGCGGCCACGGGCGACGGCGCAAGGCGGACCAGCCGCACCGCGACCGGGGCGGTGTCGATGAAGCGGCCCCAGACCGGCGCCTCGACCGGCGGCGGCAGCCCAGCGCGGGCGCAGAAATCGTCCGCCGCCTGCGCGACCGCGTTGTGATCGGAATGGGGATCGCCGCGCCAGCAGGTCCAGACCGCGCCGACGCCCAGCCGGTCGCAGGCGGCGCGCAGGGTGGCGCTGTCGGCGTCGTCGAACCGGGGCGGCGCGCGCTGGTCGTCGTGACCGAGCCAGATCACGCAGGTCGCGCCCAGATGGGCCGAGGCGATCCGCAGCTCCCTTCGCCGCAGGCGCGCAAGCCGGTCGGGCGGGCAGCGGGTCGAACGGTGGGACCGGTTGCCGGTTGTGACGCAGGCGACCGCGACCGGGCGGCCCGCGCGCGCGGCGGTGGCGATGGCCGCGCCCATGGCAAGGCTTTCGTCGTCGGGGTGCGGCACCAGCGCCAGCACCCCGCCCGGCGCGCCGCCGCACAGCGCCTCGATCCCCACGACCGGCGCGCTGTCCGCCTGCACCAGCAGGCGGCCATGGGCGAGCGGCGTCACCATGTCTCGCCCACCTCGGCGCGGGCATCGACGAGCGTCGCCACGGCCCGCATCAGCTTGCCGTCGGGGGCGGCCTGGCGAAGATACAGCGACAGGTCGCGCCGGATCCGGTCCACGGGGGCTGCGGCATCGTGGGCGATCATCCCCAGCGCGCGTTCGGCCAGCGCCAGCACCTCGACGCAAGCATCCTCGACCAGCGCGCGGGTCAAAAGCGCGTGGGACACGGCGCGGTCGGTGGCGGCGTGGTCGGATGGATCAGCGGTTTCGACCAGCACCGCGCAGGCATCGACCATGCGGCGGGCGGAGTCGGTCAGCGCCAGCGCCCGGCCCAGCCGCGCCGCCTGGTGCGGGTCGCCCGCGCGCCCCGATGCTGCCAGCAGGTCCAGCGTCGCCTGCACCAGCGCCTCGGCCCCGCCGACATGAGCGGCGGCATAGCGCCAGATCCCCCCCTCGAACCACGGTTCGGTGGACAGCGCGCCCGGCGGTCCGATCAGGTCGGCCGCCGCGACCTTTATCCCGGTCAGGTCATGGACGCCCGAGCGGGTGGCGCGCATGGCGGTCGCGGTCCAGCGTTCCGGGTGCTGGCGGCCCGTGTCGCGGGCATCGACCAGCACCATGCGCGGCCCGTCGGGCGCCGTCACGGTGACGATGGCCGCATCGACAAGCCCGAGGCCCGACGCGTAACGCTTGGCCCCGGCAAGACGCCCCCCAGGCGTCCGCCCTGCCGGTCCCGTCGCCCTCGCCCGTCCCGTCGCGGTCCAGCTGCACCGGCGCGCCGTCGTCGGCCCCCCATACGCCCAGCAGGCCGCCCGCGCGGACCAGATCGAAGGCGCGGCCGCGCACCTCGTCGCCGCCGTGAAGGGCGATCAGCTTGACGGCGTTGACATGCCCCTCGAACAGGCGCGCGGCGGACAGGTCGGCGCGGCCGAGCCGGCGCAGCAGCGTCGCGGTGTCGCGCGCGGTGTGGGGTGAAGTGCCGACCCCTTCGCCGCCCGCAGCTTCGGGCAGCGCCGCGACCAGCAGGCCCGCGTCGCGCAGCAGCGTGATGGCCCGCGCGGGCCCGTGGTCGGCGGCGCCCGGATCGTCGGCGGCGGCGCGGATCGCGGGCAGCAGCGGCAGCACGCGCAGGGCGGGCGTCGGTTGATCAGGGGTCGCGCGGACGGCGGCAGGGGTCATTCAGATCGTCTCCGGTTCCGGCAGGGCCGCGTGGTCGCCGCGCTCGACCCGGTCCGCGAGGGCGAGGAGTTGCGGCAGGTGGCGGCGGGCGTCGGACTGGCGCAGCCGCACCGGCGCGAGCGCGGGAAGCTGCGCCTGCAGCGCCGCCCACCGGCTGCCGAACCCCGGACAGGCGGCGATGGTTTCCACGCCCGCCGCGTCCAGCCCCAAGCCCACGAGCCACGGCCCCGGCCCCTCGCTTCGCAACCGGCCGCGCAGCTGCGCGCGCAGAAGGGTCGCGGCGGGCGCGTGGTAATCCTCGTCGATCCAGGGGTCGGCGGCGGTCTCGCGCGCGGCCAGCGCGTCGGCCATGCCGCCCGGCGCGCGCCCGGCGCGGCGGGCCGAGGTCAGGACCACCGGCCCGTCCAGCATCCGCACCGTCAGGTCGGCCGCAAGCGCCGCCGCGACCGTGGCCCGATCCTCGGCCACCGGCAGCGCCGGGATGCCGCCGATGCGGTCAAGGGCGGCGGCGGTCAGGCCCATGTTGCAACCCGACCGGCAGCCGTGGTTGGGCTGCGGGTTGTCGGGATCGGGGTCGAGCGCCGCGTGGATCCGGCGCGAGGCGTCGGCATAGGCGCCCTCGGTCGCGGCAAAGGCGGCGGCGCGGGGACCTTGGCCGGCAAAGGCATCGGGGGGCAGCGCCACGCGGCCGCAGACCACGTCGGCGCGCGCCAGCCCCGCCAGCATCTGCGCGACCCAGCCCGGCGCGGGCAGGCTGTCGGCGTCGGTCAGCAGGACCGCGCCGGCCTGCCCATGCCCCGGCCCCGCCGCGCGCCGCGCCAGCGCCGCCGCCACCCGCCGCGCGCCGCCCGCATGGGCATGTCCGGGCGGCAGGTCGCCTTCCAGCAGGATCAGACGCAGGCCTACGCGCGCCGCCGCATCGCGGGCCACGGCGGCGGTGTCGTCGGTCGAGTTGTTCACGAACAGCGCCGCCATCGGCGCGTGCCCGCTGCCCGCGAAGGACGCGGCAACGGCGGTCAGGCAGGCGCCCACCAGCGCGGCCTCGTTCCGGGCGGCGATGGCCACGCACGGACGTGCGGGCGCGGCCGCCGAAAGATCGCGGTATTCGCCCTGCCGTTCCAGCCACGTGTCGAGGATCATCGGGCGAAAGCTGTCACAGCCCCGCCCGGCGCGCATCCGCAAAGCGCCCGCGTTGACATTTGCTTATCACGCGAGGGTGTACTGGCAGGTACTTATCTAGCGGGCGCTGGACTGCCCGAGCGCCAGGCCGCGCCGCCTCAGCTCGAGGCGCTCATCCTGACGACCTCGGTTTCCGCCAGAAGCTTGCCCTCGATCACCTTCGCGGCGGCAATCGTATGGGGCAAGGCATGATGCGCCGTCAGGTCGGCAGCGCTGTCCCATATCTCGACCAGGTACAGCGCGCCGTCGCCGTCGATCCCGGTGTTCAGCTCGAACCGCCTGCACCCGGCCTCGGCGCGGGTGGGCGGCACCAGCGTCTGCAACGCCGCCAGCACCTCGGGCCGATCCTCGGGCCGGGGCTGGATACGGGCGAATACGTGAACTTGGGGCAATACGGTTCTCCTTCCCCGCGATGGTGCGGGAAAGGCAGGCGGATCGCAACCGGCCGCAGAATCCGGTTCTATTCGGGCGGGCGAGGCTGTTGAATGGCCCCGGACCCACTCCGCACAAGGCCGCGCCCATGACCCCGCCCGTAAACAACTCCGACGACGCGGGCCGCCCCGGCTTCGACGTGCCGCTTGCCGCGCGGATGGGCGCGGTCAAGCCTTCGGCCACCGTCGCCATGACCCGGATCGCGAACGAGCTGCGCCGCGCCGGGCGCGACATCATCGGCCTGTCGGTGGGCGAGCCCGACTTCGACACGCCCGAACATGTGCGCGACGCCGCCAAGGCCGCGATCGACGAAGGGAAGACCCGCTATACCGACGTGGACGGCACGCCGGATCTGAAGCGCGCCATCGCGGCCAAGTTCGCGCGGGAAAACGGGCTTGCCTACGGCATCGACCAGATCACGGTCGGGACCGGGGGCAAGCAGGTCCTTTACAACGCGCTGATGGCGACGGTGGGCGACGGCGATGAGGTGATCGTGCCCGCGCCCTACTGGGTCAGCTACCCCGACATGGTGCGGCTGGCGGGCGGCACGCCGGTGATCGTGCCCTGCGGCGAGAACCGGGGGTTCCTGCTGGGCGCGGACGACCTGCGCGCCGCGATCACGCCACGGACGAAGTGGCTGATCCTGAACTCTCCGTCCAACCCCACGGGCGCGGCCTACCCTGCCGAGGCCCTGCGGGCGCTGGCGGAGGTGCTGCTGGATCACCGCCACGTCATGGTCATGACCGACGACATGTACGAACATATCCGCTACGGCGACGTGCCCTTCGCGACCATCGCGGCGGTCGAGCCGGGGCTGGCGGACCGGACGCTGACCGTGAACGGGGTCAGCAAGGCCTATGCGATGACCGGCTGGCGGATCGGCTATGCGGGCGGGCCGGCGACGCTCATCAAGGCGATGGGCACGATCCAGGGGCAAAGCACGACCAACCCCAGCTCGGTCAGCCAGGCGGCGGCGGTGGCGGCGCTGGACGGGCCGATCGACTTTCTCGCCGAACGCAACGCGGTGTTCCAGGATCGCCGCGACCTGTGCCTGCGGGAATTGAACAGCATCCCCGGCCTTGGCTGCCGGACGCCCGACGGGGCGTTCTACCTGTTTCCGTCCTGCGCGGGCGTGATCGGCCGCACCCGCCCCGACGGACGCGTGATCCAGACCGACACCGACTTCGCCACCTACCTGATTGAGGAAGCGGGCGTCGCCGTCGTGCCCGGCGCGGCCTTCGGCCTTTCGCCGTTCTTCCGCATCTCGTTCGCGACCTCGACCGAAAACCTGCAGGCCGCCTGCGACCGCATCCGGGCCGCCTGCGGCAAGCTGGGCTGAGCGGCTATTCCCGCAGCCGCCAGCCGCTGGCGAAGATCCAGCGGATGATGCCCATGCAGACCACGATCATCGCCGCAACCGCCAGCAGCGATACCGTGACGGGCACGTCGGCGAGACCGAAGAACGACCAGCGGAACCCCGAGATGAGGTAAAGCACCGGGTTCAGCTTGGCCACGCCTTCCCAGAACGGGGGCAGCATGTCGGCCGAATAGAACGCGCCGCCCAGGAACACGAGCGGCGTGATGACCATCAGCGGCACCACCTGCAACTGCTCGAACGACTTCGCCCACAGGCCGATGATGAACCCCAGCAGGCTGAAGGCGAGCGATGTGAGGAACAAGAACGCCAGCATCCAGAACGGATGCAGCACGTGGACGCCCACGAAGAAGAAGCTGGTGAGAAGGATCAGAAGCGCGATCAGGATCGCCTTGGCGGCGGCGGCGCCCACAAAACCCAGCGTGACCTCGATCCAGCCCACGGGCGAGACGAGGTATTCGTAGATCGTGCCGCTGAACTTCGGAAAGTAGATGCCGAAGCTCGCGTTGCTGACCGACTGCTGCAGCACCGTCAGCATCATCAGCCCCGGCACGATGAAGGCGCCGTACTGCACCCCCTCGACCGACTGGATGCGCCCGCCGATGGCCGATCCGAACACGACGAAGTAAAGCGCCGTGGACACGACGGGCGAGGCGATGGATTGCCAGATGGTGCGGAAGAAGCGCGCCATCTCGCGCCCGAAGATGGCGACCGCGCCGTGCCGGTTCATGCCTGCACCCGCGGGGTTTCGGACACCAGGTTCATGAAGATCTCTTCCAGGCTGGATTGGGTGGTGGAAATGTCGCGCACGCCGATCCCCTGCCCGGCAAGGTCGCCCAGCAGGCGCGCGATCCCGGTGCGCTCGGCCCGGGTGTCGTAGTCGAAGGTCAGGCGGCCGCCGCCGTCGTCCAGCGCAAGGCCCGGCCGCGCCAGATCGGGCGGCAGCGCGCGCAGGGGCGTGTCCAGTTCGATCACCAGCGTCTTGCGGCCGAACTCTCCCATCATCTCGGCCTTGGGCTGGATCAGAGCCAGCTTGCCCTTGTCGATGACGCCGATCCGGTCGGCCATGTCCTCGGCTTCCTCGAGGTAGTGGGTGGTCAGGATGATGGTGACGCCGCGGCGGCGCAGGTCGCGCACGACCTCCCACATCTCGCGGCGCAGGACGACGTCCACGCCGGCGGTCGGCTCGTCCAGGAACAGGACCTTGGGGCGGTGCGACAGCGCCTTGGCGATCAGCACACGCCGCTTCATCCCGCCCGACAGCTCGCGCGTGGCCGCGCCGCGCTTGTCCCACAGCGCGAGGCTGCGCAGGACGGATTCGATATGCGCGTCGTCCGGCGGCTCGCCGTAAAGGGCGCGGGTGTAGCGGACGGAATCGATCACCTTCTCGAACGGGTCGAGCGCGATTTCCTGGGGGACGAGGCCGATCAACCTGCGCGCCGCGCGCCAGTCGGTGCGGACATCATGGCCGCCCACCCGGACGCTGCCGGACGTGGGCACCACCAGCCCGCAGATGATTGAGATGAGGGTCGTCTTGCCCGCGCCGTTCGGGCCGAGCAGGGCGAGGATCTCGCCCTCGCGGATCGACAGCGACACGTCGTCGAGCGCCTTGGTGCCGCTGCCGTAGCGCTTCGACAGGTTCTCGATCCGGATGATCTCGGTCATGGGAAATATCCTTGAGCGGGCGGCGCTTGGGACAGCCCGCCCGTGGGGACGACATAGGTGCGGGACCGCGCCGGGTTCAAGACGCGGCGTCGCCGATCACGATGCATGGCGGGTTCCCGCCCGGCGCGCGATGAACGCGGGCGTGGGCGCGATCAGGCCCCGGTCAGGTTCCGATCAGGCCCAGTCCATCACCACCTTGCCTGCCTCGCCCGACCGCATGGCGGCGAAGCCCGCCTTGAAGTCCCCGGCGCCGATGCGGTGGGTGATGAGCGGTTGCAGGTCCAGGCCCGACTGGATCAGCGCGATCATCTTGTACCAGGTCTCGTACATCTCGCGCCCGTAGATCCCCTTCAGTGTCAGCATCTTGAAGATGACGAGGTTCCAGTCGATCTCGAACCCGGCGGGCGCGATGCCCAGGATCGCGATCTTGCCGCCGTTGTTCATCTTGTCGATCATCTGCCGGAACGCCGGGGCCGCGCCCGACATCTCAAGGCCGATGTCGAACCCCTCGCGCATGCCGACCCGTTCCATGACCGTGCCAAGGTCGGTGTCGGCCACGTTGACCGCGTCGGCGATCCCCATGCTGCGGGCGAGGTCCAGGCGGACCGGGTTCACGTCGGTGATGACGACCTTGCGCGCGCCTGCGGCCTTGGCGACCATCGCGCCCATGATGCCGATGGGACCGGCGCCCGTGACCAGCACGTCCTCGCCCACGCAATCAAAGCTGAGCGCGGTGTGGACGGCGTTGCCGAAGGGGTCGAAGATCGCCGCGATCTCGTCGGGGATGTCGTCGGGGATCGGGACCACGTTGCTTTCGGGCAGGCACAGGTAGTCCGCGAACGCGCCCGCCCGGTGGACCCCCACCCCCAGCGTGTTGCGGCACAGGTGTCCCCGCCCCGCGCGGCAGTTGCGGCAGTGGCCGCAGGTGATGTGGCCTTCGCCCGACACGCGCTGCCCGCGCTGGAAGCGGGTGACGGCGCTGCCGGTTTCCGCGACGGTGCCGCAGAACTCGTGCCCCGTGACCATCGGCACCGGGATCGTCTTGGACGCCCATTCGTCCCAGTTCCAGATATGCACGTCGGTGCCGCAGATCGCGGTCTTGTTCACGCGGATCAGCACCTCGTTGGGGCCGGGCTCGGGGACCGGCACCTCTTCCATCCACAGCCCCGGCTCGGGGCGGGCCTTGACCAGCGCGCGCATCATGTTCGTCATTGGATCACCCCCAATTCGCGGCCCGTGTCGATGAAGGCCGCGATGGCGGCGGTCAGGTCGGCGTCGCTGTGACCGGCCGACATCTGGGTGCGGATGCGGGCCTGACCGCGCGGCACGACCGGAAAGGAAAAGCCGGTGACGTAGACGCCGCGTTCGAGCATCCGCGCGGCGAAGTCGCCCGCGAGCCGCGCGTCGCCGATCATCACCGGGATGATCGGATGCCCCGCGCCGCCAAGGGTGAAGCCCGCCGCGCCCATCTCGTCCCGGAACCGGGCCGCGTTCGCATCCAGCCGCGCGCGCAGGTCGTCGCCCGCTTCCGCAAGGTCGATCGCGGTCAGCGAGGCGGCCGTGATCATCGGCGCCAGCGCGTTGGAAAACAGATACGGCCGCGACCGCTGCCGCAGCATCGCCACCACCGCCGAAGGCCCCGCGACATAGCCGCCCGACGCCCCGCCCAGCGCCTTGCCCAGCGTCCCGGTCAGCACCGCCACCCGGTCCGCCACGCCGTGCAGCGCGGGCGTGCCGCGCCCCTGCGGACCGGTCAGGCCGACCGCATGGCTGTCGTCCACCACCACGGTCGCGTCATGACGTTCGGCCAGGTCGCAGATCGCGGGCAGGTTGGCGATGATGCCGTCCATCGAGAACACGCCGTCCGTCACGATCACCCGGGTCCGCGCGTCCGCCGCCTGCTTCAGGCAGCTTTCCAGTTCCGCCATGTCGTTGTTGGCGTAGCGCAGCCGTTTCGCCTTGCACAGCCGCACCCCGTCGATGATCGAGGCGTGGTTCAGTGCGTCCGAGATGATCGCGTCCTCCTCGCCCAGGATCGTCTCGAACAGGCCGGTGTTGGCGTCGAAGCAGGACGAATACAGCACCGCGTCCTCGGTCCCGAGCCAGCGCGCGATCCGCGCTTCCAGCGCCTTGTGATCTTCCTGCGTGCCGCAGATGAACCGGACCGAGGCCATGCCGTAGCCGTAGCGGTCCAGCGCCGCCTTGCCCGCAGCGATCAGGTCGGGGTGGTTCGCCAGCCCCAGGTAGTTGTTGGCGCAGAAGTTCAGGACCGACCCGCCCGGCGCGACGTCGATCCGCCCCGCCTGCATCGAGGTGATGACCCGCTCGGGCTTCCAAAGCCCGTCGGCGCGGATCTGGTCCAGTTCGTCGGCCAGCCTGTCGGTCAGGGTCATCGTCGGTTCCTTTGCGCACGCAAGCGCGGGCGGTCCGCCCGTCGCGCACCGACTTTCTGCCCCTTGGGCCGCCCCGGCAAGTCGATTTGCGGGGCGGCGGCGGGTTCGGGCGGATCAGGCGGCCGGCGCGGCCCCGAAGCGGTCGATCACCTCGGCCAGCGCGACATGGCCGCGAAAGGCGCCGGTTCCGCTGTCGGGGGCCGCCCCGCCCGCCTCGATCGCGGTGGCGAAGATGACGGCCGGCTCCGCCTCGATCCGCGCCCGAAGCGCCGAGAGCTTCGGCCAGCGGGTCCGGTCGGCGACGCTGTGGACATCCAGCCAGCGCGCCACCCCGATCAGAAGCCCGTCCGCAAGCGTCGGGCGGTCGCCGGCCAGGAACGTCGTATCGCCGATCGTGGCTTCGAGCTGGTCGTGCCGCTTTGTCACCCATTCGCGCCCCAGCGCCTTGAGCGCGGCGCGCGTTTCGGGGGCGGGATCGCCCGCCATTTCCAGTTCCTGCCAAAGCGGCGCGAATGCGGCTGTGAAGCCGGTGTTGATGAACGCCATCAGCCGGTGCATCCGGTCCGCCTGCGGCGACAGCGGATCAAAGCTGATCCGCCGCCCGTCGTCGCGCGCCTCGAGCCAGGCTGCGATGGCCATCGTTTCGGTCACGACGCGGCCGTCCGGGTCGACGAAGGCGGGCGTTTCCACCCGTGGATTGAGCCGCAGATAAGGCGGCTCGCGCATCTCGCCCAGCATGTCCACCCGGCAAAGCCGGTAGGGTCTGCCCAGCCATTCAAGGGCCGCGACAAGCCCCATGGAACTGCCGGCGGGGAAACCATAGATCAGGATCGGGTCCATTCGCTTGCTCCGGTATACAGGACGATGTTCGGAACGAACCGCTAGTGGACCCGGCGAATATTGGAAATTACGCACCTTTTCGTAACCATGGGGCCCGCGATGAAGACGCTCGTTTCCCGCTGCCCGATCGAGGAAGCGATGCAGGTGCTGAGCGGCCGCTGGCCGACGCTGCTGCTGTATTACCTGAAAGACGGGACCAAGCGGTTCAGCGATCTTCAGCGCGACAATCCGACGATCTCGCCCAAGATGCTGGCGCTGGAACTGCGCAAGCTGGAAAGCGCGGGCATCGTGCAGCGGACCGAGTTCGGCGGCTATCCGCTGCGGGTGGATTACCTGCTGACCCCGGCGGGGCTGCGCTTGGTGCCGCTGATCGACGCGCTTGGCGCGTGGTGGGAAGGGGTCGCCGAACCGGGTCCTGCGGCGGCGGCGGGGGTGCCGCAGGACGGCGCGCCGGCCCGGTGACCGGCGCGCCCTGACTTTGCGCGCGCTGGCGGCGGCTCAGGCGGCCAGCAGCGGATCGAACACGACCTCTCCGTTCAGGATGACGTCGATGCCAGCGCCGCCGGTCAGGATGTCGGTGCCCGCGCCGCCGTCCAGCACGTCCGCGCCCGCGCCGCCGAAGCATACGTCGTCGCCCGCACCCGCCGCGATCACGTCGTCGCCGCCGTCGCCCGACAGCACGTCGTTGCCCCCGCTTCCGAAGATCACGTCGCGCCCGTTCCCGCCCTGAACGAACAGCTGCATCCCGCCAAGACCCGAGGCGTCCAGCGTGTCGTCGCCGTCGAGCCCGCGGAACTGGACCTGGTCGAGGCTATCGAAGCCCACGATCCGCACGGTCGCCCCCAGCCCGTCCACCACGATCGCGTCGCCGTCCATGCGGATCACCACGTGATCGTCGCCCGCCGTCCCCGCGACCGTCACCAGGTCGGCCGCGCCGTCGGGACCCGACAGGTCGATCACCACCTCGTCCACGGTCGTCGGGGCGAGATCGCGCACCGTCACCTCGTCCGTGCCGTAGCCCAAGTGGAGCTCCAGCCGCTCCACGGTCTCGGTAAGCAGCCGTGCCGTCGCGGTCGAGCCGCCGGGCAGGATCGCCTGCGCGGTCATCACCGCGTCGGTGCCCACGGCGGCGATCTCGATCGCCTCGTCGACGGCCGCGCCGACGAAGTCGAAGCTGTCGATGCCCGCCCCGCCCGCGACCTCGTCGTTGCCGTCGCCGGGGTTCCAGGTGAAGCGGTCGTCGCCGTCGCCCAGGATCGCGCCGTCGTCGCCAAGCCCGCCGCTGACGCTGTCGTCGCCGCCGTCGCTGGCGATCACGTCGTCGCCCGCGCCGCCCAGCACCACGTCGGCCCCTTGGCTGCCAAATACGAAGTCCTGCCCCGCGCCCCCGTCCAGCACCAGATGCACCTGCCCCGCCGCCACGTCGCGGGCGCGGATGAAGTCGGTGCCGCCGCCGCCCTGCACGGTCAGGGTGTCGATCGCCTCGGCCCCGAACACGTCCACCGATGCGTGCAGCCCGTCCACCGTCACCAGCGAGCCGCCGCCGCTGGCGATGTCGATCTGTTCGCCGGCGGTCCCGCCCTCGACCGTCACCGCGTCGGCGGCGCCGTCGCCCGCAAGGCCGGGCAGCGACATCGCCACCTCGACCGAGCGGACGGTGCTGCCGGTCATGTCGCCCAGCGAGATGGCGTCCGCGCCCCCGAAGGCGCGGATCGTCACCGCCTCGATCGAGGTCATGTCCATGCGGATGTTGCCCAGGTCGCGGGTCAGGACCGCCTGCGCCGCCGCCGCCGTCAGGCGGAACGTCTCTGCCGCGGCGAAGCCGTTGAAGACCAGCGCGTCGCGGCCGCCATTGCCGTCCACGACGTCGCTGCCGTCGCCGTTGTCCCAGGCGAACACGTCGTCGCCCGCGCCCAGCCATGCCCGGTCGTTGCCCCGCCCGCCGCTGACGAAGTCGCGCCCGGCCCCGCCGCGCAGCATGTCGTCGCCGCCGCCGCTTGCGATCACGTCGTCGCCCGCGCCCGCATCCACGTCGAGGCGCAGGGTCAGGTCGCGGCTGGCCGCCAGGTTGTCCGCGCCGCCGCCCGCGTGGAACGCGATGGTGTCGCCCGCATCGCCCCCGTCGATCCCGACGAAAACCGGCAGCCCCAGGATCGCGGCGCCGCCGTTCTGGCCCAGGATCGACACGAAGCTGTCGCCGCTGCCGTCCGACAGCTCGACCCGGTCGGCCGCGCCGTCGCCCGCATGCGAGCCCTTGACGCCCGACAGGTCGATCCTGAGTTCCTCGACCGCCGAGCCCTTCAGCCCCTGCCCCACGCGAACCACGTCGACGCCGCCGCCCGCGAACAGGTCGATGCGCTCGACCCCGGTCATGCGCATGGCGATGGCGCCCACGTCGCGGTCGAACCGGGTGGTGCCGTTCGCGTGCGCCAGCTGGAACGTCTCGTCCGCGCCGTTGCCGTCGAAGGCGAGCGTGTCGAACCCGCCCTGCCCGAACACGGTGTCGCTGCCGTCGCCGGGGGCCCAGCCGAAGACGTCGCGGCCGGTCCCCAGCGCCGCGGTGTCGTCGCCCCGCCCGCCCGCGACGATGTCGTCGCCGCCGCGCGCCAGGATCAGGTCGTCGCCCGCGCCCGGGCTGGGGTCGGGCCCCAGCACCGCCACGCCGGGCGTGATGAGGCCGGGCGCGATCGTGTCCGCGTCGTTGCTGCCGATGAAAGTGGTCATGTTATCCTCGTCTGGTTGGGTTGGTGTGAAATCAGGTGACGGGAAGGTCGCGCAGGCCGCCGATCTCGGCCCGTTCAAGGACGCACAGGCCCAAGGGCACGCGGCCCCCGAGGCGGCGCAGATGGCCCACGAACTGGCCCATCCGCAGGTTGCGGCGCACCTGCCAGGGCACGCTGCGGCCCGGCACGCACCGGAAGCCGTGGCGTTCGTAGATCGGGATGTTGGCCCGCCCGGTGATGACGTGCAGGCGGCGGTTTTCCTGCGCCAGCAGGGTGCCGATCAGCGCCGTGCCGATGCCCCGTCCGCGATGGCTGGGCGCCACGACCAGCGACCCGAACTCACGCGAGCCGTCGCGGTGCAGGCGCACCTGCGCCGCGCCCACGACCCGCTCGCCGGTGCAGGCGACGACAAAGGCCGGATAGCGCAGGTCGGTCGGGTTCAGCGCCTCGGCCCGCACCAGCGCGCGGATCGCGGGCTCGTCGTCGGGCCGCGCGCGGCGCAGCGTCCAGTCGGCGCCGGTCACGGGAATGGGAGCGGAAATGGGGGCGAAACGGGTGTCGTCGGCTGTCTGGCGCGCGACCCGTGCGGACTGCGCGCCGCGCGATGGGTCGGGGCCGAAGAACGACGGGTAGTCGAAGACGGACGGGCGGCCGCGCATGGCTACCACCCCGGCGAGGGCTGGCCACCGGCCGCCCCCGCCCCTTCCCGGCCCGCATCGCGCAGGACGACCGCGAGGAACAGCGCCATGCTCGCAAGCGAAAGCAGCGCGCCCGCCGAGATGACCCACAGGAACGCGGTGTCGCCGGTCAGGAACTCATAGGCGAGCCCGCCGGTCATCAGCGGGAACCCGGCCGCGCCGCAGCCGACCTGCGCCCAGCCAAGGCGCGTGTCGCCGCGCCGCGCGCCGCGATGGTACAGGCCGTAAAGCGCCATCGTCACCCAGCCCAGCAGGTTGATGTGGGCGTGGACGGGCGCCAGCGTGAAGTCCTGCCGGATGCCCATGAAGATGCCGAGGCTCATGCCTGAAAGCGCGGCCAGCGCCGCCGTGCCGAAGCAGAAGATTGGTATTCTCATTCGTCTCTGGTCCCCTGATGGTTCGGGGCCGCGCCGCCCTGTCCGCCGCTCGATGCGTCGGCCGGACGGTGGAAATTGCCCCCGGACCGCGTTTTGACGCCCGCGCGTGGGCGCGATCGTGGTAAACATCGTGGTAGTTCGATCGTCCGACCGTGGTTTCTCGGGGACCTGTCCGCATGCAGGCCGGCCATCATGTCGCCGCCGCTTCGACGCCGTTCCGCCTTGAGGTGCTGGGCGAGCTGCGCGTCCTGCGCGATGCGCGGCCGCTCGCGCTTCCGCGATCGAAAAAGACCCGGGCGCTGATCGGCTATCTTGCGCTGACGGCGCGACCGCACCGGCGCGAGCGGCTGTGCGAACTGTTCTGGGACCTGCCCGACGACCCCCGCGGGTCGCTGCGCTGGGCGCTGAGCAAGATGCGCCCGCTGCTCGACGACGACGACACGACGCGGGTGGCGGCCGACCGCGAGCGGGTGACGCTGGCGTTCGGCCCCGGCGAGGTGGACCTGCTGGCGATCCGCGACGCGCTGCGTCCCGACGCATCCGACCTGCCGGTGGACCGGCTGAAGGACGCCGCGAAGGCGCTGGCGCAGCCGCTTTGCGACGGGTTGGACATGCCGCAGCTCGACATCTACCAGGCGTGGCTGGTCGCCGAACGGGAAGAGGTGTTCCGCCTGCGCCTGCGGGTCCTCGAACGCATCACCTCGCGCTCGGCCGCGGGCGACATCGAGGCGCTGCGCTGGCTGCGCGACCGCCACGCAGCCGACCCCCTGTCGGCCGAGGCGGCGGGCCTTCTGGCGCGCAGCCTGCGCCGGATGGGGCGGATCGAGGACGCGGATGAGGTCGTCCGGCAGCACCGCGATCTGGCGCGAGCCTCGGGCCTGCGCGAGGTGCCGGACATCGGCGGCGGGCCGGCCGGGGTGTCGGGGCCGGCCGGGGTTTCGGGGACGCAGGGCGCCGCCGGGTCAGGCGTGGCCGGTCACGACCTTCCGACCGACGCCGTTTCCCGCCCGGTTGCTTTCCCCGCGCTCGATCCCGCCCCCGAACTCGAACGGATGCGGCGGCACCAGACCATCGGCTTCTGCCAGTCCAACGACAACGTGCGGATCGCCTATGCCTGCGTCGGCGACGGGCCGCCGCTGGTCAAGGCCGCCAACTGGCTCAACCATCTGGAACTCGACTGGCACAGCGTGATCTGGGGCCAGACCTTCCAGCGTCTCGCCCGCTCGCGCCGGTTCGTCCGCTACGACGAGCGCGGCAACGGCCTGTCGGACTGGGACGTGGACGAGATCAGCTTCGAGGCGTTCGTGCGCGACCTGGAAACGGTGGCCGACGCGCTGGAACTGCCCCGGTTTCCGCTGCTCGGCATGTCGCAGGGCTGCGCGGTGTCCATCGCCTATGCGGTGCGCCATCCCGAACGGGTGTCGGCGCTGATCCTGATCGGCGGCTACGCGGCGGGCTGGCGGATTGGCGCGTCCGCCGAGGAACAGGAACGGCGCGAGGCGGTGATGACGCTGACCCGGCTGGGCTGGGGCACCAACAATTCGGCCTATCGCCACATCTTCAGCCAGACCTTCATGCCCGACGGGACGCCCGAGGAACTGGCGTGGTTCGACGACTTCCAGCGCCAGACGACCTCGCCCGAGAACGCGGTGCGGTTCCAGGACGCGTTCGGCGACATCGACGTGCGCCACATGCTGGCCTGCGTCCGGGCGCCGACGCTTGTCCTGCACGCGCGCCACGACCAGCGGATCACGCTGGAACAGGGGCGCGAGCTTGCGATCGGGATCCCCGGCGCGCGCTTCGTCCCGCTGGAAAGCCGCAGCCACATCATCCTGGGGCATGAACCCGCGTGGACCACCTGCATGGACGCGATCGAACGGTTCCTGGCCGAGCTGGGGCTGTAGCGGCCGATCATGCCCCTGCGGCCGGGCGGGCCGGGTCGCTCAGCCGCCGCGACGCTTCGCCAGCGCGAAACGCGCGAACAGGAACGGCAGCCGCAGCGGCAGCAGGGGATCGCGCCGCATCAGGGGGCGAAGGGATCGCAGGCCCGTCGGCCTGCCCTTCAGCAGATTGCGGACCAGCAGATAGGAATAAAGATCGCGCTTTTCGCGCAGGCCCGCGCGGGCCCCGCTGCCCGCATCGGCGTTCGGCAGGCGCACCAGCTTCTGGCCGAACAGCAGCTGGCTGCCCAGCCGGGTGACGATGCCGGGCGAATCCCATTCCAGGCTTTCGTAGAACATGTTCACGCCGCGCCCGCATTCCACCTCGGACCGGGTCGAGACGCAGATGCGCGCGCCCGACAGCGCGATCTGGATCCACATCATCCGGTCTTCGCTGGCGTGGCGCAGTTCGGGGTCGAACCGCTGGTGCCCCTGCGACGCCATCCGCAGGACGACGGTCGAGGACTGCGACAGGTATTCGCGCAGGAACACGGGGTCGAGCGCGTGGGGCGCAAAGCCGCGCGTCGCGTCGTCCAGCACGGCGCCCCTGTCCCACAGCGCGGGCGTGACCAGACCCATCAGGTCGATCATGGCGAAGTAGCTGTCGAAATGCCCCTCGCGCCGGTGGTCGGAAAAGTAGAAGTCGTAGCCCTGATCCAGCGCCGCCACCGCGTTCGCAAGGTGGTCGGGCGTCCATTCGTCGTCGGAATCGAGGAATGCCGCGTAGCGCGCGTTGCCGATCGCCGCCGCATAGCCAAGGCCGGTGTTCCGCGCCCCGCCGGGACCGGCGTTGTCCTGCCGGATGCTGCGCCAGGTGATGCGATCGTCGTCGTCGTAGCCCGCCATCTCGGCCATGGCCGGGACCGGCGAGGCGTCGTCCACGACGATCACCTGCAACCGCACCCCCGGCGGCAGGACCTGCGCGCGGATGCTGTCGAGCGCGCGGGCAAGGATGCCCGGCTCGCTTTGGTAGAAGGGGATGATGACGGCGATCCTGGCGGCGGTCTTCATGCCCGCATGTCCTCGTGTCGCAGGGGATGGCGGTTCACTTGCGGTGCGTCACCCAGTAGCGCACGGCGCCGCGCAGGCGCGCGACCTCGCGCTGGCGGCGGATGTGGTCGCGCATCGGCTCGCGCCGGGTCCACAGCTTCAGCTGGCCCTGGACCATCTTGCGGATGGTCCAGACCGGCGCGCCCAGGAACCGGCGCCCGCCCCGGGGGACCGGCGGCCCCATCACGTCCGCGCCGCTCGTCTCGCTGAGATAGGCCCAGGTCTCGCCTGCGGATTCGCTGTAGACGCGGACATAGTCCATCGTCAGGCGCTTGGCGGGAATCAGGTGGCGGACGCGGGCGGCGGGCACCCAGACGGCCGCGCCGCCTTCCTTGCGGATCGCGTCGATGACCATCGTTTCCTCGCCCAGCCGCTTGTGGGTGGGGCTGACGCCCAGCGCCGGGTCATAGCGGTGTCGCTTCTGTTCGGCTGCGCGCAGCGCGTAATTCGCGCCGTAGGGGATGGTGCCCGGCACGTTTTCCATCAGCCGCCGCTCGGGTCCAAGGTCGCGCTTGGCGACGATGGTGGCCAGCAGATCCTCGTTCTCGCGGAACCAGGCGGGGGGTTCCTCCTCGTAAACGGGTTCGATGACGCCGCCGAAGACCACGGCGTCGGGATAGGCCGAAAAGGCGTCGGCATAGGCGGCAAGCCAGCCCGGGTCGATCACCACGTCGTCGTCGGTCCACAGGATGTAGTCGCCGCGCGCCGCCGCGACGCCCGCGTTCCGCGCGTTCGAGAGGCCGGGCGTCGGCTCGACGATGCGGCGGATCGGCAGGCGGCCGTCGAACGACTGCACCACCTCGGCGGTGTGGTCGGTGCTGCCGTTGTCGACCAGCAGGAACTCCCACGTCGTGCCGGGCGGGACCTGCATGGCGGCGGCGGATTCGAGGACCCGGCGCAACTGCTCGGCCCGGTTGCGCGTGCACATGATGACGGTAAGGCGGGGCGTCTGGATCGAGGGCGGCGCGGTGTCGCTTGGCGGGGTGTCGCTTGGCGGGGTGTCGGTCGGCATGGTGTCGTCCCTCAGGCGGTCTGCGGTTCGCGGCGCGCGAGCCGGGCGCGGGCGGTGGCGACCGCCTCGGGCAGGGTCGCGGCCTGCGACACGCCCGCCCAGCGGGTCCCGAACGCCTGCGACAGCCGGGCGATCTTGCCGTAGCGGTTGTCCAGCACGCAATGCGGGATGTTCATGAGCGTGCACAGGATGTGGACGTGCAGCCGGTCGGTGATGACATAGCGCGCGCGCGACAGCAGCCGCAGGCCGCGGTCCACCCGCCGGTCCGACAGCTGGTTCAGGTAATCCCTGTGGCGCGCCGCCCCGCCCATCCGCGCCGGGTTGAACGACAGGATCGCGCGCCGGCGCGCGTCGCCCGCCGCCCGGGTCCAGACGTCGGGGTCGTCCTGAAGCCAGTCGGCCTGCACCCAGCCCTCGGGGACGTCCACCGCCTCGGCATAGCCCTGCCGTTCGGAATCGGTCCGCAGCAGCATCAGCACGTCGGCGTCGGGCCGGACGGGACGCGGCTGCGCCCCCATGGCGAACGCCATGTCGGGGCACAGCCGCACGTCGCAGGCAAAGTTCTGCCGCGCGAGATCGAGGCTCGGATGGTCGCGCACCAGCAGCAGGAAGCGGGGGTGGCGGGCGATCGCCTCGCGCGTGCGGGCGATCATGGCGGCGTCGTCGTAGTGGATCGACTGCGGCAACTGGATCACACGGCGGTCGGGAAACTCGGTCAGGATCCGTTCGCGGAACAGCTGGTGGCGCGGCCACAGGTCGCCGAAGTTGCCGCCGCCGTGCAGCAGCACCGGCACCTCGGCGGGAAGCGCGCGTATCTGCGCCAGGTCGATGTTCAGGTCGCCCGCCAGCCTGCGGCCGATCCCGTGCCGGTCCAGCCACGCGACCTGCCCCGACCAGATCGCGCTGTCGCCGACATTGCCGTGGTCGGGAAAATCCACCAGCGCGCAGCCGTTCGCCTTGAGCGCCGCGATCTCGTCCCGGAACACCGTGTCCAGCATGCCCTGGCAGCGGGACACCACGTCGGCTGCGGTCTGGGACTGCGGGTCGGGCAAGGTCGCCGCGGCGGGTGGGGTCGAGGTCACTCAGGTTTCCTTTCGCTGGCGCAACGAGGTCAGCAGGTCGCGTATCTCGCGCCGTGGATCGTGGCCGATGGCGAACATGATCGCAGGGAACAGTATCAGGCCAAAGACAACGCTTGCCACCGCCGTTTCCCACCCGCCGCCAAGGCGCGGGACGAGGAAGTCCATCGCAAAGCGCACCGCGACCGCCATCGCCGCCGCCGCCGCCAGCGCCGGCAGCACCACCCGCGCGGTCGAGGCCATGGGGATGCCCGCGTGGCGGCGCAGCGCCAGCTGCTGCGGGATCATCGTGATCCACGCCCGCGCCACATAGGCGGCGGCCACCGCCACCAGCCCGTAGGGAATGGCGATCCAGGTAAAGACGACCGTCAGCGCCAGTTGCAGGACCGCGATCCACAGGTTCGCCTGCGGCCGGTTGACCGAGGTGAGCGCGGGGCCGGAGAAGAAGTTCAGCACGAACGGCACGCTCATCAGCACCAGCACCTGCGCGACCGGGATCGCCGCGTCCCACTTGTCGCCGAACAGCAGCGGCAGCAGCAGCGGCGCGACCGCGCCAATCCCCAGAAGCGCCGGGAAGGTGGCAAGCCCCGCGATCCCGACCATCCGCGCATAGATCGCGCGGAACCGCGCGGGGTCGTTCTGGACGTGGGAAAACGTGACCAGCGCCACGCTGCCGATGGGCGACAGAAGCGACTGCGAGATCAGCTCGATCAGGCGCCAGGCGATGCGGTACTGGCCCACCGCCTCGGGTCCGTGCCAGCGCGAGATGAAGATTTCCTGCACCCGCACCAGCAGCAGCCAGACGATCTGCGTGGCCATCATGGAACTGCTGAAGATGATGAGCCCGCGCACCCGGCTGCGGTCGAACATCAGCGCGGGCCGCCACGGGCTCATGCGCCAGATCATGCCCAGGCCCACGATCCCGCCCACGAACGCCTGCCCGACCAGCGCCCACACGCCCCAGCCCTGAAACGCCAGGATCACCGCCACCACGCCGCCCGCGAGCCCCGACACGATGCTTTGAAAGGTCAGGCTGCGCTGCTGGAAATCGCGCGTGAGCAGGGCCGAGGGCACTGTCGTCAGCGTCGTCAGCGGCAGCAGGACCGCCAGCGCGCGGATCACGTTCACCGCCTCGGGCGCGTTCACCAGGCGGGCATAGGCCGGGGCGCCAAGCGCCAGGATCCCGGCCGCCGCCAGCGACAGGCCCAGCACGCACCAGAACACGGTATTGTCGAACGACGCCGAGCGGTCGGGTTCGCGCACGATCGCGCTGCCAAGCCCCGCCGTCGCCACGATCCGGGCGATTTCCACCACGATGCTGGCCAGCGCGAAGACCCCGAAGTCGGCGGGCGCAAGCAGCCGCGCCATGACCGCGAACAGGACGAAGGTGATGATCGCGCTCCAGACCGAGCGCAACACCGACCACAGCGATGCCACGAACGTCTTCCGCTTCAAGCCGTCAGCGTTGGCCATTGATCTCGTCCACCGCGGCGGCTTCGTGCGGCCATTGGGGTTATTTCGGGGTGAGAGTCAACCGAACGGCAGGGCCCGGCAGGCAGGGGTCGCTTTCGCCAAGGTTGCGGCATGGGGACGACACGCGGGCGGGGCACCGTCGAGCGCGCGGAAAGTCGCCGATGACCCTGCGCCCACGGAACCCATCCGAGCCCGCAGCCATTCGGCTATGCAGGGGGCTGAAAGCAAACAAGAAAATCGGCGCTCACGCCAGACTCAAAAAATCGTGGGAAAATTGATGGAACTCGCGCAACCATAAGGCGAGTAGGTAAGTTGTTGCTCTACCCAGAGTAGAGTGAGGCAACATGTCGGCCACCTCCCACATCAACATGATCAACCTGCAGGTCACGGCGGAAAAACAGATCGCCATCGACCAGGCGAACGGCACTTACGCCGCGACCGTGGCGGCCGACGAGAAATACTACCTGTGGCAATCGGACTTTCAGACCCGCCCGATGGGGATGGAAAACCAGCCCGAAGCCTATGCCAGGCTGCTGCGCCAGACGCTTCCCGGGGTCGACACGCTGCGGATCCCGTTCAACGCCTTTTCGTTCAACGCCGACGGCACGCTGGACCCGGTGTATGAGCGTTTTCTTGCCGAGGCCGCGAAGCAGGGTTTCAAGCTGGTGCTGGTCTATGCCGACGGCGACATGCAGCGGCTGGGCGAGACGGGCAACCCCGATGTCGCCACGATGCGCGACGCACTGGCGGGCGAGGTTCACGACCGCATGATCCAGGGCTGGACGACGATGCTCGACTGGCTCGACGCCCATCCCGCGGTCAATGCGGCGGTCTATGCGCTCGAGGCGGCGAACGAACCCGCCGCTTATTCACGGGCCGAGACGCTGGCGGGCGGCGGCGGCGAGTTCGTGCAGATGTACGGCGACCACATGGCCGAGTTCGCGCAGCTGATCGAGGCGCGGTCGGACGCGCGGATCATGGTAGGCGGATGGGCCTATTCGGCGCTATTCGACATTCTCGCGACCACGATCAGCAGCGCGGGCGACACCAGCGTCATGGACCAGATCCGGGCCGCGGCGGGCGATCTTCTGGTATGGTCCAGCCATCTTTACCCGAACTGGGCCGCCGGCGGCAGCGACACCGTCGAGGCGATGGAGACGTTCCTGCGCGAGCGCTTCGGCGTCCTTGGTGACGACGACGTGATCGTGACCGAAACCAACGCCGAAGGCCGCAACGCCAACAACGTCGTGAACAACAGCATGGCGTTCTGGATGGTCCGCGCCTACGAGGTGTTCGCGGATGCGGGCATCGGCCTGGGCTGGTTCCCGGGTGCCGAGGCGGGCGCATCGACCTTCGTCACCATCAACAACGGCAAGAAGGTGCTGTTCCAGCACGCCGACAGCTTCGCGCAGGGCATGAACGGCTTTCTCATGGACGAGGAGGATCCGCTTCACCTCGGCGACGAGACGATCACCGCGCGGCTCATCGCCGGCGACGTGTACCGCGAGGACGGGATCCGCGTCGCGGTCGACGGGATCGGCTATGCCGCGGGCTTCGGCGGCGACGACACGATCACCGGGATCGAGCGCGGCATGAACATGCTCTACGGCGGCGCGGGCAACGACGTCGTCACCGGCGCGTCCGGGCGCGACCACCTGTTCGGCCAGGGCGGCAACGACACGCTGAACGGCGTCGCGGGCAACGACGTCCTGATGGGCGGCGACGGCGACGACGAGCTGCGGGGCGGCGCGGGCAACGACGTGATGACCGGCGGCCGCGGGGCCGATCTGTTCGTGCTCGCCGACGGCGGCGAGGACGTGCTGGCCGACTTTCGCCACGACCAGGGCGACCGTATCATCATCGACGGCAGGGAATGGACCTATGCCGAGATGATGGCCGCGGGCACGCTGGCCGATTACGACAACGACGGACGCGCCGACGACCTGATCCTGACGGTGGCGGGCGGGCGCGCGATCCTGATGAACCAGCTCCGCGCAGACGGCGTCTGCCACGGGACCGAAGATGCCGACGACATCGCCGTCGGCTACGTCGACACCGACGGCGACGCCTTTACCTGGCAAGGCATGTGGGTGAACGGGCGCGGCGGCAACGACACCATCAACGGCAGCACCGCCAACGACACGCTGGACGGCAGCATGGGCGACGATTCCCTTGTCGGCCGCACCGGCAACGACGTGCTGATCGGCGACGAGGGGCGCGACACCGTCTATGGCCAGGACGGGCTGGATACGCTCGACGGCGGCCTGGGCGAGGACATGCTGTACGGCGACGGCGGCAACGACCTGATCGGCGGCGGCGCGGGCAACGACAAGCTGTATGGCGCGGCCGGGCTGGACACGCTGAACGGGGATGCCGACTGCGACACGCTGGATGGCGGCGGCGACGCCGACCTGCTGAACGGCGGCGAAGGCGCCGACAAGCTGCTGGGGTCGGCGGGCTTCGACACGCTGAACGGCGATGACGGCAACGACACCCTGGACGGCGGCGGCGACAACGACCTGGTGAACGGCGGGACCGGCAACGACAGCCTGCTGGGCGCGGCCGGCAACGACTCGCTCAACGGCGACGAAGGCAACGACTCGCTCAACGGCGCCTATGGCCACGACGTGCTGAGCGGCGGCGACGGCTACGACACGCTGGACGGCAGCAACGACAACGACACGCTTTACGGCGACGGCGGCGACGACAAGCTGCTGGGGTCGGCCGGGCTGGACCTGCTGGATGGCGGGGACGCCAACGACAGCCTGCTGGGCGGCGACGGCAACGACACGCTTCTGGGCGGCGTCGGCGACGATTCCCTTTACGGCAATATGCACAACGACCTGCTGATCGGCGGCGACGGCGACGACTACCTTGAAGGCGGCGCAAGCGAGGACCGGTCCGAGGGCGGGAACGGCGCCGACACGTTCCTGTCGAACATGGCCGCGGGCAGCATCAAGACGCTGATCGGCGGGGCGGACGCCGACGAGTTCCTGTTCATCAACTGCAGCGCCAGTTCGCAGGCGATCGCCTATCTCGAGGATTTCGAGATCGGCGTGGACCAGATCAGCGTTGAAGGCGTGGCGGGCATCGCGGCCATCCGCGCGATGCGGGGGTTCGAGGGGTTCACCCAGCAGGGCGACGACGCCGTGATGCGGTTCGCGGGCGACCTGTACGTGTTCCGCGACCACCTGGTCAGCGATTTCATCTGACGGCGCGGGCGAGCGGTCGTCGCGGCCCGCGTGACGCGCGGCTGCCTCGCAACCGGCGCGCGGCCAAAACCGTGACGTCAGGTGGACAGGACGGGTCCGCCCGCACCCTGCTGTCCGTCAGCTCGGCCTAGCCTTTCCCGCGGCCGCCTGCCATCCTGACCGGAACCTGCCCGGCCGCATGCGTCCCGAACATCGATGACTCGGCGCGCGTCACCCGGCCGGGCGACACCGACCGAACCGACGACCAGGACCAATGAGGGGCGCCCCCGACGATGAACCACACCTCCGCCGGCTGGCGCACAGCGCAGCACGAACCCTCGCTGTCCGAGGTGTTCCGGTCCGTCGCCATCCCGATGGGCGCGTCGCGGTTCCGGCGTTTCCTCGCCTTCATCGGGCCGGGCTACCTTGTCGCGGTCGGCTACATGGACCCGGGCAACTGGGCGACCTCGCTCGCCGGCGGGGCGAAGTTCGGCTATACGCTGCTGTTCGTGGCGCTGCTGTCGAACATCATGGCGATGCTGCTGCAATCGCTGTGCGCCCGGCTGGCGATCGCGTCGGGGCGCGACCTCGCGCAGGCCTGCCGCGACGCGTTCCCGCGCTGGGTGTCCTATCCGCTGTGGCTGCTGGCCGAGGCGGCGATCATCGCCACCGACCTGGCCGAGGTGATCGGCACCTCGATCGGCCTGAACCTGCTGTTCGGGATCCCGCTCGAGATCGGGATCTTCATCACGGCGGCCGACGCATTTCTGATCCTGTGGCTGCAGAACCGCGGCTTCCGCTGGATCGAGGCGTTCGTGATCGCCATGCTGGGCCTGATCGCCGCGTGCTTTGCGGTCCAGATCGCGATGGCCGACCCCGACTGGGGCGCCGTCATCCGCGGCTTCGCCCCCTCGGTCGAGATCGCGACCAACCCCGAGATGCTGTATATCGCGCTGGGGATCATCGGCGCGACCGTGATGCCGCACAACCTGTACCTGCATTCGGGCATCGTCCAGACCCGAGCCTATGGCCAGGACCCGGCCGAGAAGCGGGCGGCGCTGTCGATGGCGACGTGGGATTCCACCATCGCGCTGATGTTCGCGCTGTGCGTCAACGCCTCGATCCTGATCCTTGCCGCGGCCACGTTCCACAGCACCGGCAACACCGAGATCGTCGAGATCGACCAGGCGCACGCGCTGCTGACGCCGCTTCTGGGCGGGTCCATCGCGCCGACGCTGTTCGGGCTGGCGCTGCTGTGCTGCGGGCTGAACGCCACGATCACCGCGACCATGTCGGGCCAGATCGTGATGGAGGGGTTCATCCGCTGGCGCATCAGCCCGGTCGCGCGGCGGCTGATAACCCGCGTCATCGCGATCATTCCGGCGCTGGCCGTGATCCTCATCTGGGGGGCCGAGGAAACCGGCCGGCTGCTGATCCTGAGCCAAGTCGTCCTCAGCTTCCAGCTGCCGTTCGCGATCGTGCCGCTGGTGATGTTCACCGCCAGCCGCACCAAGATGGGCGACCTGGTGTCGCCGCGCTGGCTGACGCTGGCCTGCGCGATCGTTGCGCTGACGATCATCGGGCTGAACGCCAACCTGCTGCGGACGGTCATCTTCGGGGCGTGATCTTCGGGGTCTAAGCTTCGGGGTTTAATCTTCCGCAACCTGACGCCCGGCACGGAACACGGGCACGCGCCCGGTGTTGGGCACGCACGGGATTCGCGCGGACGATCCCCCGTCACGGGAGAAGTCAGGGAGAAGGCGGCTGGCCCAGACATACGACAGGGAACGCCCCGGGGGCGGCAGGCGCGGCATAGAAGTGCGCCCGGCATCCACGGCGTCCATCCCGTGATCCCGCCGATCCACCCCGACCCCTACATCCTCGTCCTGACCGGCGCGGGGTTCCTGATCGCGCTGGTCGCGTGGCTGCCGCTGGCGCTCAAACGCCTGCCGCTGTCGCTGCCCATCGTCTGCATCGCCGCGGGCGCGGTGCTGTCGGCGGTGCCAGGGCCGCTGCGCGACCTGCATGCCTCGCCGCTGGCCTACCCCGAGCTGACCGAGCGTTTCGCCGAGTTCGTCGTCATCATCGCCCTGATGGGCGCCGGGCTGAAGCTGGACCGGATCTTCGGCTTGTGGCGATGGGCGGTGACGTGGCGGCTGATCCTCGTGACCCTGCCGCTCAGCATCGCGGCGATCACGCTGCTCGGCGGGACCTGGCTCGGGCTGTCCTCGCCGGTGGCGCTGCTGCTGGCGGCCTCGCTTGCCCCGACCGATCCGGTTCTCGCGTCGGACGTGCAGGTCGGCCCGCCCAAGACGGGCGAGGAGGACGAGGTGCGGTTCGGCCTGACATCGGAGGCGGGCGTGAACGACGGCGCGGCCTTTCCGTTCGTCCACCTCGCGATCACGCTGACGGCCGCAGGCGCGACCGGGAAGCCGTGGGCGGTCGAATGGCTGACCTACAACGTGCTGTGGGAAATCGGCGCGGGCGTCGCGGGCGGCTACCTGATCGGACGCGCCTTCGGCTGGCTCGCCTTCCGCGTCAGCGCCGAAACGAAGCTGGCGCGGACCGGCGACGGGCTGATCGCGCTGTCCGCCACCTTCGTGTCCTACGGGCTGACCGAGATCATCCATTCCTACGGGTTCCTGTCGGTGTTCGTGACCGCGCTGACCTTTCGCGCCGCGCACCGGACCCACGACTTCAACCGCCAGATGCACGACACGACCGAACAGATCGAGCGGCTGGCGATGATGGCGCTGCTCTTGCTGTTCGGGGCGGCGCTGGCCGACGGGCTGCTGCGCGGACTGGTCTGGACCGACGTCGCGGCGGCGCTGGTCATCCTGCTGGTGATCCGGCCGGTGACCGGGCTGATCGGCCTGGCCGGCCACAAGGCGGAGATGGGCGAAAAGCTGACGATCGCCTTCTTCGGGATCCGGGGCGTGGGGTCGATCTATTACCTCGCCTACGGCCTGAACCACGCCGAAATCGCGGGTGGCGAGCGGCTGTGGGCCATCGCGGGTCTGGTGATCCTGATCTCGATCCTTCTGCACGGGCTGACGGTCACGCCCGTCATGCGGCTGCTCGACCGCAAGCAGGGCCGCGATCCCGACGCGGACGCGGTGCCGCCGCCGGGGTTGCAGGGACCGGGCGGCGGGTAAGGGCAAAGCGGCGGTCAGGGCGGCTGTCAGGGCGGCCAGCGCGCGCCGCGACCCGCGATTTCCCGGTCAGCGGGATGCCGCCCGCCCGCGCCGATGCAGGCGCGCCAGATGCATGTTCCAAGACGATGCAGCGCATCGGAATGCGATTCGCGGCCAGCCGCCAGAAAAAGACATCTCGTCCTTAAAAGTCACCGGCACGGCAAAATCGTGAACAAATCTTGCGCGATACGGCAACAACCTGTCCGAAAAGTACCTTGTCACCCCTGTCATATTATTCCATCGTGCCTGAACCGTGACGCTACGTCGCGTGTGCGGGCGTGCTTGCCCGCGCTGGCCAACCATCGAAGGAACCCGATCATGGGCATCGTCACCTCCCGCCGGACAGTACTCGGCCTTCTGGCTGCCGGAACGGCATCCGTTGCGGCGCCGTGGGTCGTGCGGCCCGCGATGGCGCAGTCCAAGACGGTCAACATCACGACCTATGACGGCTTCCTGCCGCCGGAGTTCGTGGAGAAGTTCCAGAAGGACACCGGGATCGCGGTCAACGTCCGGCTGACCGACGACCAGGGCAAGCAGTACAACCTGCTGACCGCCGAGGGCGCGGCGCCGTCCACCGACCTCGTCACCGTGACCGGGCACCGCCTGTCGCAGTTCATCGCCGGCAACCTGCTGGCGCCGCTCGACACCGCGCGGCTGAAGAACTGGGGCAACCTCGCCGCGCCCTATGCGGGCGCGCCGCAGATCACCGCCGACGGCAGCGTCTATGGCGTGCCCCTGCTGGCCGGGTTCGAGGCGATGGCCCGCAACACCGACTACACCAAGCCCAGCGACAGCTGGGGCATGATGTTCGATCCCGAATACAAGGGGCTGACGACCTATATCCTGTCGGACATGGTCACCATCGTGATGAAATATCTGGGCGATGACGGCGACTTCGTGACCTACGACGGCAAGCCCGATGTCGCCAAGGTCGCGATCGACAAGGCGCAGGCGTTCCTGATCGAGCACAAGAACATGGTCCGCAAATACTACGACGCGGGGTCCGAGGTTCAGCAGATGCTGATCAACGAGGATGCCTATGTCGCGCAGTGCTGGTCGGGCCCGGTCGCCAAGCTCATCATGGACGGCCACCCGGTCGAGATCTCGATCCCCAAGGAAGGGACCTACGGGTTCATCTACTCCTTCAACGTGGTGAACAACGCGCCCAACGCCGACGCGGCCTATGCGCTTCTGGACGCGATCATGGCCGACCCCGAGGTCGGGGCGGCGATGACCCGCGCGTCGGGCTTTTCATCGACCATGGCGGGCGTCGACCAGGTGCTGAACGACCGCGAACGCGCGGCGCTGACCGTGCCGCCCGAGCAGCTGGAGCGGATCCAGTTCTTCTCGGCCATCAACCGCGACATGAAGAACAGCATGATCGACGCCGCCGTTTCGGCGATCAAGGCCGCCTGATGACCGCAGGACGGACCGAGACGGGCGTGACCGCCGCGACGGCGGGCCACGACCGCCGCTTCGGCAGCTGGATCGGCAGGCTGGGCGCGTCGCCCGCCTATCGCGCCACGCTGGGGCGGCTGGTCGAGAACCCGCAGACCCGCAAGGCGCTGCTGTGGCTGGTGCCGGTGGTGTGGATCGCGCTGTTCTCGATCGGCCCGATCGCCGAGATGGCGCGCATCAGCGTCATCCGCAACTACCCCCTGGCCGAAGGCGGCACGCCGGCCTGGACCTGGGCCAACTATGCGATGTTCTTTCAGGAACGGCTGTACTGGATGCCGTTCCTGCGGACCCTCGTCTTTGCCGCTGTGGTCACGGTCGTCACGCTGATCGTCGTGTTCCCGGTCGCCTACTACATCGCCCGGGTCGTGCGGCCCGAACGGCGGACGCGCGCGCTTCTTCTGCTGCTGACGCCGTTCTGGGCGGGCGAGCTGATCCGCACCTTTTCGGTCATCATGCTGCTGGCGAACCGGGGCGCGATCAACTTCTCGCTGCGCGAGCTTGGCCTGATCGAGCGGCCGATCCCGATGCTCTACACCTTCTTCTCGCTGAGCTTCGGGGTGATCTACCTCGTGGCGCTGTACATGCTGCTGCCGCTGTATTCCTCGCTGGAAAAGATCCCACAGAACCTGGTCGATGCCGCGTCCGACCTGGGCGCGAGCCCCGCCACGCGGTTCCGGCGCGTCATCCTGCCGCTGTCGCAAGACGGGATCGTGTCGGGGTGCAGCCTGGTGTTCCTGACCACGGTCGGCGTGTTCGCGGCGCCGCTGCTGCTGGGCGGGCCCACCACGACGATCTTCCCCGAGGTGATCGCCCAGCTGTTCCATTCCTCGAACGACAAGTGGCCGGCGGGCGCCGCCTTTTCGATCATCATGCTGGTGGTCGCGCTGTCGACGGTGGGCCTGTTCATGCGCGCGGTCGGCGGCCGCTCCGCCCGGCTGATGTAGGGATGCCATGACCCGCCTGACGAAACTTGCCCCCGGCTCGGCCCTGTCGGTCGTCTACTGGCTGTTCGCCATCTACCTGATGGTGCCGCTGCTGCTGATGATGCTGATGAGCTTCAAGGGGGGCGACTTCATCGCCTTTCCGATCACCGGCTGGACGACCGAGTGGTACGGCAAGGTCCTGCGCGACACCGCCTTTCTGTCGGCCGTCGGGTATTCGGCGCTGATCGCCACCGCGACGACCATCGGCGCGACGATCATTGGGATGTGGATCGCGCTGCTGATCGAAAGCGGCGGCGCGCGGGCGCGCAGCGTGATCTTCGCGCTGGCGGTGCTGCCCGCCGTCGTGCCGGGCCTCATCAACGCGATCTCGATGCGGATCTTCATCCGCACGCTCGACATTCCCACCGGGACCGGCGCGATCATCCTGGGCCACACCGTCCATGCCGTCCCATTCGTGGTCATCATGGTGCTGACCCGCCTGCGGACGATGCCTAAGTCGCTGGGCGAGGCCGCGCAGGACCTGGGCGCCGACAACCTGACTGCCTTCATGCGGGTGACGCTGCCCTTCCTGGGGCCGGCGCTGGCGGGCGGCATGATCTTCTGCGTCCTGACCTCGATCGACGACTTCGTCCGCACCTTCTTCCTGGGCGGCTATCAGGCGACGTTGCCGATGCTCATCTTCGCCAAGGTGCAGGGCGGCATGTCGCCCGAAATCAACGCCATGGCGACCCTCGTCCTGATCGCCACCGTGCTGATCGGTCTTTATGCCGAGCGGCTGACCCGCCGCGGCAGAACGTGAAGGAACCCGCGTGAACGTGAAGTCCCCGGCCACGGCGGCCGATTCCGTCGTCAGCTTCGTCAACGTCCGCAAGGCCTACGGGCGCTCGGTCGCCGTCCACGACCTGAACCTGGATATCGGCCGGGGGCAGTTCGTGACCCTGCTGGGGCCGTCGGGCTGCGGCAAGTCCACGACGCTGCGGATGCTGGGCGGGTTCGAGGAGCCGACGTCGGGCCGCATCATCCTGGACGGGCGCGACGTGACCGACGTGCCGCCGAACCGGCGCAACGTGAACATCGTGTTCCAGGATTACGCGCTGTTCCCCCATCTGAGCGCGGCGCGCAACATCGCCTTCGGGCTGGAGATGCGGGCCGTCCCCCGCGACGCGATCGCGCGCCGGGTGCGCGACCTGCTGGCGCTGGTCCACCTGGAGGAGTTTGGCGACCGCCAGCCGGGCGAGCTGTCGGGCGGGCAGCGCCAGCGCATCGCGCTGATGCGCGCGCTGGCCCCCGACCCGCAGGTGCTGCTGCTGGACGAACCCCTGTCGGCGCTGGACGCCAAGCTGCGCCATCAGATGCAGATCGAGCTGAAGTCGATCCAGTCCCAGACCGGCAAGACCTTCCTGTTCGTGACCCACGACCAGGAAGAGGCGCTGACCATGTCGGACCAGGTGGTCGTCATGAACTCGGGCCGGATCGAACAGATGGGCGATCCCGAAACGCTGTATCGCCGCCCGCGCAGTCGCTTCGTGGCAAGCTTCATCGGCGAGGCGAACTTTCTGGACGCGCGGGTGCTGGGGCGCGAGGGCGACGGCTGGGCGGTCGAATGGGCGGGGCAGCGGTTCGGGGCGCAGGGCGACGAGGGGCTGGCGGCGGGCGGACAGCGCACCGTCGTGGTGCGGCCGGAATCGATCGTGGTGCAAAGCGAGCGCCCGGCGCAGCGCGCCGCTGCGCAGGGCCGCATCGTTCGCCGCATCTTCCGCGGCAACCTGACCGCGCTGACGATCAGGGCGGCGGGCGGGGCGGCGGACGGGGCGGCCGACGGGGCCGAGGTCACGGCCTCGGTGGGGCCGGCCGCGCTGGATGCGCTGTCGGGCGATGACGTGTGGCTGTCCTGGAACCCGGAAAACGCCACCATCCTGAACGACTGACGACCGCGAGGAAACCGGATGCGATCGGTGCCGGAAACGCCCGAAGACCTGTCCGCAGGCCCGCCCGCAGCTTGGCCCGCAGGTTCGCCTGACGACCTGGACGCCCGCGTGCGGCAGGATCTTTCGTTCCTGAACTATCCGCCCGCGAACTGGGTCCCGCCTCACGCGCCGGTTGGGGGCGTGGAGGTCGCGGACGTCACCATCATCGGCGGCGGAATGTGCGGCCTGGTGGCGTGGTTCGCCCTGCGCCGGGCCGGGGTCGCCAACATCCAGATCCTCGACGCCGCCCCGCAAGGGCAGGAAGGGCCGTGGCTGACCTTTGCGCGGATGGAAACGCTGCGCTCGCCCAAGCAGCTGCTGGGACCCGCCTTCGGGGTGCCGTCGCTGACGTTCCAGGCGTGGTACCGCGCCCGGTTCGGGGCGGCGGCGTGGGACGATCTGTACCGGATTCCCCGGCCGATGTGGATGGACTACCTGCGCTGGTACCGCGATGTCCTGCAGATCCCGGTTGAGAACGGGGTGCGGGTGCTGCACGTCGATCCGCGGCCGGACGGGCTGTTCTCGCTGTCGATCGACGGGCAGACGGCGCGGCTTTCGCGCAAGATCGTCCTCGCCACCGGGCGCGACGGGCTGGGCGGGCCGACCATCCCCGGCTTCATGGACGGGATTGAGCGGCACCGGCTGTGGGCCCATTCCTCTGACGTGGTGGACTTCGCGGCGCTCAGGGGCAAGCGGGTCGTCGTCATCGGGGTCGGCGCGTCGGCCGTCGACAACGCCGCCGAGGCGCTCGAGGCAGGGGCGGCCGAGGTGCGGCTGCTCGCGCGCCGCCCGACCATGCCCACCGTCAACAAGCTGATGGGGATCGGGTCCTTTGGCGTCACCGCCGCCTATCCCGTCCTGCCGCCGGAATGGCGCTGGCGGATCATGGACTATGCCGCGCGCCAGCAGACGCCCGCGCCCCACGGCTCGACCCTGCGGGTCAGCCGGCACGCGAACGCCCATTTCCATTTCAACGCGGGCATCGACCGGATCGAGGAAACGCCGCAGGGCGTGCAGGTCACGACCCTGAACGGGCGCAGATTCCAGACCGATTTCGTCATCCTGGGGACCGGCTTCGATATCGACCCGATGACGCGGCCGGAACTCGCGGGCTTCGCCGACCGCATCGCCTGCTGGGAAGACCGCTACACCCCGCCCCCGGACGAGGCGAACCCCGCCCTCGGCCGCTTTCCGTGGCTCGCGCGCGACTTCGGCTTTACCGAAAAGACCCCTGGCACGGCGCCGTTCCTGGGCGACATCCACTGCTTCAACTACGGCGCCGCGATCAGCGTGGGCAAGGTGTCGGGCGACATCCCGGCGATCAGCGAGGGCGCCGGGTGGCTGGCCGAAGGGATCGCGGCGCAACTGTTCGCCCGCGACCTTGCCACCCACTGGCAGGCGCTGCAGGACTATGCCCAGCCCGAACTCGACGGCACCGAGTGGCGAGACGCGGACGCGGCGCCGGACGCGGCGGCCGGGGCGAGAACGGCATGAACGACACCGCACCGCCCGAACCCGACGTGATCGACGCGGTCCTCGGCATCGCGCCCGGCTCGCCGCTGGACCGGCTGCGGCGTGAACGCGACAAGCTGCGCCATTACAGCCAGACGAGCTACCGCGCCGCGCTGATGCCCGCCGACCCGCGCAACTTCCCCTTGCCGCTGCGGGCGGCGCTGGCGGCGCGCATGGCGCGGTCGTGGAAACGGGCCGAGCTTGCCCGGCACTACACCGCCCTTGCCCGCGATCTGGACGCGGACGCAGCAACGCTGGCCCTGGCGGACCCTGCGTCCCCCGCCCCGCAGGACCCGCGCCTGCGCGCAATCCTTCGCCACGTGGACCTGGTCACGCGGCAGCCCGCGCAAGCGACCCGCGACGACATCGCGGCGCTTACGGGCGCGGGTCTTGACGACCGCGACGTGGTGACGCTTGCCGGGCTGATCGCCTTCGTCAACTACCAGATCCTCGTAGTGGCCGGCCTGTCGATGCTGAGGGATTTCTGACATGACCGCCGACGTCGTCCACGACTTCACGCTCGCCCCGCTCGACTGGAGGCCCTACGTCGCGCCGGTTGAACTTGACCACGCGACGCCCGAACAGCTGGACGCGATGCAGGTCACGCCCTCGAACACCGGCGTCTCGCCCTATGTGCTGGTGCTGGCGCACGAGGCGTCGATGCTGGCCGAGCGGTCGCCGCTTTTCAACGACATCATGTATTCGACCGGCGGGCTGTCGCGCGGCGGCCGCGAGATGGGGGCGCTGGCGGCATCGGTCGTCAACCGCTGCATCTATTGCGCGGGCGTCCACGCGAACCGGCACCTGCACCTGGAAAAGCGCCCCGCGTCCATCGACGAGATCTTCGCGCGGCAAACCGCCGCCGTCCTGTCCGAACCCGACCAGGCGCTTTACGACTTTGGCGTGGACCTGACGTCGGACCCCGGCAATCCCGGCCACATGCAATTCCATCGCCTGCGCGAGATCGGCCTGGACGATCTTGAGATCATGGACCTGATCCACGCGGTCGCGGTCTTCGGCTGGGCCAACCGCCTGATGCACACGCTGGGCGAACCGACACTGAAACCTGACAGGAAAGGAGCGGACTGATGCGCGTCGCAATACTTGGAGCCGGGTCGATCGCCTTTGGCATGGCCGCGTTTCTGGGTGCGGCCGGGCACGAGCCCGTGCTGTGGTCGCCCTCGGGCCGGCGGACCGCCGCGCTTGCGGGCGGCGCCGACCTGACCGCCGTCGGCCAGGTCGAGTTCACCGGCCCGGTCGCGGTGGCAAAGGACGCGGCCGATGCGGTCGCGGGCGCGACCGCCGTCCTGATCGCCATGCCGGTGAACGCGCACCGGATGGCGATGGACGCCGTCGCCCCGCACCTGACCGAAGGGCAGACGGTCATCATCAGCTCCCACAGCTCGTTCGGGGCGCTCTACCTGTCGCGCCTGCTGGCCGAGCGCGGGGTGCGGGTGCCGATCGCGGTCTGGGGCACGACGCTGGTCGCGGGTCGGCAGAAAAGCGAGACGCTGGTCGATGTCAGCACCGTCCGGTCCAAGGTCGATATTGCCACGGTCCCGGAAACTGCCATCGACGATGCGGTGGACCTGTGCCGCACGCTCTTCGGCGACCGCTTCGTGCCCCGCGACGGGTTGCTGGCCATCGCGCTGTCGAACCTGAACCCGCAGAACCACCTGGCCATCGCCATGTTCAACCTGACCCGGATGGAAACCGGCGAGACGTGGCGGCAAAGCGAATACGTGACCCCCGCCGTAGGCCGGCTGATCGAGGCGCTGGACGCCGAGCGGATCGCCATCGCGGACCGCTTCGGCCTGCAGGTGCGGACGGTTTTCCAGCATTTTTCGTTGTCGTTTCACGTTCCTGAGGGGAGCGTTCACGAGATGAACCAGCAGATGTTCCGGCGTGGCGACACGGGGACGGGTCCTGCGACGATGGACAGCCGCTACATTTTCGAGGACGTGCCGTTCGGTCTTGTCTCGACGGCGCTGCTGGGCCGGATCGCGGGGGTACCTGCGCGGTTGCACGAGGCCGGAATCGCGTTGTTTTCGGGGGCAGTGGGGCGCGATCTGGCGGGTGACAACGACCTGCTCGGGCCCTTGGGGCTGGAGGATCTGGACGTGGGCTCGCTGGAGCGGCTTTGCCGGCGGGGGTTCGGGGGGTGATCTGCGGCAGGCGGCGGTCTCGGGTCAGGGGTCGCCGCGGCCGGTGGAGTTGCAGGCGGGGTGGAACCGGGGGAGACGATGGCGAGGACTGCGCCTCGATCTACCGGGCAGTTGAAGCAGCCATCGAGGATGTTTTCAGGGCATGCGATCCGCCCTACACCGCTCGCTGCTGCGATCCCGATCGTGCGTGTCCTCGTGTCCCGAACGCCGCTTCCGCTCGACGCGCCGCCCCTGCCCTGCGGTCCATGGTAAGCGCCACGGCGCTCTCCTCCTGCCGCTGCTGATCTGATCGGTCCATTCTCCGCGGGTGGGCATGGGGCGGAG
>NZ_VJYZ01000031.1 GCF_007018965.1 Paracoccus marinus
CCTCCGCCCCATGCCCACCCGCGGAGAATGGACCGATCAGATCAGCAGCGGCAGGAGGAGAGCGCCGTGGCGCTTACGTTTTAAGGGTGCGTGCCGCTGTATTCTACCGAGCGTCCGGGCGTTACCGCGCTTTTGATCGGCTACGGCTCGCCAGAGTCATTTGCGCCCCGCTGGCCATATGGCTGGATGACCGTAGCGCCTTTGGCGCCGCAATCGACGCGTCCTTGGCAAACGCCCGTCATTCCCCTCCGCAGCCCCATTCGCTTGTCTAACGGCGCGCTGGCAGGCACGGCCTCAGGCTCAGGGTTCGGGCCAGTCGAGCGCCTTGACATCCACCCACTCAACCGCGCCGCTCAGCACCTCGGGGTTGCGGGCAAAGTCCTCGATGACGCGCAGCGCCGTTTCGCCCGGCACCAGGGATCCGGTCGGGAACACCGATTGATCGGGGTTCTCGATCCAGTCGTTCATGCGGCCCCGGTCCCGCGCGCTCATCATCGTCGGGCGGCGCTGGCCTTTGGGGTCGTAACGCTGCCAGACTAGGGAATAGCCTTGGCCGGGCACAAAGCTGTAGCTGAGCGCCGGGGATTTCCTGGACGCAGGCGAGGGGTTCAGCACATCCGCATGAGGCAGTCCGACCGGCAATTCGGCGGCGCCGAGGAAAAAGGGGCGCAACTCGTCGACCGAATAGATGTGCCTTCCGTCCGCCGCATAGATACTTGAGGTATCGAGCAGGTTCATTTTACCTCCACCAGCTTGCCGTTGGCGTTCAGCGTCCAGACGCTGCCATCGGACACCTCGATGCGCAACGCCTTGATCCCCAGTTCGTCTGCCACCGCGCCAAGGTTTTGCTGGCACGCTGCGCAAGGTGGATTGTCGGTGAACAGGGTCACAGAGTCGGGCATGCCCACTCGCCCTTCCTGATCGACGCCGACCGTCTCGACCGTGTCCGCAAGTTCTTCGTGGCGGCCGACGGTGATCCGGCCGCCTCCAGCGACTTGGGACAGGCGCGCCGCCAAGGGGAGAGCGGGACGAGGCCGCTCGAAGGAAGTTCGGCTTTTACGAGGAGGGCCTGTCGGCCGACTATCCCCTGCAGCGGGCCGAGAGGGACGAATGGTGCGTGGACGTTGCTACGCTCTTCGGCGACAGCTGCGCGCTTGACGGCCTGCAGCCCGAGCAGCGTGTTCGATTCGACGTCGGACGTCGCTGGGTCTATGTGGTCATGGATTGTGCCACCCGCTGCATCCTGGGATTTCGTATCGTCGCAACCCCAAATGCTGAAGATGCCGTACGCGCGCTGCAGCTGGCCGCAGTGGACAAAACCCCGATCGCCGAGGCAGCCGGCTGCCGAAGTCCATGGAGTCAGGCCGGCGGGATCGGGATCCTCGTCACCGACCAGGGATCAGCCTTTGCCTTCGAGGCCTTCCGCACGGCGGTGATCGATCTCGAGTCGACCTACGAGGCGCCGCCGGCCGGGGTGCCAAAGCTCCGCGCCCGGATCGAACGGCTCTTTCGAACCTTCGGACAGCAGCTTGCGCCGATGCTGATCGGCCGGACCTTTTCAAATTCCGTCGAACGCGGCGACTATCCCTCGGAGGACTGGGCCGCGCTGACCGATGATGAACTGGCCGAGATATTCACCCTGTTCATTGTCGACATCTATCACAATACGCCCCATTCCGGCCTGAAGGGCGAAACACCGGCAAATGCCTGGAAACGGCTCTCAAACGAGCAAAACGTTACCCCACCGCCAAATGCCAATGCGAGGCGCTTCGTCTTTGGCCTGCCTCACTCCCGCAAGCTGGATTGAGCGCGATCATCAATCATGACCCGCAGCTGGCCCGTCGCATCTATCCGGTCGAGATACCACGGCTCTCGGCCGCAATCGACAGTGACCCTGTCACCGGGCTGATCGTGAAATATGCGGATGCGGCCGGTCTGGAGGCAGGTCCGGGGGTTTTGACCCGAGATATGTCCGCCAGGCTGATCCATGCCGCCGACCGGGAGTTCGGGTTGCTGGCCGAGATGACCATCGGCGCGGTGGAGGAAGCGATGAAGAGCGGCCGTACCGTCCTGGAGTGGACTTGCCCGGCTTTTGTGGAGAGCGTTTAGCTCACTTCGCGGGCCTTTCGCTCGAAGGCGATGGGGCTCTGG
>NZ_VJYZ01000032.1 GCF_007018965.1 Paracoccus marinus
CTCCGCCCCATGCCCACCCGCGGAGAATGGACCGATCAGATCAGCAGCGGCAGGAGGAGAGCGCCGTGGCGCTTACCGCATAACCCTCGAAAACAACGGAAAAATCCGTCCGCAACCGGATGGGTAGAACGCTTTCGCTGGGGCAGGTGGCGGACGGTGAGGGATTCGAACCCTCGAGACGGTTCCCCGCCTACACACTTTCCAGGCGTGCGCCTTCGACCACTCGGCCAACCGTCCGTGCCCGCGCGATCTAGCCTGCGGCGGAACGGCGTGCAAGTCAGAGCTTGGAAATCTTCGCCTGCAGTTCGGTCAGCTGGCGGCGGATCGTGGTGAGATCGTCGGCACCGGGCGCGGGGGCCGGATCGGGCCCGTCATCCTCGTCGCCCGGCGCGGCGCCGGTGGTGCCGTAGGGCAGTTTCCACCCGCCCATCATCGCGCGCAGGAACATCTGCTGCTGGCGCTGCAGCGCGTCGAAGCCGGGCATCGCGGCCATCGGCGGGTTCAGCTGTGTCATCTGCTCCATGATCTTCGACTGCCCCTCGCGCAGCATCTCGAAGCTGGCGGCGAGGAATTGCGGCACGACCGATTGCGCCTGCGTCGTGTAGCTGCGGACGAGGTCGGTCAGCACATCCACCGGCAGCACGTTCTCGCCCCGGCTTTCGTGTTCGGCGATGATCTGCAGCAGATACTGCCGGGTCAGGTCGTCGCCGGACTTCAGGTCCACGATCCGCACCTCGCGGCCGGTGCGGATGATGGCCGCGATCTCTTCCAGCGTGACGTAGTCGGACGTCTCGGTGTTGTAGAGCCGGCGGCTCGCGTAGCGCTTGATCGTCAGGGGGGCCTTGGCGTCGGCGGCCGGCGGGGGGTGCCGGGCTGGCGGCGGCTGGGCTGCGTGTCGTTCTGCATGGAACGATGATGAAAGCGGCTTTGCCGGAATGCAAAGGAAAACATCGGGTCAGTCGCGGCGCGCGGACGCGAAAGGGCGGCCCGAAGGCCGCCCCGATGGTCGTTCCCGACAGGCAAAGGCTCAGGCCTTGTCGCCCGTCTTGGTGGCGTCGGTCGCGGCCTGGGTCACGTTGCGGGCGGCGTTCTGCACGTCGCGGGTCGCGTTCTGGGCCATGCGCTGCGCGTCCGAAGCCGCGTCCTTGCCGGCGTTCAGCATCAGGTCGACCGTGTCCATCTGGACCTTCTTGGCGACCTCGGCGTAGGCCGCCATGTGCTGCTGCGCGATGTCCGACGCGGCCGTGGCGAAATCGCTCATGGCCTTGGCGTAGTCGGCCGGCTGGTCCTTGGCGGACGACAGCTCGCTTAGGCGCGAGATCGCGTCGCGTGCCCACTGAGCCGAGATCTCGGTCGAGCGCTCGGCGGCCTGCAGCGCCACGCGGCTCATCTTTTCGCCGAGCGCGGTCTGGTTCTTGAACGTGTCGCCCATCGCCGAGTTGTCGACGGGAAGCTTGCCCAGCATGTCCTGCCAGGCTTTCGTGAAGTCGGGGGTGTTGGCCATGTCATCGCTCCTGCGCGAAAAGTCGTTTCGGGTCGGCGTCCGCCGGGGACAGCTTTCGCTGGCACCGTCGCACTAGCATGCTGCAGCGCAGCATCTCAACAACAATCATGCTGCATCGCAGCATTTCGGCTCAGGCAGGTTCGCGAACGTAGCTGCCTGGGGCAGGTTCGCGAACGTAGCTGCCTGGGGCAGGTTCAAGCCCGTTTTCGGGCACGCGCGCCGGGACCATGTCGCCCGACCGGGGGGCCAGCCAGCGGGCCCATTCGGGCCACCAGCTGCCGGGTCGAAACGTCGCGGCGTTCTTCCACAACTCGGCAGACTGGGCCGGGGTTGCGCCCGCCTCGCGGGCTTCGTCCGTGTGCGCCACGTAGTGCCCGTACTTGTCGCGGCCGGGCGGGTTGATGATCCCCGCGATGTGCCCGGACTCGGCCAAAAGGAACGTCTTGTCCTCCGACCCCATCATCGACACCCCGCGCCAGCTGTCGATCCAGGGGGCGATGTGGTCACGTTCGCACGCAACGGCGCAAAGCGGGGTCGTCACGTCCGCCAGCCTGACCTTGCGGCCGTGGATGGGGAAACCCTCGGTCGTCAGCAGGTTCGCCTGGCACAGACCGCGCAGGTATTCCGACAGCATCTTCGCGGGCAGGTTCGTGCCGTCGCTGTTCCAGTGCAGCAGGTCGAAGGCGGGCGGCGCCTCGCCCATCATGTAGTGGCGCACCGCCGGTCCCCAGACCAGGTCGTTGGCGCGCAGGAAGCTGAAGGTCCGCTGCATCAGCCGCGCGGTCAGATAGCCGGTGCGCCGCACCTCTTCCTCGATCCCGGTGACGAAGTCGTCCTGCAGATAGGCGGTGAACTCGCCCTGGTCGGAAAAGTCGGTGAGCGTCGTCAGGAACGTGGCCGATGCGACCCGGTCGTCGCCCTGCTGCGCCAGCAGCCCCAGCGCCATCGCAAGCGTCGTCCCCGCGATGCAGTAGCCCACCGCGTTCAGCCGCCGCTCGCCGGTCAGGTCGCGCACCTTGTCGAACGCCGTGAGATACGCCGAGACGTAATCATCCATCCCCGTCTGCGCCTCGGCCGCGCCCGGGTTCTTCCACGAAACGACGAACAGGGTGTAGCCCTGGTCCACGAGCCAGCGGATCAGGCTGTTCTGCGGCTTGAGGTCGAGGATGTAGAACTTGTTGATCCACGGCGGCAGGATGATGAGCGGGACCCGGTGCACGTCCGTGGTCGTGGGGGTGTACTGGATCAGCTCGAACAGCGGGTCGCGATGGACGACCACGCCGGGCGTGGTGCCGATGTTCTGGCCCACCGAGAACGCGGTGCGGTCGCTCAGCGAGACGACCAGGTCGCCGCCCCCGTGTTCCAGATCGGCGACCAGGTTTTCCAGCCCGCGGACGAGGCTTTGCCCTTCGGTCTCGATCGCCTTGGCCAGCGCGTCGGGGTTGGTACCCAGAAAGTTCGTGGGCGCCATCATGTCGATGATCTGGCCGGTGAACCAGTCCACCCGGCGGCGCTGGACCGCGCTTTCGATCGGCAGGTCGGCGGCGGCGCGGCGCATGGCGTCGGCGTTGATACGGTACTGTTCGCGGACATAGGCGAAGAACGGGTTCGTCTGCCACAGCGGGTTCGCGAAGCGCTTGTCCGTCGCGGCGCGGCCCTCGCCTTCGTCGCGGCCGCCGTCCTCTGCGACGGGTGCGCGGCCAAGCATGGATGCCTGGGCGCCCGCCATGTGATGCAGCGTCTCGCCCCAATACTGGACCTGCTGCTCGATCAGCCGCGCGGGCTGCTCGGCCGCAAGCCGCATCCAGCCACTGGCGGCGGCGGCGTAGAAATCAGGCCCGGGGCCTTCGATCCCCGACGGACGGGTCGGCCTGCGGGCGAGCACCTGGACGAGGCGCTGGCCCAGATCCTCGATCCGCTGGATGTTCTCGGCGATCCGCTCGGGCAAAGGGCCGGTCGTCGCGTGGCCCCACGCGCCTAGTGTCGCCGCGTCACCGGGCGGGGCGGCTTTCGGATTGCGACGCGCCTTGTCGGTGACGTCGCCGGACGCCGGCGCGTCGGTCTGGCTAACATGCGGCGACGGGCCGTCGCCGGTCGGCGCGGGTTTTCCGTCGTCCATTTCGGTCGAGGGCGGCGCATCCACCTGGGTTTCGCGGTCCGGGGTGCCGTCGGGTTCCGTCGTGCTGTCGGGCACGGGCCGTGGGTCGGGCTTCATGCTGTCGGATTCAGGCGCGTCCGCCTCGGTCGCGCGGCCCGGATCCGGCGGGGTCGCTGCGCTCAGGTCCAGCCCCTCCATCACGTCCGAGGCGGGCGCGTCGGCCTGGCTGACCGGCCCTTCGCCTTGACCGGCCTGCGGCTTGCGCCGGCCCGCGATCTTGCGGGTGCCGGTGCGCGGGTCGGAACGGTCGGCGGCGCGCGAACGGGCGGCGATCGTGGCGCGCGTGGCGGGCTCGCGCTTTTGCGCGGGGGTCTTCGCGGGCTTGACGGGCCGCGGGGCGTCGGTCGCATTGTCCCCCGACGGCGCGGGCGGCGCATCGGCCGTCACCTTCGGCGTCGCGGCCCCGGATGCACGGTCGCCCCCGGTCGAGGCGGCAGCGGCATCCTTGCCGCGTCGCCCCCGGCCCTTCGGCTTTGCACCTTGCACCGCCGCATCAGGCTTCGGATCGTTCTTCGGGTCGCCGTCGTGATCGCTTGCCATGACCGCGTCTCCTCCGTAGCTGTAGATCAGATTGACATGGCGCAGCCGGGGCGTAAACCCGCGGCAAGGCGCGAAACGGCAAAGGCCGGCACCGGATGATGTACAAGGGCTTTCGCGGCATCGCGTCCTACGACGCGATGGAAACCATTCGGAACACGAACGAATGGATGGGCGCGACCGCGCGCGCGTTCGGCGCCTACCCCGCCTTCGCGATGGCACCGCACCCGATGTTCCGGCTGATCAGCGCCTGGGGCCGCGTGGCCGAACGCAGCTTCCGCCGCATGATCGTGAAGCCCGACTGGGACATCCCGCCAGTGCTGGGCGCCGAGGGGCAGGACCACATGGTCTATGTCGAACAGGAGCTTGCGCGCCCGTTCGGCAACCTCGTCCGCTTCCGCGTCGCCCGGCGCGACCCGATGGAGCGGCGGGTGCTGCTGATCGCGCCGATGTCGGGCCACTATGCCACGCTGCTGCGCTCGACCGTCACGTCGCTGCTGCCCGACTGCGACGTCTGGATCACCGACTGGACCAATGCTCGCGACATCCCGGTCAGCGAAGGCCAGTTCGATGTCGAGGATTATGCCGAATACCTGGTGGACTTCATCCGCCACCTCGGTCCCGACCTTCACGTAGTGGCGGTCTGCCAGCCCGCGCCGCTGGCGCTGGTCGCAACCGCGATGCTGGCGCAGGACGCGCCTGAGGCGCAGCCCCGCACCCTGACGCTGATCGGCGGCCCGATCGACCCCGACGCCGCCGCGACCGACGTTACCGATTTCGGCCATCGCGTCACGATGGGCGAGCTGGACGCGTTCATGATCCAGCAGGTCGGGTTCAAGTATCGCGGCGCCGGCCGGATGGTCTACCCCGGCCTCGCGCAGCTCTCCTCGTTCATCGCCATGAACGCCGAAACGCACGGCCGCGCATTCGCCGACCAGATCCACGCCGAGGCCAGCGGCACCGCGTCCGAAAACGACAAGCACAACAAGTTCTACGACGAATACCTGGCCGTGATGGACATGACGGCCGAGTTCTACCTGTCCACCGTCGAACGCATCTTCCAGAACGGCGAGGTCGCGAAGAACGCCTTTACGGTGCGCGGCCGCCCGGTCGACCTGACCGCGATCCGCGACGTGTCGATCATGACCGTCGAAGGCACCGACGACGACATCTCGGCCCCCGGCCAGTGCGTCGCGGCGCTGGCGCTTTGCAGCGGCGTGCCGGAAGCGAACAAGGCCCATCACCTGGAGCCGGGCGCGGGCCACTACGGCATCTTCGCGGGGAAAAGCTGGCGGCTGCGGATCCGCCCGCTCGTCCTGAACTTCATGGACGAGCATTCGGCCGCGCCCGATCACCCCGAGGCCGAGGACAAGCCGCGCCCGCCCCGCAGGCACCGCAAGGGAAGCAATTCCCCCGGCGACACCCGCCCCGGCGGCCCCGACGACGACCGCAAGATCGCCGTCTGAGATGCTGGCGGTCCGTGGCCGCGACGGCCGCGGGATCGTCCGCGATCTGCCGAAGGCGGCTTGGGGATGCCGGTGGCTCTCGGCTTGCACCGTCCGACACCACACGGCATAACCCCGCTCGCGGGCGGTTAGCTCAGTTGGTAGAGCGTTTCGTTTACACCGAAAATGTCGGGGGTTCGAGCCCCTCACCGCCCACCACCCCGCGACCCTGCGACCCCCGAGACCGCACAGCAGGCGCCCTGTGCCGAACAGCACGCCTCGCTTCCGCGTCGTCCGACATGCAGCCGCGTTTCAGCTGCACGTCACGGGCGCGCCCTTGGTCAGCATCTTCCGCCAGTCGGACCCGAGCTGTTCGCGCGCCGACAGCGCGTTCGACGCCTCGGCGCTGTTTTCGGGAATGACCTTCACGATCATGCCCTGCTTGTGGTCGCCCGACCAGAAGCTTTCGTCAGAGTTGTCGCCGACGAGAATGAACTTGTCATGCCCGCGCCGAATGACCTCGATCGCCGCGGTCTTGAAGGCGACGTTCCTTGCGCCGTTCGGGCCGCACGCAGGCGCCGCGATCGTGTCGATCTTGAACGTATCCTTGGACATCGGCTGCACGGTCGATGAGGCGCAGGCCGAAACCGCCGCGATCATTACCAGATAAAACGCATTACTGATCTTCATAACCACCCTCGCACCGGATCACACATCGTGATCGCACGGCGCGTGAATGGCGCAAATCGGATAGCGAAAGCAATCATGGAATGCCGACAATGCTCGGCAATTCGTGCCTGGGATTTCGCGGGTTTAGTAAACGAAGCGGAATACCGGGAAAACGCATCAAGTGGACAAACAAAACGCTTCCACCTTTCTCGATTTCACGGACGCCGTCGCCCGCAACCCTACCCCAGCGCCGCGCGCCCCCGCGTGACCAGCCCCTGAAGTTCGCCCAGGCTCATCGCGCCGAACACCGCCTCGTCGCCGGCGATGAAGCTCGGCGTGCCCATCAGGCTCATGTGGTCGGCGAGTTCCAGCGTGGTGGCGAGCTGGTCCACGATCCAGCCCTGCTCCATGTCCTTGCGCAGCCGCGCCACATCGAGACCGATCCGGGTCGCGGTGGCGATCACCGACGCTTCCTCGGCCTGGCCGCGCATCGACAGAAGCGCCCGGTGAAAATCCGGGTAACGCCCCTGCCCCGTCGAGGCGAGCGAGGCGCGGGCGGCGAAATACGATCCCTCGCCAAAGACCGGCAACTCGCGCAGGACGACCCGCAGGTCGGGGTCGGCGGCGATCAGCTTCTGCATCGTCGGCAGCATCTTGCGGCAGTAGCTGCAGTTGTAGTCGAAGAACTCGGTCAGGGTGACGTTGCCGCGGGGGTTGCCCAGGACGGGCGCGCGCGGATCGTCTTCCAGCGCGCGGCGCAGCTCGTCCGGCATCGGGTTGGCGCGGGGGGCCGCCACGGCGGCGCGCCCCAGCATCGACACGGACAGCGCGGCGGTACCGGCGAGGGCCGCGGCTCCGGCCAGCGCCTGGCGGCGGGTGATCTGGCCACTGATAAAAGGACGACGGGTCATCGGGCGGCGGCTGCCTGAACGGTCATGAATCATCATGCAGCCAGTCTCGCACGGGGCGCGGCGGGCCGAAAGCGCCGGCGGGGCACCGGCCGCCTCTCGCCGGGTGACAACACCGCGATCCGGTGCAAAGATGTCCCGGTTCGGCATCCTGGAAAGCCGTCCCCGACGCCGGAGGGCGCAGCATGACGGCCGATCCCGACACGAACCCCACGGGCCTGACCCGCCCGACATGCGAAGTGCGGCTGACGGGTCTTGCAACCGCGCTGCCACCGAACGTGCTGGTCCAGCGTGACGTCGTCGCCCGCGCGCGCGAGGTGCTGGGCCCCCGATACGCCACGTTCGAACGCATGGTTCCCGCCTTCGAGAACGCGGGCATCGACCGCCGCCATTCGGTCGTGCCGCTCGACTGGTTCGGTCTGCCGCACGGCTGGGCGTCGCGGAACGACGCCTACGTCGCCGGCGCGATGGACCTGTTCCGGGATGCGGCCCGGGGCGCGCTCGCCGACGCGGGGCTGAGCGCGGACCGGATCGACGCGGTCGTCACCATTTCCTCGACAGGTGTCGCCACCCCCACGCTGGAAGCGCGGGCGGCGGTCGAGATGGGGTTTCGCCCCGAGCTGCTGCGGGTGCCGGTGTTCGGACTTGGCTGCGCGGGCGGGGTGTCGGGCCTGTCCATCGCGCGCGAGATCGCGGCGGCCCGGCCCGGCGCGCGGGTGCTGGTCGTCGCGGTGGAAACCTGCACGCTTCTGTTCCGCATGGACCGGATGCAAAAGGCGGACATCATCGCCACCGCGCTGTTCGGCGACGGCGCGGGCGCGGCGGTGCTGAGTTCGGACCCCGCCGACCGGGGGCCGGTGGTCGGGCGCGGGGCGCAGCACATGTGGCCCGACACGTTGCAGATCATGGGTTGGGACGTGGACGACGCAGGCCTGGGCGTGGTGTTCGACCGCTCGATCCCCGGCTTCGTCACGGCCGAGATCGCCGCCGCTGTCGCAAGCAGCCTGCCCGCGATGGGCGACCGCCCGATCGAGCGGATGGTCTGCCACCCCGGCGGCGCCAAGGTCATCACCGCGCTGGAAGATGCGCTGGCGCTTGCGCCCGGCAGCCTCGATGCCGAGCGCGAGGTGCTGCGCGAGGCGGGCAACATGTCCGCGCCGACGGTCATGTTCGTGCTGCAAAAGGTGCTTGCCACGCGCCCAACGGGACGGCTGATGCTGGCCGCGCTTGGCCCCGGGTTCACGCTGTCGATGCTGCCGGTCGATGCCTGACGCCGTCCTGCCGTCGGCGCTGTTCATCGGCTTTCTGGTCGTGCAGCGGCTGGCGGAGCTGGTTTTGGCCCGCCGCAATACAAGCCGCCTGCTCGCGCAGGGCGCAGTGGAACACGGGGCGCGGCACTATCCGCTGATCGTCGCGCTGCACGCAAGCTGGCTTGCCGCCATCGCGCTGGCGGGCTGGGGCAACCCGGTGCAGCCGCTGTTCCTGGCGGCGTTCGCGGCATTGCAGGCGCTGCGGGTCTGGATCCTCGCCACACTGGGGCCGCGATGGACCACGCGGATCATCGTCACGGGCGAGCCGCTGGTGCGGCGCGGGCCGTTCCGCTGGATCAGGCATCCGAACTATACGCTGGTGGTGGCCGAGATCGCGGTCGCGCCGCTGGTCCTGGGCCTTGTCTGGGTGGCGGTCGTTTTCTCGTTCCTGAACGCGATCGTCCTGACGATCCGGATCCGGGCCGAGAACGCGGCGCTCTACGCCCCTAGGACGCCTCGAAGTTGAAGATCGCAAGGCTGCGCTCGCGCTCGTTGACCTTGAGCCTGCGGTTCAGGGGCGCGTGGGCGCGGGCGGCGCAGTCCGGGCGCTCGCACAGGTAGCAGTTCAGGCCGATGTCCACCGGCCGGGTGCGGCCAAGGTCGATCCCGTCGGCATAGACGAGGCGCGGCGCATAGGCCACGTCGCAGCCAAGCCCGATGGCCAGACGCTGCGCGGGCGATCCGTGGACGCCCCCTGCCCGCGTGATCGTGCGGGCGATGGAAAAATAGCTCGTCCCCTCGGGCATGCGGATGACCTGAGTCAGCATCTGCCCCGGCGCCTCGAACGCGGCGTGGATGTTCCACAAGGGGCAGGTCCCGCCGAAGCGGGAAAACGGAAACCGGCCGGCGCTGAACCGCTTGGTCATGTTGCCCGCGCGATCGACGCGGACGAAGAAGAACGGGATCCCCCGCGCCCCCTCGCGCTGCAGCGTGGACATTCGGTGCGCGGTCTGTTCGTAGCTGGTGCCGAAGCGGTGCGACAACAGCTCGATGTCGTAGCGGGTGGATTCGCAGGCGGCGAGGAAGCGGGCATAGGGCATCATCACCGCGGCCGCGAAGTAGTTGGCCAGGCTGACGCGCAGCAGCGACACGGCCGCCGGGTCGTCGATCCCCGACTGCTCGACCAGCCGCGAGATCGCGGGTTCCTGTTCCAGCCGCGCCAGCAGCACGCCGATCTGGAAACGACGGCTGGGCTGGGTCAGCAGTTCCGACAGCATCAGTTCCTTGTTGTGCGGATCGAACCGGCGCAGCTGCTCGCCCATCACGTCGGCGGGCAGGATGCGGGCGCGGATCTTGTGGCCGGCCAGGCGCTGGGTCAGCGCCAGATGCGGCTCGGACCGGTGCAACTTCAGCTCCTCCGCCATGCCCTCGGCGGCGCGGTCCAGCTCGTCGATGTGGTTGCGGCGCGCGTAAAGCCAGCCGCGCACCGCATCGACCGGGCGCGAACTGCCGGCCAGCACCTCGACCTTGTCGCGGTCGGCCAGCGGGTTGTCCTCGTCATCGGGGCGCAGCACGGATTCGTGGTGGCGTTCGTGCAGCCGCACGAAGGCCGCGGCCAGCCGGGGCGAGGCCTGCAGCACCGCCTCGACCTCGGTCCGCGGCAGGTTGGCGAGGTCGAGGACCGGGTCCTTCACCGCCGCGCCGAAATCGGCCGCCAGCTGCGCGTCGATCGACGGCGACAGCTCGGATATGTTGAGGTCATAGACCTCAGCCAGCTTCATCAGCAGCTTGGCCGAGGCCGGGCGCTGGTTCGCCTCGATCAGGGTGATGTAGCTGGCCGACACCCCGAGCTCGGCCGCCATCTGCGCCTGCGTCAGCCCCAGCGACCGCCGCAGAACCTTGAGCCGCTGGCCGACGATGAGCTTTTCCGAGCGTTCGGCCATTCGTGACAATCCTTACAAAACGGTCGTTCGTGACTGACGGATCGTGACAGGCTGACCCGTTGCCGCGTGTGTCGGCTCGCTGACATTACTACTGTGACAATATCCAGTCACGGAGATTCGCCATGCCGCTCGATCGTCAGCCCACCAGCCTTCCGCCCGTCATCCTGCGCGACGCGCCGGGCGTGGATCGCGTCCTGACCGCCGACGCGCTGGTATTTCTGGAAGAGCTTCAGGGCCGCTTCTCGCTGCGCCTGAACGCCCTCATGATCGCCCGCAAGCGCCGCCAGGACCGCATCGACCGTGGCGAGCTGCCCGACTATCTGGCCGAAACCGCCGACATCCGGCAGGGCATGTGGGAAGCAGCGCCGGTTCCGGACGCGCTGAAGGACCGCCGGGTCGAGATCACCGGGCCGGTGGACCGCAAGATGATGATCAACGCGCTGAACTCGGGCGCCAAGGTCTTCATGGCCGACTTCGAGGACGCGACCTCGCCCAGCTTCGGCAACATCATCGCGGGTCACGCCAACATGCTGGACTACCGCGACGGCACGCTGGAACACGACGACGCGACCACCGGCAAGTCCTACCGCGTCGGCGACGCGCCCGCCGTCCTGATCGTCCGCCCGCGCGGCCTGCACATGCACGAGGCGAACGTCCTGATCGCGGGCCAGCCGGTGTCGGCGGCGCTGTTCGACTTTGGCCTGAACATCTTCCACAACGGCGCCGCGCTTGCGGAAACCGGACGCGGGCCCTTCTACTACCTGCCCAAGATCGAAAGCCACGACGAGGCGCGGTTCTGGAACGACGTGTTCCTGTTCGCCCAGGATCGCGTGGGCCTGCCCGCCGGCACTATCAAGGCCACCGTCCTGATCGAGACGCTGCCGGCCGCGTTCGAGATGGACGAGATCGTGTGGCAGCTGCGCGACCACATCGCCGGGCTGAACTGCGGCGGCTGGGACTACATCTTCAGCTACATCAAGACGCTACGGGCGCACGGCGCGTATGTGCTGCCCGACCGGGCCGAAGTCACGATGGACCGGGGCTTCCTTGCGGGCTACGCGGCGCGGCTGGTCAAGGTCTGCCACCGCCGCGGCATCCACGCGATGGGCGGCATGGCCGCCGCGATCCCGGTCAAGGACGACCCGGCCGCGAATGACGCAGCCTTTGCCCGCGTCCGCGCCGACAAGCTGCGCGAGGTGCAGCTGGGCCATGACGGCACCTGGGTCGCGCACCCCGACCTCGTCCCCGTCGCGATGGAGGTGTTCGACGCCGAAATGCCGGGCTTGAACCAGATCCGCAAGCAGCGTCAGGGCTGGCGCATCGAACCCGCCATGCTGCTGAAACCGCATGAGGGCCGCGTCACCGAACAGGGCGTCCGCACCAACGTCTCGGTCGCCATCGAATATCTGGCGCAGTGGCTTTCGGGGCGTGGCGCGGTCCCGATCAACGGCCTGATGGAGGACGCCGCGACCGCCGAGATCAGCCGCGCGCAGCTGTGGCAGTGGATCCGCCACGGCGCGGCGGTCGAGCTGACCGAGGGCGGCGAGCGCCGCCTGACCGCCGACTGGCTGGGCGAACTGGTGCAGGCCGAGATCGTCGCGATCCTCGACCGGCTCGGGCCCAACGGCTTCCACCGCGGCCGCTACGCCAGCGCCGCCCGCATCGTGCAGGAAGCGGCGACCGCCGACACCCTGCCCGACTTCATCACCACGGCCGCCTACGACCTGCTGAACGCGCTCGACTGACGACCGATCCAACGACCGTCGCCGGGCCGTCAACGCCTGGCGGCGCAGCTATCCTGCCACCAACCGCGCGCGATGCGCGCCAGACTGATCGACCCACGAAAGGACTACCGATGCCCCGCAAGACCTTCAGCGACCTGCACGCCGAGATCTCGGCCCGCTACCCCTCCGGCCAGACCGCCGGCGGGGTGTCGGTCGACGACATCGTGCAGCTGCGGCTGCAGAACACCTGGGACACCCACCTGGACATCGCCCGCGAGATGGCGGTGGTGATGCGCGCCGACATGGCGGCCTATGACGCCGACGCGTCGAAGTTCACCCAGTCGCTCGGCTGCTGGTCGGGCTTTCACGCCCAGCAGATGATCAAGGCCGTCAAGCGGATGCGCGGCACCGCCAAGGGCACCTACGTCTACCTGTCGGGCTGGATGGTCGCGGGGCTTCGCAACCGCTGGGGCCACCTGCCCGACCAGTCGATGCATGAAAAGACCGCCGTCGCCGACCTGATCGAGGAAATCTACACCTCGCTCCGCCAAGCCGACGAAGTCTCCATGAACGACCTGTTCCGCGCGCTGAAAGCCGCGAGCTCGGACGCCGAGCGCAGCAAGGTCATCGACCAGATCGACAACTTTGAAACCCACGTCGTCCCGATCATCGCCGACATCGACGCGGGCTTCGGCAACGAACACGCGACCTACCTGCTGGCCAAGGAGCTCATCAAGGCCGGCGCCTGCTGCCTGCAGATCGAGAACCAGGTCTCGGACGCCAAGCAGTGCGGCCACCAGGACGGCAAGGTCACGGTCCCGCGCGAGGACTTCATCGAAAAGCTGCGCGCCTGCCGCCTCGCCTTCGAAGAGCTGGGCGTCGACGAGGGCGTGATCGTCGCGCGGACCGACAGCCTTGGCGCTGGGCTGACCCAGAAGGTGCCGGTCAGCCAGCGCCCGGGCGACCTTGCGAGCCAGTACATCAAGTGGCTCAAGACAGAGCAGATCACCGAAGCCAACCCGATCCAGGAAGGCGAGCTCGCGATCTTCCAGGGCGGCGAGTTCGTGAAACCCGTCCGCCTGCCGAACGGCCTGTTCCCGTTCCAGGAAGGCACCGGCCGCGCCCGTGTGATCGAGGACTGCATCGCCAGCCTGCGCGACGGCGGCGCGGACCTGCTGTGGATCGAGACCGACACCCCGAACGTGGACGAGATCGCCGGCATGGTGGCCGAGGTCCGCAAGGAAGTGCCGAACGCCAAGCTGACCTACAACAACTCGCCCAGCTTCAACTGGACCCTGAACCTTCGCAAGCAGGTGCGCGACCAGTGGATCGCCGAGGGCAAGATCCAGGCCGCCGACTACCCGGAAGGCAACGAGCTGATGAAGGCCGACTACGACGCGTCCGAGATCGGGCTTGAGGCGGACGCGCGTCTGGCCCGCTTCCAGACCGACATCTCGGCCCGCGCGGGCGTGTTCCACAACCTCATCACGCTGCCGACCTTCCACCTGACCGCGAAGTCGGTGGACGAGCTGTCGCGCGGCTATTTCGGCGAGGACAAGATGCTGGCCTACGTCAAGACCGTGCAGCGCGAGGAAATTCGCCGCGGCGTCTCGGCGGTGAAGCACCAGCACGAGGTCGGCTCGGACCTGGGCGACACCTTCAAGGAAATGGTGTCGGGCGAGCGCGCGCTGAAGGCGGGCGGCCACGCGAACACCATGAACCAGTTCGCCGCCGAGTGATCGGCCGAGACCTTGGTTGACCTGCGCCGTCCCTTCGGGGGCGGCGCTTTCGTTCGTGCGGTTGAGGTCCGGCCGCAGCCACGGAATAGTGCCGCGACAGCCATGGAAGGCACGGCCATGCCCGACCCCGCCCGCCCCGTCCTTGCGATCAAGGTGGACATCGCCGTCATCGGCGCGGGTCAGGCCGGGTTGTCCTCGGCCTGGCACCTGCGCCAGATCGGCCTTTCGCCCGACCGCGACTTCGTGACCTTCGACCAGTCGCCCGGGCCGGGCGGCGCCTGGCAGTTCCGCTGGCCGTCGCTCACCCTCGCCACCGCCAACCGGGTCCACGACCTGCCCGGCATGCGGATGACCGACGTGATCGATCCCGACGCCTCGGGGTCCGTTCCGGCGTCCGATGCGGTCCCGCGCTATTACCGGGCCTACGAACGGGCCTTCGACGTGCGCGTCCACCGCCCGGTCAAGGGTAAGCGCAGCAATGCGTTCAGTTGACCGGTACTAATGGCTCGATAGGCTTGATTTGATCCGGAAGACGGCAGACCTGAACCCAGGCGCCGCTTCCAAAGCATCCTTGGACAACACCTTCCCGAAAGGGAAAACGCTGCGTTTCTTCCCCGGTCTGGTGGCCATAGCACGAGCGAAACACCCGATCCCATCCCGAACTCGGCCGTTAAGCGCCGTCGCGCCAATGGTACTGCGTCTCAAGACGTGGGAGAGTAGGTCACCGCCAGACCTGGAAAGAAACGCAGATCTCTCTGATACGATGACAACCCCGCATCCCCGCGGGACCCCGACATGGACCAAACTGGCGCGGGGTAGAGCAGCCCGGTAGCTCGTCAGGCTCATAACCTGAAGGTCGCAGGTTCAAATCCTGCCCCCGCAACCAAATTCTATCGCACTAATAAACTATTACACCCCGCCTCACCGCGGGGTTTTCGCATGTCCAAATTCCACATCAACACCGCAACCGGATTTTGACACTCGGCAACGCCCGACAACACCCACCAACATCCGCCGTCACGGAAGCCCCCTCGCGGGGGCTTTCGGCGTTTGTCTCTCGCGCTCACTCATCTGTAAGCGCGAGGTCGTTGCCCTATGCGGCGATGCTTGACGGCTGGTTGAAGCGCCAGGGCATGAGGTCCTCGATGGCG